>NZ_CP009455.1:0-682914 GCF_000759535.1 Pseudomonas cremoricolorata | reverse complement strand
GCGACATCTGACGCAATCGGATAACCGTCGTCGTAATCACGCAGCAACGAGACGTTCTCACGTAATTTCCCACAGGCCGAGGGGGCTTAAATGGACACCGAAATTCGCTGGCGCAGTGCCGGGTATAGCGTGTAGAACGTCAACAAAATCGCGTGAGTACTGCGTTAATCATTGTTCTATAAGGAGAAATGTTCGCCTACGCCTGCCCGTCCTTTCCTGTGTCAGCAAAAAGAGAACAATATCAATGAACACCGTGGGATCTGATGGCAATGCCCTTGCGCAAGGGTTCAAGCCACGTCATGTAACGATGCTGTCGATTGCCGGCATCATCGGCGCCGGACTATTCGTCGGTTCTGGGCACGCCATCGCGGCAGCCGGCCCAGCCACCATCATTTCGTACTTCGTGGCCGGAACCTTGGTCGTTCTGGTCATGCGCATGCTCGGTGAGATGGCCGTCGCCCATCCCGACACCGGCTCGTTCTCCACCTACGCCGACCAGGCCATCGGCCGCTGGGCCGGCTACACCATCGGTTGGCTGTACTGGTGGTTCTGGGTATTGGTGATTCCCATCGAAGCCCTGGCCGCCGGGCACGTGCTCAACGCCTGGTTCCCGCAGATCGACAGCTGGATCTTCGCCCTCGCCTCGGTGCTGCTGCTGGCCTGCACCAACCTGTTCAGCGTGGCCAAATACGGCGAGTTCGAGTTCTGGTTCGCGATTCTCAAGGTCACCGCGATTCTGGCCTTCATCGGCCTGGGCTTCTCGGCCCTGATGGGCTGGCTGCCCGACCGCGAAGTGAGCGGCCTGAGCACCCTGATCGCCGAGAAGGGCGGCTTTGCCCCCAATGGCTGGTCGGCGGTGATCGGCGCCTTTATCACCGTGATGTTCAGCTTCATCGGCACCGAAGCGGTGACCATCGCTGCGTCCGAATCGAGCGACCCGTCGCGCAACATCGCCAAGGCCACCCGCTCGGTGATCTGGCGGATCAGCACCTTCTATATCCTGTCGATCTTCGTGATCATCTCCGTGGTGCCGTGGAACGACCCGCAACTGGCCGTGGTGGGTTCCTACCAGCGCGCGCTGGAAATCATGAACATTCCCCACGCCGCCTTCCTGGTCGACATGGTGGTGCTGGTCGCGGTCACCAGCTGCATGAACTCGTCGATCTACATCGCCTCGCGGATGATGTACTCGCTGGCCAAGCGCGGCGACGCCCCGGCCATGCTCAAGGGCACCAGCAAGGTCGGCGTACCGCGCGCAGCGGTGTTCGGCAGTACGCTGATAGGCGCCGGTATCGCGGTGCTCAACTACTTCGCACCCAAGGGCGTGTTCGAGTTCCTGCTGGCCAGCTCCGGCGCCATCGCGCTGCTGGTATACCTGGTCATCGCCATCTCGCAACTGCGCATGCGCCGTCGCCTGGAGCGCGAGAACACCGAGCTGAAGTTCCGCATGTGGCTGTTCCCGTACCTGACCTGGCTGGTGATCATCTTCATCAGTTGCGCCCTGGGCGTGATGATGTTCACCGAGGCGCACCGCGCCGAAGTCAGCGCCACCCTGGGCCTGGCCATCGTGATTTCCTTCCTCGGCATCGTCACCACCCGCAGCCATGCACGGCGTGCGGTAGGCGTCGGCTCGCTCGGCTGAGATCGACGCGCTGTATCTGACCTGCGAACGGCGGCTCGCCGCTCGCAGGTCAACCTTCCTGGCCGAACACCCTTCAAACGATGAAGATTTGCCTTACAGGCATTAGCGCCAAGGCCTCCCCTCGCTGCTAATTTTTCCTGCACCGGTTCGTTCTATAGGGACGACGCGTCCGCGCGTCTCCCGCCTCTGCAACCGGATGCCTCGACATGAACGCTGATCAATCCCTCACGCTCGCCGGCCGCTTCATCGGCCTGCCTCTGGACAAGCGCCGTGCCTTTCTCGCGATGCTGGAAAAGGAAGGGGTCAGCTTCCAGCAACTGCCGATTCCGGCAGGGGTCGAGGCGAGTGATCGGCATGATCTGTCGTACGCCCAGCAGCGCATGTGGTTCCTCTGGGAGCTGGAGCCGGACAGCGGCGCCTACAACCTGCCGGCAGCGGTGCGCCTCAAGGGCGCGCTGAATGTCGCCGTGCTCGAGCAGGCCTTCGCTGCTCTGGTCGAGCGCCACGAAACCCTGCGCACGGTGTTCCGCCGCGAGGCCGACGGCCGAGTGCAGCAGGTGGCGTTGCAGGCGCCGGTAAGCGTGCAGCAGCAGTCACTGGCGCATCTGCATGACGCTGAGCGTGAACGGCAGGTCGTGGCGCAGGCCGAAGCCATGGCCGTGCAGCCGTTCGACCTGCTGACTGGGCCGCTACTGCGCATTCGCCTGCTGCACCTGGGCGATGACGAACATGTGCTGCTGCTGACCCTGCACCACATCGTCGCCGACGGCTGGTCGCTGGCGGTGCTGATCGACGAGTTCATCCGCGCCTACAGCGCGTTGCTTTGCGGCCGCCAGCCCGAGTGGCCGGCGCTGCCGATCCAGTACCGCGACTACGCCCTGTGGCAGCGCCGCTGGCTGGAGGCCGGCGAACGCCAGCGCCAGCTCGACTACTGGCTGACGCAACTGGGCAGCGAGCACCCAGCGCTGGAGCTGCCCAGCGATCGCCCACGCCCGGCTCGACCCAGCTACCGCGGGCGGCGCCTGGCGTTGTCTGTCGAGCCTGCATTGGCCGAGCGACTGCGCGCCCTGGCGCGGCGCCAGGAGGTGTCGCTGTTCGTGGTCCTGCTCGGCGCCTTCAGCCTGCTGCTGCAGCGCTACAGTGGCCAGCACGACATCCGCATCGGCACGCCCATCGCCAACCGCAACCGCGCCGAGGTGGAAGGGCTAATCGGCTTCTTCGTCAACACCCAGGTGCTGCGCACGCACATCGACAGTCAGCAGTCGGTCGCCGTCTTCCTGCAGGGCCTCAAAGCCGTGGTGCTCGGCGCCCAGGCCCACCAGGACCTGCCTTTCGAACAACTGGTCGAAGCCCTGCAATTGCCCCGCGATGCCAGCCGCACGCCGCTGTTCCAGGTCATGTACAACCACCAGCCGCAGGTGAGCGACATCGCCAGCTATGCCTTGCCCGCTGGGTTGAGCCTGCAGCAGGTGCAGTGGCAGAGCAGCACCACGCAGTTCGACCTGACCCTCGACACCTTCGAGAAAGCCGGCGAACTGCACGCCGCGCTGACCTACGCCACAGACCTGTTCGATTCAGCGAGCATCGCGCGCATGGGCCAGCACTGGACTGTACTGCTGCAAGGACTGGTGGAGGGTGACGAACAGCGCCTGGCCGAGTTACCCATGCTTGCCGCCGACGAGGCGCTGGCGACCGTGCGCGAGTGGAACCCCGCCGTGCGCGAGCACGCCGTGCAGCACTGCCTGCACCAAGTCATCGCCGCGCAGGCCGAGCAGCGCCCCGAGGCTATCGCCATAACCGCTGGCGCTGCCTCACTGACCTACGCACAACTCGACCGCCGTGCCAACGCCCTCGCTCACCGCTTGGTCGAGCAGGGCGCCGGCCCTGATGTGCTGGTGGGTCTGGCTGCCGAGCGCAGCGTGCAGATGTTGGTGGGCCTGCTGGCGATCCTCAAAACCGGTGCTGCCTACGTGCCGCTTGACCCGGCGTATCCGCACGAGCGGTTGGCCTACATGATCGAAGACAGCCGCATGGCGCTGCTGCTCGGTCAGCCCCAGGTGATGGAACGCCTGCCGCTGCCGGCGCAGTTGCCGGTGCTCAACCTCGAAGGTGATGCCGAACGCGCAGATGCCCCGCAGGTAACCGTCAGCCCCGACAACCTCGCTTATGTCATCTACACCTCCGGCTCCACCGGCCAACCGAAAGGCACCTTGCTGACCCACCGCAACGTGCTGCGCCTGTTCGCTGCCACCGACGCCTGGTTCGGCTTCGATGAGCGCGACGTGTGGACGCTGTTCCACTCCTTCGGCTTCGATTTTTCGGTATGGGAAATCTTCGGCGCGCTGCTCCATGGTGGGCGGCTGCTGGTGGTCGAGCAGGACGTGACCCGCTCGCCGCGCGAGTTCTACCAGCTGATCTGTGCCGAACAGGTCACCGTGCTCAACCAGACGCCATCAGCGTTCAAGGCGCTGATGCAAGTGGCCTGCGCCGAGCCTGGCGAACACGCGTTGCGCAAGGTGATCTTCGGCGGCGAAGCGCTGGATGTGAAAAGCCTGCGCCCGTGGTTCGAGCGCTTCGGCGATCAGGCGCCGCAACTGGTGAACATGTACGGCATCACCGAAACCACCGTGCACGTCAGCTACCGTCCGCTGCACCTGGCTGATCTGGACGCCGAAGCCAGCAGCCCCATCGGCGCCCCGATCAATGACCTCAGCTGGTACCTGCTCGACGCCGACCTCAACCCGGTGGCCAAGGGCTGCATCGGTGAGCTGTACATCGGCCGCGCCGGGTTGGCGCGGGGGTATCTGAACCGCGGCGGCCTCAGCGCCACGCGCTTCATTCCCAACCCATTCGATGAACAAGGCGGGCGCCTGTACCGCTCTGGCGACCTCGCCCGTTACCGCGCCGATGGCGGCATCGACTACATCGGCCGTATCGACCACCAAGTGAAAATCCGCGGTTTCCGTATCGAGCTGGGCGAGATCGAAGCGCAGTTGCTGGCCGATCCACAGGTCGGCAGCGTCGCGGTGCTGACCCACGGTGAAGGCGAAGCACTGCAACTGGTCGCCTATGTGGTGCCGAACGATAAAGCGCTGCTGCACGCCGATGCCGACACCCAGGCCGCCACCCGCGAACAGATCAAGGCGCGCCTGCGCGGGTCGTTGCCGGACTACATGGTGCCTGCCCATCTGCTGCTGCTGGAAACCCTGCCGCTGACCACCAACGGCAAGCTCGACCGCAAGGCCTTGCCGCAGCCGGACGCCAGCCTGCTGCAAGGCGCCTACGTCGCACCACAGGGTCAACTGCAACAGACCATCGCCCAGATTTGGGCTCAGGTGCTGCAGTTGCCGCAGGTCGGCGCCGAGGATGATTTCTTTGCCTTGGGCGGGCACTCGCTGCTGGCCACGCAAGTGGTCTCGCGCCTGAGTCAGGCGCTGGGCCGGCCGGTGCCGCTCAAGGGCCTGTTCGAACACGCCACCTTGCGCGCCTTCGCCGCCAGCCTGGAGGTCGCCGACGCCACCGTTGAAGCGCCGCTGCGTGCAGTCAGCCGTGAGCAGCCGTTGCCGTTGTCGTTCGCCCAGGAACGTCAGTGGTACCTCTGGCAGCTCGACCCGCAGAGCAGCGCCTACCATATTCCCAGCGCCTTGCTGCTGAGCGGCCCGCTGGATGTCACGGCGTTGGAGCAGGCCTTCAACTGCCTGCTCCAGCGTCACGAATCCCTGCGCACCACCTTCCGCCACGAGGGCGCGCAGTTGGTCCAGCGCATTGCCGAGCCGGCGCCGCTGCGCATCGCCGTGGAAACCCTGGCCGACCATGCCGAGCGCGAAACCTGGCTACAGGCCCAGGCCAGTCAGCTGTTCGACCTGGAGCACGGTCCACTGCTGCGCGTCGGGCTGCTGCGCGAATCGGCAGAGCAGCACGTGCTGGCGGTGACCCAACACCACATCGTCTCCGACGCCTGGTCGATGCAGCGCATGGTCGAGGAACTGCTGCACGCCTACGACGCCCTGCGCCAGGGCCGCACGCCAGATCTGCCGGCGCTGCCGGTGCAGTACGCCGACTACGCGGTGTGGCAACGCGAACGCCTGGCGGCGGGTGAGGGCGAGCGGCAACTGGCGTACTGGCAGGGCCATCTGGGCAGCGATCACACGCCGCTGGAGCTGCCGCTGGACCACCCACGTCCGGCCCAGGCCAGCGGCCGTGGCGCCACGCTTGCACTCGAGCTGTCCGCCGCATTGGTGCAGCGCCTCAGGGCACTGGCCCAGCAGCAGGGGGCGACGCTGTTCATGCTGTTGCTGGCCTCCTGGCAGGTGCTGCTGCACCGCTACAGCGGTCAGGCGCAGGTGCGCGTCGGCGTGCCGGTGGCCAACCGTCAGCACCTGGCGACCGAGGGCCTGCTGGGCTTCTTCGTCAACACCCAGGTGCTGCAAGCACACATCGACCCGCAGATGTCGCTGCGCGCGCTGCTCGGCCAGGTGCGCCAGCGCGCAGTCGAGGCGCAGGCTAATCAGGACCTGCCCTTCGAACGTCTGGTCGAGGCGCTGCAACCGCAACGCAGTCAGGCCCATCACCCACTGTTCCAGGTGCTGTTCAACCACCAGGCCGAGGCCCGGCAGCAGGCCGCGCAGCGTCAGCTGGGCGAGCTGCGCCTGCAAGGGCTGGCGCTGAGCGCCAGCAGCACGCAGTTCGACCTGATGCTCGATACCTTCGAGTCGGCCGATGGCCTGCAAGCGCTGTTCACCTACGCCACCGAGCTGTTCGACGCCGCCAGCATCGAGCGTATGGCGCGGCACTGGCAGACGCTGTTGCAGGGTATGGTCGCCGCGCCTGAGCAACGCATCGGCGCACTGCCGCTACTGGATGACGCCGAGCGCAGCGCGACCTTGCTCGACTGGAACCCGCAGGTCGCCGACTACCCGGCGCCGCAGTGCCTGCACACACTCATCGCCACGCAGGCCGAGCAGCGCCCCGAGGCTATCGCCATAACCGCTGCCGGCACTTCACTGACCTACGCGCAACTCGACCGCCGCGCCAACGCACTGGCCCACCAACTGCTGGAGCAGGGCGCCGGCCCCGACGTGCTGGTGGGCCTGGCCGCCGAGCGCAGCCCGCAGATGCTGGTCGGCCTGCTGGCGATTCTCAAGGCCGGTGCGGCGTACGTGCCGCTCGACCCGGCGTATCCGCACGAGCGGTTGGCCTACATGATCGAAGACAGCTGTATGGCGCTGCTGCTTGGTCAGCCGCAGGTGGTCGAACGCCTGCCGCTGCCGGCGCAGTTGCCGGTACTGAACCTCGACAGCGATGGAGAACGCGAAGATGCCCCACAGGTGGCGGTCAGCCCCGACAACCTCGCTTATGTCATCTACACCTCCGGCTCCACCGGCCAACCCAAAGGCACCTTGCTGACCCATCGCAACGTGCTGCGCCTGTTCGCGGCCACCGACGCCTGGTTTGGCTTCGATGAGCGCGACGTGTGGACGCTGTTCCATTCCTTCGGCTTTGACTTCTCAGTGTGGGAAATCTTCGGCGCGCTGCTGCACGGCGGCCGCCTGCTGGTGGTCGAGCAGGATGTGACCCGATCGCCGCGCGAGTTCTACCAGCTGATCTGTGCCGAACAGGTCACCGTGCTCAACCAGACGCCATCAGCGTTCAAGGCGCTGATGCAGGTGGCCTGCGCAGAGCCTGGCGAACATGCGTTGCGCCAGGTGATCTTCGGCGGCGAAGCGCTGGATGTGAAAAGCCTGCGCCCGTGGTTCGAGCGCTTCGGCGATCAGGCGCCGCAACTGGTGAACATGTACGGCATCACCGAAACCACCGTGCACGTCAGCTATCGCCCGCTGCACCTCGCTGACCTCGACGCCGAAGCCAGCAGCCCCATCGGCGCCCCGATCAATGACCTGAGCTGGTACCTGCTCGACGCCGACCTCAACCCGGTGGCCAAGGGTTGCATCGGTGAGCTGTACATCGGTCGCGCCGGGCTGGCGCGGGGGTATCTGAACCGCGGCGGCCTCAGCGCCACGCGCTTCATTCCCAACCCGTTCGATGGACAAGGCGGGCGCCTGTACCGCTCTGGTGATCTCGCCCGTTACCGCGCCGATGGCGGCATCGACTACATCGGCCGCATCGACCATCAGGTGAAGATCCGCGGCTTCCGCATCGAGCTGGGCGAGATCGAAGCGCAGTTGCTGGCCGATCCACAGGTCGGCAGCGTCGCGGTGCTGACCCACGGTGAAGGCGAGGCGCTGCAACTGGTCGCCTACGTGGTGCCGAACGATAAAGCGCTGCTGCACGCCGATGCCGACACCCAGGCCGCCACCCGCGAACAGATCAAGGCGCGCCTGCGCGGGCCGTTGCCGGACTACATGGTGCCCGCCCACCTGCTGCTGCTGGAAAACCTGCCGCTGACCACCAACGGCAAACTCGACCGCAAGGCCTTGCCGCAGCCGGACGCCAGCCTGCTGCAAAGCGCCTACGTGGCGCCGCACAGCGAACTGCAGCAGCGTCTGGCGGTGATCTGGCAGGACGTGCTGGGCGTCGAGCGGGTCGGCCTCGACGATGATTTCTTCGCCCTCGGCGGCCACTCGCTGCAACTGGTGATGCTGCTCTCGCGCATCCGCAGCGATCTTGGCGTGGAGCTGAAGATTCGCGACTTCCACGGCCTGCGCAGCCTCGGCGAACTCGCCACCTATTTGCAGCCCCACGCATCGACCCAGGCCCGCGACGCCGAGCTGGATCAGATCTTCGGCGTGCTCGATGAACTGGAGATGGACAATGTCTGAACACGCCGCGCGCAACCAGCACCTGGTTGAACGCATCCGCGGGCTGGGCGCCGACAAGCGCCGCCAGCTGTTCGCCAAGCTGCACGACATGGGCATCGAAGTCGCCCGCCTGCCCATCGTCCCGGCCGCGCCCGGTGAGGCGTTGCCGCTGTCCTTCGCCCAGCAGCGGCAGTGGTTCCTCTGGCAACTGGCGCCGAGCAGCAGCGCGTATCACATTCCCACCGCGCTGGTGCTGCACGGCGCGCTGGATGTCGAGCGCCTGCACGCCAGCTTCGCCGCGCTGCTGACGCGCCATGCCAGCCTGCGCACGCGCTTTGTCGAGGCGCACGGTGAGGTCAGCCAGGTGGTCGACGCCCATGCAGTGCCGCACATCGAAACGCTCAGCCTGGCGCGCGATAGCGCACCGCTGGAGCAGTGCCTGCGCGACTGCGTTGCCGAGTTCACCGCACGCCCATTCGACTTGGCCAACGGCCCGCTGCTGCGCGTGGGCCTGGCGCCGATCAGCACCGACCAGCACCTGCTGGTGCTGGTGCTGCAGCATATCGTCACCGACGGCTGGTCGATGGGCGTAATGGTCGAGGAACTGCTGGCGGCTTATCAGGGCGCGGCCCACACCTTGCCGGCGCTGCCGGTGCAGTACAGCGACTTCGCCGCCTGGCAGCGGCAATGGATGGCGGCGGGCGAGGGCGAGCGTCAGCTGGCCTACTGGAAGGCCCAGCTCGGTGACCCTGAACAGGTGCTGGAACTGCCCAGCGACCACCCGCGTCCGGCAGCCATCAGTCCTGCTGGCGCGCGGGTGCCGATCAGCCTGCCGGCGCCCTTGGTGAGCGACTTGCGCCAGCGCGCGCGGGCCGAGGGTGTCAGCCTGTTCGTGCTGCTGCTGGCCTCGTTCCACACCTTGTTGCACCGTTACAGCGGCCAAGCCCTGGTGCGCGTCGGTGTGCCGGTGGCCAACCGCACGCGGCTGGAAACCGAGCGTTTGATCGGCCTGTTCGTCAACACCCAGGTGCTGGCCGCCCAGGTGCAGGACGACGAGCCGTTCAGCACCCTGTTGCAGCGGGTCAGCCAGCAGGTGCGTGAGGCCCAGGCGCATCAGGATCTGCCCTTCGAACACTTGGTCGAGGCCCTGGGCGTGACCCGCAGCCTCAGCCACAATCCGCTGTTCCAAGCCATGCACAACCACCAGGACGGCGTGCAGCAGGCGGCGGCGTTGCAGCTGCCGGGGCTGCGCGTCGAGCCGTTGCAGTGGGACGCCGCCACCGCACAGCTCGACCTGACCCTGGAAACCCAGGACGACGGCAGCACGCTACACGCTGCGCTGATCTACGCCAGCGACCTGTTTGAGCACGCGCGCATCGAGGCCATGGCCCGGCACTGGCTGAACCTGTTGCAGGGCATCGTCGCCGCCCCCGCTGCTCGCGTCGCTGAACTGCCGTTACTCGATGCCGCGCAGCGCGCGCTGATCGTCGAGCAGTGGAATGCCACCGCCAGCGACCGCTACCCGCTGGACACCCCGGTGCAGCAGCTCATCGAGCGTCAGGTGCAGGCCAGCCCCGAGGCGCCGGCGCTGCGCTTTGCCGGGCAGACCCTGAGCTACGCCGAACTCGACCAGCGCGCCAATCGCCTGGCCCGGCACCTGGTCAGCCTTGGCGTCGGTGCCGAAGTGGTGGTGGGCATCGCTGCCGAGCGCAGTGTGGAGATGGTGGTCGGCCTGCTGGCAATCCTCAAGGCCGGCGGCGCCTACGTGCCGCTCGACCCGGAATACCCCGAAGAACGCCTGGCCTACATGATCGACGACAGCGGCATCGCGCTGCTGGTGAGTCAGTCGCACCTGCGCCTGCCGTGTCCGGCCGGCGTCACCTGCCTGGCACTCGATACTCTGGAACTGGATGAGCTTTCAGGCGCCGCGCTGAACGTCGCGGTCGACCCCGAGCAACTGGCCTACGTCATCTACACCTCAGGCTCCACCGGCAAGCCCAAGGGCGCCGGCAACCGCCACCGCGCGCTGACCAACCGCCTGTGCTGGATGCAGGAGGCCTACCGCCTGCAAGCCGGCGAGGTGGTGTTGCAGAAAACCCCGTTCAGCTTCGATGTCTCGGTATGGGAATTCTTCTGGCCACTGCTCAGCGGCGCCTGCCTGGCCGTGGCCGGGCCGGGCGATCACCGTGACCCACGGCGCTTGATCGAGCTGATCGAGGCGTACCAGGTGAGCACCTTGCACTTCGTGCCGTCGATGCTGCAGATGTTTCTGCTCGACGAGCAGGTTGGCCGTTGCACCAGCCTGCGGCGCATCGTCTGTAGCGGCGAGGCGCTGCCGGTGGATGCCCAGGAACAGGTGCTGGCGCGCCTGCCCTGGACCGCGCTGTACAACCTCTACGGCCCGACCGAAGCGGCCATCGACGTCACCCACTGGACTTGCCGCGACGAAGGCCGCGACGCCGTGCCCATCGGCCAGCCCATCGCCAACCTGCAAACCTATGTGCTCGACGCTCAGTTGCAGGCCGTGCCAGCCGGTGTGGTCGGTGAGCTGTACCTGGGCGGCGAAGGCCTGGCGCGCGGGTATCACCGGCGCCCGGCACTGACTGCCGAGCGTTTCGTCACCAGCCCGTTCGGTGCCGGCCAGCGCCTATACCGCACCGGCGATCTGGCCAGCCAGCGCGCCGATGGCGTGATCGAGTACCGCGGGCGCATCGACCACCAGGTGAAAATTCGCGGCCTGCGCATCGAGCTAGGGGAAATCGAGGCGCGGCTGATGGAGCAGCACGCCGTGCGTGAAGCGGTGGTGCTGGCGCTCGATGGCGTGCTGGTCGGCTACGTGGTGCCCCGCCAGTGGCAACCAGAGGCCCAGCCGGCATTGCGCGAGGCGCTGCGTGAACCGCTGCGTCAGGCGCTGCCGGACTACATGGTGCCCAGCCAGTTGCTGTTCATCGAGCGCATGCCGCTCAGCCCCAACGGAAAACTCGAGCGCAAGGCCCTGCCGCGTCCTCAGGCCAGCGCCGTGCAGGCGCACTACGAGGCGCCGCGTGGTGAGCGAGAGGAGTGCCTGGCGGCAATCTGGCAAACCGTACTCAAACGCCCGCAGGTGGGCCGCAGCGACAACTTCTTCGAGCTCGGTGGCGATTCGATTCTGTCGATTCAGGTGGTCAGCCGCGCGCGCCAGGCCGGCCTGAACTTCAGCCCCAAGGACCTGTTCCAGCACCAGACCGTACAGGCCCTGGCGGCGGTTGCGGTGAGCGCTGCGCCCAGCGTGCAGATCGACCAGCGCCCGCTCAGCGGCGACACGCCGTTGCTGCCGTTCCAGCACTGGTTCTTCGAGACGATCCAGGCCAGCCCGCAGCAGTGGAACCAGTCGCTGCTGCTGACCCCGCGTCAGCCAATCGAGGCCACGGCACTGGAGCGCGCGTTGCAGGCGCTGCTGCGCCAGCACGATGCCTTGCGCCTGCGTTTCAACGCCGGGCGCGGCCACTTCGCCGCGCTGGAGGCCGAGCCTGCGGCGCTGCTGTGGCAGGAGGCGGTGGCCGATGATTCAGCCCTCAACGACGCTGCCGAGCGCGCCCAGCGCAGCCTCGATCTGGCCCACGGACCTCTGCTTCGCGCGCTGCTGGCCAGCCGCGCCGATGGCAGCCAGCGCTTGCTGCTGGTGATTCACCACCTGGCGGTTGACGGGGTGTCGTGGCGGGTGCTGCTTGAAGACCTGCACGCGGCCTATCACCAGCAAGCGCTGCCGGCCAAGACCCATTCGCTCAAGGCCTGGGCCGAGCATTTGCAGGCCGCGGCGCAGTCGCCGCGCCTGGAGCAGCAATTGGCCTACTGGCAGGCCCAGGCGCTGGACCTCGATCTGCCTGAGGCCCGTTCTGGCGCACGCCTGTGCAACCGCGACGCGCGCAGCGTGCAGACGCGGCTGTCCGCCGAGCAGACCCACCGCCTGCTGCAACAGGCGCCTGCGGCCTATCGCAGCCAGGTCAACGACCTGCTGCTGACCGCCCTGGCGCGGGTCATCGGCGACTGGAGCGGCTGCGACGAAGTGGCCGTGCTGCTCGAAGGCCATGGCCGCGAGCCACTGGGCGCCGAGCTCGACCTGACCCGCAGTGTTGGCTGGTTCACCAGTTTCTATCCGCTCAGGTTGCCCGTGGCCGCCGAGCTGGGCGACTCACTGCGGCAGGTCAAGGAGCACCTGCGCAGCGTGCCGGACAACGGCGTCGGCTATGCCGCCCTGCGTTACCTGGGCAGCCCCAAGACCCGTGCGGCACTGGCTGCGCAGCCGTTGCCACGCATCACCTTCAACTACCTCGGCCAACTCGATGGCAGCTTCGCCGGCGACGATGCGCTGTTCGTTCCGGCCAGCGAGCCGCGTGGCCAGGAGCAGGCCGCCGATGCGCCGTTGGGCAACTGGCTGACCCTCAATGGCCAGGTGTACGGCGGTGAGCTGCTGGTGGACTGGCAGTACAGCGCGCAGATGTTCGAGGACAGTACCGTGCAGCGTCTAGCGAGCGCCTACGAGCAGGCGCTGGGCGAACTCATCGAACATTGCTGCGCTGCCGGCAGCGGCAGCCTGACCCCCTCGGACGTGCCGCTGGCCGGCCTCGACCAGGCCGCCCTCGACCGCTTGCAGCTCGATCCACGCCAGGTGCAAGACCTTTACCCGCTGTCACCGATGCAGCAGGGCATGCTGTTCCACAGCCTGTACCAGCCGGGCGACGGCGCCTACATCAACCAACTGTCGGTGGCGGTCGATGGCCTTGACCTCGAGCGTCTGCGCGGCGCCTGGCAGGCGGCGCTTGATACCCACGACAGCCTGCGCAGCGCCTTCATCGAAGGCGAACGGCCGCTGCAAGTGGTGCAGCGCCACTGCGCGCTGCCGTTCGCCGTGGATGATTGGCGCAATCGCCCAGACCAGGCTGATGCGCTGGCGGCGTTGAGCGAGCGCTTGCGCCTGCAAGGCTTCGACCTGCGCCGCGCGCCGCTGCTCGACCTGCGCCTGCTGCGCCTGGGCGATGAGCGCTACCAGCTGCTGTTCACCTGCCATCACCTGCTGCTCGACGGCTGGAGCAACGCACAGTTGCTCAGCGAAGTGTTGCAGCGCTACCACGGCGTCGCAGTGCCAGCGCCGCTTGGGCGCTACCGCGACTACATCGTCTGGCTGGCCGGGCGTGATGCCCAGGCCACCGAGCAGTTCTGGCGCGAACACCTGCAAACGCTGGATGCGCCGACCCGGCTGGCGGCCGCTTTGCCGTCCCCAGGCGCTGCCGAGCATGCCCATGGGCAGCATCTGCGGGAACTGGACGCTGCCGCCTGCGAACGGCTCAACGCCTTCGCCCGGCAGCACAGCGTCACCCTCAACACCGTTATGCAGGCGGCGTGGGCCTTGCTCTTGCAGCGCTACACCGGGCAATCCACGGTGGCCTTCGGCGCCACCGTGGCCGGACGCTCGGCGCCGCTGCCGGGTATCGAGACCCAAGTGGGGCTGTTCATCAACACCTTGCCGGTGATCGTCAGCCCCAAGGGCGAGCAGCACCCGGCAGCGTTCCTGGCCGACGTGCAGGCCTACAACCTGGGGCTGCGCGAGCACGAGCACACGCCGTTGTTCGACATCCAGCGCTGGGCCGGGCAGGGCGGTGAAGGGCTGTTCGATACCTTGCTGGTGTTCGAGAACTACCCGGTGGCCGAGGCCCTGCAACAAGGCGCCGGCGCCGGCCTGCGCTTCGGCGCGGTGAGTACGCAAGAGCAGACCAGCCTGCCGCTGACCCTGCTGGTGGGCGTAGAGGCGGGCATCAGCCTGCACTTCCAGTACCACGCCGAGCAGTTCAGCGCCGCGCAGGTCGAGGCGATTGCCATGCATCTGCTGCAACTGCTCGGAGGCTTAGTGCAGCAGCCGCAAGCTTTGGGCGAACTGAGCCTGCTCAGCGCCAACGAACGCCAGCGCATGCTGCTTGAATGGAACGCCGAGGCCAGGCCTTCGGTGGCGGCGCGCTGCATCCACAGCCATATCGCCGAGCGCGCCAGCGAACAGCCTGAGCACCTGGCAGTGATCGACGGCGACCACCAACTGAGCTACGCAGCCCTGGAGCAACGCGCCAACCGCCTGGCGCAGCGCCTGGTCGGCATGGGCGTTGGCCCGGAAGTGCGTGTGGCAGTGGCCTTGCCACGTTCGAGCGACCTGCTGGTGGCCTTGCTTGGCGTGCTCAAGGCTGGCGGCGCCTATGTGCCGCTCGACCCCGATTACCCGGCAGAGCGCCTGGCCTACATGCTTGCCGACAGCCGCGCCCAGGTGCTGATCAGCCAGGCGACGGTGCGCGCCGGACTGACGCTGGAAGCCTCGCTGCAGGTGCTCGACATCCAGCCGGGTCAGCACTGGCTGGCCGAGTATCCGGCCAGCGCCCCGCACACCACGGTCAGCCCGGACAACCTGGCCTATGTCATCTACACCTCCGGCTCCACCGGCCTGCCCAAGGGCGTGGCCATCACCCACCGCAACGTCCAGGCGCTGCTCGACTGGTCGCAGCGCACGTTCAGTCGCGATGACCTGCAAGGCGTGCTGGCCGCGACCTCGGTGTGCTTCGATCTGTCCGTCTGGGAAATCTTCATCACCCTGGCCAGCGGCGGCTTTTTGGTGCTGGCGCGTAACGCCCTGGCGCTGCCAGAGCTGCCTGCCCGCGACCGTGTGCGCTTGATCAACAGCGTGCCGTCGGCCCTGGCCGCGCTGCTGCGCGCAGGCCAGGTGCCAGCCAGTGTGCGCATCATCAACCTGGCCGGCGAGACGCTGAAGCAGGCGCTGGTCGATGACCTCTATCAACTGCCGGGGGTAGAACAGGTCAACGACCTCTACGGCCCTTCGGAAGACACCACTTATTCCACCTGGAGCGTGCGTAAAGCCGGCGGCACGGCGAGCATCGGCCGGCCATTGCCGGGCACCGGCAGCTACCTGCTGGGCGACGACCTGCAACCGGCGCCACTGGGTGTCGGCGCCGAGTTGTACCTGTCGGGCGCGGGCCTGACCCGGGGCTATCTGGGCCGGCCGGGGTTGACTGCCGAGCGTTTCGTGCCCAACCCGTTCGGCACACCTGGCGAGCGCCTGTACCGCACCAGCGACCTGACCCGTTACCGCGCCGACGGCGTGCTGGAGTACCTCGGCCGGGTCGATCATCAGGTCAAGATTCGCGGCTTCCGCGTCGAGCTGGGCGAAATCGAGGCGCGCCTGCTGGCCTTGCCTGAAGTGCGCGAGGCCGCCGTGCTGGCCTGCGAACTGCAAGGCGGTGTGCAACTGGTGGCCTACCTGGCAGCCCAGGGTGTGGATGCCGAGGCGGCGCAGCAGGCGGACCTTGGCGCGACGCTCAAGGCGCGTCTGGCCGAGCAGTTGCCGGGTTACATGGTGCCGGCCTTCATCGTCTGGCTGCCGGCGCTGCCGCTGACACCCAACGGCAAGCTCGAGCGCAAGGCCCTGCCGGCTCCCCAGCCCGAGGTGCAGTCGGCCACGCGGCGCGCGCCGCACAGCCCCTTGCAATGCCAGCTGGCCGAGGTCTGGCAGGAGGTGCTTGAGGTGCCTGAGGTGGGCCTGGACGATCAGTTCTTCGAACTGGGCGGCCACTCGCTGCTGGCGACCCAGGTGATCGCCCGGCTGCAGACGCAGTTGTCGCAGCCGGTGAGCCTGCGCGACCTGTTCCAGCACCCGCGCCTGGAAGACTTCGCTGCGCAGTTGCAGGCACGCAGCGCTGAGGTACAGGCGCCGCTGCCGCAACTGAGCGCCGCAGGTGCCGAGGCCGGTGCGCTGCTGTCGCTGGCGCAGCGGCGGCTGTGGGTGGTCGAGCAACTGTCCGGCGCCAGCGGCGCCTACGGCATGCCATTGGCGCTGCGTCTGCACGGTGAATTGCAGGTGCCGTTGTTGCGCGAAGCACTGGCCGAGGTGATGCGTCGCCACGACGTACTGCGCACAGCCTACATCGCCGACGACGAAGGCGATCCGCAGGCGGTGGTGCACGCCGTGGTCAGCGTCGAGTTGCCGCTGCACGACCTCACCGGCCTGAGCCGCGCCGAGCAGGAATCGGCGGTGGCTGAAGCGGTGCTGGACAACGCCAGCACGCCGATCAGCCTGCTGCTGGCGCCGCTGTTGCGTGGCCGGGTGCTGCGCCTGGGGGCGCGCGAACACGTGGTGCTGTACGCCATGCACCACATCATCTCCGATGGCTGGTCGATGTCGCTGCTGGTCAATGAACTGGTCGAGCTCTATGGCCTGCTGCGCGACGGCCAGCCGGCGCGTCTCGAACCGTTGCCGGTGCAGTACAGCGACTACGCCCGTTGGCAGCTGGCGATGCAGCAGCAGGGCGTGCTGGCGGCACAGGGCGATTACTGGCGCCAGGCGCTGGCCGGCAACTCGGGGTTACTCAGACTGCCCAGCGATCAGCCACGCAGTGCGCGGGCAAGCGGCGCCGGGGCGGATTTGCCCGTACACCTCGATGCCGCCCTGGTGACTGGCCTGCAGGCGCTCGCCGGGCAGGCCGGCACCACCCTCTACAGCGTGCTGCTGGCGGCCTTCCAACTGCTGCTGCACCGCGCCAGCGCCAGCGATGACGTGCTGGTCGGTGCCGACGTCGCCGGACGCCCGCGCGCCGAGCTGGAGCGCTTGATCGGCTTCTTCGTCAACATCCTGCCGCTGCGCTCGCGCTACGCCGCCGAGCAGCCGCTGCGCGACTACCTGAGCGCCACTGCCGCCATCGCGCTGGCCGCCTTCGAACACCAGGACCTGCCCTTCGACATGATCGTCGAGGCCGCCGGTGTGGCGCGCCAGCGTGGGGTCAACCCGCTGGTGCAGGTGCTGTTCGTGATGAACAACCTGCCGGTACGCGACAGCAGCCTCGATGCGCTGAAGGTCGAGGTGCTGCCGGCGCTGAGCCGTTATTCGAAATTCGACATGGCCCTGTTCCTCGACCAGGACGGTGACGGCCTGCGCGGCACCTGGCAGTACGCCAGCGAGCTGTTCAGCGCCGAGCGCGTACGCGCCCTGGCCACGGACTGGATCGGTCTGTTGCAGCAGATGCTGCGTGAGCCGGACATCAGACTAGGAGATCTCAAGATGAGCACCGATACCGCCGCCGCCGTCGCCCTTTCGACCCCTGCCGCGGCGACCCCTGCCGCGGCGCCTGCGCGGTCGAAGATGGACAAGCTCGGCACGTTTCTGAAAAAGCCCCGGCTGGCCGAGCCGCGCAGCGCCGTGGCCGTGCGCGAATCGTTGCTGGCGGCGCCGCAGGTGTTCCCCTTGCTGATCGAACCCAACGACCCGGGCCTGGACCTGGTGGCCTGGGTGCAGGACAACCGCGCCTGGATGGAAGAAAAGCTCTCGCGCCACGCCGGCTTGCTGTTCCGCGGCTTCGCCATGCACGACATCCATGCCTTCGAGGCCTTCGCCGAGGCGGTGCAACCGGGGCTGTACGGCAACTACGGCGACCTGCCGAAGAAGGAGGGCGGCAAGAACACCTACCGCTCGACGCCGTACCCCGAGAACAAGATGATCCTGTTCCACAACGAGAGCTCGCACCAGGACACCTGGCCACGCAAGCAGCTGTTCTTCTGCGAGCAGCCCTCGCCGGTCGGTGGCGCTACACCGGTGGTGGACTGCCGACTGATGTACCAGCGCCTGCCGGAAGCGGTGCGTGACACCTTCGAGCGCAAGGGCCTGCTGTATGTGCGCACCTTCGCCAGCAACCTCGACGTGTCGTGGCAGCACTTCTTCAAGACCGACGAGCGCGCCGAAGTCGAGGCCCGCTGCCGCGCCGCCGGCATCCAGTGGACCTGGTTCGACCACGACGAACTGCAGATCCGCACACCGTGCCCGGCGATCATTCGCCATCCGGTGACCGGCGAGAAGACCTTCTTCAACCAGGTGCAACTGCACCACATCCATTGCCTGGACGCCGATGTGCGCGACGACCTGCTGGCGCTGTTCGGCGCCGAGCGCATGCCGCGCCACGTCTACTACGGTGACGGCACGCCGATCGACGACGCCACCATGACCCTCATCGGTGAACTGTACGAAGCCTGCGCGGTGCGTTTCGACTGGCGCAAGGGCGATGTGATCCTGCTCGACAACATGCTCGCCGCCCACGCCCGCGACCCCTTCGAGGGGCCACGCAAGATCGTCGTGGCGATGGGCGAGATGGTCGAGCGCCAAACCCTGGCACAGGCGCCCAGCGCCGCGCCGCTGACTCAAGAGGCTGACGCATGAGTGACATCGATCTGCAACACCGTGGCGCCGGCCTGGCCCTGCTGGCCGAGCAACAGCACTGGAGCGACCCGGCCCACGGCGCTGATGGCCTGCACCTGCTGCGCATCGACATCGCCGGCGAGCTGGATCAGCCGGTCCTGCACGCCGCGTTGAATGACTTGGCGCTGCGCCAGCAAGTGCTGACCAGCGCCATTGCCGCCGTGCCCGGCTACCACGGCCAGCGCCAGTTCCCCGCTGCGCGTGCGCCGCAGGTGCCGCTGAGCGTGAATGACGGCACGTCAGCCGAGGACATTGCCGCCTGGGTGGCGCAAGCGGCCCAGAGTGCGCGCATCGCGGCCCGGTTGCAGCGGCTGGGGAGCGGCGACTGGCAACTGACCCTGGCGCTACCCAAGGCGCTGCTCGATGCCGGCAGCCTTGGCGTACTGGCCGAGCAGTTGCTCGATGCCTATCGCCAGGGGCCGGCGGGTGCCGATGACGAGCTGGGTCAGTTCGACCAGTACCTGCAATGGCGCGCCGAGGTGGTGCTCGACGAAGACGCAGGCCAGGCCGCGCAGTACTGGCAGGCGCACCTGGGCAATCCCGCGGTCTCGCTGCCACAGCTGCCGTACCGACGCAGCGGCGTGCACGCAGCGGTGAACGGTGTGGCCCAGGTGCAGGCCGCCGTCCCCACTGAGCTGCGCCAGGCCGTCGAAGCCTTGGCCGGTGCCCAGGGCGTCAGCGCCGACAGCGTGCTACAAGCGGCCTGGTGGCTGTTGCTGGCGCGCCTGAGTGGCCGCTCGGCGCTGATCGCTGGCTGGCGCCACGATGGGCGGCATGATTACGGCTTCTTCGAGCAGACCTTGGGCCTGTTCGAGAAAACCCTGCCGCTGCACCTGCCGCTGGACCTGCAACGCCCGTTCGATCAATGCCTGGCGCAGCTGGCCGCAGTACTCGACACACACCGCACCTGGCAGGAGTACTGCCCAGGCAGCAGTCGCGCCACACCGCCCAGCCACAGTTTTGCCGTGCGCCGTCTGCCTGCGTTCGATGAAGTGCGTGGCGCGCAGTGGACCGCGCAGGTGTCTGCCGGCCTGGAGCCGGGAATCGAGCTGGCCTTGCAGGTGGGACTGGACGCTGCCGGTGCCGTGCAGGCCCTGAGCCTCACCTACCTCAGCCAGCACTACAGCGCCGCCGCCATGGCCGGGCTGCTGGCGCAATACCAGGTGCTGCTGCGCGGCATCGTCGCGGCACCGGCCACTGCCGCCGGCGACCTGCCGCTGCTGGGCGATGTCGAGCGCAGCCGCTTGCTGGCGCTCAACCCGCCCAGCGCTGCCCTCGATACTCGCCTGAACCTGGCCGAGCGCATTCGCGACTGGGCTGAATCGACCCCCGATGCCACTGCGCTGGTCAGCGCCGCGCAGACCCTGAGCTATGCCGAACTGGAGCAGCAGGTGCAGACCCTCGCTGCGCACATGGCCGCCCACGGTGTGGTACGCGGCCAGCGCGTGGCCCTGGCGCTGCCGCGCTCGGCGCACTGGCTGGTGGCAGCGCTGGCGAGCTGGCGTCTTGGCGCGGCCTGGCTGGCCCTCGATCCGCAGTGGCCTGTTGCGCGCCAGGCGTTGCTGCTGGAGCAGGCCGGCGCTGCGCTGCTGGTCAGCGAGCAGCCGCAGGAACATGAGATCACCCAGTTGCACCTGGCCGGGCTGGATTTCAGCCACGCCCCAGCCATCTTGCCCGAGCAGCCCGCACTCAACGCCAGCGATCTTGCCTACGTGCTGTTCACCTCCGGCTCCACCGGCACTCCGAAGGCGGTGGCCGTCGAGCACGGCGCGCTGTTCAACTACGTTGCCGCCGCCAGTGCCGCCCTCGACCTGGCCAGTTGCCGGCATTTCGCCTTCAGCGCCAGTGTGGTGGCCGACCTGGGTCACACCAGCCTGTTCGGCGCGCTGTACCACGGCGCCACCTTGCACCTGGCCGACGACGCCACGGTGCAAGACGCCCAGGCCTTCGCCGGGTTCATCCGCGAGCAGGCCATCGACTGCCTGAAAATCGTGCCCTCGCACCTGGCCGCCTTGCTCGACACGCCGGCACCAGCGCTGCCCGCCACCCTGGTGCTGGGCGGCGAAGCACTGCCGCCTGCCTTGGCTGAACGCCTGCTGCATCAGCGCCCCGAGCTGCGCCTGTTCAACCACTACGGCCCGAGCGAAAGCACCGTCGGCGTGGCCGTGCACCGCGTCACCCTCGACGACCTCGACGCCGCTGCACTGCCGCTCAGCCACGTGCTGGCCAACAACCAATTGCTGGTGCTCGACGCCCAGCGGCGCCTGGTCGCCAGCGGCGAGTTGGGCGAGCTGTACATCGGCGGCGCGCAGCTGGCGCGCGGCTACCTCAACGCCCCCGACGCCCAGGCGCAGGCCTTCATCGAGCACCCGTGGCTGCCCGGCCAGCGCCTCTACCGCAGCGGCGACCTGGCGCGTTACCGCCCCGAAGGCGGCATCGTGCTGTACGGGCGCGCCGACCAGCAGGTCAAACTGCGCGGCTTCCGCGTAGAACTTGCAGAAATCGAAGCGCAACTGGCGGCGCTCGCAGGCGTCAGCGAAGCGGCAGTGGTGCTCGATGCGCAGCACGAACCGCTGGCCTTCGTCACCGCGCTGGGCACCGCACCGGCGGATGGTGCCGAGTCGCTCAAGGGGCAGTTGCAGCAGCGCCTGCCCGCGGTGATGGTGCCGCGTCAGGTGCACGTGCTGGCGCAGATGCCGCGTCTGGGCAACGGCAAGATCGACCGCAAGGCCCTCGCCAGCCTGGATCTGGGCGCTGCGCAGCAGCCCTACGTGGCCCCGCGCGACGCCCTGGAGAACCTCCTCGCCGGGCGCATGGCGCAGCTGCTCGGCAGCGAGCGGCTGAGCGTCGAGCAGGACTTCTTCGCCGCCGGCGGCCACTCGCTGCTGGTGATCAAGCTGGTGGCCGGCATCCGCAAGTTGCTGCACTGCGACGTGCACCCCGGCGTAGTCTTCGACAACCCCAGCCCCGCCGCCTTGGCCCAGGCCCTGCGCCTGCAGGAGGCCGCCCCCGGCCAACTGGAAAAACTCGCCACCGCCCGCCTGCGCCTGGAGGCGATGAGCCCGGAAGAGAAGGCGCGCTTGCTGGAGAAGGCGCAGTCGTTGGGGTGAGGGGCTGGGACTGATGGGCGGCCGACGCGTTCTGCGTGGGGATGTTGGTCGCCTGGGTTGGTCAGTGTGTGACTAACAGCGCGTTGCAGCCGTTAGCCACGAAGGGCCAGCAAGGTGGCCCAATACCGATCTGTTCAGATGCGGACTGCTTGCTCCAGCAAAAGTGCGCTGCCCGCAGGAACAGCCTCGCCGCGGTGGGCTGCCCTGAGGCTCTGCACGCTCGAGTGAACAGTGTTCTATCGGTAATGCACAACGGCACGACCTGCGTGTTGATCGCTTAGCACAACGTTTGTGAAAAATTCCTAATTTCGTCTACCCACCTCTCGTCTAGTCAGCGTACAAGTGCGACCGCACGGTCGGCCTGTGCCGGGAGGCCGGTTTGCAAGGGATTGCCAGACGTCCGTCAGCTGGCCTGAGAGTCGGCGATAGACCAACACAACACGTACGGAGTGGATCAGGAAATGAAATCGGAACAGGCGAGGCTCACCCGCAGCCTTGGCATCTGCGGCCGCGCCCGCTGGCGCGCGTCGGCATCGGCGGTGGTGCTCGGGCTGGCCTTGGGCATGGTCAGCGTGGCGCAGGCTGAAGTGGCCGAGGTGAACATTCCTTCGGCGCCGTTGAGCGATGCGCTGACCCAACTGGCCCAGCAGACCGGACTGCAGATGCTGTTCGAGCCGGGGCTGGTCAGCGGCAAGCGCGCTCCGGCGGTGTCCGGGGCGATGGAGCCGACCCGTGCCCTCGACCTGATCCTGCGCGATGCTGGCCTGTCGTACCGTATCGACAACGGCACGGTGATCATCACCCCGGCTGGCGCCAACCTCGGCGCCAGCGCCGGTGGCGCCATCGAGCTGGGTGCGACCAGCATTTCCGGGCAGGGCATGGGTGAGGCCACGGAAAACTCTGGTTCCTACAAGGCCGGGCTGACCAGTGTCGGTTCGAAAACGCCGATGTCGATTCGTGAAACCCCCCAGTCGGTTTCGGTGATCACCGCCCAGGCCCTCAAGGATCGGCAGATCACCAGCCTCGGCCAGGCCATGCGGGCTACTCCGGGTGTGACGGTGAAAAGCCTCAACTACCGCACGCCCAAGTACTACTCGCGCGGTTTCGAGATGAAGAACATTCAGATCGATGGTGCGGCCAGCC
Organism: Pseudomonas cremoricolorata; assembly: GCF_000759535.1. Taxonomy (NCBI): domain Bacteria; kingdom Pseudomonadati; phylum Pseudomonadota; class Gammaproteobacteria; order Pseudomonadales; family Pseudomonadaceae; genus Pseudomonas; species Pseudomonas cremoricolorata. The sequence goes on along the minus strand of NZ_CP009455.1, from coordinate 659,985 downwards.
TCGATTCCAACGGCGGCTACTCCAACCACCTGTACAACATGACCGAGTTCGACCACGTTGAAGTGCTGCGCGGTTCGGCGGGTCTGTTCGGAGGCGTGGGCGACCCAGGCGGCATCATCAACCTGGTGCGCAAGCGGCCCCTGGACACTTATCAGCTCAAGTTCGACGCCTCGGCCGGCAGTTGGGACAACTACCGTTCGCAGGTGGATGTCACAGGTCCCCTGGGCTTCGATGGCGCGCTGCGCGGTCGTCTGGCCGCCAGCTACACCGACCGCAAGTACTTCATGGACAACCGTGGCACCGAGAACCCCTCCATCTACGGGGTCCTGGAAGCGGACCTGAGCCCGGATACCATGCTCACCCTGGGCGGTCGACTGGACAAGACCAAGGAGACCGGGACCGGTGATGGTCTGCCGTTCTACCGGTACGGCGGCAAGCCCAACTACAGCCGCAGCTATTGGCCGACCACCGACTGGTCCTACTCCGACCATGCCTCCAACGAGGTCTTCGTCAAGCTCGATCACTACTTCAACGACAACTGGAAGCTCAACACCACGCTGACCCATGTGTTCGACTCGGTGGAGAGCCAAGGCGCGTTCATCTATGGCGAACGCGTCGGGAATACCGGCCCGCAGTGGTACGGCAGTTACCAGCGCGCCACCAGCGATCAGACGGTGGTGGACATGAACCTGTCCGGCCATTTCGAGTTTCTGGGGCGCGAGCATGAGTTGCTGTTCGGTGCCGACGGGCAGGCGATCAACAGCCGCTGGCGCGCTGCCGACGGTAACGCGGGGCTGGGAACGCCCTATGAACAGCCGTGGTTGAAGAACACCATCAACAAGGATTTCTGGCGCGACTACAAGCCCAACAAGCAAAAGCAGTACGGCGTTTATTCCACCCTGCGCCTGCAACTGGCTGACCCGCTCAAGCTGATCGTCGGCGCGCGTGCCACGCGCTACTCGTTCGAGCAGACCTACGCAATGAAAGTCCCCAAGGACGGACCGTGGGTCGACTCGAACATCGTCGACTTTCGTCAGCCGACCAAAGTGGTTCCGTTTGGCGGACTGGTATTTGACCTGAGCAATGAATGGTCGGCCTACGCCAGCTATTCGGAAATCTTCAATCCTCAGCCCATGTATCAGGCCGGGCCGCTGCCAGGTTCGTCACTCGAGCCCATGGTCGGCAAGACCTACGAGACCGGGTTGAAGGGCGAATTGCTCGATGGTGCGCTGAATGTCACCGCGGCGCTGTTCTATTCCGAACGCGAGAATCAGGCCGTGCTCGACCCCCGCTACCCGGCCGAGTCGGTTCTGTATGGAGGCAGTTGCTGCTACCTGTCGCGCGGCAAGGTGGTCAGCAAAGGCGTCGACCTCGAGGCCAGCGGCGAGCTCATGCCGGGCTGGGAGTTGATGGCGGGTTACACCTTCAACCGCAATCAGGACCGCTCCACCAGTGCCGTATTCAGCAGCGTCACGCCCAAGCACCAGGCAAAACTGTGGAGCACCTATGTGCTGCCAGGCCAGCTGTCGGACTGGAAAGTCGGCGGTGGTGTCACGGCGCAAAGCGGCTACTACGTCAACATGATCGATTACGAGTACAACGACCTCGGCGAAATCACCAAGGAAACGCCAGTAAGGTTGAGTCAGGGCGGCTATTCGACCTGGGATGCCATGGTGGAGTACAAGCTCGATTCGCACTGGACGGTGGCCTTCAATGCCAACAACCTGTTCGACCGCAAGTACTACGAAACCTTGACCCACACCGCCTACGCCAACTACTTCGGCGAACCACGCAACTTCATGCTGAGCGTGCGCGGCGTCTGGGACTGAATCTTTCCCTGCGCAGCCCATGACCATCAACGCCCGATGCTTGCATCGGGCGTTTTTCGTTGCACTGGTCGGTACCGGGTGCTGGCGCGAGCCCCGAGGGGCTGCGCCAGGGGCATCAGCGCTCCAGCAGCGCCGGGCTGGCCACCTCCTCCAGCAGCTGTTCGAGGAACTCGGGCAGATCGAGCAACTGGTGGTGGCCGGCGTCCAGCGTGTGCCGTTGCAGCCGTCCCTGCAGCCTGTGTTCGAGGCGCTGGCGCTCATCGAGGGCAGTCTCGCTGGCCCACCAGAGCGTGGCTGGCGCGTAGCATATCGGCAACTGTTGCAGCGCTTCGGACAGTTGCTTGAGCCGCATCGCCACGATGAACACCTGGGCCAGGTCGGCGGCTTCGAAGCCGCTGTAGCGAGCAGTGTCCGGGCCCTTTGCCTGCTCGTCGCGAATCAGTCGCTCGAGCGTGACGTGCGCCTGCGCATCGTCTAGCGCGAGCAGTGGCAGCTCGGCCACCGGCCGCTCCAGGATCACCCCAAGGAACTGCGCCAGGTCCTGGTGACGCCCGGTGCTCTGCGAGCGCTGACCATCGGGCACGAAGCTGTCCACCAGGCCCAGGTATTGGACCTCCTGACCCTGGTCCTTGAGCACCTCGGCCATCAGTATCGCCAGTGCCCCACCCAACGACCAGCCGAGTAAGGCATAGGGCCCCTGGGGCTGCTGCGTGCGAATGGCGGCTACGTAGTCTGCGGCCATCTGCGGCAACGACTGATCCTGCCAACGTCGGTCCAGCAACATGCGGCATTGCAGGCCGATCACGCTGCGCCGGCCCTCGAGGTGGCGCGCCAGAGGTTCGTAGTCGAACAGCGTGCCAAAACCTGCATGGATGCAGTACAGCGGCGGCGTGCCGCTCGTTGCGCGGTTCAGCGGTACCAACGGGCCTGGCGCCTGAATCGCTGCCTCGGCGTCGAAGCCGGACAGTTCGGCGATGGTCGGCTTGCCCATGAGGTCGCGTAGCTTGAGCTCGAAACCTGGAGCGTTCAACGCCCGCACCTTGGACAGCACGCGCAGCACGCGCAGCGAGTCGCCGCCCAGCTCGAAGAAGTTGTCGGTGATTCCCACGTGCTCGCGTTCCAGCACCTCTTGCCAGATGGCGACCAACTGCTGCTCCAGCAGATTGCGTGGCGCGACCTGGGCTGCGGCCTGTTCTCGGGGCGCTGGCAGCGCCTTGCGATCGACCTTGCCGGCCGGGTTCAAGGGCAGCTCGGCGAGGCACTGCAGGTGCGTCGGCACCATGTAGTCCGGCAACTCGACGGCCAGTTGCCCACGCAGCGTATCGACGAGCAGGTCAGTGCCTACCACATAACCGACCAATTGCTTGCCAGCGGCCGTCTCGCGGGCGATCACCACGGCATCCTTCACGCCTCGGTAGCTGCGCAACCGCGCCTCGATCTCGCCCAACTCGATACGAAAGCCGCGAATCTTCACCTGATTGTCGAGGCGGCCGAGGTAGTCGAACACGCCGTCGGCACGGCTGCGCACCAGGTCGCCGGTGCGGTACAACCGACTACCAGGCACTCCACAGGGGTCAGGCACGAAGCGCTCGGCGGTCAGCCCTGGTCGGCCGTGGTATCCCCGGGCGACGCCGAACCCGCCGATGTACAGCTCGCCGGCCAGATGGCTGGGCAATGTCCGCAGCAGTGGGTCGAGCACCTGCAGGGTGCGCTGTCCGACGGCGCGGCCAATGGGCGCGTACACAGCCTCGCAACGCTGGCTCAGGTCGGCTTTCCACAGCAGCGGCGTGACCACGGTTTCGGTCGGACCATAGCCATTGGTCAAGTAGCGTGGGCGCAGGGCCCGCTTGACCTGCTCGAAGTTGGCATCGGCCACCGCATCACCGCCGAAGCAGTAGATGTGCACGGGTGGTGGGGTCGGCTGGGATTCGCCGAATTCGGCCAGTTGTTGCAGGTAGGCGGGTGGGAAGCAGGCGATGGTCACCTGTTCCTGATGCAGCACCTGCCAGGTCTGCTCGGGTGTCCACAGGCAGTGGTCGCGCAGCACCAGGCAGCCACCTGCGGCCAAGGTCGACAGCCAGCGTTCCTGGGCACCGTCGAAGGCGAACGACATGAACAGCAGCTCGCAGGTGGCAGGCCCCATTTCGTATAGCTCGTTGATAGCCTGACAGTGCATCGCCAGCGAGGCGTGGCTAACGGCGACACCCTTGGGTTGGCCGGTGGAGCCGGAGGTGTAGATCAGATACGCCAGGTTGTCGCCGCAGGCGCGTGGCGTCGGTGGGCTGGCCGGCCAGGCGTCCAGGTCGAGGGTCTGCAGGTCGGCGCAGGGTACCTCGCTGTCCTGCGGCAAGCGTTCGCGCACGGCTGCGCGGGTGATCAACAGGCGCATGGCCGAATCGCGCATGGCCCAGGCGAGACGTTCCTGCGGGTAGTCGATGTCCAGCGGCACATACGCGGCCCCGGCCTTCATCACCGCCAGGAACGCCACGATCACCTCCACCGAGCGCTCCAGGGCAATGCCGACGAAATCTTCCGGGCCAATGCCCTGGGCGATCAGGTAGTGGGCCAGACGATTGGCCTGGGCATCGAGTTGCGCGTAGGTCAGTTGCTGCCCAGCGCAGCGCACGGCAGGCTGGTCGGGCTGCAAGCGGGTGTGCCGAGCAATGCGTTCGACCAGCGGCGTGGAGGGGGGTTGCGCTGCCGAAGCTGCCGGCAGCGGCGAAGCTCGCCACAGGGCCAGGTTGCCCACGGCCATGTCAGGGTTGTCGAGCATGTTCTGCAACAGCCCTTCGAACTCGCCACGAATGGCGGCCACGGCCTGCTCGGTGAAATGGCTGCGCAGGAACATGAACTCGATTTGCAGGCACTCGCCCAGGCGCACTTCGAGGTCCATCGGGTAGTTGGTGACGTCCCGCCCGTGCGCCTGGCCGAAGCGCAGCTGCGAGCTTTGCGCATCGTCCAGACGTTCGCTGATCGGGTAGTTCTCGAAGACGATGATGCTGTCGAACAGGGCCTGCCCCGGTTGTCCGGCCCAGCGTTGCAGGTCCGACAGCGAGGCGTGCTCGTGGTCGCGCACTTCGAGGTTGTCGGCCTGTAGCTGCCTCAGCCACTGCTGCAACGGCTGCTGCGGGTCAGGGCGCTGGATGATCGGCAGGGTGTTGATGAACAGACCGAGAATGTCGCCGGCGTTGGGCAGGCTGGTGGGGCGGCCCGCCACGGTAGCGCCGAAACACACGCGGGTCTGGCCGGTGTAGGCCTGCAACAGCAGCAGCCAGGCGCCCTGGATCAGGGTGTTGGGCGTTACTCGCAGGCGCTGTGCCTGCTCGCGCAAGGTCTGCGTACGGGGTGCGTCCCAGTCCAGGTACAGCGCCTGGTGGCCGGTGCTCTCAGGCGCAGGCCTGTCTTGCAGGGCGCCAGCCAGTTGCGTGGTCACCGGCTCTTGCAGCCGGGCACTCCAGAAACGCTCCAGCGCTGCGCCATCCTGGGCTTGCAGCCATTGGATGTAGTCCTGGTAGTGCCCCTGTTTGGCAGGCAGTACATGCCCGGCATACAGGGCAAACACCTCGGCCAGCAGCTGCGAGCTGCTCCAGCCATCCATGAGTATGTGGTGCGCGGTCCAGATCAACTGCTGGCGGTCATCGTCCAGGCGAATCAGGGTGAGGTTGATCAGCGGCGGTCGCAACAGGTCGAAGCCTTGTGCGCAGTCAGCCTGGGCCTCGGCGCGCAGGCGCTGCTCGCTGACCGGCTGTCCACGCCAGTCGAGCAGGCGTACCGGTAGCAGCACCTCACGCAGCACGATCTGTAACGGCTCGTTGAGCTGGCTGTCATGCCAGAAGGCCGTACGCAGCATTTCGTGGCGCGCGATGATCTGGTTCCAGGCCGCGACGAAGCGCTGGTTGTCCAGGCCCTCGACCGGCACGCTGGTCTGCGTCACATACAGTCCCGCTTCAGACGACTGCAGCGTATGGAACAGCATGCCCTGCTGCATCGGCGAGAGTGGATAGAGCGTTTGTATCTGCTCGGCGGCCAGCGGCAGCGCCTCCAGTTGGGCCGCCGTCAGGCTCGCCAGCGGGAAGTGCGCCGGGGTCATGACGCCAGGTGCGGCAGCGAGGTTCTCACACCAGTCGCGGGGCACGCTGGAGGGCGCCGGCGCAAGCCCGCTGCTCTGCTCACGGGCGACCTGCGCCAGGGCCTGTACCGTCTGGTGCTGGAACAGTTCTCGCGGGCTGAAGTGAATACCGGCAGCGGCCGCGCGGCTGACCACCTGGATTGAAACGATCGAGTCGCCACCGAGTTCGAAGAAGTTGTCGTCGATGCTGACCTGCTCAAGCTTCAGCACCTGTTGCCAGATCGCTGCAATGCGCTGCTGCAAGGGTGTCTGCGGCGCAAGGTACTGACGCTGCTCGACGCTCGGCTGCGGCAGCGGCAGGGCCTTGCGGTCGACCTTGCCGTTGGCGTTGAGTGGCAGGCGGTCCAGACCCAGCAAGTGCGCCGGCACCATGTACTCCGGAAGCCACTGACGCAAATGCGCGCGAATCGACTCGCGCATCGCTGCTGCCTCCGGGTGTGCGTCGCGCGCGACGTAGTAGGCCACCAGTTGCAAGCCACGCGGCCCTGGTTGCGCCGCGACTACGGCATCCTGCACCGCCGGCAGCTCCAGCAAGCGGGTTTCGATTTCCCCCAGCTCGATGCGCAAGCCACGAATCTTCACCTGATGGTCGACCCGTCCGACGTACTCCAGCACACCATCGGCACGCTGACGCGCCAGGTCGCCGGTGCGGTACAGGCGTTCGCCCGGTGCGCCGAAGGGGTGGGCGATGAAAGCCTGAGCGGTGCGCAGCGGATCGGCTACATAGCCACGGCCTACGCCAGTGCCGGCAACGCACAGCTCGCCAACCACACCCAGTGGCACCAACTGCAAGGCGTCATCGAGCAGGTACAACCGGTTGTTGTCGGTGGCAGTGCCAATCGGCAGGTAGCTGCGCTCGGTGGAGGCCAGATCGACGCGGTAGAACGCCACGTCGTCCGAGCATTCGGCCGGGCCATAGGCGTTGATCAACTGCGCCTGTGGATAGCGCAACAGCCACTGACGTGCCAGCTCGGGCGGCATGGCTTCGCCGGTGGGCAGCAGCCAGCGCAGGTGCGGCAGTTCGCCGTGGTGTTCGACGAGCATGCCCTGGATCAGTGAAGGCACGCTTTCCAGCACGCTGATCCGTCGCTGGCGAACATGCTCCAGCAGTGCGTGTGGATCGTTGGCGATCGCCTTGGGCACGATGTCCACGGGGGTGCCGAACAACGGCCCGGCAAGGAATTGCCACACCGAGATATCGAAACTCTGCGAGGCCGTCTGAGCGATCACGTCGCGCCCATCCAGGGCCAGATACGGCGCCTTGCTCAACTGGTTGTTGAGCATTCCAGCCTGCTCGACCATGACGCCCTTGGGCAGTCCTGTGGAGCCGGAGGTGTAGATGATGTACGCAAGGTTCTGTGGGCCGCTGTAGATGCCCGGGCGCTCGGCGGCAAGCCCCTGGGTGTCTTCCCAGACCACCACCTGCACCGGCGTCGGCAAATCGTGCAGCAATGCCTGGGCCTGCGCCTGGCAGGCGCGGGTACACACCAGCACCGGTGCCTTGCTCAGCGCGAGGATGTGGCGCAGGCGCTGTTCCGGCAGGCCTGGATCGAGCGGCAGGTAGCCGGCGCCGGCCTTGAACGTGCCGATCATCATCGCCAGCAGCGGCAGGTCGCGTTCAGCCAGCAAGGCCACCGCTTGATCGAGCGCGACGCCCGCCTGCAGCAACCTCTGCGCCAGGCGATTGGCCTTGTCATCCAGTTCGGCGTAGCTCCACCGCTGGCCTGTGCAGGTGGCGATGACACGCTGCGGGTCGGCGTCGACACCGGCTTCGAACAGGCGCACGTAACCCTGCTCGAGGGGATAGTGCCGATGGCTCTGGTTGCAGGCGTGTAGCTGTGTGCGCTCTTGCTCGTCGAGCAAGGGCAGGGCGTCGATGCGCTGGTGCGGATCATCGACCAGCCCACGCAGCAGGTTGACCCAGCGTTGTCCCAGACGCAGCGCAGTGGCTGCGTCGAACAGATCGGTGGCGTAGGTCAGGCTGGCGCTCAGGCCAGTCGCTGATTCGTAGGTATCCAGGGTCAGGTCGAACTGAGTGGTATGGCTGCTCCAGGCCAAAGGCGTCACCTGCAGCGCATCACTGGCGCCGCCGCTGGCAGCGGAACGGGCGGCGTGCTGGTGGTTGAACATCGCCTGGAACAGCGGTGCGTGGCTCAGGCTGCGTTGCGGCTGCAGCGCTTCGACCAGTTGTTCGAACGGCAGGTCTTGATGCGCCTGTGCGCCCAGCGTGCGCTGGCGTACCTGCTGCAACAGCTGGCTGAACGGTTGCGTCGGGTCGATTTCGGCGCGCAGTACCTGGGTGTTGATGAAAAAGCCGATCAGGCCCTGGGTCTCGACCCGATTACGATTGGCTACCGGTACGCCGACGCGAATGTCCCGTTGGCCGCTGTGACGATGCAGCAGGACCTGGAAGGTGGCCAGCAGAAGCATGAACAGGGTCACGCCTTCGCGCTGGGCCAGCGTTTTCAAAGCACCTCCCAGCTCGGCATCGAGGGCGATATCGAGCAGTGCACCGTGATCGCTCTGGATGGCCGGGCGCGGGCGGTCGAATGGCAGCTCCAGCACTGGCTGATCGCCACCGAGCTGCGCCTGCCAGTAGTGCAACTGACGCTCGCGCTCACCGGCTTCCATCCAGCGCCGTTGCCAGATGGCGTAGTCGGCGTACTGAATCGGCAAGTCGCCGAGCACGGGCTCGCGGCCCTGAGCGAAGGCCGCGTAAAGCTGCACCAGCTCGTCGACCATCACCTGCATCGACTGGCCATCGCAGACGATGTGATGCTGCACCAGCAGCAGCACATGCTCATCTGCGGCCAGACGCAGCAGGCTGACCCGCAGCACAGGACCCTGCTGCAAATCGAAAGGTTGCATGATACGGCTATCGACCCACGCCTTGAGGGCATCGTCGTCGAGTGCAGCGCTGTGCTGTTCGATGTCGACCCTGCACGTGTCGTCGATGAGCTGCTCAGGCCGTTGTGCACCGAGCACGAAGCGCGTGCGCAGGCTCTCGTGGCGTTGCAGCTGATGATCGAAGGCCTGCTGCAAGGCGGCGACATCCAGTGACCCGCGCAGGCGTAAGGCGGTAGGCACGTGGTAGGCGCTGCTGGCCGGGTCGAGCTGCCAGAGGAACCATTGCCGCTCCTGGGCGAACGACAGCGGCACGCTGGCGAGGTCATGGCGCAGCGATGGAATCGGCAGGTTCGCCGGTGAAACGCCTTGTTCCAGCATTTTGGCCAGGAACGGGCGGCGCTTTTCCAGAGGCAGGCTGAGGAAGCGTCGGGCGATGCCCATTGCCGCGCTGTTATCCATCAGATTTCCTCCATTTCATCGAGCAGTGCTTCAAGGGCATTGAGTTTGTCCGTGCCGACCCGGTCGGCGGCGGGGGCCAGTTGGCGGGTGAACAGCGCCAGCGTGGGATGTTCGAAGACGGCCTGCGGCGTGACATTCAGGCCCAGGTGCAACTGCAGTTGCGACACCAGGTTGATCACCAGCAGGGAATGCCCCCCCAGTTCGAAGAAATCATCGTCCCGGCCCACGTGCTCGACCTGCAGCACCTGCTGCCAGATCTCGGCGATGGCCTGTTCCAGACCCGCGTGGGGTGCGCTGTAAGCAGCAGGCGCCGACTGCGTTTCCACCCCCGGCAACGCCCGCCGATCGAGCTTGCCGTTGTGCGTCAGCGGCAAGCGTTCGAGCAGCAGCACATGGCTCGGCACCATGTACTCGGGCAGCGTGCTTTTCAGGCGCTGTTTGAGGCTGGCAGCGTCCAGCCCGGCAGCGGCGGCCACCACGTAGGCCACCAGTTGCATGCCGCTCGGGCCGGGCTGGGCCAGCACCACGGCGTCGCGTACCTCGGCCAGCGCTTGCAGGCGCGCTTCGATCTCGCCCAGCTCGATCCGAAAACCGCGAATCTTCACCTGCTGGTCGATGCGGCCGATGTAGTCGATCGTCCCGTCGGCGCCGAAGCGCGCCAGGTCACCGGTGCGGTACAGGCGGCTGCCGCCGGTTTCGAACGGGTTGGGGATGAAACGCGTGGCGGTGAGCTCGGCGCGCTTGAGGTAGCCACGGGCCAAACCCGCCTGGCCGATGTACAGCTCGCCGACGCAGTTGCGCGGCACCGGGTTGAGGTCGGCGTCGAGTACGTACCAGGTGAGGTCGGGAATGACTTCGCCGATGGGGCTGACGCCGGGCTGGGCAAGGTCGGCCTTGCGCAGCGGACGGTAGGTGACGTGCACCGTGGTTTCGGTGATGCCGTACATGTTCACCAGCTGCGGCGCGCCGTCGCCGAAGCGCTCGAACCACGGCGCCAGGCTTGACACATCCAGCGCTTCACCGCCGAAGATCACCTGGCGCAAGCGCAGCTGTCCGGCCGCAGCCGGCGCCGCACAGGCCACGTGCATCAGTTGGCGGAAGGCCGAGGGCGTCTGGTTGAGCACGGTCACGCCTTGCTCGATCAGCAGCGCGTGGAAGTCGTCCGGCGAGCGGGTGACGTCCTGCGGGACGATGACCAGGCGCCCGCCGTAGAGCAGCGCGCCGAAGATTTCCCACACCGAGAAGTCGAAGGCGTAGGAATGGAACAGGCTCCACACATCGCGGTGGTCGAAGGCGAACCAGGATTGCGTGGCATCGAACAGGCGCAGCACGTTGCGGTGGGCGAGCAGGGTGCCTTTCGGCTTGCCGGTGGAGCCTGAGGTGTAGATGACGTAGGCCAGGTGGTCGGGCGACAGGGCCACGGCAGGATTGTGCTCTGCGCCGTCGTCGTTCGGGCCTTCGAAACTCAAGGTCGGCAGTTCGGCTGGCAGGGCCATCTGCGCCAGCACCTCGGCCTGCCCCAGCAGAAGCGCCGGGGCGCTGTCTTGGAGGATGTAGGCCAGGCGTTCGGCGGGGGATTTCGGGTCGAGCGGCAGGTAGGCGCCGCCGGCCTTGAGGATGGCGAGAATGCCCACCAGCATGTCGAAGCCGCGTTCGCAGGCCAGACCCACCAGCCGCTCTGGGCCGACGCCTTGGGCGATCAGTTGATGGGCCAGGCGGCTGGCGCGGCGGTTGAGCAGGTCGTAGCTCAGGTGCTCGCCTTCAAAACTCAGGGCGATGGCTTCGGGGCGTAGCGCGGCCTGCTGTTCGATGCGCTGGTGCAGGCACTGTTCGACGGCCAATACCTGGGTGGCCGGATTCCACTGGGCGAGGGTGCTGCGCTTTTGCGGTGCATCCAGCAGCGACAGATTGCCCAGCACCTGCTGCGGATCGCCAAGCATGTTGCGCAGCACGGTGTCCAGATGCTCTGCAAGGCGTCTGACATCGTGCGTATCGAACGCTGCCAGGGCATGACTGAACTGCAGCGTCAGTCGCTCGCCCAGCGTGGCCTGCAGGGTGAGGGGATAGTTGGTCTGTTCCTGATTACGCACGTTGGCGAAGCGGGGGCCGTTGCCTCGCGGCTGTTGCAGGGCTTGCGCGATGGGGTAGTTCTCGAAGACCAGCAAGGTGTCGAACAGCGCTTCGCCGCCCTGTCCGACCCAGCGTTGAATTTCATACAGGGGCGTGTGCTCTTGCTCACGCAAGGCCAGCGCCTGGTTCTGGACCTGCTGCAACCATTGCTCGATGCGCTGCTGCGGTCGTGGCGTGGCGATCACGGGCAGCGTGTTGATGAACAGGCCTATCTGCTGTTCGACGCCTTTCAGCGCAGTGGGCCGGCCGGATACGGTGGTGCCGAAGGTGACCGTCGTCTGCCCGCTGAGGCGCTGCAACAACAGCATCCATGCCGCTTGCAGCACGGTATTGAACGTGACTTTCTGCTGCCGTGCGAAGCGGTTCAGGGCGGCAGTGGTATCAGCGTCGAGGCGGTGGAAATACTCGCCGTGGCCCTGCTCGCCTCGGGCGCTGGTCGCCCGTGCATCGGCAAGCAGGGTCGGTGCTTCGAACGCCGCGAACTGCGCTTGCCAGAACGCTTGCGCTGCCATCGAGTCCTGCTGGGCGAGCCAGGCGAGCAGATCGCGATAGCGCCCGCCAGTGGGGTGGACAGGGTCACCACGATAGCGTTGCAGCACCTCGCCGAGCAGCAGCGAGTTGCTCCAGCCATCGAGCAGGATGTGGTGGTGTGTGTAGATCAAGTGGTGGCGCTCGTCACCCGTGCGGATCAACTGCACGCGCAGCAAGGGGGCGGTGCCCAGGTCGAAACCTTGCTGGCGATCGTGCTCAGCCAGTGTCGCAAGGGCCTGGTCGAGATCGCCACGCTGGCGCCAGTCCTGGGTGCTGAAAGGCAACTGCACGCGGCGCTGGACCACCTGCACCGGCTGTTGCAGCCCGATGTCCCAGACGAAGCTGCTGCGCAGGATATCGTGGGCCTGCAGCGTCTCCTGCCAGGCGCGTTCGAAGCGCTGCGGGTCGAGCCCTTCGACATCCACGCACATCTGTGTCACGTAGTCAGCCGTAGCCTCGCCATAGACGCTGTGGAACAGCATGCCTTGCTGCATGGGCGAGAGCGGGTAGATGTCCTCGATATTGCTGGCCGGAACAGGCAACGCGTCGAGTTGCGCCTGGGTCAGGCTCGCCAGTGGAAAGTCCGTCGGCGTGACGCCCTGACGACCCGGCTGACAGCAATGCTCGACCAGTGCTGCCAGCTCAGCCATATAGTCGTCGGCCAGGCGTTGCACGCTGTCGGCCTGGAACATTTCGGCGCTGAAGGTCCAGCCCATGCTCAGTTCGCCAGCGTAGACCTGGCCGTTGAGGGTCAGCCAGTTGGCCAATGGCGCATCGATGTCCTGTTCGCGGCCGGCGGCATCACCCGTCGGGCTGAACAGCGCGCCCTGGTCTTGAGCGAAGCTGGCATCGAACTGACCGAGGTAGTTGAAGGTGATTCGCGGGGTTGGCAGCGCCAGCAGGCGGGCGCGGGTCTCGGCACTGCCCAGATGACGTAGCGCACCGTGACCGATACCTTTGTCGGGCACGCTGCGCAGGTGTTCCTTGATGCGCTTGATCGAGGCTTCAGGGGTGCCGGCAGGGGTCAGCCGCAGCGGGTAAAGCGTGGTGAACCAGCCGACCGTGCGCGACAGATCGACCCCCTCGAACAACTCTTCGCGGCCATGACCCTCCAGTTGCACGAGCATGCTCGGCTCACCGCTCCAGCGGCAGATCACCCGCGCCAGCGCGGTGAGCAACAGGTCGTTGACTTGGGTCCGGTAGGCCGCCGGGGCCTGTTGCAGCAGGGCGTGGGTCTGCGCCTGCGACAGCCGTGCATGGACCGTGCGGGCATGGCGATTGCTCAGTCCGCCCGCCGGGTTGGCGCAGGGCAGGTCGATCGGCGCGTCCTGCAACTGCTGAATCCAGAAGGCTTCACTGTGTAGCCCGCCGCCTGCACGGGCATAGTCCTGCAGCGCCTCGGCCCAGCGTTTGAACGACCAGGTCTTGGCCGGCAGATGCAGATCATCACCTGCCTGCAGTTGCTGATAGGCCTGTTGCAGGTCTTCGAAGAGAATGCGCCAGGAAACACCATCGACCACCAGGTGATGCACCACCAATTGCAGGCGCTGGCTGCCGTCCGGCAATTCGCCCAGCAGGCCGCGCAGCAGCGGGCCGCGGCTCAGGTCCAGGCTGCGCTGGGTCTGCTCGCCAGCCTCGCGCAGTTCATCCAGATTGCGCAGCGTGACGCAGCGCAACAGCGGCTCTTGCACAGCCTCGAAGGGCAGATGCTCGGCAAGCCAGCCTGAAGGCTGTTCGCGAAACACCAGGCGCAGGGCGTCATGCTGCACGAGCAGGGCGCGCAACGCCTGCTCGAGCAGCTCGGCTTGCAGCGGTTGGTGCGGCTTGAGGACCACCGACTGATTCCAGTGGTGGCGTTGTTCGCGGACGTGCTCGAAGAACCAGTGCTGAACCGGCAGCAGTGCGCTATGGCCTTGAACCGGGCCTTGATCTTGAGCTGCGAGCGGTTCGCGGTACTGCGCCACCGCGGCCAGTCCTGCCACGCTCTGGTGCTCGAAGACGTGCTTGGCGGTGAAGTGGATGCCGGCCTGACGTGCGCGGCTGACCACCTGGATGGAGATGATCGAGTCGCCACCCAGCTCAAAGAAGTTGTCCTCACGGCCCACCTGCTCGACCTGCAGCACCTGCTGCCAGATCTCGGCGATGGCCTGTTCAAGACCCGCGTGGGGTGCGCTGTAAGCGGCAGGCGTCGACTGCGTTTCCACCCCCGGCAACGCCCGCCGATCGAGCTTGCCGTTGTGCGTCAGCGGCAAGCGTTCGAGCAGCAGCACATGGCTCGGCACCATGTACTCGGGCAGCGTGCTTTTCAGGTGCTGTTTGAGGCTGGCAGCGTCCAGCCCGACAGCGGCGGGCACCACGTAGGCCACCAGTTGCATGCCGCTCGGGCCGGGCTGGGCCAGCACCACCGCGTCGCGTACCTCGGCCAGCGCTTGCAGGCGCGCTTCGATCTCGCCCAGCTCGATCCGAAAACCGCGAATCTTCACCTGCTGGTCGATGCGGCCGATGTAGTCGATCGTCCCGTCGGCGCCGAAACGCGCCAGGTCACCGGTGCGGTACAGGCGGCTGCCGCCGGTTTCGAACGGGTTAGGGATGAAACGTGTGGCGGTGAGATCGGCACGTTTCAGGTAGCCACGGGCCAAACCCGCCTGGCCGATGTACAGCTCGCCGACGCAGTTGCGCGGCACCGGGTTGAGGTCAGCGTCGAGTACGTACCAGGTGAGGTCGGGGATGACTTCGCCGATGGGGCTGACGCCGGGCTGGGCAAGGTCGGCCTTGCGCAGCGGACGGTAGGTGACGTGCACCGTGGTTTCGGTGATGCCGTACATGTTCACCAACTGCGGCGCGCTGTCGCCGAAGCGCTCGAACCACGGCGCCAGGCTCGACACATCCAGCGCTTCACCGCCGAAAATCACCTGGCGCAAGCGCAGTTGTCCGGCCTCGGCAGGCGCCGCACAGGCCACGTGCATCAGTTGGCGGAAGGCCGAGGGCGTCTGGTTGAGCACGGTCACGCCTTGCTCGATCAGCAGCGCGTGGAAGTCGTCCGGCGAGCGGGTGACATCCTGCGGGACGATGACCAGGCGCCCGCCGTAGAGCAGCGCGCCGAAGATTTCCCACACCGAGAAGTCGAAGGCGTAGGAGTGGAACAGGCTCCACACATCGTGCTGGTCGAAAGCGAACCAGGCGTGCGTGGCATCGAACAGGCGCAGCACGTTGCGGTGGGCGAGCAGGGTGCCCTTGGGCTTGCCGGTGGAGCCTGAGGTGTAGATGACGTAGGCCAGATGGTCGGGCGACAGGGCCACGGCAGGATTGTGTTCTGCGCCGTCGTCGTTCAGGCCTTCGAAACTCAAGGTCGGCAGTTCGGCTGGCAGGGCCATCTGCGCCAGCACCTCGGCCTGCCCCAGCAGCAGCGCCGGGGCGCTGTCTTCGAGGATGTAGGCCAGGCGTTCGGCGGGGGATTTCGGGTCGAGCGGCAGGTAGGCGCCGCCGGCCTTGAGGATGGCGAGAATGCCCACCAGCATGTCGAAGCCGCGTTCGCAGGCCAGGCCCACCAGCCGCTCTGGGCCGACGCCTTGGGCGATCAGTTGATGGGCCAGGCGGTTGGCGCGGCGGTTGAGCTGGTCGTAGCTCAGGTGCTCGCCTTCAAAACTCAGGGCGATGGCGTCGGGGCGTAGCGCGGCTTGCTGTTCGATGCGCTGGTGCAGGCACTGCTCGACGGCCAATACCTGGGTGGCCGGGTTCCACTGGGCGAGGGTGCTGTGCTGTTCCTCGGCGCCGAGCAGGTCGAGTTCGCAGACCCGCTGCTGCGGGTTATGCACCACGGCGCGCAGCAGGTTCAGCCAGTGCTTGGCCAGGCGCTCGGCGTCTTCGCGGTCGAACACGTCGGTGGCGTAGATCAGCGAGGCACGCAGGCCGCCTTCGGATTCGAAGGTGTTCAGCGCCAGGTCGAACTGCGCGGTCTGCGTGGCCCAGTCGAGGGCTTCGATGCGTAGGCCAAGGTGGTCGGTGGCCGGGTCTTGAGCCTGGCTGGGGTCGGCGGAAAGGTGGTTGTAGATCACCTGGAACAACGGGTTGTGGCCCAGGCTGCGCTCGGGCTGCAAGGCATCGACCAGTTGCTCGAAGGGCAGGTCCTGATGCTGCTGGGCACCGAGGGCGCGTTGTTTGATCTGTTGCAGCAGCGTGCTGAACGGCTGCTGCCCATCGACCTCGGCGCGCAGCACCTGGGTGTTGACGAAAAAGCCGATCAGGCCTTCGGTTTCCACCCGGTTGCGGTTGGCGATGGGCACGCCGACGCGGATGTCGTTCTGCCCCGAACTGCGTTGCAACAAGGCCTGGAACGAGGCCAGCAGGAGCATGAACAGCGTCACCCCCTGCTGCTGCGCCAGCGCCTTCAACGCCTGCGTCAGACCGGCGTCGAGCGCAACTTCCTGCAGCGCACCCTGGCCGCTGCGCCGCGCCGGTTGCGCGCGGCTGGCGGGCAGTTGCAGCACCGGTTGTTCGCCGCCCAGTTGCTCGACCCAGTAGGCCAGTTGCTGATCGCGGCCACCGGCTTCCATCCAGTGCCGCTGCCACAGCGCGTAGTCGGCGTACTGCACCGGCAGCGCCGGCAGCGCGGCGCCGTGCCCGGCGTAAGCTGCGATCAGTTCGCGGACCATCACCTGCATCGACCAGGCGTCGGAGACGATGTGGTGCTGCACCAGCAACAGCACGTGTTCTTCGGCAGCCAGTTGCAACAGGTAGACGCGCAGCAGTGGCCCGCGGGCCAAGTCGAACGGCGTGGCGATGCGCGCGGCGATCCACGCCTGCACGCGCTGTTCTTCGCTGCCTGGACCGAGTGGCAACGCTTGCTGTTCGATGACGATGCGCATTGGCGCATCGACCACCTGATGACGCACCCCCTCGTGCTCGGCAAAGCGCGTGCGCAGGCTTTCATGGCGCGCCAGCAGTGCGTCGAAACTGGCCTGCAACGCCGGTATATCCAGCGCGCCGTGCAGGCGCAGGGCGGTGGGCAAGTTGTAGGCGCTGCTTTCTGGCTCCAGCTCCCAGAGGAACCACTGGCGCTCCTGGGCGAAGGACAACGGCACGCGCTCGAAGGCGCTGCGGGTGACCGGGATCGGCAGGCGGGCAACGTCGATGCCCTTGCCCAGCATTTGCTGGTAGAGGGTTCGGCGTTGGGCGGTGGGCAACTTGACGAAGCGTTCGATCAGGTCAGACAAGGCGTTGCTGTGCATCATTGGGTCTCCAGCTCATCGAGCAGGTCGAACAAGTCGCTCAATTCGGTTTCAGGTGGGGCGGCGGCCGGCAGTCGGCGCACGAAGTCTTCCAGGCTGGCGCTTTCGAACAGCGCCGCCAGCGGCGCTTCGATGGCCAGTTGCAGCTGAATGCGTGAGGTCACCTGGGTGGCCAGCAGCGAGTTGCCGCCCAAGGCGAAGAAGTGGTCGTCCAGGCCGACGCGCTCGACCTTGAGCACGGCCTGCCAGATCGCCGCCACCGCCTGTGCCGTTTCGCCTTCGGCGGCGCGGAAGGCCTGTTCGCCGGCATGCACCGGCAGGCGCGCCAGGGCCTTGCGGTCGAGCTTGCCGTTGGCGTTGCGCGGCATCTGTTCGAGCACCTGGTACAGCGCCGGCACCATGTACAGCGGCAGGCGCGCCTTGAGGAAATCACGCAGCGCCTCCAGCCCGTCGGCATCCACCGTGGTGCCGTCTTCCACGGTGAGGAAGGCCACCAGCCCTTTGCCTAGGGTGTGCTCGACCACCAGCACGGCGGCTTCGCGCACCGCGCTGAACTGGCCGATCTGCGCTTCGATCTCGCCCAGCTCGATACGGAATCCGTTCACTTTCACCTGCTGGTCGACGCGCCCGAGGTATTCCAGGGCGCCATCGTCCTTGCGCCGCCGCGCCAGGTCGCCGGTCTTGTACAGGCGCTCGCCGGGGTGCACGGCGAACGGGTTGGGCACGAACACCGGCACCGTGCGCAGCGGGTCGGCGCAGTAGCCGCGACCAACGCCGACCCCGGCCACGCAGATTTCCCCCACCGCGCCGTCCGGCACCGGTTGCAGGTAGTCGTCGAGCAGGTACAGGCGGTTGTTGTCGGTGGCATAGCCGATGGGGATGTTGCTGCGCTGCACGCCATCGACTGGCAGGGTGTAGAAGGCCACGTCATCCGAGCACTCGGCCGGGCCGTAAGCATTGACCAGGGCGATGCCGGGGTAGCGTTGCAGCCAGGCGGCCGCGGTTTCTGCCGGCAGTGCTTCGCCGGTGGGCAGCAGCCAGCGCAGCGCTGGAAGTGCCAGATGGGGTTCTTCCAGCACGGCCTGAATCAGCGCCGGGACGATTTCCAGCACGCTGATGCGTTGCTCGGCCACCTCGTGCAGCAACTGCGCCGGATGCCGGGCCACGGCATCGGGCACGATGCGCACCTGGCCGCCGCAGAGCAGCGCGGTGAGGAACTGCCAGACGGAAATATCGAACGACTGCGAGGCCGTTTGAGCGATCACGGCCTGTTCATCCAGGCCCAGGTACGGCAGCTTGCTCAACTGGTTGTTGAGCATGCCGGCCTGCTCGACCATCACCCCCTTGGGCTGGCCGGTGGAGCCTGAGGTGAAGATCACATAGGCCAGGCTGTTGGGCGCGCTGTAGCGGCCAGGGCGCGCCTCGCTGTAGGCGCCGGCCAGCAGTTGCTCGTAGACCAGCAGTGTTACCGGCGTGGCCAGTCCGGCCAGCAAGGTCTGGGCGCGGCTCTGCTGCGCGGCGCTGCAAATCAGCGCCGGGGTGCGGCTGCGGACAAGGATGTCGGCCAGGCGTTCGTCGGGGTGGCTGGGGTCGAGCGGCAGGTAGCCGGCACCGGCCTTGAACGCGCCGACGATGCTGGCCAGCAGTTCCAGTTCGCGCTCGGCCAGCAGCGCCACCGGCTGGTCTTCACCGACGCCCTGGGCGATCAGCGCCTGACCGACGCGGTTGGCCTGGCGCTCCAGCTCGCGGTAGCTCCACTGCCGTGCGCCGCAGGTGGCGGCGATGGCTTCGCCACGGCGCTCGACCTGGGCTTCGAAGCGCTCGATGAACGAGCGCGCCAGGTCATGCTCGACCTCGGTGCGGGTGTGCGCCAGCAGCGCGTCGGCATCGGCGTCGTGGGCCTGGGCGAGCTGCTCCAGCGGGCTGTGCAGGTGCTGCGGCAGCGCTTCGAGGTACTGCCGGAACTGCGCCAGCACAGCGTCCATGCTGCTGCGCTTGAAATAGCGGCTGTCGTAGGACAGGTGCAGGCCCAGTTGTTCACCGGGGTAGACCACCACGGTGATCGGGTAGTTAGTGTGGGTGCGCGACGACTCCGAGACCACGCCCATGTCGCGCGCATCGCTGCCCACCGAGGCGTCCAGCGGCGCGTTCTCGAATACGAACAGGCTGTCGAACAGCTGCTGGCCGGCAGCCAGTTCGCTGCACGCCTGAATGCGCACCAGCGGCAGGTAGTCGTATTCGCGCAGGGCGACGTTGCGTTCGAGAATGCCGCGGAGCCAGTCGAGGGTGGTGCACGGCTGCTCCGGGGGCGGCAGGGGTACCCGCAGCGGCACACTGTTGATGAACAGGCCGACGGTGTCCTGCATTTGCGGTAGGTGCGCCGGGCGCCCGGAAACCGTCACGCCGAACAGCACGTCGCGGCTGCGGCTGTAATGGTGCAAGGTCAGCGCCCAAGCCGCCTGCACCAGGGTGTTGACGGTCAGGCGGTGCTGGTTGGCGGTTTCCAGCAACTGCGCGCTGTGCTCGGGGCTGAGCCAGGTGTAGTTGTCGTCGATGCGCGAGTGCGACTGATCCGCCAACTGCGGACGGTCCAGCGGCAGCGGCGTGGCCTGCTCGAAACCGGCCAGCTGCGCGCGCCAGAACGCTTCGGCGGCGTGCGGGTCTTGCTGTTGCAGCCACTCGATGAAGTGGCGGAAGCGATACGGCGTGCGCAATTGGCTGGGGCGCTGTTCGAGGGCCGCGTGGTAGATCTCGAAGAAGTCCGACATCAGCAGCGAACGGCACCAGGCATCGATGAGGATGTGGTGGTTGCTCATGATGAAGCGGTGGCTGTCGTCGGCCAGGCGGATCAGCTTGAAGCGAATCGGCGGCGCCTTGCCCAGGTCGAAACCGGCTTCGCGCTCCAGGCGCAGCAAGGTGAGGATGTGCGGCTCGGCGTCGGTCAATGGCAGGTGGCTGAGGTCGAGCAGCTCGACCTTTACCGGGGTGTCGCGGTGAATCACCTGCAACAATTCGCCACCGGTGTTCCACAGGAACGAGGCGCGCACTGCCTCGTAGCGCTGCACCACCTGCTGCCAGGCGGCATCGAACAGCGCGTAGTCCAGCGGTTCGCGGATGGTGTAGCACTCTTGCATGAAGTAGATGCCCGAGTGCTGCTCCAGCAGGGTGTGCACCAGCAGGCCTTCCTGCATCGGCGACAGCGGGAAGATGTCGTCGATGTTGCGCACGGCAATAGGCAGCGCATCGAGTTGCTGCTGGCTCAGTTGCGCGAGGGGGAAGTCCGACGGCGTCACGCCCAGGTGCTGGCCGTTGCAGCAGTGTTCGATGAGCTGCTCCAGCTCGTGCTGGCAGCGCTGCGCCAGGGCCTCGATGTGGGCGGTGTCGAACATCGCCTCGCTGAAGGTCCAGGCCATGTTCAGCTGCCCGGCATACACCTGGCTGTTGACCGTCAGCCAGTTGCCCAGCGGCGCGTCGGCGCTTTTCTCGTCACCGACAGGCTCGGCGCAGGGGGCGAACAGTGCGCCGTCGTCGTCGCTGAAGCTGCCATCGAACTGGCCGAGGTAGTTGAAGGTGATGCGCGGTGTCGGCAGCGCGCGCAGGGCTTGCCGCACTTCAGGGCTGCCCAGGTGCAGCAGCGCGCCGTGGCCCAGGCCATTGTCCGGCACGTTGCGCAGTTGTTCCTTGATGGTCTTGATCGAAGCGGCCAGTTCGGTTTGCGGGCTCAGGCGCAGCGGGAACAGGCTGGTGAACCAGCCGACCGTGCGGGTCAGGTCGAGGTCGTCGAACAGCGCTTCGCGGCCATGGCCTTCCAGTTGCACCAGCACCTCCGGCAGGCCGCTCCAGCCCTGCACGGCGCGGGCCAGCGCGGTGAGCAGCAGGTCGTTGATGCGGGTGCGGTAGGCAGCCGGGGCGTCCTGCAACAGCTGCCGGGTGTGGGTCTGGCTCAGTTGCACACCGACGGTCCGTGCATGGCGGGCGAGCAGGCTGGCGTCGCGGCGGGCGCCGGGCAGGTCGGCGTCAAGGCCGGCCAACTGTGCCTGCCAGTACGCCAGCTGGTTGTGCGCGGCGGCGCTCTGGGCGTACTCGCTCAGACGCTCACCCCAGCGCTTGAAGGCGCTGGTTTTGGCCATCAGGCGAGGCGCCTGGCCGGCTTGCAACTGGCCGTAGACCTGCTGCAAGTCGTCGAACAGGATGCGCCACGACACACCATCGACCACCAGGTGATGGATCACCAGCAGCAGGCGCTGGCTGCCATCGGCCAGGGTCATCAGCACCGCGCGCAGCAGTGGGCCGTGTGCAAGATCAAGGCTGCGCTGGGCCTGATTGGCCAGCGCCAGTTGCGCGGCGGCGTCGCTGACCTCGGCCTGCCACAGCACCTCATCGGCAACGGCTGGCGCATGCTCGGCCCGCCAGCCCTCGGCGTGCTGAGTGAAACGCAGGCGCAGGGCATCGTGGTGCGCCACCAGGGCGTGCAGGGCCTGGCGCAGCAGGCTGGCATCGAGCGCGTTGGCCGGCTTGAGCATCACCGACTGGTTCCACTGCCCGCGCTGGGCAATGGCGCTGGCGAAGAAGCCGTGCTGGATCGGCAGCAGCGGCGCGGCGCCCTGCACCGGGCCTTGCTCGGCCTGCACGCTGTTGCCACCGAACACCGCGACCTGGGCCAGGGCCTCGATGGTCTGCAAGGTGAACAGGTCTTTGGGGGTGAAGTGGATGCCGGCCTGACGCGCGCGGCTGACCACCTGAATCGACAGAATCGAGTCGCCGCCCAGTTCGAAGAAGTTGTCGTCCAGCCCCACCTGATCGAGCTTGAGCACTGCCTGCCAGATGCCGGCGATGGCCTGCTGCATCGGCTCGCTGGCGGCGCGGTAGCTGCGCTGTGCAGCGTGGCTGTCGGGGGCAGGCAGGGCGCGGCGGTCGCGCTTGCCGTTGCTGGTCAGCGGCAGGCGTTCGAGGAACAGAACGTGCGCCGGCACCATGTAGTCGGGCAGCACCTGCTGCAAGGCGCTGCGCAGGGTCTGGGCGTCGCTGCCGGTGGCCGGGGCCAGATAGGCCACCAGTTGCTGGCCATGGCCGGTGTCGTGGGCCAGCACGGCGGCCTCGGCGATGCCGGCCTGGCGCAACAGTTGGCTTTCGATTTCGCCCAGCTCGATGCGCAGGCCGCGAATCTTCACCTGGTGGTCGATGCGGCTGAGGTAGTCGAGGGCGCCGTCGCTGCGGCGGCGGGTGAGGTCGCCGCTGCGGTACAGGCGCGCACCGCCAGCGCCGAACGGGTCGGGCACGAAGCGCTCGGCGGTCAGCCCCGGACGCTGGTGGTAACCACGCGCCAAGCCCGCACCGCCGATGTACAGCTCGCCAGGCGTACCTGCCAGGCACGGCTGCAACTGGCCGTCGAGCACATGGCTGTGGACGTTGTCGATGGTCTGGCCAATCGGCGCGATGGCGCCATCGGGGGCGCCTTGCAGAGTGCAGTGGCAGGTGTCGATGGTCGCTTCGGTGGGGCCGTACAGGTTGACGATGCGCCCGCTGAAGCGCCGCTGCAGTTGCATCACCAGCTCTACGCCCAGCGCCTCGCCGCCCAGCGCCAGCAGGCGCAGGCCGGCCAGTTGCGCGTCTTCGGCCTGGGGCAGCAAGGCTTGCAGCAGCGACGGCGCCATCTGCAACACAGTGATGCCGGCGCTGTGCACCTCCTGCCAGAGCAGCGACAGATCATCGCTCAGTGCCGGGCTGGCCAGTACCAGTTCGGCGCCGCTGAGCAGCGGCAGCCAGAACTCCCACACCGAGGCGTCGAAGCTGAAGGCGGTTTTTTGCAGCACGCGGTCGTCGGCCTGCAACGGCAGCTCGGCGTGCATCCAGGCCATGTGATTGCTCAGGCCGCCATGGCGCACCTGCACGCCCTTGGGCCGGCCGGTGGAGCCGGAGGTGTAGATGAGGTAGGCCAGGTGCTCGGCGTGCACCGGCACCTGCGGCGTTGCGTTGCTGTAGTGTTCGAGGTTGTCCAGTGCCAGCGCCTGGACCCCCGCAGGCAGGGGCAGGCGTTGCTCGGGTTGCAGCAGCACCAGGGCGGTGCCGCTGTCGCGGATCATGTAGTCCAGACGTTCTGCCGGGTAGCTGGGGTCCAGTGGCAGGTAGGCGCCACCGGCCTTGAGAATCGCCAGCAGGCCGACCACCAGCTCGACGCTGCGCGCCAGCGCCACACCGACCACCACGTCCGGGCCGACACCGAGTTCGATCAGGCGATGGGCCAGCTGATTGGCACGCTGCTCCAGCTCGGCATAGCTCAGGCTGTGCTCGGCGCAGCACACGGCAAGGCGCTGCGGCGTGCGCGCGGCCTGTTGGGAAACCCACTGATGCACGGCGGGCAGAGCGCCGCAGGCCGTGCGCGGGCCATGGCCGGTCGCCAGCAGCGCCTGCCGTTCATCGGCGCAGAACATCGACAGCTCACCGAGGGCCTGTTGCGGCTGGGTCAGCAGCGCATCGAGTAGCGTCGCCCAGTGCCCGGCCAGTTGCGCGATGCGCGGCGCCTCGAACAGCGTGGCGTCGTATTCGAAACGCGCCTCGACCTGGCGCTGGCTGTAGGCGACATCCAGCGACAGGTCGAACTTGGCCTGTTGCTGGCCCAGCGGCAGAAAGTCCAGGGCCAGGTCAGCGAACTGCATGGGGCCTTGCTCGTTGCCGGCCACGCGCCAGTTGAACAGGGTCTGGAACAGCGGGTTGGCCTGGGTGCTGCGCTGCAACTGCAAGGCTTCGAGCAGCAGTTCCACCGGGTGGTCGGCATGCTCCAGCGCGGCCAGCGCGTGCTGGCGCAGGCCGTGCAGGAAGCTCAGCGCCGGCTGGGTCGGGTCGAGTTGTGCGCGGTAGATCTGACTGCTGACGAAATAGCCGACCAAGTCTTGGGTCTGCGCCTGGTTGCGGCTGGCGTTGGGTACGCCGACGGTGAAGTCGTCTTGCCCGGCATGGCGGCCCAGCAGCAGTTGCCAGGCCCCCAGCAGCACCACGAACGGGGTCAGGCCATGGGCCTGGCAGAAGCGGTTGAGGCGTTGTACCTGCTCGCCGGGCAGGGTCAGGGCATGGCTGGCGGCCAGGGGCACACGGGCAGCGTCGCGCGGATGATCGGTGGGCAGCGACAGCGGGGTGATGGCCTCGCCCAGGTAAGCGCGCCAGTAGGCGGCGGCCTGATCGTGGGCGGCGGTGGCGGGGTAGTCGTCACGCTGCCAGCGGGCGTAGTCGGCGTGTTGCAGAGGCGGACGCGGCAGCGCCTGACCTTGGTAGGCGGCGGCCAGGTCGCGCATCAAAATCGGGTTCGACCAGGCATCGGAAACGATGTGGTGCATGTTCAGCAGCAGCACATGGCGCTGCGGCGCCAGGGCGATCAGGCTGGCGCGGATCAGCGGCGCCTGTTCCAGCACGAAGGGCGTGCCGGCTTCGGTGTTCATCAGCTGCTGCACGCGCTGCTCGCGCTCGGTCTCGCCCAGCGCCGACAGGTCGTGGTGTTGCAGGTGCAGTTGCGCCTGGCGATCGACCACCTGGCAGGCCTGTTCATCGACCTGCACGAAGCGGCTGCGCAGGATGTCGTGGCGCTCGATCACCTGCTGCAAGGCACGCTGCAGCGCGGCGCTGTCGAGCGCGCCGCCGAGCAGCAGCGCGCGCGGCAGGTTGTAGGCCGAGCTGTGCGGGGCGAACTGCTGCACGAACCACAGGCGCTGCTGGGCGAACGACAGCGGCTGCGGCGTGGTGTCGACGTCAGCGGCCTGCGGACGTACGGCGATGGCATCCGCGACCGCGTCTTCGTCGGCCAGCAACAGGGCCAGCAGGTCGTCATCGCAAGGGGTGAACTGAGAGGTCGTCATCGGTTTCGTCGCCGTCGGCAGAGGAATTGAGCTGTACCGGGGAAGACGAAGGGGGCGGGGGTGGATTTAGCGGCGCAGGCGGCGAACCACGCGGGTTCGCCGCCGCTGGCTCAGGCCAGCGCCGGGGCCGGCAGCACCTTGCCGGCGTGCATGCGCACCAGGTGGTCGGCGAGGTCGAAGTAACGGTCGTCGTGGGAGATGACGATGATGGTCTTGCCCAGGCGTTTGAGGTCGGGCAGCAGCTCGGTGTAGAACACCCGGCGGAAGGCCGGGTCCTGGTCGGCGGCCCATTCGTCGAAGACCAGCACCGGGCGCTCGTCGAGCCAGGCGTTGACCAGCGCCAGGCGCTTGCGCTGGCCGGTGGACAGGTCGGTGGTGGTGAAGGCGCCATCGACGATGCTCACCTTGTGCGCGATCTCCAGGCGTTCCAGGTACTGCGCGGCGTCGCTGGGCAGGGTGCGGCCTTCGTGCATCAGGTCTTCGAAGAGGAAGTAGTCGGCGAAGATGGTGGTGAAGTGCTGGCGGTAGTCGTCCAGGCCCTTGGCGTCGATGGCCACGCCGTTGACGCGGATCTCGCCCTGGCTCGGTGTGTACAGGCCTAGCAGCAGCTTGATCAGCGTGGTCTTGCCCGAACCGTTTTCCCCGGCGATGAACAGCATTTCCCCCGGCGCGATGTCGAGGTTGACCGGCCCCAGGGTGAACGCGTCGCTGCCGGCCACCGCCGGGAAGCTGTACTGCACGTTGCGCAGTTCCAGGCGCTGGAACGGTGCGCGCGGGGTCTCGTCGGCGCTGAGCAGCAGGTGCGGTTCGGGCGAGGAGAACCGCTCGCCCAGGTCAGCGATGCGGCGGAAGGCGATTTGTGCGCGGTTGATGATCGGCAGGTTGCCGATCAGGCTTTCCAGCGGGCCTTTCATGTACAGCAGCACCAGCACGAAACCGCTGATCACCGCCGGGTCGTTGGCCGGCCACAGTGATTGCAGGGTCAGCGCCAGGCCGATGACCACGAAGAACAGCATCGAGCCCAGGCTCTTGGCGATCACGTAGAGGTTGATCGAGCGCACGTGGGTGTCGCGGATGTGGTCGGCGGTGCCCTGGATGTTGCGGGTGAGCATGCTGTGCCGGCGCGGGCGGTGGATGCGCAGTTCCTTGGCGCCCTCGGCCACGGCCTGGTAGTGCTTTTGCAGTTCGTCTTCGGCTTCCCGCGCCGCATTGAAACCGCGCATGCCCTTGCGCTGGGCAATGTACTGCACCACCGAGCCGATGCCGATGGCCACCAGGGTCATGGCGAAGATCGGCAGCGAGAGACTGGCCAGATACCCCAGGCAACCCAGCACCACGGTCAGCGAAATCGCCAGCGGCGCGAAGGAAAAGGCAAAGTCGCTGATGGTGTCGACGTCGTGGGTCAGCACCGGAATCAGCCGGTGGGTGCGGTAGCGTTCGATCTGATCGATCGGCGCCGACAGCACTTTGGCGCCGAGGTCTTTGCGCAGCCGGGCGATGACGTGCTGGCCGACATAGTTGCTGCCGATGTCGGCGAAGATGCTGGTCAGCAGCGCCACCACGCACAGCCCGATGAAGGCCAGCACGACCCCTGTGCCCAGGCCGTTGGCGTTGTGCAGGCTCTGGTTGACCGTCGCCAGCAGGGCGGTCACCGCCAGGCCGCCGATGATGCCCAGCACGATGGAGGAAATCACCAGCAGGCGATACGGCCTGAGCAGGCTCAGGAGTTCGCGGGTGGCGCTGCGCGATGCTGCGGTCATGGGGTACCTCGTTCGCAACGAAAAGTCGGCGCCCAGGTGGCCGACGTGTGTTGGGAAACGAGCGTCGGCACAGGGGATTTAGGCGCTGGGGGCCCTACAGCTCGCGCGCCACACGAAAGCCCAGCCAGTCGCCACGGCGCTCGGTGTGGCGGTAGTTGCGGTTGCCCGAGCGCGAGAAGATCGGCGCTTCGGTCCAGTCGTTGCCGCGGATCATGCGCACCACGCAGTCGCCGGTGGTCCAGGCGCTGCCATCGCTCGGCGCGCCGACGTAGTCGTCGTTCTGGCAGTCGGCGGTCCATTCGTAGACGTTGCCATGGGCGTCGTAGATGCCGAAGGCATTGGGCGCATAGCTGCCGGCCGGGGCGATGTAGCTGAAGCCATCTTCCGGGCCGTAGGTGTTGGCGTGCTTGGCGATGCTGTAGGGCTTGCCCTCATCGCGCGGGAAGGGCTGCGGGCCGGTGGTGCCGCCACGGGCGGCGTATTCTCGCTCGGCCTCGCTGAGCAGGCGGTAGGACTTGCCGGTCTTCTTCGCCAGCCAGGCGGCATACGCCTCCGCTTCGGCGTAGTTCATGCACACCGCCGGGTAGCGCTTGGCGTCGCGGCTTTTGTATTCCTGGGTTTCGCTGTAGCGCGGCACGCCGGCGATGCATTCGCGGCCGGGGCGATCATCGCCGCTGGGCATTTTGTAGCCGGTGTCTTTCAGGTAGGCCTGCCACTCGCCGTTGAGCACCTGAAAACGGCTGACCGCGAACGGCTTGGCGAAGGTCACCGTGTGCAACGGCCCCTCGTCGTCCTCACGGCCCTGTTCGTCTTCCGGCGTGCCCATGGTGAAGCTGCCCGCGGGCAACACCACCATCTCCGGGCAGCCAGGCTTGCAGTCGGTGAACACCTCGCCCGGCTGCGGCTGCGCGGCCAGCGACCAGGAAGAAAAAGCGCACATCAGAAGGCCAAGGGCCGCGCCTGTGAGGGGGCTGCTGAGGGTCGGGTTCATTGATGACTCGGGTCCGGAGGTGAAAGACACGCGCTGGCCGAGAGGAAATGGCTGCGCGGGTTGTCACCGGAGGACGAGGGTCATCGTCGGAAATTTACCGGTTGGATTGGGGCCGCTTCGCGGTCCATCGCGGCTAAAGCCGCTCCTGTAGGAGCGGGTTTACCCGCGAAGCTTTTGAGGCGCGACACCGATCAACCCAGGCCAACCCGCAGCCGAACGCACGATCACAACCCCAACGCCGACAACCCCGGATGATCATCCGGGCGCCGCCCCAGCGGCCATCGGAACTTGCGCTCGGCTTCGGTGATGGGCATGTCATTGATGCAGGCAAAGCGCCGCTGCATCAGGCCATCCTCGCTGAACTCCCAGTTCTCGTTGCCATAGGAACGGAACCAGTTGCCTGAATCGTCATGCCACTCATAGGCATAGCGCACCGCAATACGGTTGTCGGCGAAGGTCCACAGCTCCTTGATCAGCCGGTACTCCAGCTCCTTCTTCCACTTGCGGGTCAGAAATGCCTTGGCCTCCTCGCGATTGCTGACGAACTCCACGCGGTTACGCCATTGCGTGTCGAATGTGTAGGCGAGCGAGACTTTTTCCGGGTCACGGCTGTTCCAGCCATCCTCGGCCAGGCGGACTTTTTGAATCGCGGACTCACGGGTGAACGGCGGCAGCGGCGGGCGGGTGGATGCGGTGGACATGATCGACTCCAGGGCAGTGGGGTGCACGTCATGGACCATAGCAAAGCG
This sequence comes from Pseudomonas cremoricolorata, assembly GCF_000759535.1. Classification (NCBI taxonomy): domain Bacteria; kingdom Pseudomonadati; phylum Pseudomonadota; class Gammaproteobacteria; order Pseudomonadales; family Pseudomonadaceae; genus Pseudomonas; species Pseudomonas cremoricolorata. The sequence goes on along the minus strand of NZ_CP009455.1, from coordinate 631,485 downwards.
TACGGCGTATTGGGCAGTCGGGCTGGCTTGGGAATGTTTGACGCACTGCCGGTACTGTATGTCGCAAAACGTTTCAGCGGCCACATGCACCTGAACCAACGCGCACACCGGGCGATCTTCCCTTAAGCGCACCCCGCGCTCGCCAGGTGGACCGGAGCTTTTCACCCGCTGTCAGTCCCGGACCCGCTGAACCCCAGGTAAGGAGCTACCGTGACCACTACGACCCACCCCGACTACCGCTGCCGACCCGGCCCGCTGCATTCGATTCTGCTCGGCGGCAGCGTGCCGCTGTTTCTTGGCGCGCTGCTGAGCGACATCGCCTACTCCAACAGCTTCCAGATCCAGTGGGCCAACTTCGCCGCCTGGCTGATCGCAGGTGGCCTGTTGTTCGCAGGTCTGGCGCTGCTGTTCGCCCTGGCCAACCTGATTCGCGCCGAGCATAAGGGCGGCCGCCCGCTGGTGTACTTCGCCCTGCTGCTGATCACCTGGGTGATCGGCCTGGTCAACGCCTTCGAACACGCCAAGGACGCCTATGCGGTGATGCCCGCCGGCCTGTGGCTGTCGGTGCTTGTGAGCGTGCTGATCGTCATCACCGCCTGGCTGGGCCTGAGCAATCTGCGTAACGGAGGTGTGCGATGAGAATTCCCTACGCCCTGACCAGCCTGAGCCTGGCCTTGCTCCTGAGCGCCTGCGGCGGCGAAGCCGACAGCGAACTGGCCCGCGGCCCCGATCCGAAGCTGCCATCCCCTGAGCGCGGTCTGCTGCCGAGCATGAAGATCGCCGAGCCGGCCGAGTGGGGCGATAGCAAACCCACCGTGCCCGACGGCTTCAACGTCACCGCCATCGCCACCGACCTGAAAATTCCACGCCAGACCCTGGTGCTGCCCAACGGCGACATCCTCGTTGCCGAAGGCCGCGGCGGCAACGCCGCCAAGCTCAAGCCCAAGGATGTGATCGCCAGCTACATCAAGGCCCAAGGCAACACCAAGGTGAAAGGCGGCAACCGCCTGACCCTACTGCGCGACGCTGACGGCGATGGCAAGTACGAAACCCAGACCGTCTTCGCCGACAACCTCAACGCCCCCTACGGCCTGGCCTTCCACGACGGCAAACTGTACGTTGCCAACCAGGACGCGGTAGTGCGCTTCGACTACCAGGACGGCCAGACCCAAGCCAGCGCCGCGCCGACCAAACTGGTCGACCTGCCGTCTGCGATCAACCACCACTGGACCAAAGCCATGACCATCAGCCCCGATGGTCGCTACCTCTATGTGGGCATTGGCTCGAACAGCAACATCGGCGAACGCGGCATGGAAGTGGAAACCGACCGCGCCATGATCTGGCAGATCGACGCCGAAACCGGCATGCACAAACCCTACGCCACCGGCGTACGCAACCCCACCGCGCTGACCATCCAGCCCGAAACCGGCCAACTCTGGGCCGTGGCCAACGAACGCGACGAACTCGGCCCGGACCTGGTCCCCGACTACCTGACCTCCATCCAGGAAGGCAAATTCTACGGCTGGCCCTACGCCTACTGGGGCCCCAACCCCGACAAGCGCGTGCAGCCGTTCAAGCCCGAGATGGTCGATATCGCGGTGAAACCCGACTACAGCCTCGGCTCCCACGTCGCAGCGCTGGGCGTCGATTTCTCCATCCCGGAAATGGGTGAACAGTTCGCCAACGGCGCTTTCGTCGGCGAACACGGCAGCTGGAACCGCGACAACCCAGTGGGCTACAAGGTGATCTTCGTGCCGTTCGCCAATGGCCAGCCGGCGGGCGAGCCGATGGACTTCGCCACTGGGTTCCGTGGTGAGGATGGCAAGACCCGTGGCCGGCCTGTGGGGGTGACGGTGGATCCGAAGGGGGCGGTGATCATTGCTGATGATTTGGCCAATACGGTGTGGCGGGTGACGCGTAATCAGTAGATGACGCATTCGCTTGCAGTAGCGGACGGTCCGTCGCTGCTGTTAACCGTCAGGGGCCGCAAGGCGGCCCCAATACCCTCAGCCAAATCGATCAACTAATCCCCGTGTATGGCATCAAGGCCGGTTATCCGGCCTCAGTGCTTCCCCTCGTCAAGTTAATCGGGGAGCGCTCCGTTTCCGAAAACCAAGCCACCCAGCCTCAGTTTGAAAAGGGGGCGAGTGACATCTCGCGTTCCGATAGTTGAACCAGAGCGGAACGTGGGCAGGCCTGGGTACAGGATCAATTCGGCTTGGCTACCGTCGCGGCATCTTCGCGTGATACAGGAGCGGCGACATGCACCTTGGCGTCGGACAACGCAATGCAGCGATGCGCGTAGCGGTCGATCTCTTTCAACGTGATGTTTCGGTCGCTGGCGGGACAGATCAACAACGTATCGCCGAAGCGGAACTGACGAAACGCCCTGACGCCGTATAAACCACTCGACCCCTCGTAACTCTCCAATTGCCATGGTGCGCTACTGAAGATTTCCTTCGGATAGTCCTTTTCGCTCAATACATAGCTCAGCTCGGTATTGTCCCTGATCTTGATCAGATTGGCGGCGGAATATACCCACAGGTCCAAGAGTGCCGGCAACAACATGGCATTGACGAAGATGCACCCGAGCAACACCTTTGCGGCCCGGACAGTGCGCGGCATCGCGTCGCCGTTTGCGAGATAAAACACAAGAACTGGCGCCAGATACAGGCACATCATCAACAAGCAAAGACCGATAGCCCCGAGTGCCTCTATGCCGGTCTCTGCACCTCGCCACGTCATGATGGCGAGTTGGGCGGGCATGACCCCCGTCATCGAGGTGAACGCTAGCAGCGTACCCAGCCAGACAACGAGAAATGTGTAGTGAAGCCTGCGATGCCAGGGTTTGCGGGGACCGGGCGGCAGTTCCAGTACGTTGCTGTGCAAGATCGCGTTACGGCGAAGCAGAACGACCAAGGCAAGAATGGCAGCGACCACGACGATGGGGAAGAAATAGACTGGGGCCATGACGTAATCAAAGAGGGCGCCCAGCAGGTTGAGCGAGAGCAGTAAGTAGCCCCCAACTACGATAAGGCCAAAACGGGAGGCGAGGCCCTTTTCCAATTCTCGGTCAACCGCGCATATCGAGATGCTGAACGTAAAGACCAAAGACGGCACCGATACGATCAGCAGCAGCGATGCGAATACCAGCAAACTGAAGAACAACCAGGCGACCAGGTTTGAAGGATTACCCAACGAACTCAGGATCAACTCAGGATGATGAATCACCCAAAGATACTTGGTGAGCAGTGAGATTGAGATGAGCGTTGAAACGACCGGCAGCCACCATTTGACATCGGCAAGGAGCTTGAACAGCGCTTGTCGGGGGCTGCTGGAGGCGGAGGGGTCTGACGATGAAGCGGGCGGGGTGGTCGCGGGGGCAGATCCGGCTGTCATGAGCGTGTGTTTCCTTCCTTGAGTGCGGTTTTCGAGGCCGTCGCTGAGGTGAGCGACTCACGGAGACTATGACCTGGAAAAAGCCACCGCAATCGTTTGCACGGATTGCGAGTGTCTTTGGGAAATGGGCTACAGCCAACCCTAAAATCCAGGGGAATTGGCTGTTCGTCTAACGCCATTGGCCATTCCCACCGCACAGCCACATTGCTACAGTCGCGAACCCAATACAGGAAGTAGCGAGTACACACGTGGCAACGATGTGGATGATCCGAGGTGACGGTGGCCGTCGCTATGACGATTTCAGAGATCGAAACCTCGCCGCCATCGGCTGGCTGCAACTTGCCCCAAAAGCCAAGCCAGGCGTATCCCGCAAAACCCTGATCCAGCTCTACAAAGAACTCCAGCCCGGCGTAAAAGACGGCACCGCCATCTCCGGCGCATCGCAAGTCTTCCGCTTCGTCAACGAAATCGCCGTCGGCGACACCGTCGTCACCTATTCCCCCGCCAACCGCACCTACCTGGTCGGCCGCTTCACCGGTCCCTGCGAGTACCGCGCAGACCTCGCCGACGACGGCATGTCGCTCACACGGTCCGTTGAGTGGTACAGCAACGAAGTCGACCGCGACAGCCTCACCAGCAGCAGCCGAAACAGCCTCGGCTCAACGCTCACCGTCTTCAACGTCGCCGACGAAGCGCGCAAAGAACTCATCGCCCTCGCCACCGGCAAACACCCCGCCACAGCGCCGAAAGAAGTTATCGAAGAACAAGAAGCCCTCGAAGACCCACTCAAAGGTGTCCAGGAAATCGCCTTCGAACGCATCAAAGACCAAATCAACGCCCTCGACTGGTCCGACATGCAAGAACTCGTCGCCGGCATCCTCCGCGCCATGGGCTACAAAACCCTCGTATCCCCCGCAGGCGCCGACCGCGGCAAAGACATCATCGCCTCCCCAGACGGCTTCGGCTTCGAACCCCCACGCATTGTGGTCGAAGTCAAACACCGCGTTGCACGCATGGGCAGCAACGAAATTCGCAGTTTTCTCGGCGGACGGCACAAGGATGATCGGGGGTTGTACGTTAGCACTGGCGGTTTCACCAAAGAGGCGCTGTACGAAGGTGAGCGGGCGAATGTGCATTTGACGATGTGGACGCTGGATGAACTGGCGCGGACGTTGATGGCGCATTATCCGGCGACTGATCCGCAGACTAAGCGGTTGGTGCCGTTGAGTTATTTTTATGTGCCGGCTTAGATGAGCATAGTGTGCTGTGCCGGGGTAAGTTGAATTAGCTCAGTAACACATTGGTTAATTGAGGTAACTCCGGTTTATATTTTAAGCTGGAATACCGATTGGAATACTGCGACACGTATTCCTGGCCTGCCGATAACCAGCTCGGCCGCCCACTATCGGGCGACCCCTGTTCCAAGAAAAGCCACTGAGCTAAAGCACTACGGCGTAACAGGCGTTTCTGGTCTGTCCAGTATCAGCAGAGCAATGAGCGGAAGCAGCGTGCCGAGCGGGTTGGCGCAGTCACGCAGTTTATCTCGGTTGACGCTGCGAAGGGTTAAGTGTCAATACTTCATCAGCCACGGCTGCAGTTCCTGGAGGTTGCTCACCACCAGTTGCTGCGCCTCAGGCAGTATTGCCATGTTGCGGTGGTCGATCTGATACCGCTGCAGCACATACTTCACCAGTGCCCGGCGGCTGGAGACCACCAGTTGTCCCTGCGTCATGCCGAAGTCGGTTTCGATAATTGCCTTCTGCGCCGCGTTCAACCGCCAATCAGGCTCGAAGATGATTGGCATCTCTATATTCCAGTCTTTGTCCTCTTCGCGGGTGTTTGGCGACGCGTCGAGCAAGTCTGGCTGCCCACGCAGGCGGCTGAGGACAAAGTCCCGGTACTGGCCGTTCTTTTCGCAATAGGCCCGCACGTGCCAGCGCATGCCGGTGTAGACCAGTGTGTGCGGGGCTATCAGGCGCACCTCGACGTTGGGGGTGTTGAAGGATACGTATTCGGTTTCCAGACGCAGGCCTTCACGGCAGGCCTTGAGCAAGGGGCGCAGCACCTCGGGCCGAATGGGGCGATCAGGCACCTCCAGCACCCGGGTGTGCGCATAAGCCAGTGCCAGCCCGTCGATGTGCGGGGCGCGCTCATTGTTCTGGTACAGCAGGTGCAGGTAAGCGCTGGCGCTGTTGTCGATGAACAGCGGCTTGAAATGCTTGCTCGGCACATAGCCCTTGAGCTGCTTGTCATATGTCAAGTTTTTGGGCGCATGTTCGGTGATGTACGTATTGATGTCCTTTGACGCCTGCTGGCGGCTGATGCCAAAGCTCTGCATCAGGTGGCCCGTGGTCAGCCGGCCTTCCCACCAGGCAACGGTCTCGATCAAGCGATAGCGAAGTGCCAGGTCCCAACGTACCTGCTCGATGGATTGCTTGCGTTTCATACCCTCTCCATGTGCGCGATTACTTTACCTGTATAAGTCTACATTATGGACGTGTAATTTTGCATTACATATCTTTGACTAGTCTTCGGAAGACATCGAGGGCAGCAAAGGATATGAGCATGACTATGCCGGAAGTGGTTGCGACGGGTGCATTGATAGCGATGGGGACCATCCTGCTGGTGCTGATACAGCAGGGGTTGAGGCTGGGCGAGCTTGGCAAGAAAGTCGAGCATTGCCAGACGGATTTGCGCTGGTTGCAGATCTGGGAGATGGAGAACCGCGAGCTGCGGTCGGCGTTGCGGGCAGAGCGTGAGCATGTTGCGCAGTTGCAGCGCAAGTTAGAGTTGCTGCAGGCGTTGGTACCGATTACGGAGTAATTCTTGGCAACACTCTACAGGAGTAGGCATTCATGCCGATAACACCAAAGCCTTTCACGCTGGTGTGTGAAGACTGCAATTGGAAGAAGACTATCGCCCCGCGTAGCGATGCATTGAGGCCGGGTGAATGGTTTGTTGTCTGCCCGGGGTGCGGTAGCACCGCGTTGAGAACGCGAGCGGCGGGGTGGCTCGAGGCTGCTGCGGAGGATTTTTTGGTGCGACGGAGATTTTAGGTCGAATGCGGCAGAAGTGGATGACGCAGCTGTTGTGAATCATGGCAATATGGCATTGTCGGCGACATGTCGATACGCATTTAGCGTATGCCGCTGCAGTGCGCAGCAGGTTCGCGCGTTCTAGGTGGAGTGACGGAGACGAAAGTTATGGCAAGTATGGAAACGCGATTTGAAGAGCAGTTTGACCATGAAATGGCTCAGGTTAAACGACCGAACCTGATGATTGTCGGCGGCACTGGGGTTGGTAAAAGCAGTCTGATCAATCATATCTTTGGTAAAACGATTGCCAAAGTAGGCACCGGAAAGCCGATCACCCGTGGCTGTGATCGCTATGAGGACCCCAATGTACCGTTAGTCATCTTCGATACTGAAGGCTATGAAGTGACCGAAGGCAAAGCTTCGGTGGGCAACTTTCGGGATAAAATCATCCCTGAGATCAAACAGCGCAAACAGCAAGCGCTGAATGAACAGATCCACCTCATCTGGTACTGCCTGTCGGTCGCCAACCACCGCATTACTGATTTTGACCTGGACAACCTGCGGTTGATCACAGGCGAGCTGGATATTCCGGTGGCTGTGGTCCTTACCCAATGCGATGCTGAGCCAATCGATGATCAGGGTAACGGTGAGACCTCTCACGCATTTCGCAAAGTCCTGCGCGAAAACGGTGTGAACTGCGAGGTGTTCGAGACCTGTGCCAACAATCCCACCCATGATCCAGAGCTTAAACTAGAACTTGAGCAACTGATCACCTGGTCGAGCAGCTCGCTCAAGGATGATGCGCTGCGTCAGTCGTTTGTGGCTGCGCAGATTGCCTCGCTACCCGCCAAGCGTAGCGAAGCCATGACCATCATCATGACTTATAGTGCCACTACCGCTGCCAGTGCCGGCCTCAATCCGGTGCCGATGTCAGATGCGCTGCTCATTGTGCCGCAGCAGATCGCCATGGCCGCCTCCCTGGCCAAGCTCTATGGCTTCGACTCGATGGGCGAAATCGCCGTCAGTATGCTCAAGGGGCAAATCTTGAGTTTGATGGGGCGCCAGCTGGCAGCCAGCCTGACCAAGTTCATCCCGGTGTTGGGGCAGATCATCAACGCTGGTGTGGCGGGGGCAATCACCGGCGGACTGGGGCTGGCCCTGGTCGAGGTGTATGAACGCGCCATCGATGGCTATCTGAAAACTGGCAAGTCGCCGGATTGGACCAAGTTACTTTCCAGTGAACTGTTCATGCAGGCTTTCAATACCGGACTGACCAAGTGGAAGGCCAACAAAGCCTGATGCTTATTGGTGCACGCTGAAGGGCCTGGTGAGTGGCAAGCCGTTGCGCCTTCTCCCAGCCCTTCCTCCTATTACAGATGTTCAAGGTTCCGAAGCGCATGGATCAGTTCGCGATCAATCTCATCGTGTTGGGCAAAAGCGGCGTAGGAAAAAGTAGCTTCTGCAATTATCTGTTCGACAAGCCCGGCCTGTTTGAAACCGGAAGTGGTAAGCCTGTTACCACCTGGGAAAAAAACTTCCAGTCGCACACTTTTGCTCACCAAGGGCACCTGTTGAATGTGTTCGACAGTGTTGGGCTGGAGGCCGACAACTACGGACGTTGGCTAGACCAGTTCGACCGTTTCATGCAGCAGCGGCGAGAACGCCCCATGGAGCCGGAAACTTGGATACATGGCGCTTTCTATGTCATCAACGCCAGCTCGGCACGCCTGGAGCCGGTTGATCTCAACCTGATCAAGCGCATCGGCCAGGATGCTCAAATTCCCCTGCAAGTTATCCTGACCAATGCCGATGTGGCGGGCGATAAAGTCGAGGCCCTGACGCGGGAAATTCACAAGCTGTGCCCGGGTGTATCTGTGACACCGCTGTGTTCGGTGTCGGTGCGCAAGCGCGGCGGCCAGTCGACGCAGGCCTTTGGCCGGGAAGAAGTGCTTTCACTGTACCTGGAGCAATCTCACGCCTTCCTGAGCAAGCGTCTGGCAGCAATGAGCTGCTTGAACTTCAAACGTGTGCTCATGGAAATGCGCAACACTATGGTCAGCAAGATTGAAAAGGCGGATCTGAGCCTGTTCAAAATCGCTGACCTCGATTTGGACAGAGAAATCGAGCTCCCCGACTTTGACGAAGTGTTTTCCGATTTACGAAGCTTCGATGACTACCTCTCATCCTTTGGCTTCGTGGGTGACTGGGGGACCAGCGATGAGCTGGAAAGCGCAGTCACTCGAGTATTCGACGACTTCCAGAGCGAGATGGAAGGGCGTTTCAAAGAGATCGAAGGCGGGTTTGAATCAGACAGTCTGATGCGCAAGGTGGGGGCACTGTTTGAGGCGGCAAAAATAATCCTGACCCTGAAATCGACCTTGATCGGTTGGCTTGATGAAGGCTTTGAACGTGTCGATGCTGAACTCGACCGGTTGTTTGTGAAATATGCGGAGCAAGACAATTTTTTTGCCCGCTGCCTTACCCCGTCCGTAATGGTTGTTAAATCGAAGCTGTTTGGAATTTTCTGACCAGCTTGCTGAGCGTGATGTGTGGATTTGTTGGTCATAACGGTGGGAGTCGTATGATCTAGCTGCGACCGCTTGAATCAAGTGACTGTCGTTTATTAGCAAAGGAATGATGTTGTATGAATCGAATGTTCGTAAGTCCATGGCTATCGGTTTCGCCCAATGGCCCGGTCACTTGTGCTCATCCCCGCGCACATGATTATGTCCATTTGCGCCAAGGCGAAATGGACGGCGCCTGCGGGCCCTATTGTGTGGTGATGACTTTGATCATGCTAGGGGTCATGTCCCGAGAGCAGGCGTGTTCTCTCGATAGAGCTGATGGCCGTACGCGTCTTGGCCGCTTTCGCGAAAACCTGATGGTGTTTGGTGCTCTGGTCTCAGAAGGTACCGACGATTTTGATGTGAGCTGGTTGGTTGATGTATTCAAGCGCGTCGGTGTTCTCACCGATGTTCTTGAAGCCGCACCACGTCGTAAAATCACTATCCGGAACATCGCTGATGCGGTCGACTACCGTAAAATACCAATTGTCGGTGTTGAGTGGGAAGGAGGGCAGACAGGGCACTGGTTGCTTGTAATCGGTTATCAGGGGTACCAGGCTGATGATGACGACGAATTGCAGATCACTCATTTGCTGTGTCTCGATCCCACCAGTGAGGCACCACGGGTGTCCCTCTGGAATGCGGTGATCGAAGTCTTTACCGAAGAGGGGGACGCGGTGAATGAAGGGCGATATTATTGCCGACACTGGGGGCCAAACGAACCGCCAACGGCTTGTCGAATTGATCAAAGTGTACTTGTCGGTCTCGATAAGAAGTGCGAGGCGAATTATTTTTACTGAAAGAATCTCCAGGGCCAGTGTTGAGTACAGGTTCTGACAGTTTTCGTTGTCAGACAAGGCTCATCCCAGAGTTTGCAATTCTGAAAAATCACTTCGTGACGCCCACCCAAGGTCCCGCTTAAGGAATGAAGGCAATGATCAAGAAATCGGTGACGGAGCTCGCGTTCGTCAACAGTAAATCGCCCTTACCCACAGTCGAGGTCGATTCGCAGTCCATCGAGGACGCAGGTTTCAGCATCTATCGCACGGTGATGCAGGTACTCACCCAATTGGCTGAGCAGGACGCATCACTGCGGGCGACTCTCTACATGTACGGTACTGTCAGCGTCAATTTCCGCGAGCCGTGCTGGTCTGAGTTTTTGCTGGTCGCAGGCCCAGAAAAAGTGCTGCGTGCCTTGGGGGCTGGCTTTGAACGTTTACCGGCCGTGAGGTCGCGATTCAGTGATTACGTTCCGTCTTCCGCAGCGCTGCGCACCTTCCATGTCCAGGATGGCTTAGTGTGGGAACAAGAGGATGCCAGCACATGGTACTCCCATGCCCAGACGCTGGCTGACCTGACCGCTGAAGTCGACGAGGCTGAAGAGGCCGACGACGATGGCGAGCTGATCGAGGAGGAGGATGCGGAAGAGATCTGGGATGCCGAGGATCTGGAGGCTTCGGATGATCAGGAAGAAGACTCGACGGTTGTTGTCGGAAACCGGAAGGCGGCTCGCTATCGGGCCGCACGCTCGGATGCGAAAGTGAGCACCATACGGGCAAGGATCGAAGATGTCTTCGGATTACCGGAAGGCTCTGTCGCACTCTGTGGGCCAGACGGCCGCGCGTTGCGAGGAAACGCGCTGATCAGGACGCTGCGTAAACGTTGGGACGAAAATTGAATCGGGAAATTCTACCCGCGAAGCCGAGTTCGCTTGTACGGGTCAGTACTCTGTCTTTCGCAGAATTACTCAATGCAAGCGATTGGCCGTTGGCATTGGACAGCTATCAGCGAGGTTTCGTCTGGGGGCCAGACAAGCTGACGCAACTGGTCAATGACCTAGCAACATATGCAGCACAGGCGGATACCTCCCTGCCTTACTACATGGGTGGTGTACTGCTGCATCGTGATGCAAGCCAGTCGAAGCGGTTCATTATTGATGGTCAGCAGCGCATCACCGCGCTCTCACTGTTGTACCACCGCTCTACCGGCAAGCTGCCAGTGGGGCAGGTACTCAGCTATTCGGGCCAATCCGCGCGACATATTGCTGAGGGATTGCAAGCATTGAAGCAAATGGAGGCGATTGCGCCGCAGATCATCGAAAGGCTGCGGCTGACAGTGATCGAAGTGGACAGCACTGACCTCGCTTTCACCTTCTTCGACACCCAGAACAACCGCGGGGTGCGCTTGGAGGCCACTGACCTGCTCAAGGCCTATCACCTGCGTGCGATCGACTACGCGCAAGGGAAGACTGAACTCAAGGCTGCACTGCAGAGGGACTGTGCAGAGCGCTGGGAGAGGCTGCAACGCCACCCGGCGGTGCTGAGCCCAGGTCAGAACTTCGCCCCTAACTTATTCAATCGTTTTCTCTGGCGTGCGCGGCGTTGGCGCGGATCGCACACGCCTGCGGGGAAGCACGAACCGCTCCTGGCAGAATTCCAGCGCGACACTTGGCCCCACGCCGCCGACAGCCGTAGTCGTATTGACAGCGTGCCGCTCTACGCGACCCGGCACAATCGGCTAGCGTCCTGCATGACGCTGGCGGGAGATGGTGATTATGTGCTGCAGGGTAGCCAGCTGCGAGTCGGGCAAAATCCTGCAAGCCTGCCTATGGCGTTGCGTCAGCCCATCCATGAAGGTGTTGGGTTCTTTCTATACGCAGACAAGTACGCAGCGTTGCTGCAACGGCTAATGAATGATCCTGCTCCTTGTCCGCAGGTCAGTATGTTCCGCTCGATTTACAAACAGCTGCTGCGTAGTAACCAGCAGTACCTGCGCGAGATTTTCATGCTCTGTAGCCTGATGTATGTCGATCGGTTCGACGTTGAACAATTGACCGCCTTTGCCCTGCGCTTGGAGTTTTTGCTGGGCGCGATTCGCCTGGAGAAAAAACAGGTCAAGCAGGAAACCGCGGCCAATTTCTTCAGGCTGGCCGAGCTTAACCTGTTGGATGTGATTGCCCAGAGTTATCACCCGAAGCAGGTGCTGGACTTTCTTCAGCACCGACAACAAGCGGTGGCGTCTTCGTATGCTAACGAAACGGTAGCAACAGGGCAGGGGGTGCAGGGACGATACAAGAGGGCAGTCCTGGATTTCTATCAAGGGCAGTTGCACTCCGAATGCTCGACCCTTGCGGGTAAATCGCAATGGCTCGAAACGTACTTGAAGGCTTGCCAGGAAGATCGCCATGAGTATTGATTCTCGTCTCTTCACCTTGGAACAGCTGGTTAATCAAGACGACGCGGCCTGGTGCTTCAACGTGCCTATCTACCAGCGGCTGTACGTCTGGGGTGATGATCAGATCAAGACATTGCTGACCGATATGGCGAATGCCTTTGATCGGGGCGAAGACCAGTTTTTTCTGGGTGGTGCCCTGCTGGTTGAAAAACCCTCTGAGCAAGATCGCCTTAAGGGGCTGCGCCGCTTCGACCTGATCGATGGACAGCAGCGCTTCACGACGCTTTGGATGCTCAGCACGGTCGCCATATGGAACCAGGTGATGGGTGATTTCAGCAGGGTAGTGCTGAAAGACAGCGTTATTCCACGCTTGCATTTCTCGATCCGCGAGCAGGTGAGCACTTTCCTTGCCAGCATGATGCCTGGCAAGAGTGGAGCAAGCCCAGAGATCCCGGATACTCAAAGCATGAGAGAAGCTCAGCAACTGATGGCTTCTTTCAAGCAGTCCTACAAGCGTGCGGATGGCAAGCCTGTGGATGACGAATACCTCAAGGAGCTGGCTTCCTTCGTTTATCGCAAGGTTTCGCTCGTGCTCACTCAGGTGCCTGAGGGGATGGACTTGAACAAGTTGTTTGAGGTCATCAACAACCGCGGCATCCAGCTTCAGCATCACGAAATTCTCAAGGCTAGGCTACTGCGCGACATCCCCGCCGAAAGCCGTTCCCGTTACGCAGCTTTGTGGAACGCTTGTGCCGACATGAGTGGCTTTGTCGAACGTAATCTCTGCCAGGATACACAGCTGGAGGCTCACCGCTTGGGTGATCTCTATAGCAAAGGGCAGTTGCTTCACGCAGTAGCTGTGCACGGACTGCTGTCGCGAAGAGTCGAGGCTGCACAGGTGGAATCTGCTGAACGGCTGACCTTGGAGAGCATTGTCAACGGCGCAGATCCCAAGTTTGATAATGGATCCGCGACCATCGCGATGGACGAAGGGGAGGCACCATGGGCGCGCAGTATTATTGGCTTCCCTTTGTTCCTTCTGCATGTGCTGCGTATCTGGTTGAAAGAGCAAGGGCAGCCAGATCTGCCCCGCGTGCTGGATCGGCACCTGCTTACCTTGTTTGAGGCCCATTTACTGCAGCCGGCGGAGCCCGCGCAGCGTAACGCGAGGGCACAAGGGTTCATTGACCTGCTCTGGCGTATGCGAGTGCTTTGGGATGAATACGCAATCAAGTGGGTCGATCAGGGGGATGACGAGGTTCATCAAATTTGCCACACCTCGATCTCTGCCAATGATGACAAGCGTTACATCAATCGCAGCCGTGACAATGATCTGAAACAAGGCATGTCGTTACTGCAGAGCATGCTCTACCACTCCCAGGAGATCACCACCCATTATTGGCTGACACCGTTCCTCTATTTCATCCATAAGCATGCGCAAACCGTGCGTGGCGGCGTGGAGGAGGTTGAGCGCTACTACGGCTTCCTGTGCCATTTGGATAACCAATTGCTCGGGGAAGTGACGAGCGATCCCTTGGTAGTGCGCACGCGGGCATTCATGAATGAGCCCTGGCGTACCGCCGCTGCGCTTCAATTCGAGGCAGTGTTGCCCTGCGATTACGGCGTCGACTTTGCTCATTACTGGTTCTACAAGCTGGACTTTGTGCTCTGGCATGAGCAGCATCGTGATCATGAGGCATGGGGCAACTTCCGCTTCACAGCCAAGAACTCGGTGGAACATATTTCGCCGCAGAGTCCACAGGCGACCGATACCAATAAGGTCACCAGCGCCTGGCTGAACCGCTTTGGCAATTTGGCGCTGGTCTCGCGCAGTATCAACTCCGAGTACAGCAACCTGCCATACAACGAAAAGCGCCAGCGATTCCTCAACAAGCGAGCCCTTGAGAAGCGGCCAGACTCTTTGAAAATGGACTTGATATATTCGAATAGCGAATGGGGTGATGCGAAGGCAGAAGCGCATCAAACTGCAATGCTGGAGGCAATGCGACGCCATTATCAAAGGGATTTCTGTAACCGCTAGCGGGTAGCGAAGGCTTGGGATTTCAGCGAATCCCATGCCGTCATTCAGCCGCCTGCTTGTTAAGGCATGGAGCGCCCTCGACAAGCTTTTTCGGTATCCAAAAGTCAGGGGGCCATTAGTGGTTCCCGGCTTTACGACGGTTACGGCTCAGGCTAAGGTGATGGCATAAAGATATTGTTCTCTGGCATTTTTTCAAAGGTTCTGGGGGCGCATTGATGCGCCCATTCCACTCCGAGCTTGTAGTGCCCCAAAACGTGCTTGGCAAGGTGCTGTCGCTGTCCCCAGCGGGGCAGGCGATTGGCGCATCCGTGTGGGCAATGCGGTCTTGCTGAATATCAAAAAAGCTTAATTGAAGGCGGAAGGTATGGATTTTTCGACGTTGTTGCACCTGTGGGGTGCAGCAAGCTCTGAGCAGCTGATCGCACCCAAAATGGTTGTTGGTCTCGTTTTCATTCTTTGCGCTTGGTACTTCGTCCGTTACTTCTGTAGGTCATTCAAGCTTAGTGCCCAGCTGAAACGTTTGACTGTTAGCTTGCAGAACGTGAAAACTCTCGATCCATCTCTCCGGCGTTCTAAGCTGGAGCGACTGTTCAGTGGCAGCAGACTGGAGCATTCCTGGCGCGAGTATGCTGAAACGCTGCACGATCAGTTCGAGCTCAAGGAGGGCGAACAGGTTCTTCTCCGATCACGAGCCACTGCCGGTGCTGCACATTTCTTCTCACCTCAAAGTGTGGTTGATACCCCGCTGGGGACCGAGTTCTACAAGCACCTACCGGGTATTTTGACCGGTATCGGGATCGTCGGAACCTTCTTCGGCTTGATGCTAGGTCTTCAGCACTTTGACCCAAGCACGCCTGAACAGGTTAACGCCAGCGTCGATAAGCTGTTGAAAGACGTGCTGTTCGCTTTCATCGGCTCATTCATTTCAATCATGGCCTCTATCGCCGTCACGCTTACTGAAAAGTGGCGCTTGGGACACTGCTACAAGCTGCTTGAGGCATTCAATGAAACCATCGACGGGCTTTTTGACAGCGGTGTCGGCGAGGAATACCTGGCCGAGCTGGTGCGCTCCAGTGCTGAAAGCTCGGTGCAAACCCGTCAGCTGAAGGACAGCCTCGTTACTGATTTGCGGGAAATGCTACAGAACCTGGTTGATACCCAGGTCCGTGAAAGCCTCAAATTGGCAGATACCTTGTCGACGACCTACCGTGACTCTGGGCAACTGCTAGCCGACCAGGTGAGCGGGGCAATTGAAAATAGCCTCAAGTCGCCGCTTGAAGCCATCGCGGGTGCCGTGCAGGCCGCCAGTGGCGATCAGTCCGGGCAGGTTCAGAACCTGCTCCAGGATGTTCTGGTTGCATTCATGAACAAGCTGGAAGGAACGTTCGGGCAACAGTTCAATGGCCTCCACGAGTTGATGGGCCAGTCGGTTGCCGCCATGCAGTCGATGCAGCAGGGCTTCTCGACGCTGATCCAGGATATGCGCTCGGCTAGCGAGTCCTCGAATCAAAGCAGTTCGACCATGATTGCCCAGCTACTGGCCGATATGCAGGCCGGACAAAACGCCATGCAAGCGGGGATGAACGAGATGCTCGCCAATCTTCAGGCTTCGGTTGCCCGTATCGGCAACGAAGGGGAGGGGGCTGGCGCTCGAATGGCCGAGCAAATGGAGAAGCTGTTTGCTCAAAGCGAGGCTCGCCAACAGGCAATGGCTGAGAATCTCCAGGCTTTTGTCGAGTCGATCAAGCAGAGCATCGGCCAAGGCCAGCAGGAAACCATGGCCAAGATTGCAGGCTCCGTTGAGGTGCTGGGTGAGCAGCTCTCTGCAGTCTTCAAGCAACTGGAACAGGGCCAGCAGCAGATGGATCAATCCACCCGCGCAGCCCAAGCAGACCTGCACCAAGGTACCCGCGACCTGGTGGGTGGCCTCGACGAGCAGGTCAAGGCATTGCTGCAGACGGTTTCCGAGCAACAGAAATCTGCCCAGGACACTGTCAATGCATTGAGCGCCCAGACAGAGCAGCATCTGCACAGCATGCAGCTAGGTGCGGACAAGATGCGGGCGGCGGCTGAGCGATTTGAAACTGCCGGGCAAAGCGTTGTGCGAGCCAGTGAATCGACTGCAGGGTTGATGGGTACAGTCCAGGGCGCAGGGGCTGAACTTGCACAGGCTTCGCGAGAGCTCAATACCGTTGTCGCGGACTACCGGAACAATCGTGAAGCGCTCGCGAAAACGCTCGCTGTCATCGAAGGGGTAGTTGCCAGTGCACAAGGGGAAGCCAGCGGGCGCAGCCAATATCTCCAGGACCTGAAGGTTCAAAGCGAGCGGATGCAGTCGCTCAACCGTGAAGTGTATGAATACCTCGAAAACATCAGTGGTGTGCTGAGTAACGGCTTCAAGGAATTCGGTGAAGGTATGGACCGGGCGTTGAGACAAACCCTGGGCAGCCTTGACACCGAGCTCGATAAAGCAGTCAAAAGCCTCGCCGGCGGTGTGGAAGGGGTCAAGGAAAGTCTCGAAGATTTCGGCGACATCATGGAACGTATCAGGCGGTAACGGAGGCTAGTCGATGTTTGGTAAGCAAATGCCTTCGGCTGCCCGTTCAAAGGACGAGGGAGAGAAGCCTTTCTGGATTTCCTTCGCTGATTTGATGACCGCGATGATGATTCTGTTTCTCGTGGTCATGGTGGCGGCTTTGAGTTCTGTGACGCAGCGGATCAACCAGGCGGAACAGGGGGAGAAGCAGCGTAGCAAGGACATCAGCCAGATCTGCGAGCACCTGAGCCTCAAGGCGAAGACTGCCAGCAAGACCATCATTGTGGACTGTAAGGACAACCGAATCAGCTTCGACGATGCTGGCCGTTTTGGGCATAACCAGTACGCGCTGAGCAACGATGGCCAATCGGCACTTCAGGAGGTCGTGCCGATGATTTTGGACGCGGCTAACAGTGAAGAGGGGCGCAAGTGGTTCAAACAGGTTGTGATCGAGGGATCGACCGACACCGATGGTTCCTACCTTTATAACTTGCACTTGTCACTGCAGCGTTCGGAGTGGGTGATGTGCAGCCTGCTCGATAGTCGTAGCCCGCTTCAGGTCGGATTGTCGCCGGAGCACCAACAGCAGATCAGATCGATGTTTCTGGCGGGCGGCGTGTCGTTCAACAATGCAAAGGACACCAAGGAAGAAAGCCGGAGAGTGGAGTTGCGCATGCAGTTTTTTGGCTTGAAGGAGAAGGAGAGCAGTCTCAAGCCTGATGTGCCGGTGTTCACTAACACTGACGTGGAAAAATGTCAGTTGGCGATGAACCGATGACCAGTTCAATCGCGAGGCTTTCCGCCGCCATTAGCCAAAGCCTGTCAGCTCATCGCACGGTGCAGGCCCCAGAACCGTTGGAGCGATTTCCCCGTCTGGCTGCTGCGGGAGTCGATCTTTACGAGCGATTCGAGCGCGCTGAAAAGGCCTTGCCGCCACCCGAAGAAAAGCGCCGTGCTGCGATAAGCAAGTTTCGCAATGTACTACCACTCAACGCCTCGGAATGGCGCTTGGTATTCGCCGGCCTTTCCGACAAGAGTGAGCGCGTCGGGCCGATACTGGACGATGACCAGCTTTATGCCCGGGTGCACGAAGAAGTACATCAGCGTATCGAAAAGCGAAGACTGAACCGCCGGGATTGGTTGGCGCTGTGCTTCAGCTACTTTGGCTACGACGCCGCCAAGCCTGCGCAGAACGCCAATTGGTGTCTGTTGCGCGAAGATGTTCAGCTCGGTTTCGAATGTGTCAGAGACCAGCAAACGCGTGTGAAGGAATGGGTGCAGATCGTTCAGCAGCATCAGGAGCTTTTTTCCGAGCAGGCAGGTGCCACCCTGGGTGACCAGATGTTCAAGGGCGAGATCAGCGACCTTTCTGCCCTGCAGACGATTGCGCAGATCCCGGACAACAGCTGGCTGTGGCGCAGGATTTTTACCGTGCTGATTTCTCGCATTTTCATGCTGGATGACGCCGAGTTTTCTCAGCGCTTGGCCGACCTGATCGACATCGGCCGGCAGCACCCGCGGTACATGAACGACATTCTGAGTGCATGCCTGTCGCGTTACCACTTGGCAGCTTATCGGGAGAAGCCATCGTCGCTGCTCAAACAGCTTGCGCTCGACAATTGGGGTAGTCCGCAGATCCGCTCCAGACAAAACAGCTGGCTGCAGTATGTCGATAATGATGTGTGCGCGATGGTTGTGGCGTGGTTTGCGAAGGAGGATCTGGAGCACTTCTTCAACCTGCTGAAAGGGGAAGCAGAAGTCGATCAATCTCGTCTGCATTATTGGCTGCGTTTTGCCAACCAAATGAGTTATACCCGGATTGTCATGGGGTCGGATGCTTGGCACGACAGCGGGCGAGATTTCGTCCACTTCCGAGGGAAGAACAAAGGGCGCCTCAGCCGACTGGTAGGCGGCCCCGGTCATAACAACGCCGTCATCATGCAGATCGGGAACTACTTTTTCGTCGAGTTCTCCGGTACCGGTAATGCCTGCTATGTGTATCAAGCAGACAAGTCACCATTCAATCCAGACAAGTTGCAGCTCGAATTGGCGAGCGAGCTGAAGCAGCCTAATCGTGCACTGGACCGAATGCGGCATTCACCTGCACCCAGTCGCCCGGACCGCATAGAGGGTTGGCTCAGCAAATTCGATTATGCCCTCGAGCAATGGGGTATTCGTGTACAGAGTCAGATCGCAGCGGCAGGTTCAGCCAAGCCGTTGCCTTTTGAAGACCAGGTCCGTGACGCTCTAAAGTCGGTCAAACACAAGGTCTATGATCAGCGCGAGCGCGGCGGTGCATTTCAGGTCCAGCTTGATGATCATGACCCGGCCGCAGTAACTGCACTGCAGCGCCTGGGCTTCAGGCCCGTCAATAACCAGCCACTCCGGTTCTGGAGACAGTAATGCTCAAGCGTTTCCTCAAAGGCATTGGCCTGCAGCCGAACTCGGCAGCAGAAAATTCTGAGCCGGTTTTTTCCATTGAAGAGCAGGGCATCTGTTATCCCCTGAGCTTGGCGGAGAGCACGGAGTCCTGGTCGCTGGCGAGTTATCTTGATCAGCTGGAAGAAGAGGAGTTCGTTTCCCAATTGAGCGATCGCTGGCTCTTGACGTGGGATGAGCTCTACCGGCTGCTGGATGAGCCAGAGCACGAAACAAGCCTGCCACTATTGGGGTTGCCGCCGCAGAAAGCCCTCATCCCTCAATTGAGCAGCCAGGGCAGCCTTGCCTCCGACGATTTCAAGGTCTCCATCAGTGGCTGGCGTGATCCGCAGTCCAATGCCAGCGTGCAGGTGCAGCGAACGGGGGGCATCGTTCAACATCAGGGAGCCAAAGAAATGCTGCCTGAGGCGTCCTGGAAACTGATCGGTGCTGTACGACAGCTTTATCTGGCACAACAAAATGAGCCCGGTGAAGTAACCAACCAGATCGGCTGGGCCAGCATCAGAAAGCTGGCGCGCAAGGCTGGCGCTGGTATGGATGGCTTCTTGGATAAGACCGTCGTTATCAAACCCGAGAAACTGCGGCTCAACCCACGAAAGTCGACGCTTGGCGACATACCAGTTATCGAGTTGCAACCGAGCTTTGATGGCCAGCCGGCCAACTGGCTTGAGAGCTTTGACGGTGCCAAGCAGGTTCAGGATCGGTACCGGATAACGGGTGACGATGGCTCGCTGACTCATGTTCTGATTGAGCCTGAAGTCAAATCGGTACTGGACTACGTGCGTTCGTTACCCGGGCGTCGGGTTGCTGGTGACGATGCCCTTTCATTCGTCCGTAACCCTTACAGCTCACTCGGCGAAAGTGCCGCACACGTGCTGGATGCCGAAGCCTATGAAGACGAGCTCGCTGAGGCCGGTATTTTCTTTCATCGCTTCCATCTGGAACCCAAACTGGATGAAGCGGGCCAGCGTATTGAGCAGGTAACACTGACGCTCGAGCCGATTTCTCCAACCCCGCAGGCGCCTATCGAAATTGAGTTCAAAGCGGCCCATGAATTCGCGCCGCTTGTGCATGAACTGCAGCTGAAGTTGGCCGCCGGTATGCCTGCGGGCTTCTGGCAGGGCTATGAGCTGGAGCTCAGCGATTTTGATTTGCGCCAGTTGGCAGGCATCAATGACCTGCTTAAACGTTGGCAAAACGAGGCGGCCGGTATCGAGTTTGACTCGGTCCTGGACCTTTCCCTCTACGGCGACCGCGTGACGGGCATTGGGGAAGCGGAAAGAATTACTTCGCCTTTCCTGGTCAAAGAGGCGACCGAGAACTGGTTGCCGAAGGATGTGGCAGCGCTGGGCATCGACGCAGGAATCCTCGGTCGGTGGGACCCTTCCGACCGCGCTCAATTTGAAGCGTTTGGGCAGCGGTTGGATGAAGCGCGTGCTGCCGGCGATGACACGGTGTGTTTGCAAGAGTCTGAAATACCACTCTCGATTGCCGCAGCAGAACAACTGTTGGATGCCTGGTCGAAGAAGATTGCACCTGTCGAGACCGGCCAGGTTGAGCAACGGGAGAAAGTTGGCCGCGCCGTACTGCAAATCGGCCACAACATTGACGAGCCGACTTACGTACAGGTACGTCAAGCAGCGTTAAGCGCCGCTTTGGGTGCAACGCCAGAGTTGCCTGGTTTGCTCAAGCCTGAAGTCGTTCTGCGTGACCATCAGTTGCAAGGCGTGGCGTGGTTGCAGCATTTGTTCCGCTTGTCTCCCACGGACGTATCGGGTTGCTTGCTCGCTGATGACATGGGGCTTGGGAAAACGATCCAGTTGCTCACCTTCCTGGTCTGGTACCTGGAACAGTACCCAAAAGATCAGCCAACGCTGATCGTCGCTCCGGTTTCGTTGCTCGATAACTGGGAGCGAGAGCTTCACTGTTTCTTCTTTGCTGACGCGCTGCCTGTATTGAAGCTGTACGGCTCAGCCTTGAGTGCAGTGAAGTTCAAGAAAGATGAAATCCCAGCGGACTTGAAAGCCAAAGGCATCAAGAACCTGCTGCGTCCAGGTTGGATGGGCGATGCCCGAATCGTCCTGACGACTTACGAGACACTGCGCGATCAGGAATTTTCCCTAGCGCGCCAGCAATGGTCCATCGTCGTGTGTGACGAAGCTCAGAAGCTGAAGAACCCGGCGGCACTGGTGACTCAAGCGATCAAAGCTATCCCTGCACGCTTCCGAGTGGCGTGTACTGGTACACCAGTCGAAAATACCTTGATCGATCTCTGGTGTCTGTTCGACTTCATTCAGCCAGGATTTCTGGGCGGCTTGAACCAGTTCGGTCGCGACTATCAGCGCCCCATCGAAGCCGCACTGGAGCGTGATACGGATGCGCTGGAACGCCTGCGTGGGCTTATCGAACCGCAGACTTTGCGGCGGACCAAGCAGGACATCGCCAAGGACCTGCCGGCTAAAATCGAAGACGCAGCATGCCGTTCACTTGGCATGCATACCCTGCAGCGTAACCTGTATCTGTCCGAAATTTCCGCATACAGCCAGAAGCAGCAGATCGAAGAGCAGCTCGATCAAAAGACCTCCGGCATGCTCGGCTTGCTGCATAAGCTCAAGCTGATTTGCGCCCATCCTTATAGCGTTCAGCCAGACACGCGGTTGCGCGACAACTCGCCGAAACTGCAATGGTTGATGAAAACTCTCGAGTCGATAAAAAGGGACGGTAACGGTGACAAGGTCATCGTCTTTACCGAACTGCGTGATATTCAGCGTGAATTGCAGCACGCAATTCAGAAGCATTTCGGGTTTCGGGCGACGGTCATCAACGGTGACACCAGTACCAGCAGTCAGAGTGCCAATAGCCGACAGAGGCTGATCGATCAATTCCAGGAGTTGCCGGGTTTCGCCGTCATCATCCTGTCCACTATCGCCGTCGGATTCGGAGTGAACGTGCAGGCCGCCAACCACGTCATTCACTTCACGCGCTGCTGGAACCCGGCCAAGGAAGATCAGGCGACCGATCGGGCCTATCGGATTGGGCAGCAGAAGGATGTGTATGTGTACTACCCGACGGTTCGGGATGCGGCGATGCCGACATTTGAGGCGACGTTGGATGAGCTGCTGAGCAAGCGGCGGGCGTTGGCGCGAGATATGTTGAGTGGGGCTTCGGAGCTTCAGGCTTCAGATTTTGAGGAGTTGCTGGGTGCGCGGTAAAGGCTGAGCTTTTGATTTATCGAGATTGCAATCGAGTTAGAAAGGTGAAGGCCAACATCGATACGCCATTAATGCCTGCTTCCCTACGCGGCGCTAAACAGGTATGTGCCAATTTTGGGTGCAGGTTGTTCGTTTCTGCATTTGCAAATACTGAGGTTTCAGCCGCCTGAGGTGTTTTTAACGCAGTATCGCCAGCGAGGCCTGCCTGGATTGTTTACCTGTGAGCTTGTCCAGTCTTGGCGTCGGTAGCTCAACGGCCTAATGTGCGCGGAAGTTTGCATCGTAGGTCGCATACGCCGAAGCAGCTGGGTTGTCCCTGATGCCGAGGAGGTTCAGCGAATAGCTATCTGCCCAGGTATCATGCAGCTATCTTCGCCCGAGCCCCTGTGGTCGGGTTTTCATTTTTTATCGCGCAATACATCTGCGTCGAATGTAGGGAACAGTCCATGTCGGATCAAAAGGGTACCGAACAGGCCGCCAAAAGTCTCGCTGAACAGGCACTCAAGCAGGCCCGCACCCGCCTGGCGCCGAGCGAAGCCGGGGCCGAGCCAGAATCGGAGCTGGATAAAAAGAAGCGCGGGCGCAAGGCCGCTGTCAGCGCCACCAGCAACACGCTGCAGGATCTGGAAAAGACTCTGTGGGCCACCGCCGACAAGCTGCGCGCCAATATGGACGCCGCCGAATACAAGCATATCGTGCTCGGCCTGATCTTCCTCAAGTACATCTCCGACAGCTTCGCCGGCCGCCGTGCCGAGCTGGAGCGTCGCTTTGCCGACGCCACGGATGATTACTACCTGGGCAGCGACGATCCTGAATACCTGGCTGGGGAATTGGAAGAGCGTGACTACTATAAGGAAGTCAACGTGTTCTGGGTACCGGAAGCGACCCGCTGGGAGTCGCTCCGGGCCGCCGCCAAGCAGATCGACATCGGCAAGCGTATCGACGAGGCGCTGGCCGCCATCGAAGCGGAAAACCCGTCGCTGAAGAATATCCTCGACAAGCGATATGCCCGCGCCCAACTGCCGGATGGCAAGCTCGGCGAGTTGGTTGACCTGATCTCGACCATTGGTTTCGGCGGCGACGCCAACGTCGCCCGCGACCTGCTCGGCCAGGTCTATGAATACTTCCTCGGCCAGTTCGCCAGTGCCGAAGGCAAAAAAGGCGGCCAGTTCTACACGCCGGCCAGCATCGTCAAGACCCTGGTCGCCGTGCTCAATCCGCACCACGGCAAGGTTTACGACCCCTGCTGTGGCTCCGGCGGCATGTTCGTGCAGTCGGAAAAATTCATTGAGGCCCACGGTGGCAAGCTGGGCGACGTGTCGATCTACGGCCAAGAGTCCAACCCGACCACCTGGCGCCTGGCGGCAATGAACCTGGCTATCCGCGGCATCGACTTCAACCTCGGCAAGGAGCCGGGCGACAGCTTTGTGCGAAACCAGCACAGTGACCTGCGCGCCGATTTCGTTCTGGCTAACCCGCCGTTCAACGTCAGCGACTGGTGGCATGGCAGCCTGGAAGGTGATCCGCGCTGGGTCTACGGCACGCCACCCGCCGGCAACGCCAACTACGCCTGGCTGCAGCACATGTTGTTCCACCTCAAGTCCAGTGGTCGTGCCGGCATTGTCCTGGCAAATGGCTCCATGAGCTCTAACCAGAACACTGAGGGTGACATCCGTCGGGCTATGGTCGAGGCCGACGTGGTCGAAGTCATGGTGGCCCTGCCGGGCCAACTGTTCTTCAACACGCAGATCCCGGCCTGCCTGTGGTTTTTGGCCAAGCAGAAAACCAAACGCCCTGGCGAGGTGCTGTTTATCGACGCGCGCAAGCTCGGCACTAATATCAGCCGAGTACAGATCGAGCTGCTCGAAAGCGACATCGAGCACATTGCCCAGACTGTGGCGAACTGGCGCGGGGTGCCGTTGGATGAGGGGAGTGAGATTGGCGATTACGCCGATGTGGCTGGTTTCTGCCGCAGCGTGCCCCTCGCAGAAATCGCAGAGCATGGCCATGTATTGACCCCGGGCCGCTATGTCGGTGCCGAGGTCATCGAGGATGACGACGAAGCCTTCGCCGACAAGATGCAGATTCTCACGGCGCTGCTGGGCGAGCAACTGGCCAAGGGCGCCGAGCTCGATCAGTTGATTCGCCAGAAGTTGGGGGGGCTGGGCTATGAGTTTTGAGTGGCTGAATACGACATTAGGAGAGATTTGTGGGGCTCAAGGTGGGGCTATCCAGACAGGCCCTTTCGGTAGTCAACTGCACACGTCAGATTACAAGGAATTTGGAATTCCTGTCGTGATGCCAACTAATATTGGTGAAAGCGGAATTGATGAGGACTGCATAGCCCGTATTGATGGCTTTGATGTTGAGCGCTTATCCCAACATAAATTAAAAATTGGAGACATAGTGTTCAGCCGTCGTGGTGATGTAACCAAGAATGCACTGGTTCGTCTGCATGAGGTGGGATGGCTCTGTGGGACCGGCTGTCTAAAAGTTAGGTTGGGAGATGAAGCGATTGCAGACGCAAAGTTCATATCGTACTGTCTTCGGCTTCCGGAAACTAAAGAATGGCTGATTCGTCATGCCGTCGGCGCGACCATGCCGAACTTGAACACCGGAATTCTCTCAGCTGTTCCGATCACTCTGCCGCCCCTACAATCACAACTTGGTATCGCTGCGACTCTTGGAGCTCTCGACGACCGCATCACCCTGCTCCGCGAAACCAACACCACCTTAGAAGCCATCGCCCAGGCGCTGTTCAAATCTTGGTTTGTCGATTTCGACCCGGTGCGATCTAAAGCCGAGAATCTTGAACCAGTAGGCATGGATGCAACCACCGCAGCGCTGTTTCCCGATAGTTTTGAAGAGTCTGAGTCGGGGCTGGTGCCAATGGGTTGGCGACTGATGCCTCTTGAATCGGCATATGAAATCAATCCGCCACGTAAGCTTAAAAAAGGCGAAGTGGCACCCTACCTCGACA
Source organism: Pseudomonas cremoricolorata (assembly GCF_000759535.1). Classification (NCBI taxonomy): domain Bacteria; kingdom Pseudomonadati; phylum Pseudomonadota; class Gammaproteobacteria; order Pseudomonadales; family Pseudomonadaceae; genus Pseudomonas; species Pseudomonas cremoricolorata. Next base: position 606,105 of record NZ_CP009455.1, on the reverse strand, counting down.
TGGCTAGTGTTGGTACGCAAGGCCATGTTGTTAGCGGTTTTATTAACCGAGAGGTGGGGGGGGGCACAAAATTCATCAACGGCGATACTCTGCTTGCTCGGATTACACCTTGTCTAGAAAATGGCAAATCTGCTTTTGTCGATTTCCTGTCAAACGATCAAACCGGGTGGGGCTCGACTGAATTTGTAGTGCTGCGTCCAAAAGCGCCGCTGCCGCCCTATCATGGATACTTACTGGCTCGTCATCCCATGTTTCGTGAATATGCAATACAGAGCATGTCCGGCACCAGTGGTCGGCAGAGGGTGCAGAATGATGTCCTTGGACGGTACAGCGTGGTCGTTCCTTCGGACAAAGTTGCGGAAGCGTTTGGACTTGCCGTTGGTAGCATTCAGCAGAAAATTTCGGCCAACCAAGAGCACGCCAAAACTCTCACCCAGATTCGTGACACCCTGCTGCCTCGGCTGATCTCCGGCCAGCTGCGCCTACCGGACACGGAAGTCGCTAATGAAAATATGTTGTCGGAGGCGGTCTGATATGGCTCTGAGTTTACGTCAACGTGTCGTCGAGCGCCTGCAAAGCCTGCCGGATACCCAGCAGACCGCCCGCGAGCTGGCGCAATGGATATTCGAGCAGTTTCCGGCCGAATGCGCGGTCAAGAAAGCTGGCAGTGCCAGCTACATCAAGACTGACGATGATCTTGTACAGCAATTAGTGGCGGAGATCTCGGGTTCACGTCCGCGCTGGCAGGAGATGCATCCGCAACTAAAAACGACCGAAGGACGGCCACGTCACTATTACTGGTCGGAGTTGGATGCCACCGCTGAGGTTGCGGCGGCTGAAGGTGTCGCACTCGTAACGTCAGACCTGCCTGAGCCCTCGCGGTTGCGTGAGCATGCGCTCTATCCGCTTTTGGCAGAGTACCTGCTGACCGACGAGCAGCGTGTGTACGCCATGCGGATCAACGAAAAACGTTCGTCCAACCGTGCGGGTATCGGGGGCAACGAATGGTTGCATCCGGATCTGGTCGGTCTGGAAGATCTGACGGCCGACTGGATGTCAGATTTACGTGACTGCGTTCGTGTGATGGGCGATCGCCGTGCTCGATTGTGGTCATTCGAAATCAAGTTGCTGCTCAACCGCTCCAATGCACGCAAAAGTTTCTTCCAGGCCGTGTCCAACTCTTCTTGGGCGCATTTTGGCTACCTGGTAGCTGCCACGGTAGAGGGCGACGGCACACTGAAAGAGTTGCGCATGCTCGCCGCCGCGCATGGCATTGGGGTGATTCAGCTAGACGTTCAGAGTCCCACGGAAAGCCAGATTCTGATACCGGCTCGCGAACGCAGTGACGTCGACTGGGATATGTGCAACCGCCTTACGGCAGAAAATGCTGACTTCGCCGAGTTTCTGGGCAGGGTAAGGCGCTTCCATCAGACTGGCGAAATGGCAGCCAGGGAGTGGGAGGCTAACGAGTGATGCCACTAGCGTTATTGCTAGGCGGGTAGTGGCCGAATACACGCTAGCTGGTATCGACACACCCGTCGGTACCGCCCAATACCAACTCTTACACGATTTGCCCGATACCTTGGGCAGCAACCTGCCGAGCTTTGTCGAGATCGGGGCGGAGCTGGCCGGAGAACGGAACACAGGAAGTGAAGTGGAATGACCGAAGATCAATTGGAAAAGGAAACCCTCGGCTGGCTGGCAGAGGTGGGCTATCGTCATGTGTATGGCCCGACTATCGCCTATGACGGTGAGAGCCCGGAACGTGACAGCTACCGTCAGGTGCTCCTGGTCGAGCGCTTGCGCAGTGCCATCGCTAAGCTCAACCCCAAGGTGCCGCTGGCCGCACGGGAGGATGCCCTCAAGCAGGTGCAGGAGCTGGGCCTACCGGTACAGCTGTCGGCCAACCGCTTGTTCCACCGCCTGTTGGTCAGCGGCGTGCCGGTGCAGTATCAAAAGGACGGTGAAACCCGTGGCGACTTCGTGCGCCTGATCGACTGGGTCGAGGTGAAGGCCAACGATTGGCTGGCCATCAACCAGTTCAGCATTCAGGGGCCGAAGCATACCCGGCGTCCGGACATCATCCTGTTCGTCAACGGCCTGCCATTGGTGCTGCTGGAACTTAAGAATCCGGCGGATGTGAAGGCTGACCTGGGCAAAGCCTTTGATCAGATCCAGACCTACAAGGAGCAGATCCCGGATCTGTTCCAGTACAACGAAATCCTGGTGATTTCTGACGGTAGCGAAGCGCGGATGGGCTCCCTGTCCGCCGACGCCGAGCGGTTCATGAACTGGCGGACTATTGATGGTCAGGCTCTTGATCCGTTGGGCCAGTTCAACGAACTGGAGACCCTGGTGCGCGGTGCCTTGGCCCCGCCGATGCTGCTTGATTACCTGCGCTACTTCGTACTGTTCGAGGATGACGGCCGGCTGGTGAAGAAGATTGCCGGTTACCACCAGTTCCATGCGGTGCGCGCCGCCATTGGGCAGGTGGTCAGTGCCTCGCGCCCCGGCGGCAGCCACAAGGGCGGGGTGGTCTGGCACACCCAGGGTTCAGGCAAGAGCATCACCATGACCTGCTTCGCCGCCCGGGTGATGCAGGAAGCAGCAATGGAAAACCCAACCATCGTGGTGATTACCGACCGCAACGACCTGGACGGCCAGTTGTTCGGAGTGTTCTCGCTGTCTCAGGATCTATTGCGCGAACAGCCCGTCCAAGTGGAGTCGCGCGGTGACTTGCGCCGCAAACTGAACAATCGGCCGAGCGGCGGCATTGTCTTCGCCACCATCCAGAAATTCATGCCAGGTGCGGATGAAGACACCTTCCCGGTGCTGTCCGATCGCCCGAATATCGTGGTCATTGCCGACGAAGCACACCGCACCCAGTACGGATTTGGCGCCGAACTGAAAACTTCGGAGGTACTGCAGGCCGCCGAAAGCCGAACCCGTTACCAGGTGGGCTATGCCCAGCATCTGCGCGATGCGCTGCCGAACGCCACTTTCGTGGCCTTTACTGGCACTCCGGTATCCAGCGAAGACCGCGACACCCGCTCGGTTTTCGGTGAATACATCCACGTCTACGACATGCAGCAGGCCACTGAAGACGGTGCGACCGTTGCCATCTACTACGAGTCGCGCCTGGCCAAGCTGTCCTTGAAAGAGAGTGAGCTGCCAGCGATTGACGAGCAGGTCGATGAACTGGCCGAAGATGAGGAGGACGACCAGCAGGCAAGGCTGAGAAGCCGTTGGGCCGCCCTAGAGCGAGTGGTTGGTGCAGAACCACGTGTTCATAGCGTGGCCGCTGACCTGGTCAAGCATTTCGAGGAACGTAACCATGGCATGGTGAGTGTGGGGCAGATGCCCGGCAAAGCCATGGTGGTTGCCATGAGCCGCGATATCTGTGTGCACCTGTACAACGAGATTGTCGCCTTGCGTCCGGACTGGCACGACGAAGATCCTGAGAAAGGTGCGATCAAAATCATTATGACCGGCAGCGCCTCGGATAAGGCTTTGCTACGGCCGCACATCTATTCCGGCCAGGTCAAAAAGCGCTTGGAAAAACGCTTCAAGGATCCACTCGACCCGCTCAAGTTGGTGATCGTTCGTGACATGTGGCTGACCGGCTTCGATGCGCCGTGCGTTCACACCCTTTACGTGGACAAACCGATGAAGGGTCACAACCTGATGCAGGCTATAGCCCGGGTAAACCGGGTATTCAAGGACAAGCAAGGCGGCTTGGTGGTGGATTACATCGGCATCGCCAATGAACTGAAAGCTGCACTCAAGGAGTACACCGGTAGCAAGGGTAAGGGCCGACCTACCGTGGATGCCCATGAGGCCTACTCGGTGCTCGAAGAAAAGATGGACGTCCTGCGTAGCCTGCTGCATGGCTTCGACTACAGCGATTTCCTCACCGGTGGACACAAGCTGCTGGCTGGCGCCGCCAACCATGTGTTGGGCCTGGAAGATGGCAAGAAGCGTTTTGCCGACAACGCACTGGCCATGAGCAAGGCTTTTACCCTGTGCTGCACCCTGGATGAAGCCAAGGCCGTCCGCGAGGAAGTGGCGTTCTTCCAGGGAATCAAGGTGATCCTGATCAAGCGTGAAGTCAGTCAGCAGAAAAAGACTGACGAAGAACGTGAGTTGGCCATTCGCCAGATCATCGGCAATGCAGTGGTCTCCGGTGAGGTGGTGGACATCTTTGACGCTGTAGGCTTGGACAAGCCTAATATCGGCCTGCTCGATGATGCGTTTCTCGCCGAGGTGCGCAACCTGCCGGAGAAGAACCTTGCGGTTGAGTTATTGGAGCGCTTGCTCGAAGGTGAGATCAAAAGCCGTTACAGCACCAATCTGGCCCAGGAGAAGAAATTCTCTGAGTTACTGGCCAATGTGATCAAGCGCTACCAGAACCGCTCAATCGAAACCGCTCAGGTCATTGAAGAACTAATCGAAATGGCCAAGAAGTTCGCCGCTGCTAGTCAGCGTGGCGATGCCTTGGGACTCAACGATGACGAACTGGCGTTCTACGATGCCTTGGCCAACAATGAGGCATCGGTGCGCGAGCTGGGTGATGAGATCTTGGCCAAAATCGCCCACGAGTTGACTGCCAGTCTGCGGGCTAATGTCAGTGTCGATTGGAACAGTCGTGAAAGTGTGAGGGCCAAACTACGCATCCTGGTGCGGCGGATTTTGCGGAAGTACAAGTACCCGCCGGATCAGGCCGAGGAAGCTGCCCAGCTGATCCTCAACCAGGCGGAAACGCTTTGCGAGGCATGGTTGTAAACTTTAGCTCGGTGGGCTTCAGTGAAGAATTTTGCCGCACTTCTGCCGTAGCTTACGTTCCAGTTTTGGCAAAGATATACAAGCTGTGCCAAAAGCGTTCTAAATATTGACAGGGCAGGACTCGATTGGATCGAGCCCTGCCCTGTCTCGACTTATTTGAAAGTCATCGTCGCAAAAGTTCCGCTACCGGTTAGCCACTTACCCCAAGGGCTATGGTCCGTGCAATGAGTTGAGCTCCTACGAACTGATTGGAAACACTGAATGCAGTAAGGCGTATAGCATTCATCACACATTTTCCAATTATTTGCTCCTTGCTTTTCAGCTCCAGTTTTGCCGCAGCCGGCACATCGAAGAGCCTTGCCTGGTCTCGTTACAGTCATAGGTTTTCCTTTTCCAAATAAATTGAGCTTCGCAGTGCGAATGATAGCGGTACGCCACTTGCTCGTAAAGAATTACTCAACTTGTGTTGCAAGTACCCGAAAGCTAGGGCGGAAGAAGGTAATGGAGGCGGATTTCCAATTGATCGGCAAGACAGCTGTTGAGTTCTAAAGTGTAACGTTATTAAAAACTCTATCGAGAGTTCGGCAGGTTAATCAAATTTTTGGCCCGGCCGGTGAATTAGCATCGCTGTTGTGACTGGCTGTGGCATCCTTTTCGTAGGGCTGTGCATCCGATGAACCTCTTGTCAACGTTCGACGTATACCAGAAACATTCTGGAGAACTTGTGGGTTTAACGCAGGGCTCATTAGGTATTCAGTATGCTGGCGGATAAGAGGGAGATGCGGTCTTCATGCATAATGCTTGACGGTCTTTAATGGTCAGGATCTCTGTTCGAGCTTAACTATTGATTTGGCCACGTTTAAAACGATGTCTTTCGATTTTGCTTGTCCAAGTGTAACTGAAGACCAGTCCCTCCCCATTTTCTTTAAAATCAAGAGCACGGTCAGCTGGTAGTAGTACTTCGAAGCGGGCGAGTGCATAGCTAAATGATGGACTAGAAACCAATGCACGTGCTTGAGCTGCCAAGTCCAGGGGTTGTCTCGTTGCCATCGCTGTTGGATGGCCACTTGCATGACTCGTGCTTGCCTTAGGTGGCGTTGCTGAGTGGCCTTCGAGCCAATTAATGCGCCGCTCAGGAACAGCGCCATATTGAAGGGCTTGGTCACGTTCGACCTCCAATGTAGGTCGAGACCACATCAATCCGGTTATGTCCGAGCTCAAGGCTGATCTGTTGGCGCGCCTGTTGATCAAGGCCGCTGTCAATGCGATAGCAGTGACCACCATTGACTGGCGCGGCGTGGCCTGTGAGTTGCTCATAGCGATCGCAGGCGTAAGCAGCGCGCAGTTCATGGAATCCTTTCAGCCCGTGTTCATGCAGAGTGTCGCGGGCTGGGAGCACGGTCTGTTGCAGGAATGCGGAATAGCTTTCGTCGCTGGCCAGCAAGTTGCGGCTTCGGGGCGGCGACGCATCACGCGCAAATTGGAGCGCCGCCTTAACTTGTTCAGTGACGATAATCCAACGTGGCGCTGATGCCCCTGATCGGCCGCCTTTGGTACCGTCCTGGATATTGATCCGGCCCAAGTGTTTGGCTTCTCGGTGCAAGCGTGGCAGGTCAGCTAGGATCGTTTCGCGTAGGCGCATACCGGTAGTCCGGGCCAACATGGCAATCGCGGCGACCCGGTCGTGTTGTTGTTCTCCAAGCGCTTTAACCACTCTCAGCACATCTTGGATATCTCTGCCATCCGGCGCACGCGTGCGGACTGTGGAGCGCTGCAGACCCAACGCCAGGCTCGGGCTGATGATTCTCACTTCCTGATCACCGCGCAGCGCAGCGAGTGTACGGTTGACGCTGCTCAGGCGGTTTTGCGCGGTAGCGATGCGCAGATTGCCTTGTTGGATCTGCTGACGCAGGTATGTGGCGTAGTCTTGGAGCGTCTGTCGATCAATCTGGCGTGCATCGTTGTAACCGGGGCCGTCCTCCGATCGGCACCAGCGCACGAAGGCTTGCCAGCGATCGCTGTGTGCTTTGACGGTGGCGAAGTGACCGCCGGCAAACAGGTCTTCCAGTGCCTGCCGACCGGCGTAGCTCAGTTGGCGACCGTAGCCAAAGTTGCGACCGTCAGGCCGACTGACCAGCGCCATTGTCTTCACCTTGATCGTTAGTTTGTAGGTGCAGCAGCAGGGCTTTCAAGTGGGCGCTGACGCTGTCCAACTGTCCCCAGTGTGCTGGGCGGATGAGAAGGGCGTTTTCGCCGTGTTGCAGCAAACCCCCTTCTTCTTGCAACTCCTCGATGAGCCGAGCGAGGTCGATGGGCTCTGATGTTGGAATGGCGACAGCGGCGACACTGGCGACAACCCCCGCCGCATATGGATTGGCACGTTGCGACAAAGTGGTGGCAGTGGCGGCGACACTTCGTAACTCGGTCGGCGAGCCATGTTGCGCCCGATAGCGGCGCACGGCGTCATTGAGGCGGAACATGGCGCACCTCGAATATGTCCCCGACATTGTTCAGCCAGTTATGGGCAACCAGTTGCAGCAATAACTCGAAGGTGTGCCGCGTGCTTTTACGGGCAAAGCGAGGGCCGTTGCGTGTAATATCGCGGAGACGAAACGGTGGCCAGTTCTTCTTTATCAACCAGCGCAGCAGGCAATCGGCCTCTGCGCGAAGCTTATTCAGCGGTTCCTGTTCAGTCAGTCGTTGGTTCTCGGCCAAGTAGTAGTCCATCAGCGTAGAGGCGCGCTGAATGTGCATGTCTTCCAATACAGTCGATTCCTCAACCACTGCCATCACACCCGCCATGCGTAATACGTTCGCGGCGGCTTTGCCTGCGGCAGCTTGCACGTTGACCATCTCGCCGAATTCCCCGGACTCGCATTCAATGGTGTCGTGCATGGCAATCCAGGCCTCACGGGCGCGGGGGCTCAACTCCAGGGCCGCAGGGTTGAGGCCACCATCTTTGTGGTGTGACCAAGGCTTCTGCATCAGCGCGGCAATGCGCTGCTGGTACAGGTCTACCTTTGGATCTCGGGTCAGGTCGATGGCTTTGTACAGCCGTTGTCCAACTAGGCGCTCGGGCCAACTGATCAGGCAGCGCCCCATGATGCCTTGGTCCTTGATATCGGCGTCAAGCAAGCGGTCGGCCAGGCGGGGTTGCAGCATCAAGTGCATGCTGAGGCGGCGGTTATAGGCACGCAGACTTTTCCCTGCTATCGAGCGCGACCGATCAATTGGGCTACCGTCCCACAGCGTCGACAAATGAGTGATCGCCTTGATCATGTTGTCCTTGCTCATGGTGCTACCGACCAAAAACTGTCCGCCCTCATCGCTAAACAGCCCCATGCTGGGCAAGCCGTGGCACAGGCTTTTGACCAGGCCCTCAATGGTCGGCTCAGCAGTGATTAGTCTTGGTTGGACAGGTTCAGGTTGGGCGTCCAGCGCTAGCTGTGCTGATTGTTTCGAGGTCGGTGACTTCGCGGTGAGACTCATTGCAGCTCGGTGCGCCTTGAGCTGTTCGCCATAGGCGATCCACTGCTGTCTTTCCCAATCGCGTACGGCCTACAGCGCAATATGGTCCACCGCGCTTTTGCGATCACCCGAGCAAGCCACCGTCAGCGTGTACAGCGACAACGGGTAGATCCAGCCGTTGAGGTGAACATGGCGTGCGCCTGGCTCGCCACAGCTGCTGTGGCTGGAACGCACTGAGGCCATGGCGCAGGGCACGCCGATCACAGCGGCCATGCGCTCTAAGGCCGGCCCTAACAATCGCCTAGCGTCGCGACCGGGGAGTTAATCAGGCGAGCTGCCGAATAAGAATTACCCACGGAGAGCCCCCGCGGGAGCAGCGTGACCTTCAACGTTCGAATCACTTGGGGTGCTTCCATCGAAAGCGTTCGTACGGCCAGTTCTGCACCAGTGGGTAAAACCGGTTAAGGGCCGAAACTTACAATGATAGCGACCTAGGCCCCTCCGAGCGCTGCAATGGCCACATACAGCCCAGATCCTTCACACCCCCATCCCCAACTCCGCATCATCCAACAACGCCTTCGCCATCGCACACAGATAATGCGAAGCCCAGATCATTTTCGGTTTGTCCTCCATCAGCCCTTCGATGGTGAGGTATCGCGCATAATCCAGCAGCTCTGAAGCTTGCTCGCGGGCGTGTCGGCAGGGGATGCCGGGTTCGATGCGGAACAGGGGGGTGGTGTGGTTTTCGCCTTGGCAGAATGCGGTTTGGCCGACGGTGCATTCGGTTTGGTATTCGGTGGTCATTGTTGGATTTTCCTATGCCCTGGTTGCGCTGTTCGCTGGAAGGGTCTGGCTGGACCGTTCCAGCGGCACTTTCAATGCAGGTCAACGGCCCGTGCGGGAGTTGCGGCTTTGATAAGCCCAGATCGGGATTGTGGTGGCGCCGGTTACCGTTGCATGGGTGAGTCGACGGGCATCTGCACCCGGGCCAGCGCCGACTCGAGCAGCTTTCTCAGCGCTTCGATTTCGTGGATTGCCGCGGCGATCAACAAACCGGACGGTGATCTCGGCTCCATTTGCAGCGCCTGCTGGGCTACGGCCTCTGCGCAGAGCGCGTAGTCCGTGGCATGCATGAGCGTGTCTTCGAGGGATTGGAGTTCGGGAGGCGGATCAGGGACGATCTTCAACATGGTTGCTTCCTCTTCGAGGCCGCCACCATCTGCTGTCAAACAAAGGGTGGCAGCTGTACGCGGGTTGACAGACCGGTGGAAACAACAAGTTCCGGCGCACGCAAGCGTGCCCGCACGTACAGCCGCCATAAGGGCGTGCTGCGTGTTGTTTTCCGTTGCGACCTGTCAAAGTCATGCCGTTGATGAGCAACGGCCCGCCGAGACTAAGACCGTGGAAATCTGACCGCAACGGGAAACACGCCGCGGCAGTATCTTTGGGAAATTGCCTACAGGAAAGGGCTTAAATCTGATTCTTTGCGCTTATTGCCGCACGCGTTCGTGGCGGAAGCGCAGGCAAAAAAAAGACGCCCTAGGGCGTCTTTTTCATGGAATGTGGTGGAGCCGGGGGGATTTGAACCCCCGTCCGCCAGTACTCCGCTGTCGGTACTACATGCTTAGCCATCTCAACTGAGTTAATCCGCAGCCGCCCGAGTGGCAGGGTGCTTTGGACGAGTTGGGTAAGTTTTAGTCGCTTTGCCCCCAACGTGCTACACGACGATCCTGTTCTGTATGACAATCACTTCGGGTTTACAGGCATCCCCTGGTGATTGCTGGAGCCGAAGCTACCAGGAGAGCGGGCTCAGCTGCTTACGCAGCGAGAGCGTAACCCTCGTAGTTTTCGTCATTGGCAACTATAGAAAGTTGCAACAGTGGATTTACGAGTTCTGTTACCAACTCGGCATGCACCTAGAGTTTCGCTACCGGCGTCGAATCCTAATCGGCCCCTCACTCAGCTCTAGCTGACCGTACCTTTCGGCACGTGGGGTGGACTATACGCCTTTATGCGGGCGGCGTCGAATTTCCGGCGCGTCGCCCGCGAGTCGGGCTTACGAGCCGCTGCTTGTGCCTTTGTCGGTTTTGTCCAGGCGCAGCAGTACCTTGCTGGTGATCTCGATGCACTTGGTGTTGTCGCCCTTGGCCTGGGCGGCCTTGGCGTCGGCTACGTGCTCGTCGAGGGATTTCTCCAGCCCTTCGGAGGTTGCGTTGAGGGTGGCCATGTTGTCGTCGATCTTCTGCAGGTTGAGGGCGCAGAGGTCGTCGGCAGCGAACACCGGAGAGGCCAGCAGTGTGGCCGCCGCGAACAGGGCTGAGAGCGCAGTACCTTTCATGGATATCTCCTTTTCCGGCCTCTGGAAGGTGGGCCTATGGGATGGACTGCGCCGTATTGGCGGCGGTTCCATCCGCATGCTGGCCTTTGTATGGCGACTAGGCGGTGGCCTTGGCCTGGGTGACGCGGTCGACCAGGTAAACGAGGCTGTGATAATCGATGCCGCTGTGGCTCGACAGCCCTATTTCGCAGGTGCGGCTGGTGGAGATGCCTTCGCTGCAATGCTGCACGGCGTCTTTCAGGCTGCGCAGGGCGTGGGCGTTGAGCTCGGGGGTGGTGAAGCCTTTGTCGCCGGCGAAGCCGCAGCAGTGGATGCCTTCGGGGATGACCACGTTGCTGCTGCAGCGGCGGGCGAGGTCGATCAGGGCCTGGCTCTCGCCCAGGTGCTGGGTGCTGCAGGTGACGTGTACGGCGATGGGCTCGGCCTGTGGGGTGAAGGTCAAGCGATCCAGCAGGTGGGTGCGGATGAAGCGCACCGGGTCGTACAGGTCGAGGCGGGTGTCGCCGAGGTCTTGCACCAGGCGCAGGGTACAGGGGCTGGTGTCGCAGTAGATCGGGTCGAGGCCGCCGCGGCTGGCCTGGAGCAGGGCGGCGATCAGTTCCTGGCGTTTGTGTTCGGCCTGTTCGGCGTAGCCCTTGGAGGCGAAGGGCTGGCCGCAGCAGAGGCTGTCGGCCTGCTCGGGGAAGATCACCTGGTAGCCGGCTTTTTCCAGCAGGGCGCGGGTCTTGTCGAGCAGCGAGCTTTGTTCGCGGTCGGCGAAGGCCGGGCCCATCACACGCGATACGCAGGCGGCGAGGTACACGACCCGTGGCCGGGCATCGGCGCTGGCGCCGTTGAACGGGATGGGGCGCAGGGGTTGCGGCATCGCTGGGGTCCAGCTCGGCAGCGCGCCGTTGCTGGCTTGCTTGAGGCGGGTGCTCCAGCGTGCCAGGCGCGGCGCGCCGAGCAGCTTGCGGGCGCCGTTGGCGGCGGCCAGGGTCAGGCGCGCGCCGCGCAGGGCGGTGCTGAAGTGGTCGGCCAGCCAGTCGGCGGTCTTGCCGTGCTCGGCGGCCTGGCTGCGCAGTTTCTTCACCAGCTCGCCGGTGTTGATGCCGACCGGGCAGCGCTGGGCGCACAGGCCGGTGGCCGCGCAGGTGTCGATGCCTTGGTATTGGTAATTCTGTAGCAGCTCGCGGGTGTCTTCGCCGGCGCGGCGGCGCGCCTGGATGTCGCGCCACATGACGATGCGCTGGCGCGGGCTGAGGGTCAGGCCCTTGGAGGGGCACACCGGTTCGCAGAAGCCGCACTCGATGCACTTGTCGACGATGTCGTCAGCAGCGGGCAGCGGTTTCAGATTTTTCAGGTGGATATCGGAGTCTTCGCTGAGCACCACGCCGGGGTTGAGAATGCCGTTGGGGTCGAGCAGGCGCTTGAGCGCCCACATCAGGCGGTAGGCGTCGCTGCCCCATTCCAGCTCGACGAAGGGCGCCATGTTGCGCCCGGTGCCGTGCTCGGCCTTGAGCGAACCGCCGAACTCCACCGCCACCAAGTGCGCGACGTCGTCCATGAAGGCCTGGTAGCGGGCAATTTCGGCGGCGCTGTTGAAGCCTTGGGTGAAGACGAAATGCAGGTTGCCTTCCAGGGCATGGCCGAAAATGATCGCTTCGGCGTAGTGGTGCTTGTCGAACAGTTGCAGCAGGCGGTTGACGCCCTCAGCCAGTTGTTCGACGGGGAAGGTGACGTCTTCGATGATCACCGTGGTGCCGGTCTGACGCACCGCGCCGACCGCGGGGAAGGTGTCTTTGCGAATTTTCCACAGCTGGTTGTAGACCACCGGGTCTTCGCTGAAGTCGACTCGCTGTTCGACCGGAAACTCGGCAATCGACGCCATGATCTGCGCCAGTTGCTCGTGCAACAGGCTCTGGGTGGCGGCGCGGGACTCGATCAGCAACGCGCAGGCGCTGTCGGACAGCCCACTGACCCACACCGGCATGCCCGGCATGGCCTGCACCGAACGCATGCTGCGGCGGTCGAGCAGTTCCACCGCCGACACTGGCTGGCGCTTGAGCACTGGCACCGCACGGCAGCAGATTTCCACGCTGGGGAACACCACCAGGGCGCTGGCCTTGTGCGGGTGGTCGGGCACGGTGTCGTAGGTCACGGCGCTGATAAAGCCCAAGGTGCCTTCGGAACCGACCAGCAAGTGTTGAAGGATATCCAGCGGCTGGTCGTAGTCCACCAGTGCGTTGAGCGACAGACCTGTGGTGTTTTTCAGCCGGTATTTGTGCCGGATGCGCTCGGCCAGCGCTGTGTTGGCGCGGGTTTCGCGGCCCAGGCGGGCCAGCTCGGCGAGCAGCGCCGGGTGGCTCTGTTCGAAGGCGGCGACGCTGGTTGGGTCTTCGCTGTCGAGCCGGGTGCCGTCGGCCAGCACCAGGCGCAGGCCGGCGAGGGTGTGGTAGGTGTTCTGCGCGGTGCCACAGCACATGCCGCTGGCGTTGTTGGCAACGATGCCGCCGATCTTGCAGGCGTTGATCGAGGCGGGGTCGGGGCCGATCTTGCGTCCGTAGGGGGCCAGCCAGGCGTTGGCCTGGGCGCCGATGACGCCCGGTTGCAGGCGGATCTGCGTGCCTTCGCCGCGGATTTCGCGGCCGTTCCAGTTGTCGCCGAGCACGATCAGTACTGAGTCGCTGATGGCCTGGCCCGAGAGGCTGGTGCCGGCGGCGCGGAAGGTCACCGGCACGCGGTCGCGCTGGGCCAGCTTGAGCAGCGCCACCACTTCGTCCTCGGATTCGACGCGCACCACCAGCTTGGGAATCAGCCGGTAGAAGCTGGCGTCGGTGCCGAAGGCCAGGGTCGAGGTGGCGTCGTCGAAGCGGCGTTCGGCAGGAATCACGTGCGCGGCATCGCGCAGGAACGAGGCGGGCAGGGTCATGCAGTCTCCTTGCGGGCTGCAGCGTCTGACGCGCTGCATGTCCCGACAATCAGGCAGTAAACAGGCGGGCGCCTCAGGCGCCGAGTTCGCGCACCAGCGAGTGGCGGGTGATCTCGCTGACCGACTTGGCGCCGGTCAGCACCATCGCCACACGCATTTCTTTTTCGAACAGTTGCAGCAGGTTGGCGACGCCGGCTTCGCCGTGGGTGGCCAGTGCATAAAGGAAGGCGCGGCCGATCAGCACGCTGTCGGCGCCGAGGGCGATCATGCGCACCACGTCCAGGCCACTGCGAATCCCCGAATCTGCCAGAATCTTCAGCTCGCCTTTGACTGCATCGGCAATCGCCGGCAGGGCGCGGGCGCTGGACAGCACGCCATCGAGCTGGCGGCCGCCGTGGTTGGAGACGACGATGCCATCGGCGCCGAACTTGACCGCATCGCGGGCATCATCCGGGTCGAGAATGCCCTTGATGATCATCGGGCCGTCCCAGAAGTCGCGAATCCATTCCAGGTCTTTCCACGAGATCGACGGGTCGAAGTTGTTGCCCAGCCAGCCGATGTAGTCGGCAAGGCCGGTGGGATTGCCGCGGTAGGTGGAAATATTGCCCAGATCATGCGGGCGGCCCATGACGCCGACGTCCCACGCCCATTGTGGGTGGGTCATGGCTTGCAGCATGCGCCGCAGCGGGCCGTTGCTGCCGCTCATGCCTGAGTGGGCGTCGCGGTAGCGGGCGCCGGGCACTGGCATGTCGACGGTGAACACCAGGGTCTTGACCCCGGCGGCCTTGGCCCGCTCGAGGGCGTTGCGCATGAAGCCGCGGTCCTTGAGCACGTAGAGCTGGAACCACATGGGCCGATTGATGGCCGGGGCCACCTCTTCGATGGGGCACACCGACACTGTCGACATCGTGAACGGAATGCCGTGCGCTGCCGCAGCGCGCGCGGCCTGCACTTCACCGCGGCGGGCATACATGCCGGTCAGGCCGACCGGGGCCAGGGCCACGGGCATGCTGAGGGTTTCGCCGAACAGTTGGGTTTCAAGGTTCAGCTCGGACATGTTCTTCAGCACGCGCTGACGCAGGGCGATGCTGGCCAGGTCTTCGACGTTGTGGCGCAGGGTGTACTCGGCGTACGCACCGCCGTCGGCGTAGTGGAAGAGGAAGGGCGGCAGCTTGCGCTGGGCCGCGGCGCGGTAGTCGGTGGAGGCGGAAATGATCATGGTTTCTCGCAGCGTGGGTGGCCGGGACACCGGGCGCTGGCGAGCGCCCGGTCCCTTTCACTTTAGTGTTGGACCAGCATGCCGGTCAGCCAATAGGCCTGAACCAGAGTGATCAGGCCAACGATGGTGGCGAAGAACAGGCTGTGCTTGACGGTGAAGCGGAACAGGTCCGATTCCTTGCCGACCAGGCCGGTGGCGGCGCAGGCGACGGCGATCGACTGCGGCGAAATCATCTTGCCGGTCACGCCGCCGCTGGTGTTGGCCGCCACCAGCAGGGTATCGCTGACGCCGATCTGGTGCGCGGTGGTGGCCTGCAGCGAGCTGAACAGGGCGTTGGACGAGGTATCGGAGCCGGTCAGGAACACGCCCAGCCAGCCGAGGAACGGCGAGAAGAACGGGAACGCTGCGCCGGTGCCGGCCAGGACCAGGGCCATGGTCGACGACATGCCGGAGTAGTTGGTGACGAAGGCGAAGGCCAGCACCATGCCGATCGACAGAATCGGCCAGCGCAGCTCCCACAGGGTCTCTTTCAAAGTGGTCAGACCAGTTTTTACATTGACCTTGAGTACCCACATCGACAGCAGCGCGGAAATGAAGATCGCCGTACCGGTGGCCGAGATCGGGTCGAACTTGAACACTGCCGGCATGGCCGTGGCAGTGGTGACGATCGGCGCGGTCTTGATCACCAACTGATCGAGGTGCGGGATGGCGAAGTTGAAGACGAAGTTGTACATCGCCCCGCCCGGCGCGAAGGCCGCCTTGAAGGGCTTGAGGGTCCAGAGGGTCACCAGCACGGTGAGGATCAGGAACGGCGACCAAGCTTTGAAGATTGCCCCGAAGCTGTACGGCGTAGGTTGGCTGCCACCGACGCTGAGCACCGCGGCGGCGCTGCTGCCCTGGGCCTGGGTCATCGAGCGCTTGGGCTGCCAGACCTTGAGGAACAGGGTCAGGGCAATCAGGCTGGCCAGGGCCGAGGTGATGTCCGGCAGTTCCGGACCGATGAAGTTGGAGGTGAAGTACTGAGTCACGGCGAAGCTCAGGCCGGCCACCAGGGCGGCGGGCCAGGTTTCTTTCACGCCGCGAACGCCGTCCATCATGAACACCAGCCAGAACGGCACGAACAGCGACAGCAACGGCAGCTGGCGGCCAGTCATGGCGCCGATGTGGAAGGCGTCGATGCCGGTCACCTGGCCGGCGACGATGATCGGAATGCCCAAGGCGCCGAACGCCACCGGCGCGGTGTTGGCGATCAGGCACAGGCCGGCAGCGTACAGCGGGTTGAAGCCCAGGCCGACCAGCAGGGCGGCGGTGATCGCCACCGGTGCGCCGAAACCGGCGGCGCCTTCGAGGAATGCACCGAAGCAGAAGCCGATCAGCAGCACTTGCAGGCGCTGGTCGTCGGTGATCGACAACACCGAGCTGCGGATGACCTCGAACTGGCCGCTCTTGACCGTGAGTTTGTAAAGGAACACCGCCGCGACGATGATCCAGGCAATCGGCCACAGGCCGTACAGGAAACCGTAGCCGGCCGCGGCGAAGGCCATGTCGGCAGGCATGTTGAAGGCAAAGATGGCAACCAGGATCGACAGGCCGAGGGTGATGCTACCGGCCACGTGCCCTTTGAGGCGGAACACCGCCAACGCCAGGAAGAAGAAGATGATCGGAACGACAGCGGCCAGGGCAGACAGGCCGAGACTGCCCAGTGGGGCGTAGATTTGTTGCCAAGTTTGCATATGGGGAAACCCCTAATTGTTGTTGGTCAGCAATGGCATTGGGTAATTGGTAATACCAATTTACAATGGCTGGTCGCTAGGTTAAAAGCCTCCTTGTGGGTGTGTCAATTTGTCTCGCCGCCAACTTTGGTCGCATGGCGATGAACGGCGTACTGCAAGGGGCAGAATTTCCTCATCTGCCGAGTGTGGTCAGCCGCCGGATCGGCGAGAATAGAGCGCTTCGGGATCAGCCCGGAGTCTGTGGAGAGCATGTGATGGTTTTTGATCAGGTCCGCCAACGGCGCCTGTCCGACGATATCGTCGAGCGTCTGGAGGGAATGATTCTCGAGGGCACGCTCAGTGCAGGGCAGCGTTTGCCGGCCGAGCGGGCCCTGGCCGAGCAGTTTGGGGTGTCGCGTCCGTCGTTGCGCGAGGCGATTCAGAAACTGGTGGCGCGGGGGCTGTTGATCAGCCGTCAGGGCGGCGGTAACTACGTCGCCGAATCGCTGGGCTCGACCTTCAGTGACCCGCTGTTGCAACTGCTCGAACGCAACGGTGATGCCCAGCGCGATTTGCTGGAGTTTCGCCACACCCTGGAGGCGTCATGTGCCTATTACGCTGCGCAGCGGGCCACCGAGCCTGATCGCGAACGCCTCACCGCTGCCTTCGCCACCTTGCAGGATTGCTACACCCGTGTCGATGAGGTCAGCCGCGCCGAGGAGGGCGCCGCCGATGCGCGCTTCCATCTGGCGATTGCCGAAGCCAGCCACAACGCGGTGTTGCTGCACACCATTCGCGGCTTGTTTGACCTGCTCAAGCGCAACGTGGTGACCAACATCGGCGGCATGTATCAGCAGCGCACAGAAACCCGCGACATGCTGATCGGTCAGCACCGTGAGTTGTATCAGGCGATCATGGACGGGCGAGCGGATGAGGCGCGGGAGGTGTCGAGTCGGCACATTCTGTATGTGCAGGAAGTGCTGGCCGAGGCCCAGCAGGAGGCGCAGCGCGTGGCGCGGGCCGAGCGGCGCAACGGGCGTTGAAGTGAGGGGAGGGGGTTGAGTAGCAGGCAAGCCCGCCGGGTCGCGGCAGGCTGTTCAGGCTGACCTTTAGTCTTCCTTGCCCTTGTTGCGCACTGCACGCTGCAGTTCGCGGTTGGAGTCGCGTTCGCGCACGGTGTCGCGCTTGTCGAACTCCTTCTTGCCCTTGCCCAGAGCAATTTCGCACTTGATCAGGTGCTTGCTCCAGAACAACGCCAAGGCCACACACGTGTAACCCTTTTGCGCCACGGCAGCTTCAAGGCGCTCGAGTTCGCGCTTGTTGAGCAGCAGCTTGCGGGTGCGCATCGGGTCGGCGATGACGTGGGTGCTGGCGGTGGTCAGCGGGGTGATGTGGCTGCCGAACAGCCAGGCTTCGCCATCCTTGAGCAGCACGTAGCTGTCTACCAGATGCGCCTTGCCGGCCCGCAGGCTCTTTACTTCCCAACCGGACAGGACCAGTCCGGCCTCGAATTTGTGTTCGATGAAGTAGTCGTGACGCGCTTTCTTGTTCTGCGCGATGGTCCCGGTCGGATGTTTCTTTTGTTTAGCCATAGGGGCGGCATTATAGGCAAGTCATTGCGCGGTCGGCTACGGGATTTCGGTGTGCTTGAGCCACTGCAATGAATACCGGACAATGCAGGCACTGTTCTCTGTGCAGAACCCGTTATCGGCATGCTGCGAAGTGCCGCCGCCCAGCCTTGGAAGTGACGCCTGGATGACTACCCATATTCAACGCTCCGCCCTGCTGCCATACCCTGCCCAGGCGCTCTACGATCTGGTCAACGATGTCGCCAGTTACCCTGATTTCCTGCCCTGGTGTTCGGCTTCGACCGTGCTCGAAGCCAGCGAAACCCATATGCGCGCCAAGCTGGAGGTGGCCAAGGGTGGCGTCAGCCAGCACTTCGTGACGCGCAATGTGCTGGTGCCGGGGCAGTCCATTGAAATGAACCTGGAAGAAGGGCCGTTCACCCAGCTGCATGGTGTATGGGTGTTCAAGGCGCTGGGCGAGAAAGCCTGCAAGATCAGCCTCGATCTGTCGTTCGATTACGCCGGGCCGATCATTCGCGCCACCCTGGGGCCGCTGTTCAACCAGGCTGCCAACACCCTGGTCGATGCGTTTTGCCAGCGGGCCAAGCAACTGCATGGCGCAAGCAATTGAGCAGGCTTGAGCGATAGCGCATCGCTCAGCGTCGAGACGAAAAAAAACCGCTCAAGGAGCGGTTTTTTTCTGCTTACTGCGGCGCTGTTTCCAGCGGCGCCGGAGTCGGCACCGGCGTGGTTTCGACATCGTCGATTTCGCGCTGGATCGACTCTTCCACAGAGCCTGGTTTGGCCGGCCGTTCCTGTACATCAGGCGTGGATGGCGTCTGCTCGGTGCCTGGGCTGACGCTGGTTTCGCTGCCGCCGCCAAGGATTTCCTGGTCGCGGCTCACGCCAGGCATGAAGTCGCCCGACAGGCTGACGAGCTGATCGCTTTCGTTGAAGAAGATGCTCATGCGCTCCTGCTGACGCTTACCGCCGCCAGGCTGAAGGCTGTAGAGGTAATCCCAGCGATTGGTATTGAAGGTGTCCTGGAGCAGGGGATTGCCCATGATAAACCGCACTTGCCGTCGGGTCATTCCCGGACGCAATTGGTCTATCATGTCCTGCGTGACGACATTGCCCTGCTGGATGTCGATTTTGTAAACCCCGGGAAACGAGCAACCGGCGAGTGCGAGCAGTCCCACGAGGGTGAGGCTGGTTAGCAAGAGCTTGGTGTTTTGCATCGGTGGGCGACTTCCACTATCTTGGCTGGACAACGTAAACCCCGATCATACCCGTATTAAGAGAAGCTGCGAAGCAGCATCGGCGAGAAAGCTGACCATGGTTGAAAATAGCGAATTGCGCAAAGCCGGTCTCAAGGTGACTCTACCTCGAGTGAAGATTCTTCAAATGCTCGACTCCGCCGAGCAGCGTCACATGAGTGCTGAAGACGTTTACAAGGCACTGATGGAGGCTGGCGAGGATGTCGGTCTGGCAACCGTGTATCGCGTACTGACCCAGTTCGAAGCGGCGGGTCTGGTGGTTCGCCACAACTTCGACGGCGGTCATGCGGTATTCGAGCTGGCTGACGGTGGCCACCACGACCACATGGTCAACGTGGAAACCAGCGAAGTCATCGAGTTCATGGATGCTGAAATCGAGCGTCGTCAACGCGAGATCGTGGCCGAGCATGGCTACGAATTGGTGGACCACAATCTGGTCCTGTACGTACGTAAGAAGAAGTAACGAAATAATCGTTACCTGCAAAAACGGCGACCTCGATGGTCGCCGTTTTTGTTTCAGCCGTTTATCGATACATCCTCATGCCTTGCCGGTAACCACCATCTTGCGCGCGTGGGCGAGCGATTCCTTGGTCAGGTCGATGCCGCCGAGCATGCGTGCCACTTCTTCCACGCGCTCACGCCGACCGAGGTGGGCCACGGCAGTATGGGTACTGTCGTCGTTGCGTACTTTATGCACGAACAGGTGATGATGACCCTGTGCGGCCACCTGCGGCAGGTGCGTTACGGTCAATACCTGGCCACGATCGCCAAGCCGGCGTAGCAACTGGCCGACGATTTCAGCGGTCGGCCCACCGATGCCCACATCCACTTCGTCGAACACCAGGGTGGGGATGCGCGAGGTTTGCGCAGTGATGACCTGAATCGCCAGGCTGATGCGCGACAGCTCACCTCCGGAGGCGACTTTGGCCAGCGCCTTGAGCGGTTGCCCGGGGTTGGCGCTGACCAGCAGTTCAATCTGCTCCAGGCCGTTGGGCGACAGGTCGTTGCTGCCCAAGGGGGTGAGTTCGATGCAAAAACGCCCGCCGGGCATACCCAGACGTTGAATCTCCTGCTCTACCGCGCCGGCCAGTTGTACGGCGGCAGTGGTGCGCAGCGCGCTCAGCTGCTTGGCCTTTTCCTGATAGTGCTTGGCAAAGGCGGCGAGCTCTTCACCCAGACGCTCGAGGGATTCGTCACTGGCATTGAGCCCTTCAAGTTCCTCCAGCAGTCGCTGTTGCAGGTGCGGCAGTTCGGTGGGGTGGACGCGATGCTTGCGGGCGAGGGTATAGATGGTGTCGAGCCGCTCTTCCAGCGACTGCAAACGCGCCGGGTCGGCATCGAAGTTGTCGAGGAAGCGGTTGAGTTCGCCCACCGCTTCTTCGATCTGGATTTGTGCGCTCGACAGCAGGTTGACCGCTTCGCCCAGCGCGCGCGGCGTGTTGGACACCGCGCCCAGGCGATTGAGGCTGCTGGTGAGGGCGCTGAGCACGTTGCCCGAGTCGCTCTCGCTGCATTGGTCGATGACCTGGCGGCAGATGCCGAACAGCGCTTCGGCGTTGGTCAGGTTCTTGTGTTCCTGCTCGATCTGTTCGAGCTCATTTTCACCCAGGCCAAGGTTGTCGAGTTCTTCGAGCTGATAGCTGAGCAATTGCTGACGGGCGCGCTGCTCGTCACCGGAGTTGGACAGGCGCTCGAGTTCCTGGCGGGTCTGGCGCCAGCGCTGGGCGGCCAGTTGTACTTGTCGGGCAAGGTCGATGGCGCCGGCGTATTCGTCGAGCAGGCGACGATGGGTATCGGCCTTGAGCAGCGACTGGTGCTCGTGCTGGCTGTGAATGTCGATGAGCAGCTCGCCCAAGGCCTTGAGATCGGCCAACGGGCAGGGCGTGCCATTGATGTAGCCACGGCTACGCCCTTCGGCGGTGATGACTCGGCGCAGAATGCACGGGCCGTCGTGATCGAGGTCGCGGTCGGCGAGCCACGCTGCGGCTTCCGGAATGTCGACCAGGTCGAAGGTGGCGAGGATGTCGGCCTTGTCGGCGCCCGGCCTGACCACGCCGTTGTCGGTACGGTCACCCAGGGCCAGCCCGAGGGCATCAAGCATGATCGACTTGCCCGCGCCGGTTTCGCCGGTGATCACCGACATGCCGCGCGCCAACTCGAGATCGAGGTGTTCGACGATGGCGTAGTTGCGAATGGACAGATGCACCAGCATGGGGCTGCTCCCGAGTGTCAGGTCTGGTTATTTATACAGTGTTTCTCGTTGGCCTGACAATGGTCTGTTCGTCGGTGTGCAGAGGCAATCCAGGTCACGTCAGCCCTTGAAGGTGATTTTTCCGGCCCCATATAGCCAGCAGACCGTCGAGCCCTGCTCGAAGAACACAAATTGCCCAGGAGAGAACCGATGGCTGACGAACAGCTGAACGAAAAAGACCTCAACGTCGAGCAGGCCGGTGCAGAAAACACCGCCGATGCCCGGGTGCTGGAGCTCGAGGAGCAGCTGGCCGCCGCCAAGGATCAATCGCTGCGTGCCGTGGCCGACCTGCAGAACGTTCGCCGGCGTGCCGAACAGGATGTCGAGAAGGCGCACAAGTTCGCCCTCGAGAAATTCGCCGCCGACCTGCTGCCGGTGATCGACAGCCTGGAGCGTGGCCTGGAGCTGTCCAGCGCCAACGACGAGACCATCAAGCCCATGCGTGACGGTATCGAGCTGACCCTGAAAATGTTCGGCGACACCCTCAAGCGTTACAACCTCGAAACCGTCGACCCGCAGGGTGAGCCGTTCAACGCCGAACATCACCAGGCCATGGCCATGGAAGAGAGCGCAGAGGTCGAGCCCAACAGCGTGCTCAAGGTGTTCCAGAAGGGTTATCTGCTCAACGGCCGCCTGCTGCGCCCTGCCATGGTGGTGGTCAGCAAGGCGCCGACGGCACCTCAGCCTTCTATCGATGAAAAGGCTTGAAATCTGTCTGGGCATCCCCATCTAGGTGTCAAGCCTTCAAGTATTTCCGCAGTTGGCCAGAGCTAGTCGCGGCTACCTAATTCAAGTTTCGGGAGAGTAAACATGGGTAAAATCATCGGTATCGACCTGGGGACCACCAACTCGTGCGTTTCCATCCTCGAAAACGGTAACGTCAAGGTCATCGAAAATGCCGAAGGCGCGCGCACCACGCCGTCGATCGTCGCCTACGCCAACGATGGCGAGATCCTCGTCGGTCAGTCGGCCAAGCGCCAGGCAGTGACCAACCCGCAGAACACCCTGTTCGCGGTCAAGCGCCTGATCGGCCGTCGTTTCGAAGAAGATGTCGTGCAGAAAGACATCAAGCTGGTCCCGTACAAGATCGTCAAGGCCAACAACGGTGACGCCTGGGTCGAGGCTTCCGGCAAGGAAATGGCCCCGCCGCAGATCAGCGCCGAAGTGCTGAAGAAAATGAAGAAGACCGCCGAAGACTACCTCGGAGAGCCCGTCACCGAAGCGGTGATCACCGTTCCGGCCTACTTCAACGACAGCCAGCGTCAGGCCACCAAGGATGCCGGTCGCATCGCCGGTCTGGACGTCAAGCGCATCATCAACGAGCCAACCGCCGCGGCCCTGGCCTACGGCATGGACAAGGCCAAGGGTGACCACACTGTCATCGTCTACGACCTGGGCGGCGGCACCTTCGACGTCTCGGTCATCGAAATCGCCGAAGTCGACGGCGAGCACCAGTTCGAAGTACTGGCCACCAACGGCGACACCTTCCTGGGTGGCGAAGACTTCGACATGCGCCTGATCGACTACCTCGTCGACGAGTTCAAGAAAGAGTCCGGCATGGACCTGAAGAACGATCCCCTGGCCCTGCAGCGTCTGAAAGAGGCTGCCGAGAAAGCCAAGATCGAGCTGTCTTCGGCCCAGTCGACCGACGTCAACCTGCCTTACATCACTGCCGACGCAACCGGTCCAAAGCACCTGAACGTCAAGATCAGCCGTGCCAAGCTGGAATCGCTGGTCGAAGACCTGGTCAAGCGCACCATCGAGCCTTGCCGCATCGCCCTGAAAGACGCTGGCATCGACGCCAACAAGATCGACGACGTGATTCTGGTCGGCGGTCAGACCCGTATGCCGCTGGTGCAGAAATCGGTTTCTGACTTCTTCGGCAAGGAAGCGCGCAAGGACGTCAACCCCGACGAAGCCGTGGCCATGGGTGCTGCCATCCAGGGCGCCGTTCTGGCCGGTGACGTGAAAGACGTTCTGCTGCTCGACGTCAGCCCGCTGACCCTGGGTATCGAAACCATGGGCGGCGTGATGACCGCGCTGATCGAGAAGAACACCACCATCCCGACCAAGAAGTCGCAGGTGTTCTCCACTGCCGATGACAACCAGGGCGCAGTGACCATCCACGTGCTGCAGGGTGAGCGCAAGCAGGCGGCGCAGAACAAGTCGCTGGGCAAGTTCGACCTGGCCGACATCCCGCCAGCGCCGCGTGGCGTGCCGCAGATCGAGGTGACCTTCGACATCGACGCCAACGGCATTCTGCACGTCGGCGCCAAAGACAAGGCAACCGGCAAGACCCAGTCGATCGTGATCAAGGCCAACTCCGGTCTGTCCGACGAGGAAATCGATCGCATGGTGCGTGATGCCGAGGCAAACGCCGAGGAAGACCGCAAGTTCGAAGAGCTGGCCGCTGCCCGTAACCAGGGTGATGCGCTCGTGCACTCGACTCGCAAGATGGTCGCCGATGCCGGTGACAAGGTCAGCGCTGACGAGAAGAGCGCCATCGAAGCTGCGGTTGCAGCCCTGGAAGTGGCCGTCAAAGGCACCGACAAGGCTGACATCGACGCCAAGGTCGAAGAGCTGTCCAAGGTCTCCGCACCTGTCGCTCAGAAGATGTACGCCGAGCAGCAGGGCGGCGAGCAGCCTCAGGGCGGCGCGCAGCAGGCCGAGCCGGAAGCCAAGCACGATGACGTGGTCGACGCCGAGTTCGAAGAAGTGAAAGACAACAACAAGCAGTAATCCCTGCAAGTTGTCGGTCAGCGCACCGCCCACAGGCGGTGAGCTGATAGGATGTCGCCGCGCGGGGGCTTGCTCCCGCGTTGGCGTGTCTGGAATACGAGAATTTTTTACAGCATCTGTCTGGGTGCTTAAGTACGTGGCGGCAGGTGCTTGCTTGCGGCACGGCGCGATCTGCGCAGAGGTTTGCCGAACGCCCCCAAGAGTGCAAATGACTTATGGCAAAGCGTGATTATTACGAGGTTCTAGGTGTCGAGCGCGGCGCCAGTGAAGCCGATCTCAAGAAGTCCTATCGCCGTCTGGCGATGAAATTCCACCCCGACCGCAACCCCGGGGACAAGGAAGCTGAAGACTCCTTCAAGGAGGCCAACGAGGCCTATGAAGTCTTGTCCGATGCGAGCAAGCGTGCCGCGTACGATCAGTACGGCCATGCTGGTGTCGATCAGAGCGCGGGCGGTGGCCAGGGCTTTGGCGGCGCCAACTTCTCCGACATCTTCGGCGATGTCTTCAGTGACTTCTTCGGCGGCGGTGGCCGTGGCGGCGGACGCGGTGGCGCGCAGCGCGGCAGCGACCTGCGCTACACCCTGGAGCTGAATCTGGAAGAGGCCGTGCGCGGTACTACCGTCAATATCCGGGTGCCGACGCTGGTCAATTGCGCGCCGTGCGACGGTTCGGGCGCGAAGAAGGGTTCGACCCCGACCACCTGCCCGACCTGTGGCGGTATTGGTCAGGTACGCATGCAGCAAGGCTTCTTCTCGGTGCAGCAGACCTGCCCGCGTTGCCATGGTCAGGGCAAGATCATCACCGATCCGTGCTCGGCATGCCACGGCGAAGGCCGCGTCGAGGAATACAAGACGCTGTCGGTCAAGGTTCCACCAGGCGTCGATACCGGTGACCGCATTCGCCTGTCGGGCGAGGGCGAGGCGGGTGCCCATGGCGGACCTACCGGTGACCTGTATGTGGTGATCAGTGTGCGCGAGCACGCGATCTTCCAGCGCGACGGCAAGCACCTGTACTGCGAAGTGCCGATCAGCTACACCGAAGCCGCTCTGGGGGGCGAGCTTGAAGTGCCGACCCTCGACGGGCGGGTCAAGCTGCGCATTCCCGAGGGCACGCAGACCGGCAAGCAATTCCGTCTGCGCGGCAAAGGCGTTGCGCCGGTGCGCGGTGGTGGTGCGGGTGATCTGTTGTGCCGTGTAGCCGTCGAGACCCCGGTCAACCTCAGCCGACGCCAACGCGAACTGCTCGAAGAGCTGCGCGATTCGCTGGAAGGTGACAGCTCGCACTCGCCCAAGGCCAACGGCTGGTTCGAAGGTGTGAAGCGCTTCTTCGGCGACCTCTGACAAAGGAATCAAGCTATGCGACGTATTGCAGTGATGGGCGCCGCCGGGCGTATGGGCAAGGTGCTGGTCGAGGCCGTGCAGCAGCAAGCGCCCAAGGCCGGGCTGACCGCCGCCATCGATCGCCCCGACAGCACGTTGGTCAATGCCGATGCGGGTGAACTGGCGGGCCTGGGCCGTATCGGTGTGCCGATTTCCGACGATCTGGCCAAGGTGGTGGACGAGTTCGACGTCTTGATCGACTTCACTCACCCGTCAGTGACCCTGAAAAACCTCGCTTTCTGCCGCAAGGCCGGCAAGGCCATGGTGATCGGTACCACCGGCTTCAGCGAGCAGGAAAAACAGCTGCTGGTCGAGGCCGGCAAGGACATTCCGATCGTTTTCGCGGCCAACTTCAGTGTGGGTGTCAACCTGTGTCTGAAGCTGCTCGACACTGCGGCCCGCGTGCTGGGCGATGATGTCGATATCGAGATTCTCGAAGCGCATCACCGGCACAAGGTCGATGCGCCGTCCGGCACCGCGCTGCGTATGGGTGAAGTGGTGGCCCAGGCACTGGGTCGCGATCTTCGCGAAGTGGCGGTGTATGGCCGTGAAGGCCAGACCGGTGCGCGTGATCCTAAAACCATCGGTTTCGCCACGGTGCGTGCCGGCGATGTGGTGGGTGACCACACCGTGCTGTTCGCTGCCGAAGGTGAGCGGGTGGAGATCACTCACAAGGCCTCGAGCCGCATGACCTTCGCCAAGGGCGCGGTGCGCGCGGCGCTGTGGCTGGACGGGCGCGAGGCGGGTCTGTACGACATGCAGGATGTGCTCGATCTGCATTGACCGGAGCGTGTAGGGGCGGCCTTCAGCCGCGATGGCCTGCAAAGCAGGCCCACCCCAGGTGAGCGCAATCTACCTGGTGAATTGCATGGCGGCCCATCGCGGCTGAACCGCAGCGGCGGACCGCCCGCTCCTACAGTGTCGACGCAGTTTTAGTTCCCTGCCCAGTAGACCAAAAAGCACTTTTTCTGTAAGCTGCAGCTTTAGTGTGTTCACTAAAAGCGCGCAGAATAATTCAGCATAGAAAGCGGGGTGACGTGTCCATACGTCACTCCGCTTTTTTGCAACCTGCGATCGCCCTTTCAGGCTTTTTTTACGGGAGGTCTTCTTGACTAAGCCAGCCATACTCGCCCTTGCCGATGGCAGCATTTTTCGCGGTGAAGCCATCGGTGCCGACGGACAGACCGTCGGAGAGGTGGTGTTCAACACCGCTATGACCGGCTACCAGGAAATTCTTACAGACCCTTCCTACGCCCAGCAGATCGTTACCCTGACCTACCCGCACATCGGCAACACCGGCACTACCCCGGAAGATGCCGAATCCGACCGCGTCTGGTCGGCCGGCCTGGTCATCCGTGACCTGCCACTGCTGGCCAGCAACTGGCGTAACAAGCAGTCGCTGCCGGATTACCTGAAGGCCAACAACGTCGTGGCCATCGCCGGTATCGACACCCGTCGCCTGACCCGAATCCTGCGTGAAAAGGGCGCTCAGAACGGTTGCATCCTGGCCGGTGACAACATCAGCGAGGAAGCCGCCATCGCCGCCGCCCGCGGTTTCCCGGGCCTCAAGGGCATGGACCTGGCCAAAGTGGTGTCCACCAAGCAGCGCTACGAGTGGCGCTCAAGCGTCTGGAGCCTGAAGACCGACAGCCACCCGACCCTGGAAGCCTCCGAGCTGCCGTACCACGTGGTTGCGTTCGACTACGGCGTGAAGCTGAACATCCTGCGCATGCTGGTCGCCCGCGGCTGCCGCGTCACCGTGGTGCCGGCGCAAACCCCGGCCAGTGAAGTGCTCGCGCTCAACCCCGATGGCGTGTTCCTGTCCAACGGCCCTGGCGATCCCGAGCCTTGCGACTACGCCATCCAGGCGATCAAGGATGTACTGGAAACCGAGATTCCGGTGTTCGGTATCTGCCTCGGCCACCAGTTGCTGGCCCTGGCCTCCGGCGCCAAGACCGTGAAGATGGGCCACGGTCACCACGGCGCCAACCACCCCGTGCAGGACCTGGACACCGGCGTGGTGATGATCACCAGCCAGAACCACGGCTTCGCTGTCGATGAAGCGACTCTGCCGGGCAACGTGCGGGCGATCCACAAATCACTGTTCGATGGCACCCTGCAAGGCATCGAGCGCACCGACAAGAGCGCCTTCAGCTTCCAGGGTCACCCGGAAGCCAGCCCAGGCCCGACCGACGTCGCGCCGCTGTTCGATCGTTTCATCGATGCCATGGCCAAGCGCCGCTGAGCATCCTGCTTCGAGGCCCCGGACCGACCTGTTTCGTGTCCGGCAGCGCCTGACCCAAGATTGTTCAAGACGGCTTGCCGACTGACCCGCGGATTTGAGTGACAACCATGCCAAAACGTACAGATATCAAAAGCATCCTGATTCTCGGCGCTGGCCCGATCGTGATCGGCCAGGCCTGTGAGTTCGACTATTCCGGCGCCCAGGCCTGCAAAGCCCTGCGCGAGGAAGGTTTCCGCGTCATCCTGGTGAACTCCAACCCAGCCACCATCATGACCGACCCGGCCATGGCCGACGCCACCTACATCGAGCCGATCAAATGGCAGTCGGTGGCCAAGATCATCGAGAAGGAACGCCCCGACGCCGTGCTGCCGACCATGGGCGGCCAGACTGCGTTGAACTGCGCGCTGGATCTCGAGCGCCACGGCGTGCTCGAGAAGTTCGGTGTGGAAATGATCGGTGCCAACGCCGACACCATCGACAAGGCCGAAGACCGCTCGCGCTTCGACAAGGCCATGAAGGACATCGGTCTGGAATGCCCGCGCTCGGGCATCGCCCACAGCATGGAAGAGGCCAACGCGGTGCTCGAGAAGCTCGGCTTCCCGTGCATCATTCGCCCTTCGTTCACCATGGGCGGCACGGGCGGTGGCATCGCCTACAACCGTGAAGAATTCGAAGAAATCTGCGCCCGTGGTCTGGACCTGTCGCCGACCAAGGAACTGCTGATCGACGAATCGCTGATCGGCTGGAAGGAATACGAGATGGAGGTGGTCCGCGACAAGAAGGACAACTGCATCATCGTTTGCTCCATCGAGAACTTCGACCCGATGGGCGTGCACACCGGTGACTCGATCACCGTTGCGCCGGCGCAGACCCTGACCGACAAGGAATATCAGATCATGCGCAACGCCTCGCTGGCGGTGCTGCGTGAGATCGGTGTGGAAACCGGCGGCTCCAACGTGCAGTTCGGCATCTGCCCGAACACCGGGCGCATGGTCGTCATCGAGATGAACCCGCGCGTGTCGCGTTCCTCGGCGCTGGCTTCCAAGGCCACCGGCTTCCCGATCGCCAAGATCGCCGCCAAGCTGGCCGTCGGTTACACCCTTGACGAGCTGCAGAACGACATCACCGGCGGCCGCACCCCGGCGTCCTTCGAGCCGTCCATCGACTACGTGGTCACCAAGCTGCCACGCTTCGCCTTCGAGAAATTCCCCAAGGCCGACGCGCGTCTGACCACCCAGATGAAATCCGTGGGCGAAGTCATGGCCATCGGCCGGACCTTCCAGGAGTCCCTGCAGAAAGCCCTGCGTGGCCTGGAAGTCGGCGCCTGCGGCCTCGACCCGAAAGTCGACCTGGCCAGCCCGGAAGCGGCCAGCATCCTCAAGCGCGAGCTGACCGTGCCGGGCGCTGAGCGTATCTGGTACGTCGCCGACGCCATGCGCTCGGGCATGACCTGCGAAGAAATCTTCGACCTCACCGGCATCGACATGTGGTTCCTGGTGCAGATGGAAGACCTGATCAAGGACGAAGAGAAGGTCAAGACCCTGGCCCTGACCGCCATCGACAAAGACCTGATGCTGCGTCTCAAGCGCAAGGGCTTCTCTGACCAGCGCCTGGCCAAGCTGCTCGGCATCACCGACAAGAACCTGCGCCGTCACCGCCACAAGCTGGAAGTGTTCCCGGTGTACAAGCGCGTCGACACCTGCGCCGCCGAGTTCGCCACCGACACCGCCTACCTCTACTCGACCTATGAGCAAGAGTGCGAGGCCAAGCCGACCGGTCGCGACAAGATCATGATCCTCGGCGGTGGTCCGAACCGTATCGGCCAAGGTATCGAGTTCGACTACTGCTGCGTGCACGCTGCGCTGGCGCTGCGTGAAGACGGCTACGAGACCATCATGGTCAACTGCAACCCGGAGACCGTGTCCACCGACTACGACACCTCCGACCGTCTGTACTTCGAGCCGCTGACCCTGGAAGACGTGCTGGAAGTGTGCCGCGTCGAGCAGCCCAAGGGCGTCATCGTCCACTACGGCGGCCAGACGCCGCTGAAGCTGGCACGTGCCCTGGAAGAGGCGGGCGTGCCGATCATCGGTACCAGCCCGGATGCCATCGACCGCGCCGAAGACCGCGAGCGCTTCCAGCAGATGGTGCAGCGCCTGAACCTGCTGCAGCCGCCAAACGCCACCGTGCGCAGTGAAGAAGAAGCCATCCGCGCTGCCGGTGACATCGGTTATCCGCTGGTGGTGCGTCCGTCCTACGTACTGGGCGGTCGGGCCATGGAGATCGTCTACGAACTCGACGAGCTCAAGCGCTACCTGCGTGAGGCGGTCCAGGTGTCCAACGACAGCCCGGTCCTGCTCGACCACTTCCTCAACTGCGCCATCGAGATGGATGTCGATGCAGTCTGCGACGGCACCGATGTGGTGATCGGCGCCATCATGCAGCACATCGAACAGGCCGGCGTTCACTCCGGTGACTCGGCCTGCTCGCTGCCCCCTTACTCGCTGAGCAAGGACGTGCAGGACGAAGTTCGCGTGCAGGTTGCCAAAATGGCCCTTGAGCTGGGGGTTGTCGGCCTGATGAACGTGCAGCTGGCGCTGCAGGGCGACAAGATCTACGTGATCGAAGTCAACCCACGTGCCTCGCGTACCGTGCCGTTCGTGTCCAAGTGCATCGGTACCTCCCTGGCGATGATCGCGGCCCGCGTCATGGCGGGTAAAACCCTCAAGGAACTGGGCTTTACCCAGGAAATCATCCCGAACTTCTACAGCGTCAAGGAAGCCGTCTTCCCGTTCGCCAAGTTCCCAGGGGTTGACCCGATCCTCGGCCCTGAGATGAAATCCACTGGCGAGGTGATGGGCGTGGGCGACAGCTTCGGTGAAGCCTTCGCCAAGGCGCAAATGGGCGCCAGCGAAGTGCTGCCTACTGGCGGAACTGCGTTCATCAGCGTGCGTGATGACGACAAGCCACAAGTGGCCGCCGTTGCCCGTGACCTGATCGGCCTGGGCTTCGATATCGTCGCCACCGCCGGCACCGCCAAGCTCATCGAGGCAGCCGGCCTGAAGGTGCGTCGCGTGAACAAGGTCACCGAAGGCCGTCCGCACGTGGTCGACATGATCAAGAACGACGAAGTGTCGCTGATCATCAACACCACCGAAGGTCGTCAGTCGATCGCCGACTCCTACTCGATTCGTCGCAATGCGTTGCAGCACAAGATCTACTGCACGACTACCATTGCGGCGGGTGAAGCCATCTGTGAAGCGCTGAAGTTTGGCCCTGAAAAGACCGTTCGCCGCTTGCAGGATCTGCATGCAGGGTTGAAAGCATGAGCATTACCAAATATCCAATGACCGTTCAGGGCGCTCGCGCCCTGGAGGCGGAGCACCTTCATCTGACCAAGACCGAGCGTCCTCGTCTGAGTCAAGCCATTGGTGAAGCCCGCGAGCTGGGCGATCTCAAGGAAAACGCCGAGTACCATTCTGCCCGTGAAGAGCAGGGCATGGTCGAGGCACGCATTCGTGATATCGAAGGTCGCCTGCAGAACTCGGTGGTCATTGACGTGACTACCATTGCCCACACCGGCAAGGTCATTTTCGGCACCACCGTCGAGCTGGAAAACACCGAAACCGGTGATCAGGTGACGTATCAGATCGTTGGCGAAGATGAAGCTGACGTGAAGAAAGGCAAGCTGTCGAGCGGTGCACCGATCGCCCGGGCCATCATTGGCAAGGAAGAAGGTGACACCGTTGTCGTGAAGACGCCGAACGGTACGGTCGAGTACGAGATTGTCGAAGTCAAGCACATCTGACCGGCGCCTGCGGGCGCCTTCCCTCGAGGGGATCCTCTGGCAGTTGGCCCAGGTATTCTGGGTCGGCGGCCTGTGGGTGTTCCACGTCGGGCTGGTGCCTGCGCTCAAGGTGTCGGGCTTGGCGCCGTTGCTGGTGCAGGACATCGCTGCGCAAATCGACCGCTGGTTGATCGGCGTGGCCCTGCTCGGGCTGCTGACGCAGTTGGCGGTTCTGGCGAGGGTAGAGGGGCTGAGCGCCTGGGGGCGGCAGTTCCGCGGACAGATGCTGCTGCTGGGGTTGGGCGCGTGCGTGAGTTACTACACATTGCGCTACGGCATCTCGGTGGGCGAACGCTGGCAGATGTTCTGCTTCCTGGTGCTGGGCTTCTCCGGCATCGTGCTGGTGGCCCAGCCGGTCCCGGTCAGGGCGCATAGACTGCGCCGCTGACCGTCTTCGCCGTTACTTGTAACGGTGAACGTTGGACAGTTGCTTGTTCGGCTGCGGATTCTTGCGGTAGATCAGGGCTTTCTTGCCGATGGTCTGCACCAGCTCGGCACGGCCGGCCTTGCACAGTTCGGCGATGGTGGCCGCGCGTTCTTCGCGGTCTTCCGAACGAATTTCCACTTTGATCAGCTCGTGGTCGGCCAGGGCGCGTTCCAGCTCGGCGGCCACGCCTTCATTCAGACCGTTGCCGGCAATGATCAAAACCGGCTTGAGGTCATGACCAATGGATTTGTACTGCTTCTTCTGCTCGTTATTGAGCGGCATAATCTGACCCTTTTCGTCTGATTCTGTAAAATTGACCGGCATTTTACCCGAGGGCCCGTAGCTGCGCCCAGTCAATCACGACGCATATCATCGAGGTGCCCCGTGGCGCAACGTTCCAAAAGCAGCCAGAACTGGCTGAGAGAGCATTTCAACGATCCTTTCGTCAAGCAGGCGCAGAAAGACGGCTACCGTTCGCGCGCCAGCTACAAGCTGCTCGAGATCCAGGAAAAGGACCGCCTCATCCGTCCCGGCATGAGCGTGATCGACCTGGGTGCCGCGCCCGGAGGCTGGTCACAGGTGACCAGTCGTCTGATTGGCGGGCAAGGCCGACTGATCGCTTCCGACATTCTTGAGATGGACTCGATCCCTGACGTCACCTTCATTCAGGGTGATTTCACCCAGGATGCGGTACTTCAGCAGATTCTAGAGGCGGTCGGTGATTCGCATGTCGACCTTGTGATTTCCGATATGGCCCCCAACATGAGTGGTACGCCTGCAGTCGACATGCCGCGAGCCATGTTCCTCTGCGAACTGGCACTGGACCTGGCGGGCCGCGTGCTGCGTCCAGGCGGCGACTTCCTGATCAAGATCTTTCAGGGCGAAGGCTTCGATGCCTACCTTAAGGACGTGCGCAGCAAGTTCGACAAGGTGCAGATGCGCAAGCCGTCTTCGTCACGCGATCGATCCCGCGAGCAGTACTTGCTTGGCAAAGGTTTCAAAGGGGCGTGAACATGCGCCCGGCGTAGCTGACGATAGTTTTTTCCAATCGGCCGCTGCGTCAGGAATGTCCGAACTTCGTGTAGTCTTGAGTTCACAAAGGGTTACAGACGGCACCTGCGGATGCGTAGGTAATGTAGTAAGTTAGGGCGCTGTATATCATGCGAGGCACGGCTGCGTCGTGCGCCGACCTCAGAGGGTAGCTAATTGAACGACATGGCAAAGAATCTGATCCTGTGGTTGATCATCGCCGCCGTTTTGGTAACGGTGATGAACAACTTCTCCAGCCCGAACGAGCCGCAGACCCTCAACTATTCCGACTTCATTCAGCAGGTCAAGGACGGTAAGGTCGAGCGCGTCACCGTCGATGGCGCGGTCATCAGCGGCAAACGCTCCGATGGCGATACCTTCAAGACCATCCGTCCGGCCATCGCCGACAACGGCCTGATCGGCGATCTGGTCGACAACAACGTGGTCATCGAAGGCAAACAGCCAGAACAGCAGAGTATCTGGACGCAACTGCTGGTCGCCAGCTTCCCGATTCTGGTGATCATCGCCGTGTTCATGTTCTTCATGCGCCAGATGCAGGGCGGCGCTGGTGGCAAGGGCGGGCCGATGAGCTTTGGCAAGAGCAAGGCGCGGCTGCTGTCGGAGGATCAGGTGAAAACGACCCTGTCCGACGTGGCGGGTTGCGATGAAGCCAAGGAAGAAGTCGGCGAACTGGTCGAGTTCCTGCGTGATCCGGGCAAGTTCCAACGCCTGGGTGGTCGCATTCCCCGCGGTGTGCTGATGGTCGGCCCCCCCGGCACCGGTAAAACCCTGCTGGCCAAGGCCATCGCTGGCGAAGCCAAAGTGCCGTTCTTCACCATTTCCGGTTCCGACTTCGTTGAGATGTTCGTCGGTGTCGGCGCCAGTCGTGTCCGCGACATGTTCGAGCAGGCGAAGAAGCACGCGCCTTGCATCATCTTCATCGACGAAATCGACGCCGTCGGTCGTCACCGTGGTGCCGGCATGGGCGGCGGTCATGATGAGCGCGAGCAGACCCTCAACCAGTTGCTGGTCGAGATGGACGGTTTCGAGATGAACGACGGCATCATCGTCATTGCCGCGACCAACCGTCCCGATGTGCTCGACCCAGCGCTGCTGCGCCCAGGCCGTTTCGACCGTCAGGTCGTGGTCGGCCTTCCGGACATCCGCGGCCGTGAGCAGATTCTCAAGGTTCACATGCGCAAAGTGCCGGCAGGCGAGAACGTCAACCCTGCGGTCATCGCGCGCGGCACGCCAGGCTTCTCGGGTGCCGACCTGGCCAACCTGGTCAACGAGGCATCGCTGTTCGCTGCCCGTAACGGCAAGCGACTGGTCGAGATGAAGGAATTCGAACTGGCCAAAGACAAGATCATGATGGGCGCCGAGCGCAAGACCATGGTCATGTCCGAAAAGGAAAAACGTAACACCGCTTATCACGAAGCGGGCCACGCCATCGTTGGACGCATCGTTCCCGAGCATGATCCGGTGTACAAGGTTTCGATCATTCCCCGTGGCCGTGCCCTGGGTGTGACCATGTTCCTGCCCGAGGAAGACCGCTACAGCCTGTCCAAGCGCGCGCTGATCAGCCAGATCTGCTCGCTCTACGGCGGACGTATCGCCGAAGAGATGACCCTGGGCTTCGATGGCGTGACCACAGGTGCTTCCAACGACATCATGCGCGCCAGCCAGATCGCCCGGAACATGGTGACCAAGTGGGGACTGTCGGAAAAGCTCGGCCCGCTGATGTATGCGGAGGAAGAGGGCGAGGTGTTCCTGGGTCGCAGTGCCGGTTCGCAGCAGGCCAGCCTGTCAGGTGATACCGCCAAGATGATCGACCTGGAAGTGCGCAGCATCATTGACCAGTGCTACGCCACAGCTCAGCAGATTCTTACCAAGAATCGCGACAAGCTCGATGCCATGGCTGACGCGTTGATGAAGTACGAGACCATCGACTCGGATCAGATCGACGACATCATGTCGGGCCGCACCCCGCGCGAGCCCCGTGACTGGGACAACGATGCTGGTGATTCGGGTAATGCAGCGCCCCAGGGCGATCGCCCCGAGTCTCCGATTGGCGGCCCAGCTGCCCACCACTAAGGTTGACTATGACCTCCAAGCAGTACCCGACCCGGTTGCCTTGCGGCAACCGGGTTCTTGATTTATCCCGTACCCATGTCATGGGCATCCTCAACGTCACGCCCGATTCGTTCTCGGACGGTGGCCGTTTCGGTCAGTTGGATCAGGCGCTGTTTCACGCCCAAGCCATGGTCGAGGCTGGCGCGACCCTGATCGACGTCGGCGGCGAGTCGACGCGTCCCGGCGCGCGGGCGGTCTCGGTGACCGAGGAGCTGGAGCGCGTCGCGCCTGTCGTAGAGGCGATCAACAGCCGCCTCGACGTGGTCATCTCGGTCGATACCTCCACGCCTGCGGTGATGCGCGAATCGGCGCGGCTGGGTGCCGGTCTGATCAATGACGTGCGGGCCCTCGAGCGCGACGGTGCCTTGGATGCTGCCGCCGCCACTGGATTGCCGGTTTGCCTCATGCATATGCGCGGTGATCCCGGCACCATGCAAGACGACCCTCATTACGCCAACGTGACGGACGAAGTTGCCCTTTATCTGCAGCAGCGCATGCAGGCGTGCGTGGCCGCCGGCATCGCCGAGCAGCGGATCATTCTCGATCCGGGATTCGGCTTCGCCAAGACCCTGGCGCACAACCTCAGCCTGTTCAAGCATCTGCAGCGGCTTGCCGACCTCGGGCGGCCACTGCTGGTCGGCGTGTCGCGCAAGAGCATGATCGGCCTGACCTTGAACAAGCCTGTCGAGCAGCGGCTGTATGGCAGCCTGGCCCTGGCCGCCCTGGCCATGAGCAAAGGCGCCAGCATCCTGCGGGTGCATGATGTGGCGCAAACCGTCGATGTGGTGCGAATAATCGCCGCGGTGCAAGACGCCGAATAGAACACAGTGGAGTGACACATGAGCAGAAAGTATTTCGGCACCGACGGTATCCGCGGTCGGGTCGGCCAGTTCCCTATCACCCCTGACTTCATGCTCAAGCTCGGCTGGGCGGCAGGCATGGCTTTCCGCAAGCTCGGTCACTGCCGAGTGCTGGTGGGCAAGGACACGCGAATTTCCGGTTACATGTTCGAGTCGGCGCTGGAGGCTGGATTGTCCGCGGCCGGCGCTGACGTGATGTTGCTGGGCCCGATGCCCACCCCGGCCATTGCCTACCTGACCCGTACCTTCCACGCCGAAGCAGGCATCGTCATCAGTGCCTCGCACAATCCCCATGACGATAACGGCATCAAGTTCTTCTCCGGCAAAGGCACGAAGTTGCCCGATGACGTCGAGCTCATGATCGAAGAACTGCTCGACCAGCCGATGACCGTGGTCGAGTCGAGCAAGCTGGGCAAGGTATCGCGCATCAACGACGCCGTAGGGCGTTACATCGAGTTCTGCAAGGGTAGCGTGCCGACCGGCACCAGTTTCGACGGCCTCAAGCTGGTGGTCGACTGTGCCCATGGCGCCACTTACAAAGTCGCTCCGAGCGTATTCAGCGAACTGGGCGCGGACGTCAAGGTGCTGCACGCCCAGCCTGATGGCCTGAACATCAACGAAGGTTGCGGCTCTACGCATATCGAGTCGCTGCAGGCGGCAGTGCTGGAAAGTCATGCCGACTTGGGTATCGCTTTCGACGGTGATGGCGACCGGGTTCTGATGGTCGATCATACGGGTGTCGTGGTCGAGGGCGACGAGCTTCTGTTCCTCATCGCTCGCGATCTGCAGGATCGCGGCAAGCTGCAAGGTGGTGTGGTCGGTACGTTGATGAGCAACCTGGGCCTGGAACTGGCACTCAAGGAGCTGAGCATTCCGTTCGCACGGGCCAAGGTCGGTGACCGCTATGTGATGGCAGAGCTGCTCGAGCGCGACTGGTTGCTGGGTGGGGAGAATTCCGGGCACGTGGTGTGTGGCAACTACACTACCACGGGTGACGCGATCATCGCGGCGCTGCAGGTGCTCATGGCCCTCAAGCGTCGTGGCGAAACCCTCGCACAGGCGCGTCAGGCTCTGCGCAAGTGCCCTCAAGTGCTGATCAACGTGCGCTACGCTGCTGGCCAGGACGATCCGCTGGAGCATCCATCGGTACAGCAGGCCAGCGCCGAGGCGACCCAGGCCATGGCCGGGCGTGGTCGGGTATTGCTGCGCAAGTCAGGCACCGAGCCCCTGGTGCGGGTGATGGTCGAGGGTGACGACGAAGAGCAGGTTCGTGGCCATGCACAGGCGCTGGCGAAACTGGTCGAACAAGTTTGTGCTTGAAAGTTGCTTGCCAGCGCGTTTCTGGTTGGGTAAGATCTGCGCCCACTTCGACCTACGAGGTAGAGCATGCGTCACCCCATGGTAGCTGGTAACTGGAAAATGCACGGTAACCGCGCCGGTGTCGCAGAGCTGCTCGAAGGGCTGCGAAACATGCCCTTGCCACGTGGTGTAGAAGTTGCTGTTTTTCCGCCAACGCTATTCATCGAGCGTGCAGTTGAAGCGCTTGAGCAAGGTGGAATCAGCGTAGGTGCACAGAATTCTGCAATACAGTCCGAGCAGGGCGCGCTGACCGGGGAAGTTGCTCCCGAGCAGTTGGCTGAAGTAGGTTGCAAGTTGGTGTTGATTGGGCATTCCGAGCGCCGTCAGATTCTGGGCGAAACCGAGGAAGTTCTACGGCGCAAGTTTGCAGCGGCTCAGGCAAGTGGTTTAATGCCCGTGTTGTGTATAGGGGAAACCCTTGAAGAGCGCGAGGCAGGCAAGACGCTGGAAGTGGTAGGGCGTCAGCTTGACAGTATCGTCGATGAGTTCGGTGCTGCAGTGTTTGCCGATGCGGTAATTGCCTATGAGCCTGTATGGGCCATCGGTACTGGCCTTACGGCCACGCCACAGCAAGCGCAGGATGTGCACGCCGCCATCCGCGCGCAGCTGGCAGCGAAGGATGCTGAAGTGGCTGCCGGTGTGCGGTTGCTCTACGGCGGCAGCGTTAAGGCGGCCAACGCCGCTGAACTGTTCGGCATGCCGGATATCGATGGGGGGCTCATTGGTGGAGCGTCCTTGAACGCAGACGAATTCGGTGCAATTTGTCGCGCCGCAGGAAACTGAAATGCTGGAAACAGTCGTAGTTGTTTTTCATCTGTTGGCGGCACTGGCGCTGGTAGCGCTGGTTTTGATGCAACAGGGTAAAGGTGCGGAAGCAGGTGCATCTTTCGGCGCAGGGGCTTCAAATACTGTGTTCGGAAGTCAAGGTTCTGCTACCTTCCTAAGTAAATTTACTGCTATACTCGCTGCCACTTTCTTTCTGACTGCACTTGGGTTAGGATACTTCGCAAAGGAACAGGCTCATCAGCTTTCCCAAGCAGGTTTGCCAGATCCAGCAGTTCTTGAAGTTAAAGAGCAGAAGTCTGAAGTAAATGATGATGTACCCGTGCTCCAAGAGCAGAAGAGCGAAACCACCCAGCAAGGTGATGTACCTCCTCCGGTTGAAGAGCAGAAGTAAAGGGTTTCATTGAGTTGTATTGCCGAGGTGGTGGAATTGGTAGACACGCAACCTTGAGGTGGTTGTGCCCATAGGGTGTAGGGGTTCGAGTCCCCTTCTCGGTACCAATTGAAGCTTGAGAGCCCGCTTTAGCGGGCTTTCTTGCAGGTGGAGGTCGGATTGACCCTGTAGGGGGTTCGGTCTTATACTTTCGCCCCAGCTTTGTCGCGGGGTGGAGCAGCTTGGTAGCTCGTCGGGCTCATAACCCGAAGGTCGTTGGTTCAAATCCAGCCCCCGCAACCAGCTTTGGTCAAGCCCCTTTTCAGGGGCTTTTTGCTAACCGAACAGTTTCGGCGTCGTTGTCCAACGGCGCTTTCAGGGATGGGCGTTTCGCCCATTTTTTATTTGCACAGCATGCACGAGGGGGTTCAGGTGTCGAGCAAGCTAGAACAGTTGCAGGCCTTGTTGGCCCCGGTTGTCGAGGGTCTGGGCTATCAGTGCTGGGGGATCGAATACGTTTCCCAGGGTAAGCATTCGGTACTGCGCATCTACATCGACAAGGACGGCGGCATTCTGGTGGACGACTGTGAAGCGGTCAGTCGCCAGGCCAGCGCCATCCTCGATGTGGAAGATCCTATCAGCAGCGAATACACCCTCGAGGTGTCTTCTCCTGGCATGGATCGCCCACTGTTCACCTTGGAACAGTTTGCCTCGCATGCCGGCGAACAAGTGAAGATCAAGCTGCGTATCCCTTTCGAGGGTCGACGCAACTTCCAAGGCCTCCTTCGTGGTGTGGAGGATCAGGATGTGGTCGTCCAGGTGGATGACAACGAGTTCCTGTTGCCGATCGATTCGATCGACAAGGCCAATATTATTCCCAGTTTTGACTGAGACGTGCCGGGCCCGCCGGATTATCCGGGTCCAATGGCTTGCGCAAGGCGAGGCGTACGATGAGCAAAGAAGTATTGCTGGTTGTTGAATCGGTATCCAACGAAAAAGGTGTACCCCCTGGCGTCATTTTCGAGGCGCTGGAAGTGGCTTTGGCCACGGCAACCAAGAAACGTTTTGAAGACGAAGTCGATCTGCGTGTGGAAATCAACCGCCACACCGGTAGCTACGAGACTTTCCGTCGCTGGACCGTCGTGGACGAAGATGCCCTGGACGATCCGGCCATCGAGACCTGGCCGAGCAAGATCCACCTGACCCACCCTGAAGCCCAGGTTGGCGATGTGATCGAGGAAAAGATCGAGTCGATCGAGTTCGGTCGTATCGCTGCACAGACCGCCAAGCAGGTGATCGTGCAGAAGGTTCGTGAGGCCGAGCGCGCCCAGGTGGTCGACGCTTACCGCGAGCGGGTCAACGAGATCATCTCCGGTACCGTCAAGAAGGTCACTCGCGACAACGTCATCGTCGACCTTGGCAACAATGCCGAGGCGTTGCTGGCGCGTGAAGACATCATTCCCCGTGAGACTTTCCGGGTCGGCGTGCGTCTGCGTGCGCTGCTCAAGGAAATCCGCAGCGAAAACCGCGGCCCGCAACTGATCCTGTCGCGCACCGCGCCGCAGATGCTGATCGAGCTGTTCCGCATCGAAGTGCCGGAAATCGCTGAAGGTCTCATCGAAGTCATGGCCGCCTCCCGTGATCCGGGTTCGCGTGCCAAGATCGCCGTCCGCTCCAAGGACAAGCGCATCGATCCGCAAGGTGCCTGTATCGGCATGCGCGGTTCGCGTGTACAAGCCGTGTCCGGCGAGCTGGGTGGTGAGCGTGTCGATATCGTCCTCTGGGACGATAACCCGGCACAGTTCGTCATCAACGCCATGTCGCCGGCTGAGGTCGCGGCGATCATCGTTGATGAAGATGCCCATGCCATGGACATCGCCGTCGCCGAAGACAACCTCGCCCAGGCCATCGGTCGTGGCGGGCAGAACGTTCGTCTGGCCAGTCAGTTGACCGGCTGGACCCTGAACGTGATGACCGAGAAGGATATCCAGGCCAAGCAGCAAGCAGAAACTGGCGACATCCTGCGTAATTTCGTTGAAGAACTGGAAGTCGACGAGGAGCTGGCACAAGTGCTGGTCGACGAAGGTTTCACCAGCCTTGAAGAAATTGCCTACGTACCGTTGGAAGAAATGCTCAACATCGATGGCTTCGACGAAGAAATCGTCAACGAGCTTCGCGCTCGTGCCAAGGACCGGTTGTTGACCAAAGCCATCGCTACCGAAGAAAAACTGGCAGACGCCCATCCGGCCGAAGACCTGCTCTCCCTCGAGGGTATGGATCCGGACCTGGCAGCGGAACTGGCGGTGCGCGGCGTGGTTAACCGCGAAGACCTGGCCGAGCAGTCGATTGACGACCTGCTCGACATCGACGGCATCGACCAAGAGCGTGCCGGCAAGTTGATCATGGCCGCGCGAGCCCACTGGTTCGAGTAATTAGGCGTGGCCTGAGGAGAGAAGTGCATGACGCAAGTCACGGTGAAAGAACTGGCCCAAGAGGTCGAGGCACCGGTAGAGCGCCTGCTGCAGCAGATGCGTGAGGCAGGTCTGCCACACACCGACGCCGGTCAAGTAGTGACCGACAACGAGAAGCAGGTACTGCTGACCCATCTGAAAAGCAGCCATAAAAGCAAGGCGGAAGAGCCGCGCAAGATTACCTTGCAGCGCAAGACCACCAGCACCCTGCGTGTCGCCGGTAGCAAGAGCATCAGCGTAGAAGTACGCAAGAAGAAAGTCTTCGTTCAGCGCAGCGCGGAAGAAATCCAGGCTGAGCAGAAACGTGAGCTCGAAGAGCGTCGTGCGGCGGAAAACGCCGAGCGTGCCAAGAGCGAGGCCGACGCCCGTCAGCGTGCTGAAGAGCAGGCCCGTCGCGAGGCGCCGGCACCCGCTGCCGCTGCCCCGGCTGCCGCAGCTCCGGGACCGGCGGCCGCTCCGGCCGTGGCCGACGCGCCGATGGCCGATGACGCTGCAGCCCGTGCTGCCGAGCGCAAGAAAGACGAGACTCGCCGCAACGAGACCCGCACCCGTGAAGACGATCGCCGTGGCGGCGAGCGCCGTGGCGAAGCGCCACGCGTGTCGATCAAGGTCAAGGTGAAGGAAAAGGAAAAAGCGCCGACGCCGCGCGCCGCGCCGCGTACCACCGACGAAGAGAGCGATGGTGCTCGCCGTGGTCGTGGTGGCAAAGGCAAGCTGAAGAAGCGTAACCAGCACGGCTTCCAGAGCCCGACTGGCCCGCTGGTGCGCGATGTCACCATCGGCGAGACCATCACCGTCTCCGAGCTGGCGCAGCAGATGTCGGTCAAGGCCGCTGAAGTCGTCAAGTTCATGTTCAAGATGGGCACCCCGGTGACCATCAACCAGGTGCTGGATCAGGAAACTGCCCAGCTGATCGCCGAGGAGCTGGGCCACAAGGTCACGCTGATCAGCGATTCCGCCCTGGAAGACTCGCTGGCCGAATCGCTGAAGTTCGAAGGCGTGGTCGAGTCCCGTGCGCCGGTCGTCACCGTCATGGGGCACGTCGACCACGGCAAGACCTCGCTGCTCGACTATATCCGTCGTGCCAAGGTCGCCGCTGGCGAGGCCGGTGGCATCACCCAGCACATCGGTGCATACCACGTGGAAACCGACCGCGGCATGGTCACTTTCCTCGATACCCCGGGTCACGCCGCGTTCACTCAGATGCGTGCCCGTGGTGCCAAGGCCACCGACATCGTCATCCTGGTGGTGGCTGCGGACGACGGCGTCATGCCGCAGACCCGCGAAGCCGTGCAACACGCCAAGGCTGCCGGCGTTCCGCTGGTGGTTGCAGTGAACAAGATCGACAAGCCAGGTGCTGACCTCGATCGCATTCGCAACGAACTGGCCGTCGAAGGCGTGACCTCCGAGGACTGGGGTGGTGACACACCATTCGTCAAGGTTTCGGCGAAGATGGGTACCGGTGTCGACGAGCTGCTCGAAGCCGTGTTGCTGCAGGCCGAGATTCTCGAACTGACCGCCACGCCGACCGCTCCTGGTCGTGGTGTCGTGGTCGAATCGCGTCTTGACAAGGGACGTGGCCCGGTTGCCACCATCCTGGTTCAGGACGGTACCCTGCGTCAGGGTGACATGGTCCTGTGCGGCTCCAACTATGGCCGCGTGCGTGCCATGCTCGACGAGAACGGCAAGCCTGTGAAGGAAGCTGGTCCGTCGATCCCGGTCGAGATTCTCGGTCTGGATGGCACCCCGGAAGCCGGTGACGAGCTGTCGGTGGTGGCTGACGAGAAGAAAGCCCGTGAAGTGGCGATGTTCCGTCAAGGCAAGTACCGCGAGGTCAAGCTGGCCCGTGCTCACGCCGGCAAGCTGGAAAACATCTTCGAGACCATGGGTCAGGAAGAGAAGAAAACCCTCAACATCGTCCTCAAGACCGATGTTCGTGGTTCGCTCGAAGCGCTGCAGGGTTCGCTCGGCGGCCTGGGCAACGACGAAGTTCAGGTGCGTGTGATCGGTGGCGGTGTCGGTGGTATCACCGAGAGCGATGCCAACCTAGCCCTGGCCTCGAACGCGGTGCTGTTCGGCTTCAACGTGCGTGCCGATGCCGGTGCGCGCAAGATCGTCGAGCAGGAAGGTCTGGATATGCGTTACTACAACGTGATCTACGACATCATCGAGGACGTCAAGAAGGCCCTGACCGGCATGCTCGGCAGCGATGTTCGCGAGAACATTCTGGGTGTTGCCGAAGTGCGTGACGTGTTCCGTTCGCCCAAGTTCGGCGCCATCGCCGGCTGCATGGTCATCGAAGGTATCGTGTACCGCAACCGTCCGATTCGCGTTCTGCGCGAAGACGTGGTGATCTTCGAAGGCGAGCTGGAGTCGCTGCGTCGCTTCAAGGACGATGCTGCCGAAGTGCGTAATGGCATGGAGTGCGGTATTGGCGTCAAGAGCTACAACGACGTCAAGGTCGGCGACAAGATCGAAGTCTTCGAGAAAGTCCAGGTGGCACGTACCCTGTAAGGGTCGTGCCGGGCGCAGCCCCATCCCGTCAGTGATGGCTGCGCCTCACAAGGTAACGCCCGGTCAGGCACACGCCTCGCCGGGCGTTTGCCGCTTGAGAAACAGGTAGTAAGAATGGCAAAAGAATATAGCCGTACCCAACGCATTGGCGATCAGATGCAGCGCGAGCTGGCCGAGCTGATTCGCCGCGAAGTCAAGGACCCGCGTGTCGGCCTAGTGACCATCACTGCCGTCGACGTCAGTCGCGACCTGGGCCATGCCAAGGTATTCATCACCGTCATGGGCGGCGATGATGCCGATGCCGTGCCGCAGACCCTCAAGGCATTGAACAATGCCGCAAGCTTCCTGCGCTTGCACTTGGGCCGTGCCATGCAATTGCGCAGTGTGCCGCAACTGCATTTCCACTACGACGAAAGCGTCAGCCGGGGCGTGCACCTGTCGGCGCTGATCGAACGTGCGGTGGCTGAAGATCGCCTGCATCAGCAGGGCGATGAGTCGGACACCAAGGAGTAAGCCGGTGGCGCAGGTCAAACGTATTCGCCGCAATGTCAGCGGCATCATCTTGCTCGACAAGCCATTAGGGTTCACCTCCAATGCTGCCTTGCAGAAAGTACGCTGGTTGCTCAATGCGGAAAAGGCCGGCCACACGGGCAGTCTCGATCCGTTGGCCACCGGCGTGCTGCCACTGTGCTTCGGCGAGGCGACCAAGTTCTCTCAGTACCTGCTCGATTCCGACAAAGGTTACGAGACGGTCATGCAACTGGGTCAGACCACCAATACCGCCGACGCTGAAGGCGAAGTGCTGCGAACCCGGGAAGTGACCGTTGGTCGCGCCGATATCGAAGCGGCACTGCCGGCGTTTCGCGGCCCGATCAGCCAGGTGCCGCCGATGTATTCGGCCCTCAAGCGTGACGGCCAGCCACTTTACAAGCTCGCTCGTGCAGGAGAGGTAGTGGAGCGCGAGGCGCGTTCTGTTACTATTACGCGCCTGGAGCTGCTGCACAGCGAAGGCACCC
Organism: Pseudomonas cremoricolorata; assembly: GCF_000759535.1. Classification (NCBI taxonomy): domain Bacteria; kingdom Pseudomonadati; phylum Pseudomonadota; class Gammaproteobacteria; order Pseudomonadales; family Pseudomonadaceae; genus Pseudomonas; species Pseudomonas cremoricolorata. Next base: position 561,404 of record NZ_CP009455.1, on the reverse strand, counting down.
GTGCGCGGCTGTCGGTTGGCTGCAGTAAAGGCACTTATATCCGCACACTGGTGGAAGACATCGGCGAAGTGCTGGGCTGTGGTGCGTACGTCGCGGAACTGCGGCGGACCCACGCCGGGCCCTTCGAGCTGGCGCAGACTGTGACCCTGGAAGCGCTGGAGCAGGCCCATGCCGAAGGTGGCAACGAGGCGCTCGACCGCTTCCTCATGCCGGTCGATAGCGGTCTGCTCGATTGGCCGCTGGTGTGCCTGTCGGCCAACAGTGCGTTCTACTGGCTGCATGGCCAGGCGGTGAGGGCCCCGGATGCCCCGCAGTTCGGCATGGTCCGGGTCCAGGATGACAACGGCCGCTTCATCGGAATCGGTGAAGTGAGCGAAGACGGGCGCATCGCGCCGCGTCGACTGATTCGGTCGGAATGACCGAACCCCACAGGCAAAGGCTTTGGTCCGAGCCTGTGGATAAAAGGGTGGCTGTTATTAGGCGCGGTCACGCCTTCTTACTTACAGCGGGGTTCGTCCCCGGCCTATTGGAATGCGCTTGCGTGTTCCGTTTATCAGGAGAAGCCAAATGGCACTCAGCGTTGAAGAAAAAGCTCAGATCGTTGCCGACTATCAGCAAGCCGCCGGTGACACCGGTAGCCCGGAAGTGCAGGTTGCTCTGCTGACCGCCAACATCAACAAGCTGCAAGGCCACTTCAAGGCCAACGACAAGGACCACCACTCCCGTCGTGGTCTGATTCGTATGGTCAACCAGCGTCGTAAGCTGCTGGACTACCTGAAGGGCAAAGACACCACGCGTTACAGCGCCCTGATCGGTCGCCTGGGCCTGCGTCGCTAATAGCGGCCAGGTCAGTGGTGTGCATGGCGTGTCGCAGGCTTCGGCAAGGCTGCTGGTCAGCAGTGCCGTCGGACACGCCACGCGTATCTTCGAGGTTGGCAGCCTGACAACGCCCGGCGGTTCTACCGCTGGGCAGTCAGGCTCCCAGCCTCGTGTTGTATCTGGACGGTCGATGGGGCCGATTCCCCATGCTGCCCAAGAATTCGCAAGAAACCAGTTCCCCCAGAGCCATTGAGAAGGTAGGAAACCGTGAACCCGGTAATCAAGACATTTCAGTTCGGTCAATCGACCGTCACACTAGAAACCGGCCGTATTGCCCGTCAGGCAAGCGGCGCTGTGCTGGTCACCGTCGATAACGATGTCACCGTGCTGGTGACCGTGGTCGGTGCCAAGCATGCCGACCCAAGCAAGGGCTTCTTCCCGCTGTCGGTGCACTACCAGGAAAAAACCTACGCCGCGGGCAAGATCCCCGGTGGCTTCTTCAAGCGCGAAGGCCGTCCTTCGGAAAAAGAGACGCTGACCTCTCGCCTGATCGACCGTCCGATCCGTCCGCTGTTCCCGGAAGGCTTCATGAACGAAGTGCAGGTCGTCTGCACCGTGGTCTCCACCAGCAAGAAGACCGATCCGGACATCGCTGCGATGATCGGTACCTCGGCCGCCCTGGCCATCTCCGGCATTCCATTCGAAGGCCCGATCGGCGCAGCCCGTGTTGCCTTCCATGAAAGCACCGGCTACCTGCTCAACCCGACCTACGAGCAACTGGCTGCTTCCAGCCTGGACATGGTCGTAGCCGGTACCGCCGACGCGGTACTGATGGTCGAGTCGGAAGCCGAAGAGCTGACCGAAGATCAGATGCTGGGCGCCGTGCTGTTCGCCCACGACGAGTTCCAGGCTGTGATCAAGGCCGTCAAGGAACTGGCTGCCGAAGCCGCCAAGCCGACCTGGGACTGGAAACCCGCCGTTGCCAACACCGCGCTGTTCGACGCCATCCGCGCCGAGTTCGGCGAAGCCGTTTCCCAGGGCTATACCGTCACCGTCAAGGCCGACCGTTACGCGCGTCTGGGCGAGCTGCGTGACCAGGCGATCGCCAAGTTCTCCGGCGAAGAAGGCCAGCCGACCGCGGCCCAGGTCAAAGAGATCTTCGGCGAAATCGAATACCGCACCGTTCGCGAGAACATCGTCAACGGCAAGCCGCGTATCGACGGTCGTGACACCAAGACCGTGCGTCCGCTGAACATCGAAGTCGGCGTTCTGCCGAAGACCCACGGTTCGGCACTGTTCACCCGTGGCGAAACCCAGGCCCTGGTCGTCGCGACCCTGGGTACTGCCCGTGACGCGCAGCTGCTCGACACTCTCGAAGGCGAGAAGAAAGACCCCTTCATGCTGCACTACAACTTCCCGCCGTTCTCGGTAGGCGAGTGTGGTCGCATGGGCGGCGCTGGCCGTCGTGAAATCGGTCACGGCCGCCTGGCCCGCCGTTCGGTTCAGGCCATGCTGCCGGCTGCCGACGTGTTCCCGTACACCATCCGCGTGGTCTCGGAAATCACCGAGTCCAACGGTTCCAGCTCCATGGCGTCGGTCTGCGGTGCTTCCCTCGCGCTGATGGACGCCGGTGTACCGATGAAGGCACCGGTTGCCGGTATCGCCATGGGTCTGGTCAAGGAAGGCGAGAAGTTCGCCATTCTGACCGACATCCTCGGTGACGAAGACCACCTGGGCGACATGGACTTCAAGGTTGCCGGTACCGCCAAAGGCGTTACCGCACTGCAGATGGACATCAAGATCAACGGCATCACCGAAGAGATCATGGAAATCGCCCTGGGCCAGGCCCTGGAAGCGCGCCTGAACATCCTCGGCCAGATGAACCAGATCATCGCCACGTCGCGTACCGAGCTGTCGGCCAACGCACCGACCATGATCGCGATGAAGATCGACACCGACAAGATTCGTGACGTCATCGGCAAAGGCGGCGCAACCATCCGCGCCATCTGCGAAGAGACCAAAGCGTCGATCGACATCGAAGACGATGGCTCGATCAAGATCTTCGGCGAGACCAAGGATGCAGCTGAAGCGGCGCGTCAGCGCGTGCTGAGCATCACCGCCGAAGCCGAGATCGGCAAGATCTACGTCGGCAAGGTAGAGCGTATCGTCGACTTCGGTGCCTTCGTCAACATCCTGCCTGGCAAGGATGGCCTGGTGCACATCTCGATGCTCAGCAACGAGCGCGTCGAGAAAGTCACCGACATCCTGAAGGAAGGTCAGGAAGTCGAAGTGCTGGTACTGGATGTGGACAACCGCGGCCGTATCAAGCTGTCGATCAAGGACGTGGCGGCGGCGAAAGCTTCCGGCGTCTGAGTGTGATTGTGCAGTAAAAAAAAGGGGCCTTGCTGGCCCCTTTCTTTTTGCCTGGGATTTTTATTGGTGGACTTGCATCTTGCATGCAGGATTTGAGGTCGGCTTGCAAAATGCACGAAGCTGAAAATCCTGTAATATCTTAAGTCATTGATATAAATGACAATTTTATATGGCTCAGAGCTGGCACAGGGCGTGCAATATCCTACTTACCTGCTGCCGGAGACTACGGTGCAGACCTTTCGAAAAACAGGAGTGTCTTGTATGAAGAAGTTCGCTATCGCTGCTGCCGCTGCTGCTATGACTCTGACCATGACCAACGCAGCCTTCGCGGCTCAGCAAACTTCCCAGGCGCCAATGGTGCTTGCAGCTGGCGAGGTCACCAAGGCCAAGCAAGAAACTAGCGACACCTGGATCACGACCAAGGTCAAAGCTGACCTGCTGACCGAAAAAGGCATTCCGGGTTCCGACATCAAAGTTGAAACCACCCACGGCGTAGTTGCTCTGTCCTCGAAAGATGGCGTGACCCTGACCTCTGCTCAGAAAGAGACCGCAGTCGCTATCGCCAAGAAGATCAAAGGCGTTAAGAGCGTCACCGCCGAAGCCCTGAAAACCCAGTAAGCTTCTGCACAGGGCCCGAAGGACCGGGCTCAAGTTCAACGAAAAGCCCCGGCGTCGAGCCGGGGTTTTTTGCATTCAGAGCATCGGTGAAATCCAATACCGCTCAGCGCTTCATCCCGCATCCAAGTGCAATGGAGTAATGACCTTGCCGTCCTTCTCCGCCTTGCCCAGCGTGGTGTCGATGAAGTACACGCGATCATCGGCAAGCCCGCCTTTGTCTACTAGGTAATCCTTGATACTGCTGGCCCGGTCCTGGCCCAGTTGACGTTGCAGGGCAGCACTTTCGGTCCAGTACTTGAGCACCGCATCGCGCAGGTTGCGGGTACGTTCTTCACGGCTCAATTGCTCCCACTCGGCGGGCGGTTGCTGCTTCAAGCGGGTGCGGTAGATGCCTTCGAGCATCGCGGGTTTGTCATCCTCGGCCACCGCGATCATCGACGCATTGGCTGGCACCTTGTCGCCACGGCGTTGCAGGATCTTGTACCAGGTGGCCTGGTATTCGCGATCCAGGCGCTGCTGGGCGAGCAGCGGCCCGTCGCTGGACTGGGCGCTGGTGCCCTCGATTTCCAGACGCAGCTGCGGGCGCTGTTTTAGGCCGGTAGCCAGAGTGTCGAGTGCCGACCGCGACTCGGCACTCAGCTCGCTGGAGCCGGGGGCGAAGGAAACGGTGCTGAGGTCTTGGGAATGTCCGCCGGACACCAGCCCGCCGATGAACTTGAACGGAGACTGCGCTGCGCGCAAAACCAGGTTACGCAGCGTCTGCCAGACGATGGGCATGACGCTGAACTGCGGGTTGTTGAGATCGCCACTGACCGGCAGCTCCAGGGAAATCCGTCCTTGGGTATCTTTGAGCAGCGCCACTGCCAGCCTGACAGGCAGGTTGAGCGCGTCCGGACTCTCGACCCGGTCGCCCAACTGCAACTGCTCGACCAGCACGGTGTTCTCGGCCTTGAGCTGGCCATTGCTGATCAGGTAATGCAGGTCGAGGTTCAGGCGACCCTTGCGAATGCGATAGCCGGCGAACTTGCCGGAGTAGGGCGTCAGGGTGGTCAGCTCGACGCGGCGGAAACTGGCGGCGATGTCCAGGCTTTCCATGAAGTTGAACGGGTTGAGCGCGCCATGGATGATCACCGGCGCATAACGATCGACCTTGCCTTGAATGTCGACCTTGGCAGGCGTTGGCTGGCGGTTGTCGATGGTGCCGACGTTACCGCTCAACTGCTGCGCTGCGGTGGCAAAGTTCGGGGTCAGGGTCAGATCGGCGAAGTTGGCCGAGCCATCGACGATGGCGATCTGACCGATACGAATGCCCAGCGGCCGCTCATTGCTCGGTGTTTTGCCTCCCGCCGGCGCGGCGGCAGGGCCATTGGCCGGTTGAGCAATGACCAGGTCATCGATATTGGTAGTGCGGTCTTCGTTGATGATGAAGCGTGCATACGGCTGCGTGAGCGTCAGCTTGTCGATCGACACGGCATCACCGTGGACATAGCGAATGCCATCGGCATCGACACGCTGCCATTTGACCAGGTCGCGATTCTTGATGGTGTCGAGGGTGTGCAGTTGATCGACCTGGGCCTTGCCGGTCACGCTCAAGGCCAGCGGCTCGGTGCCTTGCAGGTCGAGCTTGAGCTGGCTGGTGAGCATGCCGCTGCGCAGTTCCAGCAGGATGTAAGGGTTGATATAAGCCTGGGCGATACGCAGGTCGATGTCCTGGGTGTTGATATCGAGCTTGGCGCTGACGGGGGCCAGATTCACCTGTCCACTGGCCTGTAGCTTGCCCTGCTTGCCCACGCCGGTGTCGAGCTTGAGGTCGAACGGCGAGCGGTTGAGGCTGTCGTAGCCGGTCATGTTCAGGTTCAGCGGACCGAGGTCAAGCGTTACCGGCTCTTTCTGGCTGCGGTCGGCGAGGTGGATCATGGCATTGCGCGTCTGCACGTCCTTGAGCAGCACCTGCCAGGGCTTGCCCGGCGCAGCGTCGGCTTTAGGCCTGGCTTTGGGTGCGGCGGTGGCCGGCGCGGCTTTGTCTTTGGCGCTGGGGGTTTTGGGCTGGCTGGCGAACAGCACCTGCCAGTCGAGCTGGCCATCACGTTCCAGGGCCGCCCAGGTTTCCAGCTTCTGACTACGGATTTTGCCGATCACTACGCGTTGTTTGGCCAGGTCCAGCGAGGCATCGCTGACTTGAAGGCTCGCCAACCGTGCCAGTTGACGTCCATCGGGGGCCTTGATGGCGAATGGCGCAACGTTCAGCGAGGTTTTGTCGAGCAGCAGTTCGGTGTCCTTGGCCAGGTTCAGGCGGTAGTGGGTGTCGAAGCTCATCATGCCATCCTGTAGCACCAACGGTAGCGCGTCGCGTACGTAGGGCCACCACAGTTTCATCTTGGCGTCGGTGATCTTCAGCGTGCCTTCGGAGGCAATCGGTGCCAGGCTCAGGCTGCCGGCCCAGTCGATGCGCCCACCGGCCGGGCTCTTGGCCACCAGGGTCATGTCAGCGTTGTCGTTGGCCAAGGTGCTGAGGTTCTTCAGCTCGAGGTTCATCGAGTCGTAGAGGAACTCGATCGGCTCGCTGGGGCGCAAGTCACGGAAGTGCAGGTAGCCTTCATTGAGCGTGAGGCTGGCGATGCGCAGCGGGAACGGGTCGCTCGGGGGCTGTTGAGGTGTTGCTTCGCTAGGCGGCAGGGTGAACAACTGCGTCAGATTCAACTGGCCATTCTTGGCGAACAACAGTTCGGTGCGCGGCTTGTCCAACTCGACGGCCTGCAACCGCAGGGTGCGCTTCCACAGGCTATCGAGTTGCAGATTGGCATACAGGCGTTCGAAACCAACCTGCGGCTTGCCCGGTTCACCGATCTCCAGCCCCCACAAGGTCAGCTCGAGGCTGAACGGGTTGAATTCGATGCGTTGCAGATGCGCCGGTGCGTTGGCGTACTGGGTCAGTTGCTGGTTGGCGACACGTAGCGCTATTCCAGGCAGCACCAGAAAACCGAGCAAGCTGTACAGAGCCACAAGGGCGACCAAGGCGCAGAGCGCGCGGAACAATCCTTTGAGCATGGAGAGGCGTCGTCAGTCGCGAGCGGGAGAGGTTGGAGTATGGCACGGGACAACGGTTCCGCTGTACCCGTGGAAAACCCAAGCCGCTCCCGGCTGCATCGCGTCAGTGGTTCAGGCGCTGATCGATCAACCCCTGAACCACGCTGGGGTCGGCCAGGGTCGAGGTATCACCGAGCGTTTCCAGTTCATTGCAGGCGATCTTGCGCAGAATCCGTCGCATGATCTTGCCCGAGCGGGTCTTGGGCAGCGCTGGGGCCCACTGGATCAGTTCGGGCTTGGCGAAACTGCCGATTTCCTTGCTCACCAGGCTCAGCAACTCGGCCTTGAGCGCATCGTCCGCCGTCACCCCATCCATGGGCGTAACGAAGGCATACACGCCCTGGCCCTTGAGATCGTGCGGGTAGCCGACCACCGCGGCCTCGGCCACCCGCTCATGCAGCACCAGCGCGCTTTCCACTTCTGCGGTGCCGATACGGTGCCCGGAGACATTGATCACATCATCCACCCGGCCGGTGATCCAATAGTCGCCCTGTTCGTCGCGACGCGCGCCATCACCGGTGAAGTAGTAGCCGGCGAACGGCTTGAAGTAGGTGTCGACCATACGCTGCTGGTCACCATAGACGCTGCGGATCTGCCCCGGCCAACTGGCCTTGATCGCCAACAGCCCTGTGCCCGGGCCGTCAATGACCTGGCCTTGCTCGTCGAGCAGCACCGGTTGCACGCCGAACAGCGGTTGCGTGGCGCAGCCGGGCTTGAGCTGTGGGGTGCCGGGCAAAGGGCTGAGCATGATGCCGCCGGTTTCGGTCTGCCACCAGGTGTCGACGATCGGGCAGCGCTGTTTGCCGACCTCGTCGAAATACCATTGCCAGGCTTCCGGGTTGATCGGCTCGCCGACACTGCCGAGCAGGCGCAGGCTGTCCCGCGAGGTGCTGCGCAACGGTCCCTGACCTTCGCGCATCAGCGCACGCAGGGCGGTAGGGGCGGTGTAGAAGATGTTGACCTGGTGTTTGTCGACCACCTGCCAGAAGCGTGAACTGTCCGGGTAACTGGGAACGCCCTCGAACATCAGCGAGGTGGCGCCGTTGGCCAGCGGGCCATAGACGATGTAGCTGTGTCCAGTGACCCAACCGACATCGGCGGTGCACCAGAACACCTCGCCTTCGCGGTAATCGAACACCACGTCGAAGGTTAGCGCCGCCTGCAGCAGATAGCCGCCGGTGCTGTGCAGCACGCCTTTGGGCTTGCCGGTGCTGCCCGAGGTGTAGAGGATGAACAGCGGGTCTTCCGCGCCCATCGGCTCAGCGGCGCAGTCGTCAGAGGCTTGCGCCGTGGCGGTCGCGTAGCAGACATCACGCGCATCGTTCCAGTCCACGTTGGCGCCGGTGCGCTTGACTACCAGCACGGTCGATACCTGCGGGCAGCTGTCCAGCGCCTTGTCGACGTTGCCTTTGAGCGCAATACGCTTGCCGCCGCGCACGCCTTCGTCGGCGGTGATGACGGTGCGGCAATCGGCGTCGAGAATGCGGTCGCGCAGGGCGTCGGGCGAGAAGCCGCCGAACACCACCGAATGCACCGCACCGATGCGCGTGCAGGCGAGCATGGCGTAGGCCGCCTCGGGCACCATCGGCATGTAGATGCACACGCGGTCGCCCTTACCGACGCCATGGGCCTTGAGCACGTTGGCCAGGCGGCAGACCTGGCGATGCAGTTCGCGGTAACTGATGGCCTTGCTGTCGTTGGGATCGTCACCTTCCCACAGCAACGCGGTCTGCTCGCCACGGCTGGGCAGGTGGCGGTCGATGCAGTTGTAGCTGACGTTGAGTTGACCGTCCTCGAACCAGCGCGCCTCGCCGGTGCGGATATCGCAGTGTTGCACCTGGGTGAAAGGCTTGGACCATTCCAGGCGCTTGGCCTGCTCGGCCCAGAAAGTGTCGGGATCGTTTACCGACTGACGGTACAGGCGCTGGTACTCGGCCTGGCTGAGGCGGGCGTTTTGGCTGACGGCCAAGGCATGGGGATAGCGACTGAGATCGAACATGGCGGGTGGTCCTGCTCTTGTAGGTCGTCAGAACAGTCTAGTGCGTCTACCGCCAGCGCAAGTCACAACGCAAAGCGGGCGCCGAAGCGCCCGCAAAGAACAGCCACTATGATCAGCCGCGGTGACGGCTGCGGAAGTAGTTGATCAGGCCCTGGGTCGAGCCATCTTCGGCGCTGTCTTCCTGGGCCCCGACCAGGCGCTGGTAGACCCCTTTGCCCAGTTCCTTGCCTAGCTCGACGCCCCATTGGTCGAAGGCGTTGATGCCCCAGACCACGCTTTGCACGAACACCTTGTGCTCGTACATGGCCACCAGCGCGCCGAGGCGGCGCGGGCTGATGCGCTCGACCACCAAGGTGTTGCTCGGCCGGTTGCCTGGAATCACCTTGTGCGGCGCCAGTTGCGCGATGTCGGCCTCGTTGAGGCCTTTGGCACGCAATTCGGCTTCGGCTTCTGCCAGGGTCTTGCCCTGCATCAGCGCCTGGCTCTGCGACAGGCAGTTGGCGTATAGCCACTGGTGGTGGTCGGCGACCGGGTTGAAGCTGACCACCGGCACGATGAAGTCGGCCGGAATCAGGTGCGTGCCTTGGTGCAACAACTGGTGATACGCATGCTGACCGTTGCAGCCGACACCGCCCCAGATCACCGGACCCGTGGTCACGGGAACCGGGCTGCCGTCCTGCAGGACGCTTTTGCCGTTGGATTCCATGTCCAACTGCTGCAAGTGTTTGGTGATGTTTCGCAGGTAATGGTCGTACGGCAGGATGGCGTGGCTGTGAGCGTTCCAGAAATTGCCATACCACACGCCCAGCAGCGCCAGCAGCACTGGCATGTTCTGTTCGAATGGCGCAGTCTGGAAGTGCTGGTCCATGGTGTAGGCGCCGGACAGCAACTCCTTGAAGTTGGCTATGCCGATGGCCAGGGCGATCGGCAGGCCGATGGCCGACCACAGCGAGTAACGCCCGCCAACCCAGTCCCACATCGGGAAGATGTTCTCTTCGCGCATGCCGAACGCCACGGCTGCGCTCTTGTTGCTCGAGACTGCGATGAAGTGACGATACAGCTCAGCTTCCGAGCCGCCCTGGGCCAGGTACCAGGTACGCGCGGCGGTGGCGTTCTTCAGGGTTTCGAGGGTGTTGAACGATTTCGAAGAGACGATGAACAGCGTGGTCTCGGCGCGCAGTTTGGCCGACAGTTCGTGGAACTCGCTGCCGTCGATATTGGCCAGGTAGTGGCAACGCACGCCGCGATGGGCATAGGGCAGCAGGGCTTCAGACACCAGCTCGGGGCCGAGGAACGAGCCGCCGATACCGATGTTGACCACGTCGGTGATGGGCTTTTCGCTATAGCCACGCCACAGGCCATCGTGAATGCGCGTCACCAGCTCGGTGATCTGATTGAGCACCTTGTGCACTTCTGGCATCACGTTGACGCCGTTGACGTCGAGCTTGTCGCCCACCGGACGACGCAGTGCGGTATGTAGGACCGGACGGCCCTCGGAAGTGTTGATGATCTCGCCGCTGAACATCGCCTTGATGGCATCGTCCAGCCCGACCTGATTGGCCAGCTCGACCAGGTGCGCGCGGGTCTGCTCGGTGATCAGGTTCTTCGAGTAATCGAGAAACAGGCCGCAGCTGCTCAGGGAAAACTGCTCGAAACGCTTGGGCTCGGCGCTGAAGGCGTCGCGCATGCTGAAGTGCTGCAAGGTCTCGCGGTGCTGCTTGAGCGCCTGCCAGGCGGGCAGTGCCGTTACATCATGGGGAGTCCGGTAATACGCCATTAAGAGAGATTTCCTTGGTGCATGTTCGAGTCTTTGACCTTCGTGGTCGCCAGCAGTTGCGGGGGCGTCTGGCAGTATAGGCAAAACCCCGTAGCAACCATCATGAAAAACGCTGAAGCGGTTCAGGCTGTGGGCTCGTCCAGATGCAGGTACAGGTTGTCGATCAGGCGGGTATTACCCAGGTAGGCGGCCAGCAGAAGCACCAGGTCGCGGTCATCGAGCATCGCCGGTTGCAGCGTGAGCGCATGACGCAGTTCCAGATAGTCGATGCGCAGCCCGGCGCTTTGCAGTTGCGTCTTGCCTTCGTCGAGCAGCGCCTGGTAATCGCGCCGACCACGGCGCAGGCCGTCTGCCAACTGGCACAGGGTGCGATACACCGCCGGGGCGATCTGGCGTTGCTCGGGGCTCAGGTAGCCATTGCGCGAGGACAGCGCCAGGCCATCGTCGGCGCGCACGGTGGGCTCGCCGAAGATCTGGACGGGCATGTTCAGGTCGCGGACCATGGTGCGGATGACGGCCAGTTGCTGGTAGTCCTTTTCGCCGAACACGGCCAGATCGGGCTGGACCATGTTGAACAGCTTGTTGACCACGGTCGCGACACCTTCGAAGTGTCCCGGGCGACTGGCGCCGCACAGACCTTCCGAAAGCTGGCCAACGCTGACTCGGGTCTGCGCAGTCGTACCACTGGGGTACATTTCCTCGACGGTTGGCGCGAACAGCAGGTTGCAGCCTGCTTCGAGCAGACGCGCCTGGTCGGCGGCAAGCGTTCGGGGGTAGGTGGCGAGGTCTTCGTTGGCGCCGAACTGCAGCGGGTTGACGAAAATGCTCGCGACCACGAAGTCGGCACGCTGCGCGGCCTTGGTCACCAGCGCGGCATGGCCACTGTGCAGGTTACCCATGGTCGGCACGAAGCCGATGCGTTTGCCTTCACCCCGAGCGCGCGCTACGGCGGCGCGCAGTTCGCGGACGGTCTTGACTGTATTCATGCGCTGAACCCATGTTCACTGGCGGGGAAGCTGACGTCCTTGACCGCTTTGACGTAAGCAGCGAGGGCGCCATTGATATCATTCTGGCCGATCATGAAGTTCTTCACGAAGCGCGCCACTCGACCACTAAGCGACAACCCCAGCATGTCGTGCAGCACCAGCACCTGTCCGTCGGTATCGCTGCCGGCACCGATACCGATCACCGGAATGCTCACTGACTGGCTGATCTGCCTGGCCAGCTCGCTGGGCACGCATTCGAGCAGCAGCATCGCCGCGCCGGCCTGTTCCAGGGCCAGGGCGTCGGCGCGCATTTGTTCCGCCTGGGCCTGCTGGCGGCCTTGAACCTTGTAGCCACCCAAGACATTGACCGTCTGCGGGGTCAGCCCCAGGTGTGCGCAGACCGGCACGCCGCGCTGGCTCAGTTGGCTGATCGTATCGGCCAGCCAGGCCGCACCCTCGATCTTCACCATGTGCGCGCCGGCCTGCATCAGCGTGGCGCTGTTGGCAAAGGCTTGTTCGGGTGTGGCATGGGCCATGAATGGCAGGTCGGCAAGAATCAGTGCACCGTCGTTGCCGCGCTTGACGCAGGCGGTGTGGTAGGCCATTTCGGCCGTGGTAACGGGCAAGGTACTGTCGTGCCCTTGCAATACCATGCCCAGCGAATCACCCACCAGCAGCACTTCGACACCGGCCTGACTGGCCGCTTTGGCGAAGGTGGCGTCGTAGCAGGTCAGCATGGTGATCTTTTCCCCCTTGGCCTTGAGGCCATTGAGGGTCGTGAGGGTAACGTCAGGCATGTACAAATCCTCTTTCAGGCGCTGTGAAGACGCTGCGCCGGGCGCATGCATTCATCATCCAGGGCGGCACATCATCGTGTGTGATGTTCGGGCTCAGGCCGTCCGGGCCTAACAGGTCAGTGTGGCGCCTGATGGCACCACGGGACGCCTATAGTCGTGAGCGAAAAGAGGGAAGTCAATCACCTGTTACCGCAATGTTACGGCACCGGTGTTACCGCCGTTACCGTGGCGAAACGCCTGGTTTACAGGCGTTCGAGGCCGACGAAGGGGCAGTGGGCGAGCAACTGCGCCAGCGTGCGTCCATCGGCCAGCTGATAGTCAGCGGGTACCAGTTCGGCAAGGGGGTAAAGCACGAAGGCGCGCAGGTGCAGCTGCGTATGTGGCACCTGGAGGCGCGGGATGTCGATGAGCTGTTCGCCGAACAACAGGATATCCAGGTCGAGGGTTCGCGGGCCCCAGCGCTCGGCACGGACACGGCCGTGCTGGTTCTCGATGGCTTGCAGGGCGTCGAGCAGCGCGAGCGGCTCGAGACCGGTGTCCAGTGCCGCCACCGCATTGGTGTAGCGCGGCTGACCGGGCAGCAGTGAGTCGCTGGTATAGAAGGCGGAAGTGCCCACCAGCTCGGTCCGGGCGATCTGGGCCATAGCCTGCAAGGCGCTGCGCAGTTGCTCGGCAGGCTCGGCCAGGTTGCTGCCCAGGCCGATATGGACGCGGCTGGACATGCTCAGTCGAAGACCTCGTCGCCACCGCGTTTGCGCTTGCTGCTGGTGCGCTTGCGCTTGCGCGGTGCGGCGCCGTCATCACGGCTGCCCAGGTCACGGATCATTTCGCGGCGCTCGCCGTCGTGGGCTTCCTGATAGTCGGTCCACCATTGGCCGAGATCGTCGGTCTGCTCGCCAGCGCTCTCGCGCAGCAGCAGGAAGTCGTAGCCGGCGCGGAAACGTGGGTTGTCCAGCAACTGGTCGGCACGTTTGCCACTGCGCCGCGGCAGGCGTTCCTGCATGTCCCAGATCTCGCGGATCGGCAGGGTGAAGCGTTTGGGTACCGCCACGCGCTGGCACTGTTCGGCGATCAGCTCGTGGGCGGCGCCGTTCATGGCCGGAATCGGCGGCACGCCCTGGTTCTGCAGGTGCAGCACACGTGCTGGCAGGGCAGGCCACAGCAGCGCTGCGAAGAGGAACGCCGGGGTCACCGGTTTGCCCTGCTTGATACGCAGGTCGGTGTTGTTCAGCGCCTGGCTGATCAGCGTGTAGGTATAGGTGGGGCGATCTTCCAGGGCCTGGGCGCTGGCGGGGAACAGCGGCGCGAACAGTTCCAGGTCGACCAGCATTTCGAAGACCATCGCGCCCTGGCCGGAGAGAAACAGTTTGAGGCTTTCTTCGAACAACCGCGCTGGTGGAATCTCGCGCAGCAACGGCGCCAGCTCGCGGATCGGCGCGACGGTGTGTTTCTCGATACCGAAGTCGAGCTTGGCAGCGAAACGCACCGCGCGCAGCATGCGCACGGGATCTTCCTGGTAACGATGGGTCGGATCACCGATCAGGCGCAGCAGGCGATTGCGGATGTCGTGCACGCCGTTGGCGTAATCGAGAATGCGCTCGCTGACCGGATCGTAGTACAGCGCATTGATGGTGAAATCGCGGCGCTGGGCGTCTTCTTCCAAGGTGCCGTAGACGTTGTCGCGCAGGATGCGCCCATTGGCATGATGCGACGAACGGTGTTTGTCGTCCTGGTCTTCATCCGAGTGCGGCGCACGGAATGTGGCGACTTCGATGATCTCGCGACCGAACTGGATGTGCACGAGCTTGAAACGACGGCCGATGATCCGCGCATTGCGAAACTCTGCGCGAACCTGTTCCGGGGTGGCGCTGGTGGCGACATCGAAGTCCTTGGGGGCGATCCCCAGGAGCATGTCGCGAACACAGCCACCCACCAGGTAAGCCTGATAGCCTGCGCTTTGCAGGCGCTCTACGATGCCCACCGCATGGCGGCTGAACTGGCTGCGTTGCAGCGAGTGCTGGCTCTTGTTGATCACCTCGGGCGTAGTGCGCCGATGGTGCTGAGCGTGGACGGGAGGGCGGAAAGACTGGAACAACTTCTTCAGCATGGGATGCACTGTTTGAAGGAATGTTCGGCCAAGAATGAAGGAATGGCCGCATGATGGGCGGGGATTCTAGCATTTACTCAGGGAATGGTGTAGGCAGTCGCGGAGGGACGCTGAGGTGAGAAACGACATGGGGAGCCTAAGCTCCCCATCAAGTCGTTGCGTGCTCTTGTTATTGTTATGACGGGCTTCTTGTTTTTGTTGAGTGCCCTGCCTGCAAGCTTCGCTGCAGGCGGCCCCTACATCAGGGGCAAAGAGCAAACGGATTGCTTTGATCGTTGAGTCGTGCTGATCGATTGATCCAACCAGTTCAGGCGCTGCTTTTTAGTGCAGTTTTTGTTGTTCTCTGCCTGGTTTCGGGGCAAGCCCCTCACACAACGCGTCTCCAAAAGAATCAGTTAGCTGCGCCTCCGCCGTGTTGTTCTTGTTATGCGTGAGCCGTTTCGTATTGTTCTTGTTATGAGTTGCCGTGCTTTTTATTGTTCTTGTACGAAAGATGTAGCAGGTGCCGTGCCAACTTTGCCAAACCCAATGAACACGGGGCCTGACGGTGCAGGGGCGCCCACTGCACGATTCGGAATAAGGTTATTCGTTACCGTTCGCCCCGGCGGATGTTACTCAGGGCCTGCGAGGTAACAGGTTTTTTCAGGGGGTAGGACGAGGGGAGGTCAGGTGCGGAGGACCCGCACCTGAGGGGCAGATCAGTTTTCGCTAGTGGCGCTGCTCTTGCGACGGGGGATGCCCAGGCGCTGACGACGTTCCCACAGGCACTTGCGGCTGACGCCGAGCTTGCGCGCCAGTTCGGTCTCGGTCATGTGATCCTGGTGTTCGAGGACGAAATGATGGAAGTAATCCTCCAGTGACAGGTCTTCGGTCGGGTCCTGGCTGGGGTTTGCCCCCACGGCCGAGGAGGACGGAAGGTGGTCGAGCGGGTCGCCGTCTTCCAGATCGCTCAGCTCGATATCGATGCCCAGCAGCTCTGCAGAGATTTCCGGGCTCTCGCTGAGGATGACTGCACGCTCGACGGCGTTCTCCAGCTCACGGACGTTACCCGGCCAGCTGTAGTGGCGGATGGCTTGCACCGCATCGCCCGAGAAACATAGGTCGTCACGGCCGATTCGCGCACTCTGGCGAGCCAGGAACGCGTCGGCGATCTGGTTGACGTCGCTGCCACGTTCGCGCAACGCCGGCAGTTTCAGTGCGATCACATGCAGCCGGTAATACAGGTCTTCGCGGAACTGGCCGGCTTTGGCCAGGCTCTTGAGATCACGGTGGGTGGCGGCGATCAGGCGCACATCGACTTTCTGCGACTGCACCGAACCCACCCGGCGGATCTCGCCCTCCTGCAAGACACGCAGCAGGCGCGCCTGGGCTTCGAGCGGCAGTTCGCCGATTTCATCGAGGAACAGCGTGCCGCCATCGGCCGCTTCGACCAGCCCGGCGCGTCCTGCGCTGGCACCCGTAAAGGCGCCTTTCTCGTGGCCGAACAACTCGGACTCGATCAAGGTTTCCGGAATGGCCGCGCAGTTGACGGAAATCATCGGTGCCTTGGCGCGTCGCGACAGGTTATGCAGCGCCCGGGCGACCAGCTCCTTGCCAGTGCCGGACTCGCCCTGGATAAGGACATTCGAGTCGGTCGGCGCCACCTTGCGAATCTTGCTGAACATGTCGAGCATCGGTGGGCACGAACCGATGATGCCGATCTCACCGCTGGCTGCCGTGGCTGCGGCCTTGTCGGCACTGCTCGACTTGCCGGAGATGCGGGCTTCGGGATTGTTCGCTTCCTGTGGTGCAGTCTTGGGTCGATCGCGCAGGATGCGCGCCACGGCCTGGAGCATTTCGTCGTGATCGAACGGCTTGGCGATGTAGTCCACCGCACCCATCTTCATCGAGTCCACCGCCGAGCGAAGGCTGGCGTAGCTGGTCATGATCAGCACCGGTGTGCCTTCACCGAGCCTGATCAGCTCGGTGCCGGGCGCGCCAGGCAGACGCAGGTCACTGACGATCAGGTCGAACGTGGTGATGCTGAACCGCTCCTGGGCCTCCTGCACCGAACCGGCCTCGCTGACCTGGTACTGATTTCTTTCCAGCAGGCGGCGGAGGGCGGAGCGGATGATGGTTTCGTCTTCGACGATCAGAATATGCGGCATTGATTCAGTTCTCTCGACGGTCTCGAATGTCTGGGGACGTCGCTACGACATGCCGTGGCAAAGTAACGCGGATCCGGGTGCCTCGTTGCCGTTCGATGTCGGCGGGGCTGTCGATGGTGATTTGCCCATAATGCTCTTCCACGATGGAATAGACCAGCGCGAGACCCAGGCCGGTACCTTCGCCAGGATCCTTGGTGGTGAAGAACGGCTCGAACAGTCGATCCATGATGTTCTTCGGAATGCCGCTGCCTTCGTCTTCGACGATCAGGTCGAGCATGTGTTCGCTGCTGTCGCTCAGAGCGCTGCGCACGCGCACCGCACTTCCCGGTGGAGAGGCGTCGCGGGCGTTGGACAGCAGGTTGATCAACACCTGGGCCAAACGCTGCGGGTCACCCTCGACCCAGTGGTCGGGATCGCACAGGTTATAGAACTGCACCTCGAAATTGCGCCGGTTCAGTGCAAGCAGACCAATGGCATCCTGGGCCACGTCGGCCAGGCACACCGGCTCTTCGCTGTTCTGCTGGCTGCCGCCGGCATGGGCGAAGCTCATCAGTGACTGGACGATGCGTGAGACGCGTTTGGTCTGCTCGAGGATCTGGCTGGACAGCTCGATGATCTCGCCATCCTCTTCGCGCTCTTCGCGCAGGTTCTGCGCCAGGCAGGCGATGCCGGTGATCGGGTTGCCGATCTCGTGGGCCACCCCGGCGGCCAGCCGGCCGATGCTGGCCAGGCGCTCGGAATGCACCAGCTTGTCTTCAAGGGCCTGGGTATCGGTGAGGTCTTCGACCAGCAGTACCAGGCCGCTGTTGCCGGGGGCCAGCGGCTCGTCGATGGCGGCCTTGTGCAGGTTCAGCCAGCGTGGCTGGCCGTCGAGGGCCAGGCGCTGCTTGTGCAGGTGCTCGTCGGGGATGTTGGTGAAGCCTTGCAGCAGGCTGCGCCATGGCTCGGCGATGGTCATCAGGCGCGAGCCGACCACGTGCTTGGCGGCGATCCCGGTCAGCTCTTCCATGGCTCGGTTCCACATGAGGATTTCCTGATCCTTGGCCAGCGAGCACACGCCCATGGGCAGTTCCTGCAAGGTCTGTCGATGGTAGCGGCGCAGCGCGTCGAGTTCGGCGGCAAGCCCGGTGAGGCGCGAGTGATAATCCTCCAGGCGGCTCTCGATGAAGTGGATGTCTTCGGTGACGTAGTTCTCGTTGCCCGACTTGTAGGGCAGGAAGGTTTCCACCATGTCCTGGGCCACGCTCGGCCCCATCAGGCCCGACAGATTCGCCTCGATGCGGTCACGCAAACGGCGCAGGGCGTAGGGTCTGCGTTCGTCGAACGGCAAGTACAAGTCGCGCAGCGCCTGTTCCACTTCCTTCTGTGCGGCCTTGGCGCCCAGTGGCTTGGCCAGTTGGGTGGCGAACTCCTGGGGCGACGCGGCATGCAGTTCGCGCCGCTGCGGGCGGCGTACGTTGTCTACGGCGCAGGCTTCGGCGGCGCTGACTTCCTCGCTGCTGGCATTGGTGAACAGCGAGATCAGGGTGAACAGCAGCACGTTGGCCGCCAGCGAGGCGATGGCGGCCATGTGCCAACTGGTGTCGTCGAGGACGTAGATCATGTCCAGCAGGGGAATGTAGAAGCCCTGCACGTTGCCCACCAGCGGCAGCAGCATGGTCACCATCCACACCGAGATACCCGCCAGCAGCCCGGCGATGAAGCCGCGGCGGTTGGCCGTCGGCCAGTACAGCACCGACAGCACCCCCGGCAGGAATTGCAGTGTGGCGACGAAAGCGACGATGCCCAGGTTGGCCAGGCTCTGGTGGTTGTCCTGGGTCAGGTAGAAGACGAACCCGGCGCCGATGATGGCGACGATCAGGGCGCGACGGGTCCACTTCAGCCAGCGGTAGATATTGCCCTGCGCAGGCGGTTGATAAAGCGGGAGTACCAGGTGGTTCAGCGCCATGCCCGAGAGTGACAGCGTGGTGACGATGATCAGTCCGCTGGAGGCCGACAGCCCGCCGATGTACGCCAGCAACGCCAGCGCCTGGTTGTTGGCAGCGATGCCCAGGCCCAGGGTGAAGTACTCAGGGTTGGTGCTGGCGCCCAGGCGCAGGCCGGCCCAGAGAATCAGCGGCACAGCCAGGCTCATCAGCAACAGGAACAGCGGCAGGCCCCAGCTGGCGCTGACCAGCGAGCGCGGATTGAGGTTCTCGGTGAAGGCCATGTGGTACATGTGCGGCATGACGATGGCCGAGGCGAAGAACACCAGCAGCAAGGTGCGCCACGGACCTTCCTGCAATGGCGTGTGCAGCGCGGCCAGGGCGGTCTGGTTCTGCAGCAGCCACACCTCCAGCTGGTGCGGCCCGCCGAACACGCCATACAGCGCGTACAGGCCGATGCCACCCACGGCCAGCAGCTTGATCACCGACTCGAACGCAATGGCGAAGACCAGGCCCTCATGCTTCTCGCGCGTGGCGATGTGCCGTGAGCCGAAGAAGATGGTGAACAGGCTGATCAGCACACAGAACGCCAGCGCCACCCGCGCCTTGACCGGCTCGCCGGTGAGGATGTTGATCGAGTCGGCGACCGCCTGGATTTGCAGCGCCAGCAGCGGCAGCACACCGATCAGCATGAAAATCGTGGTCAGCGCCCCGGCCCAGGTGCTGCGAAAGCGAAAGGCCAGCAGGTCAGCCAGCGACGACAGCTGGTAGGTGCGGGTGATCTTCAGAATCGGATACAGCAGCACCGGCGCCAGCAGGAATGCCCCCGACACACCCAGGTAGCAGGCCAGAAAGCCATAGCCGTACTGATACGCCAGCCCGACCGAGCCATAGAAGGCCCAGGCACTGGCGTAGACGCCCAGCGACAAGGTGTAGGTCAGCGGATGGCGGATGACCGAACGCGGAATCAAGCCTCGTTCGCTGATCCAGGCCACGCCGAACAGTACCAGCAGATAACCGGCGCTGATCAGGATCATCTGGGTCAGGCTAAAGCTCATCGGCATCTCGCTGGCTCTGCAGAATGAAGGTCACGACGATCAGGATCAGCCACAGCAGATAAGGCCGATACCAGGCGCCGGTAGGGTCGATCCACCAGTCCATGATGGCCGGGGAGAACAGATAGATCCCCACCACCAGGAGCAGGACCAAACGATAGATGTACATGCTGGCCTCGATGAGTGGGAGCAGGCCGGACCGGGTCGGCGCACACGTCATGTGCAGCCGTTCCTTGTGGCTCGCCAGGACGCAGAATCTATTGGGCTTTGCCCGGCGGGGCAAGCGTCTTACTGCAGATCGGCCTCGGCCATGGTAGGACGCCGTGGGATGCTTGCCGCCTGCCAACGTTGTCGGGCGATGTCCAGCACCTCGTTCGCGCTGGCGGTATGCAGGTCGGCTTCTACCGTCTGGCCTAACGCCCGCAGTGCGCGCAGCAGCAGCGGTGTGGCCTGCTCGGCCTGCAAAGGTGGTGAGCGGTACGACTTGCCGAGCTTGTGGCCATCGGGCTGGACGATCAGCGGAATGTGCAGATAGCGCGGCTGGGAAAACCCGAGCAGCTCTTGCAGATACAGCTGTCGCGGCGTGTTGTCGAGCAGGTCGGCGCCACGCACCACATCGGTCACCCCCTGCCAGGCGTCATCGAGCACCACCGCCAACTGATAGGCGTACAGGCCATCACGCCGCTGGATGACGAAATCGCCCAGTTCGCGCCCCAGGTGCTGGCTGAACTGGCCCTGCACGCGGTCCTCGAAACGGTAGGTCAGCTCCGGCACGCGCAGGCGGATCGCCGCGCCTTCGCGGGCGTGCCCGGCGTTGCGGCAGAACCCCGGATACAGCCCGCCATAGCCTTCCAGTTGCTTGCGCGAACAGGTGCAGGCGTAGGCCAGGCCCATGTTGAACAAGCGCTCGACCACCTCGGCATAGGCACCATGGCGCTGGCTCTGCATCACCACTTCGCCATCCCAGGTCAGGCCATAGCCTTCCAGGGTGCGCAGGATCGCATCACGGGCGCCGGGCATTTCGCGCGGCGGGTCAGTGTCTTCCATGCGCAGTAACCAACGTCCGCCCACTGCGCGGGCGTCGAGCCAGGAGGCCAGCGCGGCGATCAGAGAACCAAAGTGCAGAAGCCCGCTGGGGGTTGGGGCGAAGCGCCCCACGTAGGGTGCGTTGTTCATGCAAGTGGCCAGTACACAAATGAAAAGGGGCGCATCGAGCGCCCCGTGATGCCGGTAGGACAGATCATCCCTTACCGTTGGTCTTTTCCTTCTTCTCGGCAATTTCCTTGCAGTCGAAGCACAGGTCGGCAGTCGGACGGGCTTCAAGACGGCGCAGGCCGATCTCGATACCGCAGCTTTCACACCAGCCGTAGTCTTCTTCCTGGATCTTCTGCAACGTCTTGTCGATCTTCTTGATCAGCTTGCGCTCGCGGTCGCGGTTACGCAGCTCCAGGGCGAACTCTTCTTCCTGGCTGGCACGGTCGGCCGGGTCAGGGAAGTTCGAAGCTTCATCCTTCATATGGTCCATGGTGCGGTCCACACTGGTCATCAGCTCCTGTTTCCAGGCACCGAGCAATTTGACGAAGTGCTTGCGCATGGTTTCGCCCATGTACTCCTCGCCCTTTGCTTCTTTATAAGGCTCCAGGCCAAACATGCTCTGACCGGTTTTTTGCTTTTCTAGGGTGGACATGAATAGACCGCCTCTCACTCATCTGATCCAATGCGCAGGCTGCTCCTTCTCCGGCACCCGCCGGCCCTGCGACTGCGAGCCGCCGAACTTACCAGATAGATCGGGGGTGCGCTACCCTGCCCGATCCTGCGTGTAGACAGCAGCGTGCGCGGCACGTTCGGTCCCGGGCAGAGAGAGATTTTCCGTTCAGTCACAAGCGAGAACAGGCCATGACTCAGCACTACAGTGCACGCAGTCGCGCAATCGAACCTTTCCACGTCATGGCCTTGCTGGCCCGCGCCAACGAGTTGCAGGCCGCAGGCCATGATGTCATTCATCTGGAAATCGGCGAGCCGGACTTCACCACCGCCGAACCTATCGTCGCCGCAGGGCAAGCCGCGCTGGCTGCAGGCCATACCCGCTATACCGCCGCTCGCGGTCTGCCGGCCCTGCGCGAGGCGATCGCAGGCTTCTATGCAAAGCGCTACGGCCTGAACATCGACCCGCAACGCATCCTCATCACGCCGGGCGGTTCAGGAGCGCTGCTGCTGGCCAGCAGCTTGTTGGTCGATCCGGGCAAGCACTGGTTGCTGGCCGATCCGGGCTACCCATGCAACCGGCATTTTCTGCGTCTGGTCGAGGGCGCGGCGCAATTGGTGCCGGTGGGGCCGGATACGAGCTATCAGCTCACTGCCGGCCTGGTCGAGCAGCACTGGAACGAAGCCAGCGTCGGTGCGTTGGTGGCCTCCCCGGCCAATCCCACAGGCACGGTGCTCGATCGCCGGCAACTGGCCAGCTTGTCGCAGGCGGTGAGTGAGCGGCAGGGCCATCTGGTGGTCGACGAGATCTACCATGGGCTGACGTACGGCATGGATGCGCCGAGCGTGCTGGAGGTGGACGATCACGCCTTCGTGCTCAATAGCTTCTCCAAGTATTTCGGCATGACCGGCTGGCGCCTGGGCTGGCTGGTGGCGCCGCCCGACGCGGTGGCTGACCTGGAAAAGCTGGCGCAGAACCTTTACATCAGTGCGCCGAGCATGGCTCAGCATGCGGCACTGGCCTGCTTCGAGCCGCAGACCCTGGAGATTCTCGAACAGCGCCGCTCAGCATTCGCCCGCCGCCGCGATTTCCTTCTGCCGGCCTTGCGCGAACTGGGCTTCGGTATCGCCGTCGAACCGCAGGGCGCCTTCTATCTATATGCCGACATCAGTGCTTTCGGTGGCGACGCCTTCGCCTTTTGCCAGCACTTCCTCGAGACCGAGCACGTGGCTTTCACCCCAGGGCTGGATTTCGGTCGGTATCAAGCCGGGCATCACGTGCGCTTCGCCTACACCCAGGATCTGCCACGCCTGCAGCAGGCCGTCGAACGAATCGAACGTGGCTTGCGGAGCTGGCAGGGCTGATGCGTTTTCAACCTGCACTGGAACAGGCGCGCCTGCTGCGCCGTTATAAACGCTTCCTCGCCGATATCGAGTTGCCTTGCGGCGAACAACTGACCATCCACTGCCCCAACACCGGTTCGATGCTCAATTGCCTGCGTGAAGGTGGGCAGGTCTGGTTCAGTCGCTCGAACGATCCCAAGCGCAAGCTGCCGGGCACTTGGGAAATTGGCGAGACGCCCCAGGGGCGCCTGGCCTGCATCAATACCGGGCGGGCCAATGCGTTGGTCGAAGAAGCGTTGCGCGCCGGGCTGATCAGCGAGCTGCGCGGTTTCACTGCACTGCGCCGTGAAGTGGCCTATGGCGAGGAACGCAGTCGCATCGATTTTCGCCTGGAATTCCCCGAAGGCCCGGCGTACGTCGAGGTCAAGAGTGTCACGCTGGGCTATGCCGACTCGTCGGTGGCGGCATTTCCGGATGCCGTGACCCTGCGCGGCGCCAAGCACTTGCGTGAACTGGCGGCGCTGGCCCGACAAGGCGTGCGGGCGGTGCAGTTGTATTCCGTCAATCTCACCGGCATCGAGGCGGTACGCCCCGCCGAGGAAATCGACCCAGGCTATGCGCACGCCTTGCGCGCAGCGGTAGCAGACGGCGTCGAGGTGCTGGCCTATGGCACTCGGCTCGATGCCGAGCAGATCGTCATCGACCGGCCTTTGCCCGTTCTGCTCACGCCGTGAGCCAGATGCCCATGGCGTCTTCTTCGCAGTTCAGCGCTTGCAAGGCTTCCCCTTCGCAAGGCCCGGCCACGCATTCGCCGCTTTCGATGAGAAACAGCGCGCCATGATGGGCGCACTGAATGAGGCTGGCGCTGGGATCGAGCACGGTGTGCGCTTCCCAGTTCAACGCGATGCCCCGGTGCGGACAGCGATTGCGGTAAAGGTACACCTTGCCGTTGCGCCGCACGGCCAGCAGACTCACGCCATCGATGTCGAAGACGCGGCTGTTACCTTCGACGAGGACGGAGCTGGAGCAGAGAAAATCCATGGGCCTGGTGCACACTCGCGGGAAAAGGGCTGCTTGACGCTTCAATGCGAATAATTATCAAATTGCCGCCACGTATCGCGCCGGTTGTACATGGTGCGCAGATCCGCCGTTCGCCACAAGGCGCGCGACTGGCTTTATAGAAGGAAACCCGATGATGCGCCGTCCCTCCGTTCTGATCGCCTTGTGCGCCAGCCTGGCATTCGCTGCTGTGGCGCACGCTGAACCTTTGCCGCAACGCTGGGTGAGTGCAGGCGGGGCGCTCAGTGAGTGGATCGCGGCGCTCGGTGGCCAAGCGCGGCTGGTCGGCGTCGACACCACAAGCCAGCACCCTGAATCGCTCAAGGCATTACCGAGCGTCGGTTATCAGCGCCAGTTGTCGGCCGAAGGCATTCTGAGCCTGCGCCCTGACGTACTGGTCGGCACCGAGGAAATGGGCCCGCCGCCGGTGCTCGCACAAGTTAAGCAGGCCGGGGTGCGGGTCGAGCTGTTCTCAAGCAAGGCGGACCTCGCTGCGGTCGACGAGAACCTCAAGCACCTGGGCACGCTGCTGGGCGCCGAGCGACAAGCCGGCATCCTGGCCAGCGAATATCGCCAACGCGTAGCAGCCTTGCAGGCCGCCATTGCTCAGGCCAAGACCCAGCAGAAGGCGCCAGGCGTGTTGTTGCTGGTGGGGCATGGCGGCGGCAAGCCGATGATCGCCGGGCAGGACACTGCCGGTGCCTGGCTGGTGGAGCAGGCCGGGGGGCACAACCTGGCTGAGCATGCAGGCTACAAGAACGTGTCGGTGGAATCCCTGGCCGGGCTCGACCCCGAGGTACTGGTGGTATCCGATCGCGCGTTGATCGGCGAGGCGGCGGTGCAGGCCATGCTCAAGGAAAACCCGGGACTGTCGGCAACACGCGCTGCGCGCGATGGACGCATCGTCGTACTCGACCCCACCCTGCTGGTGGGCGGGTTGGGGCCGCGTCTGCCTGAGGCGCTGCAATCGCTGGCTCGAGCGTTCTATCCGAAGGGCAATGTCAGCCTGCAGCCATGAGGCGTCTGCTGGCACCGCGTACATTGTTTGTTGGCCTGGGCCTGCTGTGGTGCCTGGCGATCTGGCTGTCGCTGGCCCTGGGGCCGGTCAGCCTGCCGTTCATCGACACCCTGCGCGCCGGCCTGCGGCTGCTTGGCATGCCGATCGCTGCCGAAGGCCTGCAGCAGGCTGAGTTGATCGTCGGGCAGATTCGTCTGCCGCGCACGCTGCTGGGGCTACTGGTCGGGGCCGTGCTAGCCCTGTCGGGCGTGGCGATGCAAGGATTGTTTCGCAATCCGCTGGCCGATCCTGGGCTGGTCGGAGTCGCCAGTGGCGCTGCGCTCGGGGCAGCCCTGGCGATCGTGCTGGGCAGTGGCTTTGGGGGGCTGCCCGAGGCCCTGGCGCCTTATCTGTTGTCGCTGTGTGCATTTCTCGGGGGGCTTGGCGTGACTGCCCTGGTGTATCGCCTGGGCCGGCACAATGGTCGCACCAGCGTCGCCACCATGCTGCTTGCCGGCATCGCCCTGACCGCCCTGGCCGGGGCCGGTGTCGGCCTGTTCACCTACTTGGCCGACGATGCGACCTTGCGCACCCTGACCTTCTGGAACCTCGGCAGTCTCAATGGTGCCAGTTACCAGCGCCTGTGGCCGCTGCTGCTGGTGGTGTGCTCCGTCGCGCTGTGGTTGCCGCGTCGCGCGCAGGCGCTCAACGCCCTGCTGCTGGGCGAGTCGGAAGCGCGGCATCTGGGTGTGGAGGTGGAAACGCTCAAGCGTGAATTGGTGTTGTGCACCGCCCTGGGCGTGGGCGCCGCAGTGGCCGCGGCAGGGCTGATCGGCTTCATCGGTCTGGTGGTGCCGCACCTGCTGCGGTTGCTGGTGGGGCCTGATCACCGGGTTCTACTGCCCGCCTCATTGTTGGCCGGGGGCACCTTGTTGTTGTTCGCCGACCTGGTCGCGCGCCTGCTGCTGGCACCTGCCGAGTTGCCCATCGGTATCGTCACGGCCTTCATCGGCGCGCCGTTCTTTCTGTTTCTATTGGTAAGAGGGCGCGGATGATGCTCCAGGCTCAGGGAGTGCACGTGCGCCGGGGCAGCAAGCAGGTGTTGCAGGCCATCGACCTCTCCTTGCATTCGGGACAGGTGCTGGGTGTGCTTGGGCCCAACGGGGCCGGCAAGAGCAGCCTGCTCGGTGCCCTGTGCGGTGAGCTGAGCCCATCGCAGGGCCAGGTGCTCATGCAGGGTCGACCCCTGGAGGATTGGCAAGGACCTGCCCGTGCGCGTTCACTGGCGGTGCTGCCGCAGGTATCGAGCCTGGATTTCTCGTTCAGCGTCGAGGAGGTGGTGGGCATGGGTCGCTTGCCCCATGACAGCGGTGCCCTGCGCGATGCAGAGATCATCGACCAGGCGCTGCATGCCGCCGACGCACAGCACCTGCACGGGCGCAGCTACCTGGCGCTTTCCGGTGGTGAGCGTCAGCGTGTGCATCTGGCGCGGGTGCTGGCGCAGTTGTGGCCGGGCGCAGAGGGCAGCGTGCTGTTGCTCGACGAGCCGACCTCTGCGCTTGACCCTTTGCATCAGCACACCACCCTGCAAGCGGTGCGCGAGGTCGCGCAGCGGGGGACGGCGGTACTGGTGATTCTGCATGACCTGAACCTGGCGGCGCGGTACTGCGACCGCATCGTTCTGTTGCATGAG
Organism: Pseudomonas cremoricolorata; assembly: GCF_000759535.1. Taxonomy (NCBI): domain Bacteria; kingdom Pseudomonadati; phylum Pseudomonadota; class Gammaproteobacteria; order Pseudomonadales; family Pseudomonadaceae; genus Pseudomonas; species Pseudomonas cremoricolorata. Next base: position 534,917 of record NZ_CP009455.1, on the reverse strand, counting down.
GGCCGCTGCCACGCAGCGGGAACGCCGCAGCAAGTGCTCACGCCACAGGCGCTGCACAGGGTGTTCGGCATCGAGGTATTGGTACAGGCGCATCCGGAGCGAGGCCATCCGTTGATCATTGCCCGCTGAGCACTGGCAGCAGGCTGACCGGCGCGGGGGCCGCGCAGCGTTCGCCAAGCCATGAAAGCGAACGACACGCCGCCCCCGACATGGTCGAGGTCGAGGATGGACCAGATCCTTGACCTTCCCCTGAGCCGAATCGTAGTCAAAAAAAGACCCGGCAAAATGCCGGGTCAAAAACCGTGATTAGCCTGATGAGGAGATAATCTGAGAGTCCGAACCAAGGGCTTTCAGTTTATCCAACCAGTCTCGCGACCAGTTGTGATAATCATAACGATTCTCATTTCGAGGTCAAGCCCTTCGCTGTCTTTATTTTGTTTTTTTTACAGCCGGGGACTGTGCGGTCAGCTGAGCGAGCAGCGCAGCCTTGCGTTCAGCCGACAGTTCGTTCCAGTGAACGTCGAGCAAAGCGCCTTCGATGGCATACAGCAACACTTTGGAAGCCCGGAATCCGCGCATTTTCACAGCCTGATAGGCGCCCACTGCGCCTAGCCGGCGAAGGTCGGCCAGGCTGTGTACACCCGCAGCATGCAGCCATTGCGCAGAGGTCTTGCCCAGATTCCTCAGGTGCTGTAACTCATCGTTCATCGAGCCTCCTTGCCATACCGAACGGTGCCAGGGGATGGGTCTTCAGACAGGTCAGTAGGCAAGTGTAGCGGGGCTGGGCGAATGCGCCTTTTTTGCCAGGCGGGGCCGCGTTTCGGCCCCTCAGGCTTGGTTTGCGGTCTACAGGCCCGGCAAGCGCTGACGAATCTGTTCGATCAGTTGATCCACGCTGCTGCTCTGGTGCGTATCGACCCGCTTGCACTGCAACTGTTCGCGTTCATCGAGCGGCTCACGCGACGCCTGCTGCGCCTTGACCACTTCCAACGTGGCGTCGGAGGGGTCGACATTCTCCGCCTGGCGTTGCTCCAGCCAACTGACGATCACCGCCTCCGGTGCCTGGCAGTCAAGAATCAGGAAGGGCACGCCCGTATCGCTGGCGATCTGCGCGGCCGCCTGGCGTTGCTGTTGCTGCAGGTAAGTGGCGTCGAGCACTACGGGCAGGCCGGCCTTGAGAATGATCCCAGCCAGCGTGTGCAGGCGGGCGTAGGTGGCGTTGCTGGCGTCCTGATCGTACAGGCCCTGGCCAAACAGACGCTTGCGCTCGACATCCGAACGCACCCGAACCGCGCCCAGCGATTCCACCAGGCGCAGGGCCACGTGGCTCTTGCCGACCGCTGATACGCCGTGGGTGATCGCCAACAGACGCGAAGGAATGGCGCTGTAGCTTTCGGCCAGGTTGGCGTAGTTGCGATAGGTCCGCAGGGTCGTCGCACGCTGCAGGCCGTCGGCCTCCGGGCTCAGGCTGAACAGTGCCACCTTGGCCCGCACCAGGGCGCGGTAGGCTTTGTAGAAGTTCAGCAGCTCAAGGCCCTGATAATCGCCGGTCAGCTCCAGGTACTGGCTGATGAAGCGCCGTGCCAGCCATTTCAGGCCGCGGTCTTCGAGGTCCATGACGAGGAACGCGGTGTCGGCATAGACGTCGGTCATGCGGAACGGCTCGTTGAATTCGATGCAGTCGAAGATCACCACGTTGCCGTCGATTACCGTGGCGTTACCCAGATGGATATCGCCATGGCATTCGCGGATGAAACCATCGGCTTTGCGCGCTTGCAGCAGCGGGTAAAGGCGCTCGTAGGTGCTGCGCGCCCAGGCCTGAAGGTTGTCCAGTTGCTGCAAATCGGCCGCTTCGCTGAGGAACGGGCGGATCTGCTCGAAGTTCTGTTCCACCGGCGCCATGGCGCTTTCCGGGGTTCCCAGCGGGTTCTCGTCGCCGACCCTGGGGGCGTTGAGGTGGAATTGGGCAATCTGCCGGGCCATCTGGTCGATATGATCGGCCGTCAGTTCGCCATTGGCCTGCAAGGTGCTGAGCATCTGGTCCTGCGGGAACTGGCGCATTTTCAGCGCGTATTCGATCACCTCGCCTTCACCACCGATGACCGGCGCCTCGGCACTACCGGTAATCGGCAACACTTCCAGATACACATCGCTGGTCAGTCGCTGGTTCAGGCGCAGTTCTTCATGGCAGAAATGCCGGCGCTGTTCGAGTTGGGTGAAATCGAGAAAGCCGAAGTTCATCGGTTTCTTGATCTTGTAGGCGTAGGTGCCGGTGAGCAGTACCCAGGAAATGTGCGTCTCGATGACGTGGAACCCCTCTACGGCGTGCGGGTAGAGGGCGCTGTTGTGCAGCGCGTTGATCAGGGCTTGGCTCACGAGGGGTCCTTGACGGTCGGGGAATTCAAAGGGCTCATTATGGTCAATGGTGCCTCCCCTGCAAACCGCCGGGACGCCTGCCCAGCCAAAGTAAAGTGCGTATAATCCGCCGCCATGACTCGATCCCGATCCCCCCGTAATGCCAAGAAACCCCGCCCCGGCCGTTCGCGCGTGCTGCTTGGCTGGGCCCTGAAGCTCAGCCTGGTGGCCCTGGTGCTGATCGCCGGCTTCGCCGTGTACCTCGATGCGACGGTGCAGGAGAAGTTTTCCGGCAAGCGCTGGACCATCCCGGCGAAGGTGTACGCGCGGCCGCTGGAGCTGTTCGTCGGCCAGAAGCTGAGCAAGAACGACTTCCTCACCGAGCTCGATGCCCTAGGCTATCGCCGCGAAGCGGCCGCCAGCGGCCCTGGCGAGGCGTCGGTCAACGGCAACACGGTCGACCTCAACACCCGGGGCTTCCAGTTCTACGAAGGCACTGAGCCTGCGCAGTTCGTCCGCGTGCGTTTCTCGGGTGATTACGTCGCCGGACTTGCCGGCAACAACGGCGGCAAGCTCGATGTGGTGCGTCTGGAGCCGCTGATGATCGGCGGTATCTATCCCAAGAACCTCGAAGATCGCATTCTGATCAACATCAATCAGGTGCCGCCTTACCTGCTGGAAACCCTGATTGCCACCGAAGACCGCGACTTCTACAGCCACCACGGTGTCTCGCCCAAGTCGATCGCCCGTGCGGTGTGGGTCAACACCTCGTCAGGTGCGATGCGTCAGGGCGGCAGTACGCTGACCCAGCAACTGGTGAAAAACTTCTTCCTCACCAACGAACGCAGCCTCAGCCGCAAGCTCACCGAAGCGATGATGGCGGTGCTGCTCGAGCTGCATTACGACAAGCGCGAGATTCTCGAGGCGTACCTCAACGAAGTGTTCGTCGGCCAGGACGGCCAGCGTGCCGTGCACGGCTTCGGCCTGGCCAGCCAGTTCTTCTTCAGCCAGCCGCTCTCTGAGTTGAAACTGCACCAGATCGCCTTGCTGGTGGGCATGGTCAAGGGGCCGTCCTACTACAACCCGCGGCGCTACCCAGAGCGTGCGCTGCAACGCCGCAACCTGGTGCTCGACCTGCTGGTCGAGCAGGGCGTGGCTAGCCAGGACGTGGTCGATGCGGCGAAGAAGATGCCCTTGGGCGTGACCAAGCGCGGCAGCCTGGCCGACAGCTCGTTCCCGGCGTTCCTCGACCTGGTCAAGCGTCAGCTGCGCCAGGACTACCGCGACGAGGACTTGACCGAAGAAGGCCTGCGTATCTTCACCAGCTTCGACCCGATTCTGCAGATGAAGGCCGAGACGTCGATGACCGAGACGTTCAAGCGCCTTGCTGGACGCAAGGGCGCCGATGAGGTCGAATCGGCGATGGTGGTGAGCAACCCTGAAACAGGCGAAGTGCAGGCCTTGATCGGTAGCCGTCAATCCGGCTTTGCCGGCTTCAACCGCGCCATAGACGCCGTACGCCCGATCGGTTCGCTGGTCAAACCGGCCGTGTACCTGACCGCCCTGGACAAGCCCGGCACCTTCACCCTGACCAGTCTGGTGCAGGATGAACCGTTCTCGGTCAAAGGCGCCAATGGCCAGGTCTGGCGACCACAGAACTTTGATCGTCGCCCGCACGGCACCATCTACCTGTACCAGGGCCTGGCCAACTCCTACAACCTGTCCACCGCCAAGATCGGCCTTGAAGTCGGCGTGCCGAACGTGATCAAGACCATCGGCCGGCTGGGCGTCGACGTCGACTGGCCGGCATTCCCCTCGATGCTGCTGGGCGCTGGCGGTATGTCGCCGATGCAGGTGGCGACCATGTACCAGACCATCGCCAACGGCGGTTTCACCACGCCCATGCGCGGTATCCGCAGCGTACTGACTGCCGAGGGCGAGCCGCTCAAGCGCTATCCGTTCCAGATTCAGCAGACCTTCGACGCCGGCTCCATCTATCTGGTGCAGAACGCCATGCAGCGGGTCATGCGTGAAGGGACCGGGCGTTCGGTCTACAGTGTTCTGCCCAGCTCACTGACCCTGGCAGGCAAGACCGGCACCAGTAACGACTCGCGTGACAGCTGGTTCTCGGGCTTCAGCCAGGATCTGCTGGCGGTGGTCTGGCTGGGTCGTGACGACAACGGCAGTACGCCGTTCACCGGCGCCACCGGGGCCCTGCAGGTGTGGACCAGTTTCATGCGCAAGGCCGATCCGCTGCCGCTGGACATGCCGCAGCCGGACAACGTGGTGCAGGCATGGATCGACCCGAACACCGGTCAGGGCTCGGACCAGAGCTGTCCTGGCGCCGTGCAGATGCCGTATATTCGCGGCAGCGAACCGCCAGCCGGCGCCGCCTGTGGCGGGGCGCAGGAGTCCGACTCGGTCATGGACTGGGTCAAGGGCTGGATGAATTGAGCACCAACTCCAGAGCATGAGAGGGTTTGAATTGAACAAGTGGTGGTTTCCAGTCGTGACGGCCATTGCCGTGCTGCAAGGGTGCGCCAGCGTGCCGCGTGGCAACATTCCGGTGGTCGACTCCAGTTCTCGGGTCTCCAATAGCGAGCGCATCCAGGGCAAGCGTGCTGTCGCGGCCGCACCGTCTCGCGGCACCGCGCAGGCGCAGTCGCTGCCGGAAGACTCGGGCGTGACCGTGATGATTCCGCAAGGTGCGGGCGCGTCGCCGATCCAGTCGTTCCCGGCGCAGAGCGGTGGGGCGCCGATCGATACCACACCGATCGATACCTCGCCGATCAACACCACCCCGGTGACCAGCGATCCGAACCCGGTGGCCGACGAACCCTTCGACATCGCCGCCATGTCCTCAGGTGCGCCCACCCCGAGTACGCCGACCGGTATTCCGCAGACCAACCGTTCAGGGGGGCTGTCTGCCGACGAACAGCTCGACGGTCCGGTGCTGGCACTGCTGACCACTGCGCAAAAGCAGCAGGGCAGTGGTGACCTCAATGGTGCTTCGTCCAGTCTGGAGCGCGCTCAGCGCATCGCGCCGCGTGAGCCGCAAGTGCTGTTCCGTCTGGCGCAGGTGCGTCTGAACCAAGGCGAGGCCGCGCAAGCGGAGCAACTGGCGCGACGCGGTCTGAGCTATGCCAATGGCCGTCCCAGTCTGCAGGCCGAACTCTGGAACATCATCGCCCAAGCGCGTGAAAAACAAGGGGACAGTGCTGGCGCGGCCTTGGCGCGGCAGAAAGCCAAGGTCAACCTGTGACGGTAGCGCCACGGGTATTGGAAATCGCCGATCACCTGTTGCTCATCGAACGTGAGCTGCAGGTGCAGGGCTGGTGGTCGGATACTGCGCCCAGCGATGTGGCCATGGCCAGCACGGTGCCGTTCGCCGTCGATGCCATGCCCTTCGAGCAGTGGTTGCAATGGATTTTCCTGCCGCGCATGAAGCAGATCATCGAGTTCGGCCAGCCACTGCCCAACGCCTCCGGCATTCTGGTGATGGCCGAAACGGTGTTTGCCAGCCGAGCGGAGCAAAGTCGTGAGCTGCGTCGACTGTTGGCAGCGTTCGATCGTTTGATCGCGCCTTCCGCCTGATTTCTTCTGTTTTTTCCCTAAGGGCCGCAGATTGTGGCCCTTTTTTGTGAATGTCTTCATTTTCCTGCTGCTAAGAATCTGAAACGTGGTGGTGAATAATCATCCTGGCGTAAAACTGGCAATAATTTTTCTTGACTTGCAGGCGCTGAATCAGAAGAATCCAGTTTCCGCTGTAGGGGGACTGCCAGAAGCAGACCCGCCAAGCAGATCATGAGGCGCACACCCGCGCCGCCTGTTACACCCCGCAACGCGTTACCTCGCGCTGGGTGGGAATCCCCCGCAACACTCTGGGGCACTCCCAATACTTGCTCAGTCAGTGCTGACGTTTTCGCTCATGCTCTGCTTGGCAGTAAACCTATTAAGACCCGTCCATGAGGACGGTATTCTGGCGTTTTAGAGGTGAACAACGTGGAGCTCTTATCCGGCGCTGAAATGGTCGTCCGCTTTTTGCGCGACGAAGGCGTTAAGCACATCTACGGGTACCCTGGTGGTGCTCTCCTTCATGTTTACGATGCCCTGTTCAAGGAACCGGAAGTCGAGCATATCCTGGTCCGCCACGAGCAGGCCGCGACCCACATGGCCGACGGCTATGCCCGTGCCACCGGCAAGGCCGGTGTGGTGCTGGTGACCTCCGGCCCTGGCGCGACCAATGCCATCACTGGTATCGCCACTGCGTACATGGACTCGATTCCGATGGTGATCCTGTCGGGTCAGGTGCCTAGCACCATGGTCGGTACCGATGCCTTCCAGGAAACCGACATGATCGGTATCTCGCGGCCCATCGTGAAGCACAGCTTCATGATCAAGAACGCCGTGGAAATCCCGGAAATCCTAAAAAAAGCCTTCTATCTGGCGCAGTCCGGTCGTCCTGGCCCGGTCGTGGTCGACATTCCAAAAGACATGACCAACCCGGCCGAGAAGTTCGAATACGTCTACCCGAAGAAGGTCAAGCTGCGCTCCTACAGCCCGGCCGTGCGCGGTCACTCCGGGCAGATTCGCAAAGCTGCCGAGATGCTGCTGGCCGCCAAGCGTCCGATCGTCTATGCCGGTGGCGGTGTGATTCTCGGCGGTGGCTCGCAAGCGCTCACTGCGATCGCCAAGTCGCTCAACCTGCCGGTCACCAATACCCTGATGGGCCTTGGCGCCTTCCCGGGTACCGACCCGCAGTTCCTCGGCATGCTCGGCATGCACGGCAGCTACACCGCCAACATGGCCATGCACAACGCCGATGTGATCTTCGCTGTCGGTGCGCGCTTCGACGACCGTGTGGTCAACGGCCCGGCCAAGTTCTGCCCGAATGCCAAGATCATCCACATCGATATCGACCCGGCGTCGATCTCCAAGATGATCAAGGCCGATGTGCCGATCGTAGGGCCTGTGGAAAGCGTGCTCAGCGAAATGCAGGCGATCCTCGCCGAGATCGGTCAGCAGCCAGACAAGGTAGCCGCTGAGGCCTGGTGGAAGCAGATCAACGAATGGCGCGGTGATCGCGGCCTGTTCCCTTACGACAAGGGCGACGGCAGCGTCATCAAACCGCAGACCGTGATCGAGACCCTGTGCGAAGTGACCAAGGGCGATGCCTTCATCACCTCGGACGTGGGCCAGCACCAGATGTTCGCGGCGCAGTACTACCGGTTCAACAAACCCAACCGCTGGATCAACTCCGGTGGCCTGGGCACCATGGGCTTCGGCTTCCCGGCAGCGATGGGCGTCAAGCTCAACTTCCCGGATCAGGACGTCGCCTGCGTCACCGGCGAAGGCAGCATCCAGATGAACATCCAGGAGCTGTCCACCTGCATGCAGTACGGCCTGCCGGTGAAGATCGTCAACATGAACAACGGTGTACTGGGCATGGTTCGCCAGTGGCAGGACATGGCCTACAACGGTCGTCACTCGCATTCCTATGTCGAGTCGCTACCAGACTTCATCAAGCTTGCCGAGGCCTATGGGCATGTGGGTATCCGCATCACCAGCCTGAAGGATCTCAAGCCCAAGCTGGAAGAGGCCTTCGCCATGAAGGATCGTCTGGTGTTCATCGATATCGCCATCGACCGTACCGAGCACGTCTATCCGATGCAGATCAAGGACGGTTCGATGCGTGACATGTGGCTGAGCAAGACGGAGCGTACCTGATATGCGGCATATCATTTCCCTGCTGCTGGAAAACGAACCCGGTGCCCTGTCTCGCGTGGTCGGCCTGTTCTCCCAGCGCAACTACAACATTGAAAGCCTCACGGTCGCGCCGACCGAAGACCCGAGTCTCTCCCGGCTGACCCTGACCACCGTTGGACACGACGAAGTGATCGAGCAGATCACCAAGAACCTCAACAAACTGGTCGAGGTTGTGAAGCTGGTCGACTTGTCGGAGAGCGCTCACATCGAGCGCGAACTGATGCTGGTCAAGGTCAAGGCGACCGGCGCGCAGCGTGCCGAGATCAAACGCACCACCGATATCTTCCGTGGGCAAATCGTCGATGTGACCTCCAGCGTTTACACCGTGCAACTGAGTGGCACCAGCGACAAGCTGGACAGCTTCATCCAGGCTATCGGCACGACCTCGATCCTGGAAACGGTACGCAGCGGTGTGACCGGCATAGCGCGCGGCGACAAAGTTCTGAGTATCTGATTCAACACATTTAGCGATGGCCCCATAGGGGTCGAGATATAACCAGGGGTATTTTCATGAAAGTTTTCTACGATAAAGACTGCGACCTTTCCATCATCCAGGGTAAGAAAGTCGCCATCATCGGTTACGGTTCCCAGGGCCACGCTCAGGCGTGCAACCTGAAGGACTCCGGTGTAGACGTCACTATCGGTCTGCGTAAAGGTTCGGCCACCGTTGCCAAGGCCGAAGCCCACGGCCTGAAAGTGACCGACGTCGCTTCCGCCGTCGCTGCCGCCGACCTGGTCATGATCCTGACCCCGGACGAATTCCAGGGCCAGCTGTACAAGCAGGAAATCGAGCCGAACATCAAGAAGGGCGCTACCCTGGCCTTCTCCCACGGCTTCGCCATCCATTACAACCAGGTCGTTCCACGTGGCGACCTCGACGTGATCATGATCGCGCCGAAGGCACCGGGCCATACCGTGCGCTCCGAGTTCGTCAAAGGCGGCGGCATTCCTGACCTGATCGCCATCTACCAGGACGCTTCGGGCAACGCCAAGAACGTCGCCCTGTCGTACGCCTCGGGTGTTGGCGGTGGTCGTACCGGCATCATCGAAACCACCTTCAAGGACGAAACCGAAACCGACCTGTTCGGTGAGCAGGCCGTTCTGTGCGGTGGTACCGTCGAGCTGGTCAAAGCCGGTTTCGAAACCCTGGTCGAAGCAGGCTACGCGCCTGAAATGGCCTACTTCGAGTGCCTGCACGAGCTGAAGCTGATCGTCGACCTCATGTACGAAGGCGGTATCGCCAACATGAACTACTCGATCTCCAACAACGCCGAGTACGGTGAGTACGTCACCGGTCCTGAGGTCATCAACGAAGAATCCCGCAAGGCCATGCGCAATGCTCTGAAGCGCATCCAGGACGGCGAATACGCGAAGATGTTCATCAGCGAAGGCGCCACCAACTACCCGTCGATGACCGCCAAGCGTCGCAACAACGCCGCTCACGGTATCGAAGTGATCGGCGAGCAGCTGCGTTCGATGATGCCGTGGATTTCGGCGAACAAGATCGTCGACAAATCGAAGAACTAAGCTTTTTCGATCCCACGAAAAACGCGGCCCAGGCCGCGTTTTTTCGTTCTGCGGGCAGCATCTGGTATAAAGCTGACCGGTGGCCTGCACTCAGAACCTGCTGCGCAGGCCCATGTCGAACGTTTTCCACTCTGTTGCAAGGTACCTTTTCATGAGCGAACGTCCCGAAGAGCCGAACACGCCCTCCGACGCCGATAGCCTGTTACCTGTCGATGAACATGTTGAAGAAGGGCATGACGCCGAAGGGCGCAAGGTTCGTCATCGCGGCATTTACTTGCTGCCCAATCTGTTCACCACCGCCAATCTGTTTGCCGGCTTCTACTCCATCATCAGCTCGATCAGCGCTCACGGTTACATGAGTGCAGGCGACCCTCGCGAAGCCAGCAAGTACTTCGCTTTCGCTGCAATCGCTATCTTCGTGGCCATGGTGCTCGACGGCCTGGACGGTCGCGTCGCCCGTATGACCAACACCCAGAGCGCCTTTGGCGCTGAATACGACTCCCTGTCGGACATGGCTGCTTTCGGCGTGGCACCGGCATTGCTGGCGTTCGTTTGGGCGCTGGGTGACATGGGCAAGGTCGGCTGGATGGTGGCCTTCATCTATGTGGCCGGTGCAGCGCTGCGTCTGGCGCGTTTCAACACCCAGGTCGGCACGGCCGACAAACGCTACTTCATTGGCCTGGCCAGTCCTGCAGCGGCAGGTGTGGTCGCGGGCATCGTCTGGGCCTTCAGTGACTACGGTATCCAGGGGTCCAAGCTATCGTTCCTGGTTGCGTTGATCGTTGCCGCCGCTGGCATGCTGATGGTCAGCAACATCAAGTACAACAGTTTCAAAGAGCTGGATCTGAAAGGACGCGTGCCTTTCGTGGCGATTTTGGCGGTTGTCTTGGTCTTCGCGGTCGTTTTCAGCGACCCGCCGCGAATTCTCCTCTTGATCTTCCTCGGCTATGCCGTTTCCGGGCCGGTCCAGTTCCTGATACGCAGTCGCCGTCGCAAAATTTGACAATCATAAGCGTGCGGGAATAACGCTTCGGCTCCATAGTCTTATAGGTACCTTCTCTACCTGGCTATGGGGCCGTCATGCTCATCAAGATACCCAGATCCTCCGATTGCTCCTCTTCACAGATCACCCCTGAACGGGTGTACCTGTCTCGCCGCACGTTACTGGGCAGTTCTCTGGCCGGCCTTGCCATCGCCTCACTGCCGGCTGGGGCAAGGGCCGCTGACACCGCGCGCTATGCCGGGGTTGACCCGGGCAAGGCGCCTGGGTGGTTCTCTGACAAGTTAGCGCAGGCACGCTGGGGCGCTGTCACCGCAGGTGACGAGGCCATCACCCCTTATAAAGACGCTACCCATTACAACAACTTCTACGAGTTCGGCCCCAACAAGGGCGATCCGGCCGACAATGCCGGCAGTCTGAAAACAGAACCCTGGAGCGTGGTGGTCGACGGCGAGGTCGGCAAGCCGGGGCGCTATGGGCTCGAAGACCTCATCAAGCAGAGCCAACTCGAAGAACGCATCTATCGATTGCGTTGTGTCGAGGCCTGGTCGATGGTCATTCCGTGGCTGGGCTTTCCCCTGGCCGGCATTCTCAAGCGCGTCGAGCCCACCTCGAAAGCACGCTACGTTCGCTTCGAGACCTTGCGCGATCCTGAAAGCATGCCGGGGCAGCGTTCAGGCTTTGCGCTGATCGACTGGCCCTATGTGGAAGGGCTGCGTCTCGATGAGGCCATGAATCCGCTGGCGTTGCTTGCCGTTGGTATGTATGGGCGCGAACTGCCGAACCAGAACGGGGCGCCGCTGCGTTTGGTGGTGCCATGGAAGTACGGGTTCAAGAGCATCAAGTCGATCGTGCGCATCAGTCTGGTCGAGCAGCAACCCGGCACTACGTGGCAGGGCCTTGCGCCGAGCGAGTATGGCTTCTATGCCAACGTCAATCCTGAGGTTGACCATCCTCGCTGGAGCCAGGCGCGGGAGCGACGCTTGCCGAGTGGGTTGTTCAGTCCCAACGTGCGCAGCACGGAAATGTTCAACGGCTATGGGGAAGAGGTTGCCTCTCTTTATAGTGGGTTAGACCTGCGGAAGAACTACTGATGCGCTATCCATGGTTCCGTTTGGCAATCTTCGTGCTCAGCGCGTGCTTTCCATTGTGGTGGCTCTATCAGGCGGCCATGCAAATGCTGGGGCCCGACCCAGGCAAGATTCTGGTCGACCGGCTGGGATTGGGTGGATTGATCTTCTTGCTGATCACCTTGGCCATGACTCCGTTGCAGCGCATAACCGGGTGGGCTGGCTGGATCGTGTCGCGCCGACAGTTGGGCCTCTGGAGCTTTGCGTACATCGTTTTGCACCTGTCGGCCTATCTGGTATTCATTCTTGGTCTGGATTTCGCCCAGCTGGCCGTGGAGTTGAGCAAACGTCCTTACATCATCGTGGGCTCGATCGCTCTTCTGGGGTTGCTGGTACTGGCGATCACTTCCAATCGGTACAGCCAGCGCAGGCTTGGCGCGCGGTGGAAGAAGCTGCATAAGCTGACCTATGCCATTGTGGTACTGGGGCTCGTGCATTTCCTCTGGATCGTAAGATCGGATCTGGCGGAATGGTCGGTCTATGCAGCAGTGGGTCTGGTGCTCATGTTGTTGCGGTTACCAGCGGTGGCCAAGCGCATAAAGAGAGTGCGACCACGCGTGTCTCAACTTTCTTGAAATAAGTGCTTGACCCTTCTCGGAATCTCTTTATACTGCGCACCACTTCCGGGGCAAACGGAGCGGAAAACTCCTTGAGTTTCAACGAGTTAGATGTTCTGGCGGTGCTGGAGGTGCTTCGATCTGCTGATCGGCAGCGGTGAAAAAGGTGGTTGACAGCGGTGTTTAACGCTGTATGATTCGCCTCCCGCTACGAGTGATCGCAGCGAGCCAAGTGTTTGAAGTTGAACGAGATTCTCGCAAAATACTTCGAAATAAACGCTTGACAGACTTAGAGGAAAGCGTAGAATGCGCGCCTCGATTGAGACGAAAGACTCTTAACCAAACGCTCTTTAACAAATTGAATCAAGCAATTCGTGTGGGTGCTTGTGAGTACGGACTGATCGTCGCATAGATTATCAGCATCACAAGTGGCCATGCGAGAAATCACATAGTCATTTGAGATTGCTGAGCCAAGTTTAGGGTTTCTTAAAAACCCAAGCAGTATTGAACTGAAGAGTTTGATCATGGCTCAGATTGAACGCTGGCGGCAGGCCTAACACATGCAAGTCGAGCGGATGAGAAGAGCTTGCTCTTCGATTCAGCGGCGGACGGGTGAGTAATGCCTAGGAATCTGCCTGGTAGTGGGGGACAACGTCTCGAAAGGGACGCTAATACCGCATACGTCCTACGGGAGAAAGCAGGGGACCTTCGGGCCTTGCGCTATCAGATGAGCCTAGGTCGGATTAGCTTGTTGGTGAGGTAATGGCTCACCAAGGCGACGATCCGTAACTGGTCTGAGAGGATGATCAGTCACACTGGAACTGAGACACGGTCCAGACTCCTACGGGAGGCAGCAGTGGGGAATATTGGACAATGGGCGAAAGCCTGATCCAGCCATGCCGCGTGTGTGAAGAAGGTCTTCGGATTGTAAAGCACTTTAAGTTGGGAGGAAGGGCAATCAGCGAATACCTGGTTGTTTTGACGTTACCGACAGAATAAGCACCGGCTAACTCTGTGCCAGCAGCCGCGGTAATACAGAGGGTGCAAGCGTTAATCGGAATTACTGGGCGTAAAGCGCGCGTAGGTGGTTTGTTAAGTTGGATGTGAAAGCCCCGGGCTCAACCTGGGAACTGCATCCAAAACTGGCAAGCTAGAGTATGGTAGAGGGTGGTGGAATTTCCTGTGTAGCGGTGAAATGCGTAGATATAGGAAGGAACACCAGTGGCGAAGGCGACCACCTGGACTGATACTGACACTGAGGTGCGAAAGCGTGGGGAGCAAACAGGATTAGATACCCTGGTAGTCCACGCCGTAAACGATGTCAACTAGCCGTTGGAATCCTTGAGATTTTAGTGGCGCAGCTAACGCATTAAGTTGACCGCCTGGGGAGTACGGCCGCAAGGTTAAAACTCAAATGAATTGACGGGGGCCCGCACAAGCGGTGGAGCATGTGGTTTAATTCGAAGCAACGCGAAGAACCTTACCAGGCCTTGACATGCAGAGAACTTTCCAGAGATGGATGGGTGCCTTCGGGAACTCTGACACAGGTGCTGCATGGCTGTCGTCAGCTCGTGTCGTGAGATGTTGGGTTAAGTCCCGTAACGAGCGCAACCCTTGTCCTTAGTTACCAGCACGTTATGGTGGGCACTCTAAGGAGACTGCCGGTGACAAACCGGAGGAAGGTGGGGATGACGTCAAGTCATCATGGCCCTTACGGCCTGGGCTACACACGTGCTACAATGGTCGGTACAGAGGGTTGCCAAGCCGCGAGGTGGAGCTAATCTCACAAAACCGATCGTAGTCCGGATCGCAGTCTGCAACTCGACTGCGTGAAGTCGGAATCGCTAGTAATCGCGAATCAGAATGTCGCGGTGAATACGTTCCCGGGCCTTGTACACACCGCCCGTCACACCATGGGAGTGGGTTGCACCAGAAGTAGCTAGTCTAACCTTCGGGGGGACGGTTACCACGGTGTGATTCATGACTGGGGTGAAGTCGTAACAAGGTAGCCGTAGGGGAACCTGCGGCTGGATCACCTCCTTAATCGAAGACATCAGCCTGCTGATGAGCTCCCACACGAATTGCTTGATTCTTTGTACGAAGACGATGCTGTAACGCGACCCTGTTATAGGTCTGTAGCTCAGTTGGTTAGAGCGCACCCCTGATAAGGGTGAGGTCGGCAGTTCAAATCTGCCCAGACCTACCATTTCATGGTGCAGCCTAGAGATACGGGGCCATAGCTCAGCTGGGAGAGCGCCTGCCTTGCACGCAGGAGGTCAGCGGTTCGATCCCGCTTGGCTCCACCACCTTTTGCTGAAGTGTACGCTTGATCGTCGCACTGTTCAGAATACAGAAATGAACATTCCACTCGGGTAGCGAGTGAAGTGAATGTTGATTTCTGACTTTTGTCAGATCGTTCTTTAAAAATTCGGATATGTGATAGAAATAGACTGAACACCAGTTTCACTGCTGGTGGATCAGGCTAAGGTAAAATTTGTGAGTGCTCCTTGAGCACGCGAATTTTCGGCGAATGTCGTCTTCACAGTATAACCAGATTGCTTGGGGTTATATGGTCAAGTGAAGAAGCGCATACGGTGGATGCCTTGGCAGTCAGAGGCGATGAAAGACGTGGTAGCCTGCGAAAAGCTTTGGGGAGTCGGCAAACAGACTGTGATCCAGAGATCTCTGAATGGGGGAACCCACCTAGGATAACCTAGGTATCTTGTACTGAATACATAGGTGCAAGAAGCGAACCAGGGGAACTGAAACATCTAAGTACCCTGAGGAATAGAAATCAACCGAGATTCCCTTAGTAGTGGCGAGCGAACGGGGACCAGCCCTTAAGCCGGTTTGAGATTAGTGGAACGCTCTGGAAAGTGCGGCCATAGTGGGTGATAGCCCCGTACACGAAAATCTCTTGGCGGTGAAATCGAGTAGGACGGAGCACGAGAAACTTTGTCTGAATATGGGGGGACCATCCTCCAAGGCTAAATACTACTGACTGACCGATAGTGAACCAGTACCGTGAGGGAAAGGCGAAAAGAACCCCGGAGAGGGGAGTGAAATAGAACCTGAAACCGTATGCGTACAAGCAGTGGGAGCCTACTTTGTTAGGTGACTGCGTACCTTTTGTATAATGGGTCAGCGACTTATATTCAGTGGCGAGCTTAACCGAATAGGGGAGGCGTAGCGAAAGCGAGTCTTAATAGGGCGTTTAGTCGCTGGGTATAGACCCGAAACCGGGCGATCTATCCATGGGCAGGTTGAAGGTTAGGTAACACTGACTGGAGGACCGAACCGACTACCGTTGAAAAGTTAGCGGATGACCTGTGGATCGGAGTGAAAGGCTAATCAAGCTCGGAGATAGCTGGTTCTCCTCGAAAGCTATTTAGGTAGCGCCTCATGTATCACTGTAGGGGGTAGAGCACTGTTTCGGCTAGGGGGTCATCCCGACTTACCAAACCGATGCAAACTCCGAATACCTACAAGTGCCGAGCATGGGAGACACACGGCGGGTGCTAACGTCCGTCGTGAAAAGGGAAACAACCCAGACCGTCAGCTAAGGTCCCAAAGTCATGGTTAAGTGGGAAACGATGTGGGAAGGCTTAGACAGCTAGGAGGTTGGCTTAGAAGCAGCCATCCTTTAAAGAAAGCGTAATAGCTCACTAGTCGAGTCGGCCTGCGCGGAAGATGTAACGGGGCTCAAACCATGCACCGAAGCTACGGGTATCACCTCTGGTGATGCGGTAGAGGAGCGTTCTGTAAGCCTGTGAAGGTGAGTTGAGAAGCTTGCTGGAGGTATCAGAAGTGCGAATGCTGACATGAGTAACGACAATGCGAGTGAAAAACTCGCACGCCGAAAGACCAAGGTTTCCTGCGCAACGTTAATCGACGCAGGGTTAGTCGGTCCCTAAGGCGAGGCTGAAAAGCGTAGTCGATGGAAAACAGGTTAATATTCCTGTACTTCCGATTGTTGCGATGGAGGGACGGAGAAGGCTAGGCCAGCTTGGCGTTGGTTGTCCAAGTTTAAGGTGGTAGGCTGAGATCTTAGGCAAATCCGGGATCTTAAGGCCGAGAGCTGATGACGAGTTGCCTTTAGGCGACGAAGTGGTTGATGCCATGCTTCCAAGAAAAGCTCCTAAGCTTCAGACAATCGGGAACCGTACCCCAAACCGACACAGGTGGTTGGGTAGAGAATACCAAGGCGCTTGAGAGAACTCGGGTGAAGGAACTAGGCAAAATGGCACCGTAACTTCGGGAGAAGGTGCGCCGGTGAGGGTGAAGGACTTGCTCCGTAAGCTCATGCCGGTCGAAGATACCAGGCCGCTGCGACTGTTTATTAAAAACACAGCACTCTGCAAACACGAAAGTGGACGTATAGGGTGTGACGCCTGCCCGGTGCCGGAAGGTTAATTGATGGGGTTAGCGCAAGCGAAGCTCTTGATCGAAGCCCCGGTAAACGGCGGCCGTAACTATAACGGTCCTAAGGTAGCGAAATTCCTTGTCGGGTAAGTTCCGACCTGCACGAATGGCGTAACGATGGCGGCGCTGTCTCCACCCGAGACTCAGTGAAATTGAAATCGCTGTGAAGATGCAGTGTATCCGCGGCTAGACGGAAAGACCCCGTGAACCTTTACTATAGCTTTGCACTGGACTTTGAATTTGCTTGTGTAGGATAGGTGGGAGGCTTTGAAGTGGGGACGCCAGTTCTCATGGAGCCATCCTTGAAATACCACCCTGGCAACTTTGAGGTTCTAACTCAGGTCCGTCATCCGGATCGAGGACAGTGTATGGTGGGTAGTTTGACTGGGGCGGTCTCCTCCCAAAGAGTAACGGAGGAGTACGAAGGTGCGCTCAGACCGGTCGGAAATCGGTCGTAGAGTATAAAGGCAAAAGCGCGCTTGACTGCGAGACCCACACGTCGAGCAGGTACGAAAGTAGGTCTTAGTGATCCGGTGGTTCTGTATGGAAGGGCCATCGCTCAACGGATAAAAGGTACTCCGGGGATAACAGGCTGATACCGCCCAAGAGTTCATATCGACGGCGGTGTTTGGCACCTCGATGTCGGCTCATCACATCCTGGGGCTGAAGCCGGTCCCAAGGGTATGGCTGTTCGCCATTTAAAGTGGTACGCGAGCTGGGTTTAGAACGTCGTGAGACAGTTCGGTCCCTATCTGCCGTGGACGTTTGAGATTTGAGAGGGGCTGCTCCTAGTACGAGAGGACCGGAGTGGACGAACCTCTGGTGTTCCGGTTGTCACGCCAGTGGCATTGCCGGGTAGCTATGTTCGGAAGAGATAACCGCTGAAAGCATCTAAGCGGGAAACTTGCCTCAAGATGAGATCTCACTGGGATCTTGAATCCCCTGAAGGGCCGTCGAAGACTACGACGTTGATAGGTGGGGTGTGTAAGCGCTGTGAGGCGTTGAGCTAACCCATACTAATTGCCCGTGAGGCTTGACCATATAACACCCAAGCAATCTGCAACGCAGATTGTGGTGGTGAAGACGCTGAAACCGAAAATTCGCAGCTCACAGACATCACATATCCGAATGCGCTGGCACGTTCTCAGAACGCACCGGCTACCGAATTTCTTGACGACCATAGAGCATTGGAACCACCTGATCCCATCCCGAACTCAGCAGTGAAACGATGCATCGCCGATGGTAGTGTGGGGTTTCCCCATGTGAGAGTAGGTCATCGTCAAGATTCATTTCGCAAAACCCCTATCTGCGCAAGCAGGTAGGGGTTTTGTCTTTTCTGGCACAATACCCCGCGCGCCCGACGCCAGGGAGCCATCTCCCGTATCTGATGTCGGATCACTAGAATACAGCCGACGTACTTCTGCAGAAGCCAATCATGTCCGAATCCGTTGATCAGCCTGTGCTTAGCGAAATGCCGCTGAACCAGCTCATCGCCTGTCACGAATGTGACCTGCTGATGCACAAGCCGGTACTGCGCAAAGACGAGAAGGCTCAGTGCCCACGCTGTGGCTACGAGCTGTACGCCCAGCGTCACAACGTCGTCAACCGCAGCCTGGCGTTGGTACTGACGGCGCTGCTACTGTTCGTTCCCGCGAATTTCTTACCCATCATGCAATTGCACCTGCTGGGCCAGACGTCTGAAGATACGGTGTGGAGCGGTGTACTGGGGCTGTACAACTCGGACATGCGCGGTATTGCCGTGGTGGTGTTTCTTTGCAGCATGGCCATCCCGCTGCTGAAGTTGACCTGCCAGCTCGCAGTACTGCTCAGCATCCGTCTGAACGTAGGTCGTAGTTACGGTCTGTTCATTTATCGCATCTACCACCACGTCCGTGACTGGGGAATGCTGGAGGTCTACCTGATGGGTGTGCTGGTCGCAATCGTCAAACTGGTCGACATGGCTCAACTGACCATCGGCTTGGGCCTGGTGTGCTTCGTTGGCCTGTTGCTGGTACAGGTGTGGCTGGAGGTCGTTATGTCACCCCATCAAATATGGGTCGCGTTGTCGGGAGAGGACGTGCATGCGGGCGATTGATGCAGGGATCGTCGTGTGCAATGAGTGCCATGAGCTCAATCGCATTCCGGCACAAGGTCGGCTGGGGCACTGCAGTCGTTGCGGTGCGATCCTTCACGAGCGGCGACCCAATAGCATCACGCGCACATGGGCGTTGCTCTTCGCGGCGATGATTCTCTATATCCCAGCCAATGTGCTGCCCATCATGACCGTCAGCAGTCTGGGCCAGGGCACGCCGGATACGATCATGTCAGGGGTCATTGCCCTGATGCAGCACGGCATGCTGCCGATCGCTGCGGTAGTGTTCGTGGCCAGTATCCTGGTGCCTACGTTCAAGTTGATCGGCATTGCCCTGTTGTTGTATTCGGTCCAGCGCCATCAACCGCTTTCGGCGCGGCAGAGAATCTGGATGTATCGCTTCATCGAATTCATCGGGCGCTGGTCCATGCTGGACATCTTCGTCATTGCCATCCTCGTGGCGTTGGTGAATTTCGGCCGCATCGCCAGTGTCGAAGCCAATCTAGGCGCTGTCGCCTTTGCCAGCGTGGTGATCCTGACCATGTTTGCAGCGTTAACTTTCGATCCCCGTCTGATCTGGGATAACACGGAGTCGGATGACGACCATGAGTGATTTGCCTACGGCTAAAACCCGCCCCGCTTCAAACTGGTCGGCCATCTGGATTCTTCCGCTCATTGCCCTGTTCATTGGCGGCTGGCTGGCCTTTCAGGCCTATCGCGACGCCGGTGTGGAAATCGAGGTGCGGTTCAAGACGGGCGAGGGTATCGTCGCCAATAAAACCGAAGTCATCTACAAAGGGATGTCGGTCGGTAAGGTCAAATCCTTGGTGCTCGACGACGAGGGGCGTAACACCGGGGTGATCGCCACCATCGAGATGAACAAGGCCGCGCAGGACCACCTGACCACCGGTACGCGCTTCTGGCTAGTCAAGCCAAGTGTCTCCCTGGCGGGCATCTCGGGCCTGGAAACCTTGGTATCGGGCAACTACATTGCCATCGATCCTGGCAAGGGCGAGCCGGTCAAGCGCTTCACGGCGCTGTCGGAGGCGCCGCCTTTATCGGACAACGAACCCGGCCTGCACCTTACGCTCAAGGCAGAGCGTCTAGGGTCGCTCAATCGCGACAGCCCGGTGTTCTACAAGCAGATCCAGGTCGGCCGCGTGAAGAGCTACCGCCTTCTGGAAGACCAGGACATGGTCGAGATCAAGATCTTCATCCAGCCCGCGTACGCCAATCTGGTGCGTAAACACACGCGCTTCTGGAATGCCAGTGGGGTGAGCATCAATGCCGACCTGTCAGGGGTCAAGGTGCGCACCGAGTCGCTGGCGAGCATCGTCTCCGGCGGCATTGCGTTCGCCACACCGGAGCATCGCAAGGACAGTCCCCCGACCGATCCAAGTCTGCCATTTCGCCTGTATGAAGACTTCGATGCTGCCCAGGCAGGTATTCGCATCAAGCTCAAGCTGACGGACTTCGAGGGCCTGCAGGCCGGACGCACACCGGTGATGTACAAAGGCATCCAGGTCGGCTCGCTGAAGACAATGAAGATCGATGAAGACCTCACCGGCGCCACTGCCGAGTTGACCATGGACCCGCTGGCTGAAGACTTCCTGGTTTCCGGCACCCAGTTCTGGGTGGTCAAACCATCGATTTCCCTGGCGGGTATCACTGGGCTCGAGGCGCTGGTCAAGGGTAACTACATTGCCATTCGCCCTGGGGAAAAAGGTTCTGCGCCGTCGCGGGAGTTCGAGGCGAGGGCCAAAGCGCCGCCGCTCGATCTGAAGGCTCCAGGTCTGCACCTGGTGTTGTTCGCCGATACGCTGGGTTCGGTCGAGGTGGGCAGTCCGGTGATGTACCGGCAGGTCAAAGTAGGTAATGTGCAGAGCTATCAGTTCGCGCGCGACAGCAAGCGGATTCTGATTGGCGTACACATCGAGAAGGAATACCAGCACCTGGTCAATGGCTCGACGCGTTTCTGGAATTCCAGTGGCATCACGCTCACGGGCGGTCTTTCAGGAATCAAGATCCAGAGTGAATCACTGCAAACACTGATGGCCGGAGGTATCACCTTCGATACGCCACAGGCCAACGTGCCCCTGAAGCGGCACATTCCGCGTTTCCGCCTGCACGAGAATCAGGAGGCCGCGAACCGTGCGGGCACCCTGATCACCATTCGGGTCGAACGCGCGGACGGTCTCAAGCCGGGTACGCCTATCCGCTTCCGCGGCCTTGAAGTGGGCAGTATCGAAAGCGTCGATCTTACCGCCGACCTGCAGGCAGTGTTGCTGCGTGCACGTATCACCGAGGTGCCGGAGCGCATTGCCCGAGTCGGCACGCAGTTCTGGGTCGTCAAGCCAGCGTTCGGCCTGGCGCGTACCGAGAACCTCGATACCTTGGTGGGCGGTCAGTATCTGGAGGTCAAACCTGCAGCCAGGGTGCAGGCGCCACAGCGTGACTTCATCGCGCTGTCCGAGGCCCCGGTGGTCAAGGAGGCCGAAGTGGGCCTGCCGCTGACGCTGAGCGCCGCCAGACGCGGTTCGATCAAGCCAGGTGTGCCGGTCACCTACCGCGAGGTCAAGGTCGGCAAGGTGACCAGTTATGAACTGGGGCAAAGCGCTGATCGCGTGTTGATTCACGTGTTGATCGAGCCGCGTTACGCTGGACTGGTGCGTGGCGGGAGCCGTTTCTGGAACAGCAGCGGCTTTGGCTTCGACTGGGGGCTGATCAAAGGTGCCACCTTGCGTACCGAGTCCGTCGAGACCCTGATCGATGGTGGTATCGCCTTCGCCACGCCCGAAGGGGAGCAGATGGGCAATCCGGCCCGACCGAATCAGACCTTCGCGCTATTCGACAAAGCCGAAGACCCATGGCTGGAGTGGGCGCCGAAGATTCCTCTGGCCAAATAGAACGGCAACCTGCTACCCGGCCATCGCGCCGGGTAGCGAATCAGAACCGAATTGCAGACAACAAAAAACCGACCCTAGGGTCGGTTTTTTATGAACACGTGCTTCGCTTAGGCAGCAGCGGCTTCTTTCAGCGCCTTGATGTGCGCGTTCAGACGGCCTTTGTGGCGAGCAGCTTTGTTCTTGTGGATGATGCCTTTATCGGCCATACGGTCGATAACTGGCACAGCCAGGGTGTAAGCCGATTGTGCTTTTTCGGCATCTTTGGCGTCGATGGCCTTAACTACGTTTTTGATGTAGGTACGGACCATGGAACGCAGGCTGGCGTTGTGGCTGCGACGCTTCTCAGCCTGCTTTGCACGTTTCTTGGCGGAAGGTGAGTTGGCCACCGTCGAGCTCCTCGAAAGACTTTTGGATAAATGACAAGCAAATAAGGCCGCGAATCATGCCGATGAGTTCATCGGTTGTCAAGGCCATATGCAGGGTCCCGCTGAGTGGCAGCAGTGCTGGAAGGAGTGGATTCCATTCTGCGCCGCGACCTGTAAACTCGGGAAATTTGGCTCCCCCTGCAGCGAGCGCGGGAGTATCGCATATTCGAGCGTCGACTGGCAGCGCTCCTCGTCCCCTGGCGTAAAACTTTTCCATGAATCTGCTTCGATCCCTGGCCGCGGTCAGCTCCATCACCATGATTTCCCGTGTGCTGGGGTTCATCCGCGACACCATTCTGGCGCGCATCTTCGGTGCAGGCGTTGCGACGGACGCCTTTTTCATTGCCTTCAAGCTGCCCAACCTGCTGCGCCGAATCTTCGCCGAGGGCGCCTTCTCGCAAGCCTTCGTGCCGATTCTTGCCGAATACAAGACGCAGCAGGGCGAGGAGGCCACCCGCACCTTCATTGCCTATGTCAGTGGCCTGCTGACGCTGGTGCTGGCATTGGTGACCGCCGTCGGCATCCTGGCCGCGCCCTGGGTGGTGTGGGTGACGGCGCCGGGTTTTGTCGACAGCAGTGAAAAATACGAACTGACCAGCGCGCTGCTGCGGGTGACCTTTCCTTATATATTGCTGATCTCGTTGTCGTCCCTGGCTGGCGCGATCCTCAATACCTGGAACCGCTTTACCGTCCCGGCGTTCACCCCGACCTTGCTCAACGTCGCGATGATCGCCTTCGCCGTCTTCCTCACGCCGTATTTCGATCCGCCGATCATGGCCCTTGCCTGGGGCGTTCTGGCCGGTGGCCTGGCGCAGTTGCTCTATCAACTGCCGGCACTCAAGCGCATCGGTATGCTCGTGCTGCCACGCCTGAATGTGCGCGACGCCGGGGTATGGCGTGTCCTGAAACAGATGTTGCCGGCGATTCTGGGTGTATCGGTGAGTCAGATTTCTCTGATCATCAACACGATTTTTGCCTCGTTTCTGGTCGCAGGTTCCGTGTCGTGGATGTACTACGCCGACCGCCTGATGGAGCTACCGTCCGGTGTGCTGGGCGTGGCGCTCGGCACCATCTTGCTGCCGACGCTGGCCAAGACCTACGCCAACCGCGATCGTCACGAGTACTCGCGGATTCTCGACTGGGGCCTGCGTCTGTGCTTCCTGCTGGTGCTGCCGTGTACGCTGGCCCTGGCGATTCTGGCCGAACCGCTCACCGTCGCGCTGTTCCAGTACGGCAAGTTTACCGCTTTCGATGCCGCCATGACCCAGCGCGCTCTTATGGCCTACTCGGTCGGGCTGCTGGCGATCATCCTGGTCAAGGTGCTGGCCCCCGGCTTCTATGCCCAGCAGAACATTCGCACGCCAGTGAAGATCGCCGTCTTCACGCTGATCTCCACGCAACTGCTGAACCTCGCGCTGGTGGGGCCGCTGCAACATGCAGGCCTGGCCCTGGCGATCAGCATCGGCGCGTGCCTGAACGCGGGTCTGCTGTACTGGCGCCTGCGCAGCCAGCAGCTGTTCCAGCCGCAACCAGGTTGGGCGGTATTTCTGCTCAAGCTGGTTGCAGCGGTGCTGCTGATGAGTGCGGTACTGATCGGCGGCATGCACCTGATGCCGGCCTGGGCCGAGGGCAACATGGCTGAGCGGTTCCTGCGTCTGGGGGCGCTGATCGTGGCCGGTGTGGTGAGCTATTTTGGCTGTCTGCTGCTGTGTGGCATGCGTCCGCGGCACTTCGCACGCAAGGCGCTGCACTGAGGCCTGGACAGGTCAGGCATCGGATTTTCATCGTCAATGCCACCTGCGGATGCTGCTGTCTGTCGCCAGCGTCCGGGTGTGGTTATAATCGACCACTTTATGAGCAAGAAGCGCGCTATGCAGCTGGTTCGAGGTCTTCACAACCTTCGCCCCGAGCACCGGGGCTGTGTCGCCACCATTGGCAACTTCGACGGGGTTCACCGTGGCCACCAGGCTATCCTGGGGCGTCTGCGTGAGCGTGGTCAGGCGCTGGGTCTGCCGACCTGCGTGGTGATCTTCGAGCCGCAGCCGCGTGAATATTTCGCCCCTGACTCGGCCCCGGCGCGCCTTGCGCGGCTGCGCGACAAGATCGAGCTGCTGCAGGCCGAAGGCGTCGACCAGGTGCTGTGCCTGGCCTTCAATCAGCAACTCAGCGCGCTCGGCGCCAGCGAGTTCGTCGACGCGATCATGGTCAAGGGGCTGGATGTGCGTCACCTGGAAGTGGGTGACGATTTCCGTTTTGGCTGCGACCGCGCGGGGGATTTCGCTTTCCTCAGCGACATGGGCCGCCAGCACGGCTTCAGCGTCGAAGCCGCGCAAACCGTGGTGCAGGACGGCATGCGCGTCAGCAGCACGCAGGTTCGCAAGGCGCTGGCCGAGGCCGACTTCGAACTCGCAGCTGATCTGCTCGGCCGCCCGTACCGTATTTGCGGGCGGGTGCTGCATGGCCAGAAACTGGCGCGCCAGTTGGGCACGCCCACTGCCAACATCCAGCTCAAGCGCCGCCACGTGCCGCTGTCGGGGGTCTACCTGACCAGCGCCGAGATCGACGGCAAGCATTGGCCGGGCATCGCCAACATCGGCGTGCGCCCAAGTGTCGCCGGCGACGGCCGACCCCACCTGGAAATCCATCTGCTGGATTTTGCCGGTGATCTCTACGACCGGCGTCTGGCTGTGCAATTTCACCACAAGCTGCGCGAAGAGCAGCGTTTCGCCTCGCTCGAGGCGCTCAAGTCGGCGATCGACGCGGACATCGCCGCCGCACGTGCCCACTGGCACGCTCAACCGCTAACCAAGAGCCTGAAATGACCGACTACAAAGCCACGCTAAACCTACCGGACACCGCCTTCCCCATGAAGGCCGGCCTGCCTCAGCGCGAACCGCAGATTCTGCAGCGCTGGGACAGCATTGGCCTGTACGGGAAGCTGCGCGAGATTGGCAAGGATCGTCCGAAGTTCGTCCTGCACGACGGTCCGCCCTACGCCAACGGCAAGATTCACATCGGTCATGCGCTGAACAAGATCCTCAAGGACATGATCATCCGCTCCAAGACCTTGTCCGGCTTCGACGCGCCGTACGTGCCCGGCTGGGACTGCCATGGTCTGCCCATCGAGCACAAGGTCGAGGTCACCCATGGCAAGCACCTGACCCCTGATCAGACCCGCGAGCTGTGCCGTGCCTACGCTGCCGAGCAGATCGAAGGACAGAAGAGCGAGTTCATTCGCCTGGGCGTGCTGGGTGACTGGGACAACCCCTACAAGACCATGAACTTCGCCAACGAGGCCGGCGAGATCCGCGCCCTGGCGGAGATGGTCAAGCAAGGTTTCGTGTTCAAGGGCTTGAAGCCCGTGAACTGGTGCTTCGACTGCGGTTCGGCATTGGCCGAAGCCGAGGTCGAATACGCCGACAAGACCTCGCAGACCCTCGATGTCGCCTTCCCGATTTCCGATGCCGACAGCGCCAAGCTGGCCGCCGCCTTTGGCCTGGCCGAGCTGAGCAAGCCTGCGGCCATGGTGATCTGGACCACCACCCCGTGGACCATCCCGGCCAACCAGGGTCTGAGCGTGCATGCCGAGTTCAGCTATGCGCTGGTCGATATCGGCGACCGCCTGCTGGTGCTGGCCGAAGAGCTGGTGCCGGCGTGCCTGCAGCGTTATGGCCGTGAAGGCCAGGTCATCGCCACCGCCACCGGCGCGGCGCTGGAGCTGATCAACTTCCGTCACCCGTTCTACGATCGCCTGTCGCCGGTGTACCTGGCCGACTACGTCGAGTTGGGCGCCGGTACCGGCATCGTCCATACCTCGCCATCCTATGGCGAGGACGACTTCGTCACCTGCAAGCGCTATGGCATGCACAACGACGAAATCCTCGCTCCGGTGCAGAGCAACGGCGTCTACGTGCCTGACCTGGAGTTCTTCGGCGGTCAGTTCATCTTCAAGGTCGGGCCGGCGATCATCGACAAGCTGCGTGAAGTCGATGCATTGATGCACACCGAGAACATCAAGCACAGCTACATGCACTGCTGGCGCCACAAGACGCCGCTGATCTACCGCGCCACCGCGCAGTGGTTCGTTGGCATGGACCGCGAGCCGCACAACGGCGAGCCGCTGCGCGCGCGCGCCCTCAAGGCCGTTGAAGAAACCAAGTTCGTTCCGGCCTGGGGTCAGGCGCGGCTGCACGCGATGATCGCCAACCGCCCTGACTGGTGCATCTCGCGCCAGCGTAACTGGGGCGTGCCGATTCCGTTCTTCCTCAACCGCCAGACCGGCGAGTTGCACCCGCGCACCGTCGAGCTGATGGAAGAGGTTGCCCAGCGTGTCGAGCAGCAAGGCATCGAAGCCTGGTTCAAGCTCGACAGCGCCGAGCTGCTCGGTGATGAGGCCGACCAGTACGAGAAGATCGCCGACACCCTGGATGTGTGGTTCGATTCCGGTACCACCCACTGGCACGTACTGCGTGGCTCCCACGACATCGGCCATGCCACCGGCCCGCGTGCCGACCTGTACCTGGAAGGTTCCGACCAGCACCGCGGCTGGTTCCATTCTTCCTTGCTGACCGGTTGCGCCATCGATGGCCACGCGCCGTACCGCGAGCTGCTGACCCACGGCTTCACCGTGGACGAGAACGGCCGCAAGATGTCCAAGTCGCTGGGCAACACCATCGAGCCGGACAAGGTCAACAACACCCTGGGCGCCGACATCATGCGTCTGTGGGTATCGGCCACCGACTATTCCGGTGAAATGGCGGTCTCGGACCAGATTCTCCAGCGCAGCGCCGATGCCTACCGGCGGATTCGCAACACCGCGCGCTTCCTGCTTTCCAACCTGTCCGGCTTCGACCCGGCGCGCGACCTGCTGCAACCCGAGCAGATGATCGCCCTCGACCGCTGGGCGGTGGATCGCACCTTGCTTCTGCAACGCGAGTTGCAAGAGCACTACGGCGAGTACCGCTTCTGGAACGTCTACTCCAAGGTGCACAACTTCTGTGTCCAGGAGCTGGGCGGCTTCTACCTCGACATCATCAAGGACCGTCAGTACACCACCGGCGCCAACAGCGTTGCGCGTCGCTCGTGCCAGACCGCGCTGTACCACATCAGCGAGGCGCTGGTGCGCTGGATCGCACCGATTCTGGCGTTCACCGCAGACGAGCTGTGGCAGTACCTGCCAGGTGAGCGCAACGAATCGGTGATGCTCAACACCTGGTACGAAGGCCTGGCCGAGTTGCCCGAAGGCCTCGAGCTCGATCGTGCGTACTGGGATCGCGTCATGGCGGTCAAGGCGGCGGTCAACAAGGAGCTGGAGAACCAGCGGGCGGCCAAGGTCATCGGCGGCAACCTGCAGGCCGAAGTGACCCTGTTCGCTGCGGACGACCTGAGCGCCGACCTGCACAAGCTCGGTGACGAACTGCGCTTCGTGCTGATCACCTCGGCCGCCAGCGTGCTGCCGCTGGCCGACGCACCGGCCGAGGCCGTCGCCACGGAAGTGGAAGGCCTGAAACTGAGCGTGGTCAAGTCTGGCCATGCCAAGTGCGGTCGTTGCTGGCACTTCCGCGCCGATGTCGGCAGCCACCCGGAGCACCCGGAAATCTGCACGCGCTGCGTCGATAACCTGAGCGGTAATGGCGAGGTGCGCCACTATGCCTAACCCTTCGGTGGGGCGCTTCGGGCGCCTTTCCTGGCTGTGGCTCAGCCTGGTGGTCCTGGTCCTCGACCAGGCCACCAAGCTGTACTTCGACGGCAACCTGAGCATGTACCAGCAGATCGTGGTCATTCCCGACTACTTCAGCTGGACCCTGGCCTACAACACTGGCGCCGCCTTCAGCTTCCTCGCCGATGGCGCGGGCTGGCAGCGCTGGCTGTTCGCCCTGATCGCCATCGTGGTCAGCACCGTGCTGGTGGTCTGGCTCAAGCGCCTGGGGCGCAACGAGACCTGGCTGGCCGTGGCGCTGGCGCTGGTGCTCGGCGGTGCGCTGGGTAACCTGTACGACCGTATCGTGCTCGGCCATGTGATCGACTTCATTCTGGTGCACTGGCAGAACCGCCACTACTTCCCGGCCTTCAACCTCGCCGACAGCGCCATTTGCGTGGGCGCGGTGATGCTGGCGCTGGATATGTTCAAGAGCAAGAAGTCCGAGGAGCCGGTCAATGACTGATACCCGCATCGCCCAGAACACGGAAGTGACCTTGCACTTCGCCTTGCATCTGGAAAACGGCGATACCGTGGACAGCACCTTCGACAAGTCGCCGGCCACCTTCAAGGTCGGCGATGGCAGCCTGCTGCCAGGTTTTGAAACCGCCCTGTTCGGGTTCAAGGCCGGTGACCGTCGCAGCCTGTCGATCGCCCCGGAAAACGCCTTCGGCCAGCCCAATCCGCAGAATGTGCAGGTCATGCCGCGCTCGCAGTTCAATGACATGGAGTTGTCCGAAGGACTGCTGGTGATCTTCAACGACGCCGCCAACGCCGAGCTGCCTGGTGTCGTCAAAGCCTTCGATGAAGAGCAGGTCACCATCGACTTCAATCACCCACTGGCTGGCAAGACCTTGAGCTTCGAGGTGGAGATCCTCGAGGTGAAGGCGCTGTAAGCCTGGAGCCGAGCATGCAAATCAAACTCGCCAACCCCCGTGGTTTCTGTGCCGGGGTCGACCGGGCGATCGAGATCGTCAACCGTGCCCTGGAAGTCTTTGGCCCGCCCATCTATGTGCGTCATGAAGTGGTGCACAACAAGTTCGTCGTCGAAGACCTGCGCAACCGTGGCGCGGTATTCGTCGAGGAATTGGACCAGGTTCCGGACAACGTTATCGTCATCTTCAGCGCCCACGGTGTGTCTCAGGCGGTGCGTCAGGAGGCCGAAGGCCGTGGCCTGAAGGTGTTCGACGCCACTTGCCCGCTGGTGACCAAGGTGCATATCGAAGTCGCCAAGTACAGCCGCGATGGTCGCGAATGCATCCTCATCGGCCATGAGGGCCACCCTGAGGTCGAGGGCACCATGGGCCAGTACGATGCCAGCAATGGCGGTGCCATCTACTTGGTGGAGGATGAAGAAGACGTCGCTCGCCTGCAGGTGCGCGATCCTGAGCACCTGGCCTTCGTCACCCAGACCACGCTGTCGATGGACGACACCAGTCGAGTCATCGATGCCCTGCGCACGCGCTTCCCGCAGATCGGCGGGCCGCGCAAGGACGACATTTGCTACGCCACGCAGAATCGCCAGGATGCGGTCAAGCAACTGGCCGATGAAAGTGATGTGGTGCTGGTCGTCGGTAGCCCGAACAGCTCCAACTCCAACCGTCTGCGCGAGCTGGCCGAGCGCATGGGTACCCCGGCGTACCTCATCGATGGCGCTGAAGACCTGCAGCGAGCCTGGTTCGAGGGCATCGAGCGGATCGGCATCACCGCAGGCGCTTCGGCACCCGAGGTGCTGGTGCGCGGTGTGATCGATCAGCTCAAGGCCTGGGGCGCGACCGATACGGCCGAGCTCGATGGCCGCGCCGAGAACGTCACTTTCTCGATGCCCAAGGAACTGCGCGTTCGTTCACTGCTGTAACGTGCGTGCGGCACACAGGGGCGTGCTCAGGGCCCCTGTGTCCCGCCTGATTCTGCCGCTGCTGGCGATCAATACCTGATGTTCGCTGCGCGCGCCCCGACACAGATGCAGAGTCGCGGCATAGAACGCGGCGCCAGCCTTGAGCGGTATACCCAGGGCGCTGAACCTCACCTGCTTGCCGCCATTGCTGACAATCGTCAAGGGTGGTGACAGCCTGCGTTCCTGCAGCAATTGCCGATCGCCCATTCGCAGAATCTTCCAGCCCTTTCCCCAGTCTTCTTCCCACGCTTCCATCACCACCGACTCGCTGTGTAGCGCGGCGTGGTTGCGTGCATGACGCAGGGCTTGGGCGAGGTCGCGCGCGGCCAGGCTCAGTTGCAGGTTTTCTCTGAGCTGCCCGTAGGCCGTGACGCCAAGCTGTGCCAGACCTCCTGCAATAGCCAGGGCCAACAACAATTGAATCAGTGTTGCGCCTTGTTGCTTCACCGTGCATTTCTCCCAAGCCGTGCTTTTCTTCAGCATCGCCAGTTGCCAGGGGCGGTGTCAGTCGGGCGTGTCGACTGCACGCATAGGGAAATGTCTCGGGGGGAAGCAGGGATGCGAACAGAGCAGGGCGGCATGACGCTGCTTGAAGTTGTCGTAGGCCTCGGCGTATTGGCCGTCGGGGTGTTGAGCGCTACAGCGCTGCAGTTGCGAGCGGTGCAGGCCACTGACGATGCGCGTCGGCATACGGCAGCGGTGTGGCTGGCGCAGGGGGTGATGGAGTGGAGCAGGGCGGCCGGCGCGTTATCGGCCAGCCAGCAAGCGCTCTGGCAGGCGCGGCTCAGGGCAGAGCTGGATGAGCAGGCCCAGGGACGTATCGTGCAGGACGCGCCGGCGCTGCGCGTAGAAGTCCGATGGCCGCGACGACAGGTAGCTGAGCAGGGCTGGGTGCGGCTGAACGACGACGGCGTGCGATGAGCGTTCGGCAACGGGGGTTCGGCCTGCTGGAAACGCTGCTGGCGGTGGCTCTTGGTGCAATGGTGCTGGCTGGCGTGAGCCAGCTCTTCGCAGCAGCCTACCAGGCCTGGCGCTGGCAAGGCGCGGCCTTGCAGATGCAGGGCGATGCGCGCCTGGTACTCAAGCGTATGGCCGAAGATATTCGCATGGCCGGGATGTTCGGTTGCTTGCAGCTCGATGACGCCGATTTCGCCAGTGCAACCGCGGCCCAGGCATTTGCGGCGCCAGTGCGCATAGCGGCGGGGCAGTTGAGTCTGGTGGTCGCGGAACTGCCAGGGCACAGCGGCGCCGCTGACTGGACGCTGCTCACCGATTGCCAATCCACGGCAAGGGTAGAAGACGGCCGTGCGCTCGGTGACGCAGGTCGCATGGCCATACCCATCAGCCGGCTGGTCTACCAGCTTTCCGGTACCAGCCTGATGCTGGTGCGGGGTCGTAGCCGACAACCGTTGCTTGAGGACGTGCGCGCCTTGCGCGTCTGGCAATTGGAGGATGGGCGGATCGAGCTTGAATTGGAGCTCCACCAGACCGCCCACGCACTGACGCAGTATCACCGGCTCAGCGTCGCCCTGCGCAATGGGCCGATGGCACCATGAGCCGGCAGCGCGGCGTGGTGCTGCTGATCAGTCTGATGTTGAGTCTGCTGCTGGCGTTGCTGGCCGCCTCGGCACTGCATGACGCGCTCAACGATACCCATCAGGCAGCGTATCTACTCAAAGGGGGACAAGCCTTCGAGCAGGCCGAAGCGACGTTGCTGGAAGCGGCAAGCCTGCTACCGGCTGGCATGCCCGTCTGTAAAGGCTGCCCACCACCGATACGGCCCCACGAGCTGCAAGGTCGATGGCAACCGGCTGCCAGCGGGTTCTACCAGATACAGAACCTTGGCACCACTGAACGGGCCATGCACCGACCGCGGGGTGAGCAGGTGACGCTGTTCAGGGTCACTGCGGTGAGTGCACAGGCGCAGTCGCGTCAGGTGATCGAGGCGGTCTATGCCTTGGCCGACGGCGAGGGGGAGGTGGCGCAGCGCATCCTCTGGCGCCAGCGCTCGAAGGAGGAATGAATAGTGCGCGACCGCGGGTGCAGGCAGTGGTTGCGTGTCGTAACGGTGAGCGGCATTCTTGCCGCCATTGCCTACCTCAGCTTCCCCCGACAACCCGCGTTGTTTCGTACAGAGGTGTTCGTCGCCTGCTGGGCAAGCTGAAGGTGCTTGATGCGCCCTGGATTACTCGGATGTTGGATCATTAAATGAACAAGCAAGTGGTGGTGGTCGGTGCTGGGGTGATTGGTCTGCTCACGGCGTTCAACCTGGCGATGAAAGGCGCACAGGTAACGGTGTGCGAGCAGGGCGAGGTGGGGCGTGAGTCTTCCTGGGCAGGCGGTGGCATCGTCTCGCCGCTGTACCCATGGCGCTACAGCGCGGCAGTGACGGCGCTGGCCCATTGGTCGCAGGACTTCTATCCGCAACTGGCCGAACGTCTGTTGGCCAGCACTGGCATTGACCCCGAGGTGCACACCACCGGTCTGTACTGGCTCGATCTGCCGGAGCAGGATCAGGCCTTGGAGTGGGCCGAGCAACAGCAGCGGCCACTGCGTGAGGTGGATATCGCTCAGGTCTATGATGCGGTACCCGTGTTGGGGCCGGGCTTTGCCCAGGCGATCTACATGGCCGGCGTGGCGAACGTGCGTAACCCGCGGCTGGTCAAGGCCTTGACCGCAGCGCTGAAGGGGCTGCCGAACGTGACCGTGCATGAGCAGTGTCAGGTGCGCGGGTTCGTTCACGGGCAGGGGCGGGTAACGGGCGTTGATATCGTTACCGACAGCGGCGCCCGCGTGCTGGGGGCCGACGATGTAGTGCTGTGTGCCGGGGCCTGGAGCGGCGATCTGCTGCGTACGCTCGATCTCGAGCTGCCGGTCCAGCCAGTCAAAGGGCAGATGATTCTGTTCAAGTGCGCTGAAGACTTTCTGCCGAGCATGGTGTTAGCCAACGGTCGCTACGCGATTCCGCGCCGGGATGGGCACATTCTGGTAGGCAGCACGCTGGAATATACGGGCTATGACAAACAGCCCACGCAACAGGCGCTGGAGAGTCTGAAAGCCTCAGCCTTCGAATTGCTGCCTGCGCTGGAAGAGGCAGAAGTAGTCGGGCATTGGGCGGGGCTGCGGCCGGGGTCACCCGAGGGCGTTCCTTTCATCGGCCAAGTGCCGGAGCATCCCGGCCTGTGGCTCAACTGCGGACATTTCCGCAATGGGCTGGTGCTGGCGCCGGCATCGTGCCAGCTGCTCTGCGATCTGCTCAGCGGCGCGGCACCGATCATCGATCCCGCGCCTTACGCGCCCGCCGGTCGGCTGGGCTGACTCGACAGGCCGCACGTTATTTCAGCGCGATGACTGCGGCCCCTGCTCCAGGTGCTGCTGACTGCAATACCACTCGCCCCCGCGGCGCAGGGCGCGGTCGGTGGGCAAGTGCACGCCGCAGTGGGCGCAGCGCACCATGCGCAGCGGGTCGTCGAGGCGTGTCGGGTCTTGTGCTTGCTGGCTGATCTTGAATTTGCGCCACAGCCAGAAGGCTGCGGCGATCAGGGCGATCCAGAACAGTAGGCGAATCATGGTGTCCGGCTTGTCGGGGGAAGGGGAGCACAGTCTAGGACGCTGCCCACGAAAAAGGGAGGCCTGAGCCTCCCTTTGTCAGGTTGCGCTGCAATCAGTCGAACAGGCCGAAGGTTGCGTAGCTGAACCACGAACGGCCCTTGTCGGCTTCTTTCGGGCCGGCTGGCAGAATCGGGTCACCGTTTTCGTCCTTGGCCAGCAGCTCACGCGGGATATCGTCGCGAGCGTCCTGGAACTGACGGACCACATCCTGGTTGGCGCGGGTTTCGCCCGGCGGCAGCGGGGTGTCGGTTTCGATCAGGCCCAGGGTGGCCTTGGACAGCCAAGAGCGGCCGTCGGCGTCGCCTTTTGTCGGTTCGAAGCTGCCGTCTTTCAGGCTCGGGTGGTCGGGGTAGTTGAGCTTGAGCGCTTCCAGGCTGGTGGCGGCCAGTTCGTCGAGGTGCATCTTCTGGTACGACTCGACCATGATGGCCAGGCCATCGCCGACCGACGGCGTTTCCTGGAAGTTTTCCACCACGTAGCGACCGCGGTTGGCCGCAGCCACGTAGGCGTCACGGCTCAGGTAGTAGTCAGCGACATGGATTTCGTACGAGGCCAGCAGGTTGCGCAGGTAGATCATGCGCTGCTTGGCATCGGGCGAGTAGCGGCTGTTAGGGAAGCGGCTGGTGAGTTGGGCGAACTCGTTGTACGAGTCGCGGGCCGCGCCCGGGTCACGCTTGGTCATGTCCAGCGGCAGGAAGCGCGCGACGATGCCGCGGTCCTGGTCGAACGAGGTGAGGCCCTTGAGGTAGTAGGCGTAGTCGACGTTCGGGTGCTGGGGGTGCAGGCGAATGAAGCGCTCGGCGGCCGACTTGGCAGCCTCCGGCTCGGAGTTCTTGTAGTTGGCGTAGATCAGTTCGAGCTGCGCCTGGTCGGCATAGCGGCCGAACGGATAACGCGACTCCAGCGCCTTGAGCTTGTTGGTGGCGCTGGTGTAGCTGTGGTTGTCCAGGTCAGCTTGCGCCTGCTGGTACAGTTCGGCTTCGCTGAGGTTCTCATCAATGACTTCCTTGTTCGAGGAACAGGCAGCAGTCAGTCCGAGGATGGCGATAAGCAGCAGGTGTTTCACTTGCATGGCGGCTTGCGTCCCTTTGACGGCCGCTGTCTTGGGCGGTGCCGTCCTGTTATGATGAGCGCCCCCGGAAACACCCGGGGCAAAAGAAGCCGTATTTAACCACAAGCACGCAGCCGAAACCAAAGGCTGTACGCCCGCTGAATCGAGCATGTCCGAGATCATTCAACTTAGCGCAGAAGTCCCCTCCGAACTGGGTGGCCAACGCCTCGACCAGGTCGCCGCCCATTTGTTCGCCGAGTACTCGCGTTCGCGCCTGTCTTCGTGGATCAAAGATGGCCGTCTGACCGTCGATGGCGCGGTACTGCGGCCGCGCGACATCGTCCACGGCGGCTCGCTGCTGGCCCTCGAAGCCGAGCACGAAGCCCAGGGCGAATGGGAAGCCCAGGAGATCGAGCTGGACATCGTCTACGAAGACGATCACATCCTGGTCATCAACAAACCTGCCGGGCTGGTCGTGCATCCTGCGGCCGGGCACGCCGATGGCACCTTGCTCAACGCCCTGCTGCACCACGTGCCGGACATCATCAACGTGCCGCGCGCCGGTATCGTCCACCGCCTCGACAAGGACACCACGGGTCTGATGGTGGTGGCCAAGACCCTGCAGGCGCAGACCAACCTGGTCGACCAACTGCAGCGCCGCAGCGTCAGCCGCGTGTATGAATGCATCGTGCTCGGCGTGGTCACCGCCGGCGGCAAGATCGACGCCTCGATCGGCCGCCACGGTGGCCAGCGCCAGCGCATGGCGGTGACCGAAGGCGGCAAGCCTGCGATCAGTCACTACCGGGTGCTCGAGCGCTTCCGTCTGCATACCCACGTGCGGGTCAAGCTGGAAACCGGCCGCACCCACCAGATCCGCGTGCACATGGCGCATGTCAACTTCCCGCTGATCGGCGACCAGACCTACGGTGGCCGCTTCCGCATTCCGCCGGCAGCCAGCCCGACCCTGGTCGATGCGCTGAAGACCTTCCCGCGCCAGGCGCTGCACGCGCGTTTCCTCAAGCTGATTCACCCCGCCACGGGCGAGACCATCGGCTGGGAAGCACCGCTGCCTGATGATTTCGTCTGGTTGCTGTCGCTGCTCAAGCAAGATCGCAGCGATTTCATCGGATGAACGGCCTGATGCACGCGCTGCTGTATCCCGACTGGCCGGCCCCGGCCACCGTCGGTGCGTGCGTCACCACCCGTGACGGCGGCGTCAGCCTGCCGCCCTACGACACCCTTAATCTCGGCGACCATGTGGGCGATGACCCGCAGGCCGTCGAGGAAAACCGCCGTCGTCTGTGTCAGGCGCTGGCGGTGCGTCCGGCCTGGTTGCAGCAGGTGCATGGCATCGAGGTCGCTCACGCCGACCCGAGCCAGGTGCCGCAAGCCGATGCCAGCTGGACCGCCACCCCGGGTATCGCCTGCACGGCCATGACCGCCGACTGCCTGCCAGTGCTGTTCTGTGACCGCGCCGGTACCCGCGTCGCCGCCGCCCATGCCGGCTGGCGTGGGTTGGCCGCAGGCGTGCTGGAGGCAACCCTCGATCAGTTGCAGGTGGCGCCCGAGCAGGTGCTGGTGTGGCTGGGTCCGGCGATTGGTCCACAAGCCTTCGAAGTGGGCGAGGAAGTGCGCGACGCCTTCACCGCGCAGCACCCCGAAGCCCATACCGCGTTCGTCGCGGGTGCCAGGCCTGGCAAGCTGCTCGCTGACATCTATGCACTGGCGCGTATTCGCCTGGCTGCACGCGGCGTTACGGCGCTGTACGGCGGCGGGTTGTGCACGGTCAGCGATCCACGCTTCTTTTCCTACCGACGTACGCCACAAGGCGGGCGCTTCGCCTCTCTGGTCTGGCTCACGGGCAACTGACCTGCATCAACCCCGCTACGCTTGAATCTTCCAGAATCAGCCACATCTACTGGTTATCCCCGGCAGGTTTTCTTCATCAGGTGTGTCCATCGCTCCGGCCTGCCCTTATTCAGGAAGGTATCCCCATGCGCATAGACCGTTTGACCAGCAAGTTGCAACTCGCCTTATCCGATGCCCAGTCCTTGGCCGTCGGCATGGACCATCCCGCCATCGAACCGCTGCACTTGGTGCAGGCGTTGATCGATCAGCAGGGCGGTTCGATCAAGCCACTGCTGATGCAGGTCGGCTTCGACGTCAACGGCCTGCGCCAGGAACTGGTCAAGGCCCTCGACCAACTGCCGAAAATCCAGAACCCCACCGGCGATGTGAACATGTCGCAAGACATGGCGCGCCTGCTCAACCAGGCCGACCGCCTGGCGCAACAGCGCGGCGACCAGTTCATCTCCAGCGAACTGGTGCTGCTGGCCGGCATGGATGAAAACAGCAAACTGGGCAAATTGCTGCTTAGCCAGGGCGTGAGCAAGAAAGCGCTGGAAAATGCTATCAATAACCTGCGTGGCGGCGCGGCGGTCAACGATGCCAACGCCGAGGAGTCGCGCCAGGCGCTGGACAAATACACCGTCGACCTCACCAAGCGTGCCGAAGAGGGCAAGCTCGACCCGGTGATCGGTCGTGACGATGAAATCCGCCGCACCGTGCAGGTGTTGCAGCGCCGCACCAAGAACAACCCGGTGCTGATCGGCGAGCCCGGCGTCGGCAAGACCGCGATTGCCGAGGGCCTGGCACAGCGCATCATCAACGGTGAAGTGCCCGATGGCCTCAAAGGCAAGCGCTTGCTGGCGCTGGACATGGGCGCGCTGATCGCAGGTGCCAAGTACCGCGGCGAGTTCGAAGAGCGCCTCAAAGGCCTGCTCAATGAGCTGTCCAAGCAGGAACGGCAGATCATCCTGTTCATCGACGAACTGCACACCATGGTCGGCGCTGGCAAAGGCGAGGGCGCCATGGACGCCGGCAACATGCTCAAGCCCGCGCTGGCCCGCGGCGAGCTGCATTGCGTTGGCGCCACCACGCTGAATGAGTACCGCCAGTTCATCGAAAAAGACGCAGCCCTGGAGCGCCGCTTCCAGAAAGTGCTGGTCGATGAGCCAAGCGAGGAGGACACCATCGCCATTCTGCGCGGCCTCAAGGAGCGCTACGAAGTGCACCACAAGGTGGCGATCACCGACGGCGCGATCATCGCCGCTGCCAAGCTCAGCCACCGCTACATCACTGACCGCCAGTTGCCCGACAAGGCCATCGACCTGATCGACGAAGCGGCCAGCCGCATTCGCATGGAAATCGATTCCAAGCCCGAAGTGCTCGACCGTCTCGACCGTCGTCTGATTCAGCTCAAAGTCGAATCCCAGGCGCTGAAGAAAGAGCAGGACGAACCGGCCAAGAAGCGCCTTGAGAAACTCACCGAGGAAATCGGCCGCCTGGAGCGTGAATACTCCGACCTGGAAGAAATCTGGGCGTCGGAAAAAGCCGAGGTGCAGGGCTCGGCGCAGATTCAGCAGAAGATCGAGCAGGCCCGCCAGGAATTGGAAGCGGCGCGGCGCAAGGGTGATCTCAGCCGCATGGCCGAGCTGCAGTACGGAGTGATTCCCGATCTGGAGCGCAGTCTGCAGATGGTCGATCAGCACGGCAAGACGGAAAACCAGTTGCTGCGCAACAAGGTCACCGAGGAAGAAATCGCCGAAGTGGTGTCGAAATGGACCGGTATTCCGGTATCGAAGATGCTCGAAGGCGAGCGCGACAAACTGCTGAAAATGGAAAGCCTGCTGCATGAGCGTGTGATTGGTCAGAACGAAGCGGTGATCGCCGTGGCCAATGCCGTACGCCGCTCGCGCGCCGGGTTGTCCGATCCGAACCGCCCAAGCGGCTCGTTCCTGTTCCTCGGCCCGACCGGGGTGGGCAAGACCGAGCTGTGCAAGGCGCTGGCCGAGTTCCTGTTCGACACCGAAGAGGCCATGGTGCGCATCGACATGTCGGAATTCATGGAGAAACACTCCGTGGCCCGCCTGATCGGTGCGCCACCGGGCTATGTCGGCTATGAAGAAGGGGGCTACCTGACCGAAGCGGTGCGGCGCAAGCCTTACTCGGTGGTGTTGCTCGATGAGGTCGAGAAGGCCCACCCAGATGTGTTCAACGTGTTGCTGCAGGTGCTCGAAGATGGCCGCCTGACCGACAGCCATGGCCGCACGGTGGACTTCCGCAATACGGTCATCGTCATGACCTCGAACCTGGGCTCGGCGCAGATTCAGGAACTGGTGGGTGATCGCGAGGCGCAACGTGCCGCAGTGATGGACGCTGTGGGTTCGCATTTCCGCCCCGAGTTCATCAACCGTATCGACGAAGTGGTGGTGTTCGAGCCGCTGGGTCGCGAGCAGATCGCCGGTATCACCGAGATCCAGTTGGGCCGACTGCGCAGTCGTCTGGCAGAACGCGAGCTGACCTTGAACCTGCAGCCCGAGGCGCTCGACAAGCTGATCGCGGTGGGCTACGACCCGGTTTATGGAGCACGGCCGCTGAAACGTGCCATCCAGCGCTGGATCGAGAACCCGCTGGCGCAGTTGATTCTGTCCGGCAAGTTCGTACCCGGCACGACCATCACCGGCACGGTGGACGGCGACGGCATCGCCTTCGAATAAAAGCAGCCAACCTGCCTTCACCGTTCGCGTCTGAGGGCGGGCGGCCAGCTTGAAAGGCCTTCTGCGACTGCCCAGCCAATCGGCTGGGCAGTGGTTTTTCCAGGCCAATCAATAACGTGTTGAGAAAATTGAAATTTCTGCTTGCACTGCGAATAAAGTGCCCCTAATATACGCCGCGTTGTCAGGCACTAAGCAGATCAGCAGCGGTATCGATGATCTGAAAACAATTTGCAAATCAGTAAGTTGAAAGCAAATTGGGGTTGACAAGCAAAACGAAGGATGTAGAATAGCCGGACTCAGCGGTGATAACGCGAAAGCGGAAGCCAAAGAGATCGAAGCTAACTAAGTCTTCGAAGTTGTACGAAGTTCAGTTCCGCGATAGCTCAGTCGGTAGAGCAAATGACTGTTAATCATTGGGTCCCTGGTTCGAGTCCAGGTCGCGGAGCCAATTTCGGGGTGTAGCGCAGTCCGGTAGCGCGCCTGCTTTGGGAGCAGGATGTCAGGAGTTCGAATCCCCTCACCCCGACCATTTTCCGGGTCGTTAGCTCAGTTGGTAGAGCAGTTGGCTTTTAACCAATTGGTCGTAGGTTCGAATCCTACACGACCCACCATGTAAAAAGGGCATCTCGTCTGAGATGCCCTTTTTCTTTTGTCTTGAATTTAAGTTTCGGTGTGAAACAGTACTAGTTGCGCTGCAAGGGCAGGGCGCCATTCAGGCGACCCTGCCCATCAAAAGCCTCAGTGCAGTTTCAGGCGTGGCTCGGTGCCACGGCCGATCTTGCTGCCGAGCATCAGCATCAAGGTCTTGAAAGTGCCGTACAGCGCCATCTGGTGCATGCGGTACAGCGAGACATAGAACATCCGCGCCAACCAACCTTCCAGCATGACGCTGCCGGTCAGGTTGCCCATCAGATTGCCCACCGCCGAGAACCGCGACAGCGATACCAACGAGCCGTAGTCGCGGTACTGGTAGGTCGGCAGCGCTTTGCCCTCCAGTCGCGCCTTGAGGCTTTTGGTCAGCATCGACGCCTGCTGGTGCGCGGCCTGGGCCCGCGGTGGCACGTTGCGGTCGCTGTCCGGTTGCGGGCAGGCGGCGCAGTCGCCGAAGGCGAAGATGTCGTCATCCAGGGTGGTCTGCAACGTTGGGCGTACCATCAACTGATTGATGCGGTTGGTTTCCAGGCCGTCGATGTCCTTGAGGAATGCCGGTGCGCGGATACCGGCCGCCCACACCTTCAGACTCGCCTGAATCACTTCGCCATTGGCAGTCTTCATGCCATCTTCGCTGACCTCACTCACCGCCGCGTTGGTCAGCACGGTGACGCCAAGCTTTTCCAAGGTCTTGTGCACCGGAATGCTAATGCGCTCGGGCAGCGCCGGCAGCACCCGCGGGCCGGCTTCGATCAGGGTGATGTGCATGTCCTGCGGCTGAATGCGATCAAGACCATAAGCTGCCAGCTCGTGGGCGGCGTGATGCAGTTCGGCGGCCAGTTCGACCCCGGTCGCACCAGCGCCGACGATCGCCACGCTGATCTTTTCCCCGGCCACTTCACCGGCATGGGCGCGCAGGTAGTGGTTGAGCAACTGCTGGTGGAAACGCTCGGCCTGCTTGCGGGTATCGAGGAACAGGCAGTGCTGCGCCGCGCCGAGGGTGCCGAAGTCGTTGGTGTTGCTGCCCACGGCGATCACCAGGGTGTCATAGCCCAAGGTGCGCGCCGGCAGCAGCTCACGGCCTTCTTCATCTAGGGTGGCGGCCAGCTGGATGCGCTTGCTGGCGCGATCCAGGCCACTCATGCGCCCGAGCTGGAAGTTGAAGTGGTTCCACTTGGCCTGGGCGACGTAGTTCAGCTCGTCTTCCGAGGAGTTGAGCGAGCCGGCGGCCACTTCGTGCAGCAACGGCTTCCAGATGTGCGTGAGGTTGGCGTCAACCAGTGTCACGTTGGCCTGCTTGCGTTTGCCCAGGCTCTTGCCCAGGCGGGTCGCCAGTTCCAGGCCGCCGGCGCCGCCGCCGACGATGACGATGCGATGTGTCATGGAGATCTCTCATAAGGGTGAACGATTCGTGGCCGATACGGCCGGTCAGCCAGTGCATCGAGGACAGGGCGAGCGCGAAGCAGCTCATAGCACCAGTGCACTCGATACGCGGCTGAAAAGGTCCAGAGCGATGCTCACCGGCGCCACCACGGCCAGCGACAGCCATGGTTGATGGGGCCGGCGGGTGGGACTTGCGGGTGATCATCGACGCGACGCTGGTCTCCAGGACTCAGGCGGCTGCTCATGATGGGCCTCGTCAGATAGACGCATACGACTGCGCAAACGCCACAGCGTTCGCGCGGGTGCTTAATGATAATCCTTTTCAACCATGGCGCGGCAACGCGCGTTGCTCAGGGGGCAGGTCAGAGGCTGATGCCTACGTCGAAGACGATGCTGCGCCCAAGATTGCTGCGCAGAAAATCTGGCGCGTCAGGGTGGGCGAACAGCACCCGGGCGAAGGTCGGGCCTACCAGCGACAACGAACGCCAGCCCTGGCGCAGGTATTCAGTGGGCGGTGGGAAATGGCTGTTGAGGTCAAGCACTTCGCGTTTCAGGCTGGTGAAGGCGATGATGTCCAGCTCGTTGAGGTCGAGGCCGCGTTCGACGTAATTGTGCGCCTTCTTGCGCAAGGTCGGCGCCAGGCGTCCGAGCAGTTCCTGGGCACTGATACGCCGCGGCCGCGCTTCGCGCCGCACCAGCTGGCTCAGGGAAAACGCGCTGCGGCGGCGCTGCAGCTCTTCGCGCCACTCATCGTTGAGCCGGCGCCCTTCATCGAGCACGAAAAACACTTCGAATGCGGCATCGCCGAACAGCACATCGGGCGGCTCTTGTCCGGCTGGGGTGAAGTCCTCATTGCGGTAGGGCACGTTGAGCCCTTGCAGCAGGCGTTGGCAGACCCAACGCTCGCGCTCCCATTTGCGCGCATTGGAAAGAAAGGCGTTGGCCTGTTCGGCCTGGATGGTGAGCAGGCGCAGGTAGTCTGAGTCGTCCATGACCACAGCTTAGTCGCTAACGATGACGGTAACGTGTTGTTCGCAGGTGAAAAACGGCTCGCGACGGGGCGGGTCAGTGACGGGGTTCGAGATCGCCCGAGTACAGCTCGTCTTCGGCTTCCGGCGCGGCCGGAATCTTGTGTTCTTCGGCCGCCCAGGCGCCGAGGTCGATCAGCTTGCAGCGGTCGGAGCAGAACGGGCGGAAGGTATTGGCGGTGGTCCAC
Source organism: Pseudomonas cremoricolorata (assembly GCF_000759535.1). NCBI lineage: Bacteria > Pseudomonadati > Pseudomonadota > Gammaproteobacteria > Pseudomonadales > Pseudomonadaceae > Pseudomonas > Pseudomonas cremoricolorata. Next base: position 492,670 of record NZ_CP009455.1, on the reverse strand, counting down.
TCCACGGGAGCGCCGCAGGTAGGGCAGTCGACGGTCATTGGCTGGCTCATGGCTGGCCTCCTTCAAGGGTCAGGTAAAAGTGGTGCAGGCGATCGATCTGCTCATGCAGCCACGGCAGGTCACGGTCATTGACCACGACATCATCGGCATGGCGCAAACGTTCTTCCCGGCTCAACTGCGCCTTGAAGATCGCCTCGACTTGCGCGGGGTTGCTGCCATCGCGCTGCAAGGTGCGCTGCAATTGCAGTTCATGGGGCGCGTCGATCACCAGGATGCGCTGGGTCTTGGCGTACTGGCCTGATTCGATCAAAAGCGGCGACACGTACACCGCATACGGCGTTTGCGCTTTGGCCAGGTAGCTGAAGATTTCCTGGCCGATCAGCGGATGCAGCAGCCCTTCGAGCCAGCGCCGCTGCGCCGGGTCGGCGAAGATCAGCTGGCGCAAGGCGGCGCGATCGAGCTGACCGTCCGCCTGCAAGATGCCCGGCCCGAAGCGTTCGACGATGCTCGCCAGCGCCGGCCGACCCGGCTCGACGACCCAGCGCGCCGCCTGATCCGCGTCGACCAGGTGCACGCCCAGCTGGACGAAGCGTTCGGCGGCCGCGCTCTTGCCGCTGCCGATGCCGCCGGTGAGGCCAAGAATCCAAGGGGTAAATGCCGCAGTGCTCATCAGAGAGTGATCATATGCAGGTAGGAAGTGCGTATTTCATCATCCCAGAGCAACACGATCCACCCCGCAATCGCCAGGCAAGGACCAAACGCCATGGCCGACCCCAGTTTGGCGCCCCGTCGCACCAGCAGCCACAGCCCCGCGCCCGCGCCGAGCAATGACGCCAACAGCAGCGTCAGCGGCAAAATCTGCCAACCGCCCCAGGCGCCGAGCAGGGCCAGCAGCTTGAAGTCGCCATGGCCCATGCCGTCCTTGCCGGTGACCAGTTTGAACAGCCAGAACACCGACCACAGGCTCAAATAGCCCACGGCAGCGCCCAGCACAGCGTCGAATAACGGTACTCGTACGCCATAGGCATTGAGCAGCAGGCCTAGCCAGAGCGTTGGCAGCACCAGTACATCGGGCAGCAACTGTCGATCGATATCGATCACGCTCAGCGCCAGCAGCACCCAGCCCAAACCCATCAGCGCCAACCCAGGGCCCCCCACGCCGACCTGCCATGCCACCAGCACCGCCAACACTGCGCCGCCCAGCTCGACCAACGGGTAGCGCACACTGATACGCGCCTCACACCCGGCACATCGACCGCCCAGCAGCAGGTAGCTCAACAGCGGAATGTTGTGCCAGGCGCGAATGGCCTTCCCGCAGCGCGGGCAGTGCGACCCAGGCCACGCCAAGTTGAGCCGCTCGTGAGCCTGCAGCGGCAAACCGAGCACCTCACGCGCCTCGTTGGCCCAGCGCCGTTCCAGCATGATCGGCAAGCGGTACGCGACGACGTTGATGAAACTGCCCGCCAGCAGGCCAAGCACGCCCGCCAGTACGATGAACAGTTCTGCCTGCTGTGTAAGATCGATCCACAGCGCCATGTCAGAACAAGCTGCCCATCTGGAAGATCGGCAGGTACATCGCCACCACCAGCCCGCCCACCAGCACGCCAAGAATCAACACGACGGCCGGCTCCAGCAGCGTGCCCAACTGATCCAGCACCTGGCTGACCCGCGCTTCATAATGCTGCGCGGCCTTGTCCAGCATCAGGTCGAGCGTGCCGCTGCTTTCGCCGATGGCGACCATCTGCACCAGCATGGGCGGGAACAGGGTGCTGCCAGACATCGCCTGACTCAGCCCCAGCCCGTTCGCCATACCCGACCGCAAACGGCGGATCGCCTGTTCATGCAGCTCGTCACCACTGGCAGCGGCGACGCTGTCCAGCGCATCGAGCAGCGCCACCCCGGCCCCGTAGGAGGTCGCCAGGCTTCGACTGAAGCGCGCCAGCGCCGCATCCCGGCGCAACCCACCCAGCACCGGCAGCGCGAAGCTGCGTTGCAGTAACCATTGCCGAGCCGGCGCATACCGCCGATAGAGCAGCCGACCCGCACAGGCGCCCACGCTGAGCACCAACAGCAGGCCAATGGCGTGCTCACCCAGCAACGTGGAAACATCGATAACGGCCTGGGTAAATGGCGGCAGTGCCTTGTCGAAACTGGCGAACAGCCCCTGAAAACGCGGCACCACTTCCAGCAGCAACAGCGCCGCCACGCCCAGGCCCGTGAGCAGCAGAATCAACGGATACATCATCGCCTTGCGCACTTTGCGCAGCATGGCCTGACGCTGCTCGAGCATCGTCGCCAATTGCTCCAACTGCCGCTCCAGCGTGCCCGCCTGCTCGCCGACCCGCACCAAATTGCAGTACAGCGCATCGAACCACGCCGGGTGCTGGCGCAACGCATCGGCCAGCGCCAGGCCACCCGCCACCTGTTCGCGCAGCCGCTGCAACAGCGCCGCCATGCGCGCATCCGCCCCGGCGCGGCCCATCACCTCAAAACTCTGCAATAACGGAATGCCGGCATTGAGCAAGGTCGCCAACTGCCGACTGAACCCCGCCGCATCAGCCTTGCCCCGCTGCGGCCAGCGCCACTGCCGCGCGCTGGCCGAGCGTACCCAGGCAACCTCAATACCCCGCGCCTGCAACCGCGCCCGCACCCAGGTCGAGCTGCGCCCAGCCGCCTGACCACTCACCGCCACACCCTGGGCATCCACGCCCTCCCAGGCGAACTGCTGAACAACCTGCGTCATGGAATATCCTTTTCCGTCATCGACCGAACAGGCCAGCGGGGCAGGGCCCCGCTCCCTGTGAAACGCTCCGAAACAGCTTGCCGGCCTCATTGCCAGGCATCGCTGCCAGAGGCTCACTAGAGTAGTGCGGCGGACACGAAGTCCCACCCCACGAGCGTGACAAAAGGTGACCGAACAGGCCTACTCACCCGCAGCGAGCCGAGCCAGCGCCGTCGCGCCATGGGCCCACGCACAAGACAAGGAAATCCCATGCAACAACAACGCGGCATCACCCTGATCGAACTGATGATCGTGGTCGCCATCATCGGCATACTCGCGACCATCGCCATTCCCAGCTACACCAGCCACCAGGCCCGCTCCAAGGCCTCCGCCGCCCTGCTGGAAATCTCCGCCCTGAAAACCCCGCTGGAACTGCGTCTCAACGACGGCAAGGACACCACCAGCGTCACCGACCTCGGCGGCCAGCCCACCACCACCCACTGCGCCATCACCGCCACCGGCAACGCAGCCAACGCCACCGCCAGCCTGCAATGCACCCTGGCCCAGGCCCCCGCCAGCGTCCTCGGCAAAACCCTCACCCTGACCCGCACCCCCACCGGCTGGAGCTGCACCACCACCATCGAAGAAGACCTCGCCCCCAACGGCTGCACCCCCTCCAGCTGACGCGGCATTTCAACAAGCGAAACAAGGGTTTGCGTAACCATCACCGCAGTGGTACGTTGCGCAACACGCCGGTGTAGCTCAGTCGGTAGAGCAGCGCACTCGTAACGCGAAGGTCGCAGGTTCGATTCCTGTCTCCGGCACCAGAGACCAGTTTCTAGAAGTCTATGACTGTCTACGAAACATCCCACAAAGCCCGCCTCGTGCGGGCTTTGTTGTTTCTGTCTATCTCGTTTTGTCTCTGGCCATCTACCGTTTTTCGGTATACGTTTCGGTATATGCCGGTTCGACGAAAAAGCGTATACCTATGGCTCGCACTGTTACACCATTATCAGACCCCAAATGCGAGGCCGCTAAGCCGCGAGACAAGGATTACACCCTGTTCGATGGTCAAGGCCTGTTCCTGTTGGTTAAGAAGAACGGCAGCAAAATCTGGCGCATGAAGTTCAAACGCCCGGATGGCAGAGAGGGGCTGGCCACCTTCGGCAACTACCCAGCGCTGTCACTAAAAGCCGCACGCGCGCGCCGAGCCGAAGCGCTGGAGTTGCTGGCGCATGGTAAGGACCCGATTGAGAGCGCCAGGCAGGGGAGGGTCGAAGCGGCGAATGCGAGGGCTAACACGTTCGGAGTGCTGGCCAAGGATTGGCATGAGGCCTGTTCCAAGAAATGGTCACCAGGTCATGCGGCGACGGTATGGCGGCGAATCGAAACTTACTTGCTCCCGGCCATAGGCCAGCGCCCGGTGTCCGGCCTGAAAACTCGCGACCTGCTGGCGCCGCTCAAGGTGGTGGAAAAGCGTGAGGTTTTGGACACCGCTGGCCGGCTACGGCAGTACATGACTGGCATCATGCGAATGGCTGTGCAGCACGGGCACATCGACACAAACCCGGCTGTGGACCTTCAGGGCGCAACCGCTACCCGCAAGACTGTCCATCGACCCGCATTGGCACTGGATCGGCTGCCTGAGCTGCTGCGGAGAATCGACGGTGACACCGGTCGGCCGCTGACCCGGCTGGCTACCAAGCTTACCCTCCTAGTTTTCATCCGGTCCAGTGAGCTGCGGTTTGCTCGCTGGCCAGAGATCGACACAGGTCGCTCTATGTGGGAGATCCCTGGCGAGCGCCAGCAGATTGAGGGCGTGAAGAACTCGCATCGCGGCTCCAAGATGAGCACGCCCCATCTGGTGCCTTTGAGTCGCGAGGCACTAGCCACGCTCGAGCAGGTGCGCCAGCTCACCGGACGCTTCGACCTTGTGTTCGCGGGTGATAGTAACCATTGGAAGCCCATGAGCGAGAACACGGTGAACAAGGCGCTTCGACGCATGGGCTACGACACCAAGACGGAGGTCTGTGGGCATGGGTTCAGAGCCATGGCCTGTTCCGCGCTCGTCGAATCGGGACTTTGGAGTAAGGACGCGGTAGAGCGTCAGATGAGCCACCAAGAGCGTAACAGTGTACGGGCGGCATACATCCATAAGGCTGAATACATCGAAGAGCGCCGGCTCATGGTTCAGTGGTGGGCCGACTATCTGGATGCCAATCGAGAGAAGCACATCACGCCTTATGACTTTGCTCGCATCGGGGCAGGAGTAGGCAATGTGGTGCGTGGAGCATTCGGTAAGAATGATCAGCAATGAAAACAAGTAGTCGATTAAAAGCCAGTGTTCTTGGTGTTCTTGGTGTTCCAAAAACACTGGAAGCCAGAGAACACGAGGTCTGTAGCCAAGGAACACCTTTGCCTAAACGGCGGAACCCGAAGACGCGGGAACACCCAAGGTGTTATCTGAACGAGGCGGCTCGGCCCGTGCGCCCGCCTAGGCTAACGCAAGCCGCCCCCCCCTTTCTGGTGGCCGCTCTGCCGACGCGCTCGCGCACTCGATCACGGCCCGGCGCGGCTTTGTCTGCGACAATTGGGGCGCGGGGATCGTCAAATAGCTAACGGCGCACTGCTATGACTCTTGGCAAATTAATGAGTCCTCTGAACCTCGATCTCGACGAGCTTGAATTGGAGTTGGAGTGGTTGCCGCTTTATGGCGAATTCGCCGAACGCTTCACTGAGGCGCTTGATCTGGTGGCGGCTGGTATCGAAATGTGGCGTCCCGAGAGCTGCGAGGAGTGGCACCCTGAGGAATGGGCAATTGAGGCGACAGCAGAAGTAAGTCGAAAGCTTTACATGATCGAACAAGCCCTGCATCGGTACCCAGCACTGGGGATCGCTTGGGCAGTGCGGAACGTAGGCTCCTGGGACAAGCGCGCCACTGACTCACAACTTGCAGCAGCCCTTGCCATGGCTTATGGCTGCCGGGCGATAAACGTTCTTCGCGCATGGCTAGGGCAACTGGCTAACCATGTGGTAGAGGCTTCCGGTCGCGCGTTCGTTGATGACACGATGATTAATTATCCCAGCGTTTACGCCTCAATCATTGACGACTATCGGACTGATGACTCGGTAGCTGAGATCGAGGCGCGAGAGTCGGCTGCCGATTTGCTTGGCCGCGCACGCAATTCCCTCGTCTTTGCGGAGCTTTATCGGCATCCAAATATTCCTGTCGAAGCGCTGACTCGAATTGGGGAGCAAGCTGTAAGGAATAGCCGTGCAGTAACCGGCAGAAAAGCCGGAGAACGGAGCGGTGCCGCCAGGCAGGAGAGCAACGCCGGGCGTGACAGAGCCATTTGCAAAGCAGGACGGGATCTACTGTCGTCTGGTCGGTCGCATAGCGAAATTTCAGGAATCATTGCCAAACGGCCAGTTGCAGAAGGCCTAGGATCAAAGAGCGTGAGGGAGATCTTACGCCGAGGAGGCGTGTTGCATCTCTCTTAACTCATAGGGAGGTGAACCTAGTTCACTTCCCTCCCTCCCCATATCTTCGCCCCTGTTGATTTCATCAAACCTGGGGGCATCAAATGCAGCTCAATCGAACTGTAACAACCGTTTCACCCGCCGACCTACTAACGCCTGAACAAGCAGCCAAGCTCCTGAGCTTATCGGTTAAAACGCTGGCCACCTGGCGTAGTACTGGCCGGCACGCTCTGCCTTTCATCCGATGCGGCGCTCGTATCCGTTATCAGCGTGCCGAGCTGGTCGCCTGGCTCACAGATCGCCGCCACACTCCTGCCTCACCTCAGGGGGAGCTGTGATGCCTTCGTTCAAGTCCTCAGGCCACAGCTCCTCATTGCCTGCTGTTGCCGTCGCACGTAGCGATAGCGCTCCAATGCGAAAGCTGCGCCAAGAGGCTGGTCAAGCTACGGTATTGGACCCTGCCACAACGCTGATTCGCTTTCCCGACGTCATCGCCATGACTGGCCTGGCGCGCGCGACGATCTACAAGCGTCTCAAGGACGATCCGACCTTCCCTCGCCCTGTACCGCTGAGCGACAGCATGTCTCGAGGGGCTCCAGTCGGTTTCGTTTTGGCAGAAGTACAGCGCTGGACATGTGCTCGTATTGAGGTGCGGGAGGCCAGCGCATGATGAGCAATCAAAGTCGTTTTCCCGGCCCTTTCTTGGACACGTACGGAATTGGTTTTTCTCTCTATCAGATGAGTCGCAACAATTGGAAGCAACGCACCATCGCTGGAGTCAGTTGGAACGGCCAGGAAGGAAAAGCTTACTTCTTCAATCCTGACGGCATAGCGCTACCGCTGCTTCCCTCTGTGGCGAAATTGCCCAATGTGCTGCGCGAGCATAGGACAAGGATGCAACCGGCATGCGTTGTGGGATCGGGTGTATTCGCCATGCCCAACTCTTCATTAGAAGCATTGAGCTCCAGCGAGTTGAGCCAGTGGGTGACTTATTGGTTTGTTGAGGATCACGCAGTTTATGCGAACTGCCCAGATACGTGGAGCGCCCATGTAGAGCTTCAAGTTACGGGGGAGCGCAAAGCAGCCGAGCACAACTATCCAAACGTCCGCCGTATCAACCTGCCTACCGTGCAGACTCCCAGTCCATCAGGGCAATCCCTACAGCAAGACACTACATATGTTGGCTTAGCACAATGGGTACGCGAGAACACCGAAGAATGCCGCCGCATCCTACAAGCCCAGTACGAGCGCGAATGCGCAGAGGATCAGCGAATCGCGGACTGGCTGCGGGGTTGCACCGCATGAGACCTATTTTCCTGCCGTCAGCAGCTCTCGATGCCATAAACGAGCTAGGCCAAGCGGCGCCATCAGTCGAACGAATAAAGCGCCTTCAAGAGCTACGCGACGAAGCGCAAGCGTCCGGAGCGCATGTTCTGCTCCTGATTTGGCCAACCCTCGATTGGGCGCTGCTCGCTATCGAGGTGCCTGAGGACGTAGTGATTCAGGACGCAGTCCAGTTGGTGCCCAACGTGCTGGCCAACCCCGATGCGCTGGAGCAAATGCATGAGAAGGCCAGGCAAGGCCGCAATCTCACTTGGCTCAAGCTTGAGCGTCGTCCGGCTAGTATCCACTAACGAAAACGCCCGCGGCTGCAACCGAGGGCGTCTGAGGGTTTTCATTGTGCCCGCTTACTCTATGTCATGGCCAAGAACCATGCAACATACTCGCACCACTCAGCTTGCGCTTAAAAAGTTCATGCGTTACTCTCCGCTCGTCGCTGCAAATTCAGCGACCGGGTTTGGCGACCCGATCAACATAAGGCGCACAGGCGCCCCCATCACGATTGCAGGCGCTTTTTTTGTGCCCGCACGTCTGTGTTATGGCGGCTGTGCGTGGGAGACCTCCGGGTCTGCCGGTTTCCTTATGTACCGGTTCGCCAACCTGCGCACAGCTGCCACCCTAATTCGTTTGGCGACGGACCGTGGCAGCTCCATACATAAGGAGCGTCACCCCATGCACACCCTCGATCCGTCTGCTCTTCAGCGCCATATTGCCGCTCTCAAAGCCCGTGCCATCGCAGCACTGCACGCCGATTCGTCGCTTTCTGTTCGCTTAGCGCGTTACAACGCGGCGATGGCCCGTGCCCGTGCCTTGGAAACAAGCGGGGGTGCTCAATGACTACTCCGTGGTTCAGCCTCTCTCAACCCGAAGACCTACTTTGCGTTACTGCACAAACACCTGCTGGCGTCCCGATTGACGCAATAACTTGTGCTGTTGAGCGAGCACAGGCGGTGCTGTGCTTGCTGGAGGATCAATTCGATACGGAGCAAGGGCAGCGCCTGACTAACCGCGTGATCCTGGGCGCCTTGTGGGACGTGCGCGGAACGCTGGAACAAATTCGTACCCTAGCCCTACATGCCGATGATTCGACTCGCCATGTCGCGGAAAGGAGTACGAAATGAACGAGCGTGTACAGGTTAACACAGCGGGTGATGCGACCTTCTCTAACCACAACTCTTCGAATTTACCCTTCTTTCGGGTATGTCCCGGTATCTCCGGTGAGGAAGCGTTGGAACAAGCTTCCATACTCATGAACTGCGTGAACACATTGACGCAGTTGGCCAGTGTGGGTGACAGCAACAATGCATTGGCGTGGGCTGCACATTACTTGGGTGAGCAGGCTAAAGCACTCGTCGACGATGTCACAGCCGGGATTCAGATTGCCGAGAGTAGGCAGGCATGAGCAGGACGACGCCTAATGCCAGGCATCCGACCTTTGCGCAGGTCAAGGCCGCTTCGTGCGCTGCGATCGACCGCGTGCTGGCGCACTGGCTGCCCGGTGGGAAGCGGATAGATGGTGGTAAGGAATACACCGCCCCCAACCCAACAAGAGCTGACAAACATTCGGGTTCGCTCAAGGTGAACCTGGCTAAATCCACTTGGTGCGACTTCGCCACCGGTGACAAAGGCGGCGATTTGATTGACCTGGTGCGCTACCTTGATCGCAGCACTGATGTGGAGGCATGCAACAAGTTAGCAGCCTTCCTCAATGTCGAGGCAAAGAGCAATCCAAACTCCACGCCTCAATCTCGCCAGGCTAAGAAACCAGAATGGGTACCTATGCTGCCCATTCCCAAGCAGGCAATGTCGAAGGTACCGCAAACGCACCGGCAACACGGCAAACCCTCCAAAGTTTGGATTTACCGTAACGGCTCTGGTCAGCCACTTATGGTGCTGTATCGCTTCGACCTCAAGCCGGATGAATGCGGATCGCCGCGCAAAGCGTTCGCGCCCCTTACTTGGTGCAAGCACTCTGCCAATGATTCGTTGGCCTGGCGCTGGCAGGGCTTACCGGAGCCTCGTCCGTTGCTGCGTCTTGATGAACTGGTTAAACGCCCCTCGGCACCAGTGGTGCTGTGCGAGGGCGAGAAGGCTGCCGATGGCGCCGCGGATCTGTTACCCGAGCACGTTGCTACTTGTTGGCCTAATGGAACAAATTCTTGGCAGAAGACTGATTTCACGGCATTAGTCGGGCGTGATGTGTTGCTGTGGCCTGACAACGATGCGCCGGGTAAAACGTGCATGGATGCCTTGGCGGACTATCTGCGGAAGCTTGGAGCTGCATCAGTGCAAACGATAGCCTTGTCAGCGTTCGAGCAGATGCCAGGCATGGACGGTAAACGCCCAACTTTTGCGCCGGGCGGTGATTGGCACGAAGGTGACGACGCGGCAGACGCGCAATACAACGGCTGGACTGCCCAGCACCTGGCAGAGCTGCAACGCACCGGCGAGCTGTTCGCACTCGCACCTGCAACCGACCTCGCTTCTCCGAAGCAGAGTAAGACTGCTGGTCAAGTCAAACCACGGGCTGAGAAGACAACTGCACCGGAGTCGAACGGCTTCCGTGTCACAAAAGACGGGGTGTTCTTCACTGGTGAGGATGGTGAGGCGCGCGCGGTTTGTTCGCGGCTGGAGATACTGGCGCGGACCCGTGATGAAAAAGGCCACGGCTGGGGTCTGTTGGTCGAGTTTGATGATCCCGACGGGGCCAGCAAGCGCCTCAATATTCCAGCTAGAGCAATGGCAGGCGACTTTGGCAAAGAAGTTCTCGCACCTCTAGTAGATATGGGGTTACGACTGACACCCGTGCGCACTGCTCGCAATGCACGCAACGATCTTCAAAGCTATTTGCAGGGGTACGACAGCCCTAAGCGTGCGCGTTTGGTCACACGACTAGGCTGGCACGGGGATGCTTACTTATTGCCAGAGCAGCAGATAGGAGCCAGCGCCGAGCACCTGCATTTCTACGAAGCCGGTGCGCAGCTTCCGCCGATTAATCATGTAGGCACATTGGAGCAATGGCAGCAGCAAATCGGCGCGCTTTGCGTGGGCAATAATCGCCTTGCATTCGTCGTATGCGTGGCTTTTGCCGGAGCGGTGCTGCATCTGCTCGGGCATGAGTCGGGTGGTTTCCACCTCTACGGCGACAGCTCAGGTGGCAAGACCACGCACTTACAGGTGGCAGCCTCGGTTTGGGGTGGTCCGCGTCTGGTGCGTTCCTGGCGTTCTACGGACAACGCCTTGGAGAGTATCGCGGCAGCGCATTCGGATGGCCTACTGGTACTGGATGAAATCGGGATGTGCGACCCCCGGATCATTGGGGAAACGGTGTACATGCTGGGCAATGGCACTGGCAAGGCGCGGGCCAACGACCGGGGTATGAGCGGGCGCCAAGTACAGGAGTGGCGTTTGCTATTCCTTTCCACCGGAGAAAAGACCCTTGCGCAGCACATGGCTGAAGCTAACAAGGAATTGAAAGCAGGCATGGAAGTGCGGCTGCTTGCAGTGCCGGCGGATGCTAGCAAGGGGCTAGGGTTATTTGAGGAGCTGCATGGCTTTGACGATGCCGCCGCGCTGTCGGATGCACTCAAAGCGCGGGTAAGCAAATGCTACGGCTCGCCCGCCTTAGCTTTCCTGTCGGCCCTCTGTGACCCCGCAAAACTTCGCGCTTACACGGCGATGGTGCGCAGCACATTGGAACGCTTTACCAACGAAGCATTGCCTGCCAGCGCTAGTGGCCAGGCGCAGCGCGCCGCGACTCGGTTCGGACTGGCAGCCGCGGCGGGTGAGCTGGCCACAGCGTTGGGCGTTACAGGGTGGCCTGATGGCCTAGCGTTGCACTCCGGCCGCGTGTGCCTGGAGGCCTGGTTGGCTGAGCGCGGAGGTGCGGGCAATTTAGAGGGTGACGCTATAGTCACGAGGCTGCGCGGAATGGTGGAACGCTATGGAGAGAGTCGATTTACTCGATGGGATGCAATCGCCGCAAAGACTGATGACCACGCACCACGTACAACCGACCGCCTTGGCTTTCGCAGGACGATGGATCATGGCGTTGGCGATTCTCTATACACCTCAGTGACTTACTACTTTCTCGGTGCAACTTGGCGCGATGAAGTATTCAAGGGAATGAACCTGCGTAACGTGAATAGAGAGCTAGTCGCGCGTGGAATACTGGAGCCAAGCGGAGATGGTAAGGCGGCTCAGTCAGTGACGCTACCCGGAATGCCTAAGGGGCGGGTATATGTTGTCAATACAAATGTTCTTTTTAGCGGCTGAATAAAGAAATTATATTAATCGGGAGTCATGGCTAGTTCTCGGCCCGGCCCGCCTACGCTCGTAATTAATTAAATTAAATTCTTGGAGTTTGAAATGAACAAAAATTCTTCTGTGTTGAAAAGTTACAAAGACGAACTAGAAGCTTTGAAAAAAGATCTTCCCCGGCTAAAAGCGATAGCTGACGAAGCAGAAGAAAAATTCTCTAATAGCCGGCAGGGAAGACCTGTATATCCTCGGGACCAGATTGGCCCTTACTCTAATGCTAAAGCAAGAATAGATACTCTTACTCAAGAGATCCCATCGCTCCAAAGGATTGTGAATTGGGAGGAGGGCGTAGAGTTCGCCACTAAAAACTTGCGCATTGCAAAAAAAGATATGGCAAGGGTACAGGGAGAAATGAAAGTTTTGCAGGACAGACGTGAAAAGCTAGAGTCCAAACGTGCGCATCTGGTGGCAAAACATGAGGGAGAATTTGAAGCGGCAGAACATGAGGAGCATGAGGCAGCGCAGGCTTACGCCCAGGCTATGGCGGAGGACGATAGCGGTACTGAGCGCAAAGCCGAGGGGCTTTTGCAGAAAGCGTCCCAGGCGCTAGCGATAATGAAACAAGCTCTCAAAGGCGCTAATACAGTGGCGTCTGCATTGACCATCCAGATTACAGAACTGGATGAATCCATCGAGGATAAGCAAGCCGAACTTGAAGCACTGAAGACCAGTACTCTTCAAGCGGCCCGATTTTACTGGTCTGATCGCTTCGAAATTCTTACGCGTGAGCTGGTTAAATTGGCAGCTCATGTGTCAGCGTCCGAGGATTTACTTGGGTATGGTGATAGTTTTAGCAAAATGTATATTCCAAACCTTTCCCCAAGGGTTAATAGCTACATATCCAACTGCGAGGTTAGGACTTTGCGTGAAGCTGTTAGGCTCGAGCAGTTGACAGATATTTGATTGCGAAGCCATTAAAAACTGGTAATCGATCTAAGCGCCACTCTCAAATTGAGTGGTGGTGCTTAGATATGAATGTCTTAAGAGAGTAGTTTTTAGCTACTAGTAAGCTGCGCGTAGAGTTTTGGAGCAAAGGCGCTATTTTGAGGATTGACCTAGCTTGCTAAATATTCAAAGCGGTTCGATGCAGTGGGGCGGTAGAGCATAGTCTTAGCATATTCAGTTCAGCATAGGATTTATGAGTAGATTTTTACGATTTATAAAATCCGCAACCAACTGCTATTTTTGTTTTTTCTAGGCTTCCAAGCATGTGGTTTACAGAAACCTTTGTTTTGCCAAATGTGAATGAAGTTGATTCAGCAACCCGTTGACGCTCGTTCACTGGGCTAGCGATCACTGCGAAGAGCAAAGAGCCAATCAAAGCTATAGGGAACTGCATCTTCCCATTAAGCGTACCGATGTAAGAGGCGTTGACAAATTCCACTTCCTCCGAGAGTTTTCCATCATGGAAGATAGAGCAGCGCATAATCTTATAGACGATGTCTTCAAATTCAACCCATTTATACGAATCGTTTGAGTCAGAAATTTCAATAGTAAGTTTGCCAGCTTTGGACGGTGTTCCATTGCTTAACGACCACAAAATGAAAGGAAGGCTGTCACTCAAGAATTTTTTACAGCGCTCAGATGTTTTCTTTCCTGGGTAAAGTAGCTTTGCTGTGCCGTCAATGGCAATTGCAAGTTGTATGAACGCATTTTCAGCATCCCCTAAAGCGAGCTTGGCTGTGCATTCCTGAATTCGCGCTGCAATGGTCAATATTTAATCTCCTAATTTATAGGTTTTTAAAACGATTTTGAGAACTCCGAGCCAAGCTACTGTTATGGTGGTAAACCTATATGCCAGACATCGCAGATTCGGCTCATAGCTGCGTGCGGGAGTCAGCTGAACTTATTCCTAAATAGACGGAAGCATGCTGCTGAGCGGCATTCACTTCCTAGTGTAACGTGTTTGGTGGGCTGTGGAGCTTATGCCAGAGGCAAACCAAACACATACCATTGACGTAAAGAGATCGAGAATTTCCTTCGGCTCGGTTGGTTGTTCAAGTTCAGGCTCGCAACACTTCCTTAGGTAGTTGGACAGTGGAAGCAAGTCGATACTTTCGATTTTGAAATCGATATTATGGCTGAGCTTGTTCCGAAGGCTATTCAAGTGTTTTATTGCAGGGATGCAGTTATATTTTTCCGGGTAATTGTCCGTAGTAAGAAGCGCTACTTTTTGCCCAAATGTCTGCCTTGATGCGTTCCAGTCCAGTTTCGGATATTGGGTTTTTAAATACTCATCAAGGTAGTGCTCAATTATGAGGTGGCACGACAAAAAATAACCAAGCAATTCATAATTCAGGCTTTCTAGGCGTTGCCAAATAACTTTGCCATCTCGAATATCTTGTACTAATGGAGGCAGACTCTTCTTCATCATTTGCTGGCTCTACTCTGAACTCAATGGTCTGTATGGCTGGTCTAGATCGTATTTCAGTGAGCAAAATGCAGGCCCATCCTAGGCTTGATAGCTACCCGTATCAACTTCCAGTGACGTGTTTCATCAAAAATCGTGTAAGACGCCTTGTCGGTAGCGTTACCGTAGGACATGTTGAGGCAGGCTAGGTCTTTTGAAGGACCATTTTTGACCATGTGCATTTAGCTACGAGTGGGAAGCTGCCGCTCATGGAGGGCAGCTTTCGACCAAAAGCGGACGTTTACTTAGGCCGGATCTCGAGTTACTGAAGCATTTACGAAGCCTGGCACCATTCAGGCTGGCGCTCCGCAACCCAAGGTTCCAGCGCTTCTTAGCTGACGGCGGGGAATCCTACAATGCCTGACTCGATTACCACAGCTCTTGAAAGCTAGGGCCATCAGATATTGGTGGTTGAGAGGGTCGACCAATTTGAATGGTCACCGGAATCGGAAAATCTACCCCCACCATTGCAACTTCACCCTGCTTTAGGTTTGGCAAGAATGCAGCCGCTGAACGATCAATCTCCCCACATGCACGCTCGACAACTTCTCTATCTCGATCATTGGTCAAACGATGCACTAGAAGAGTGCCCATCTGGCTCAATACACCTTCGGTAATGTCCCTAGGTCGTTGAGTTGCAAGGCAGATATTCAATCCGTACTTACGGCCCTCTTTTGCAATCAGCTCAAATGCATCAAGATTCTGAAGGTCATCCTCGTTACCGAGGGTCTTACCTAGGAAGTTATGAGCTTCGTCGAGAATCACTAGCAGTGGGCTCTTGCGGAACGCTTCACTTCTGGCACGCTGCAGGAGCAATCGTCCTATTGCATTAGCAATTACTTCTCGTGCATTAAATTCATAACCGATGGAACTCAGGCAAATTCTGAACAGACGCTTATCACTCTCTAAAAAAGCATCAAGGTTATGAACAAGATTCGGTAGGCCAGCTGCTGGGCTGAAAACGCAGCTGAGTGAGCGGGAACTCATCACACTCATAATCCTGGTCATGAGTGATGAACAGTACGAAAGTTCGTTGCTCGCACCCCCCCAGCGATCCATTTTATCTACGCCAGCATCTGGATAGCAGCACTCTTGGACAACCTGCTGGACAAGGTGCCTAGGCTCGAATGGTTGACTGGGGTTACCGACCAAGCTAGCGTAGTTTTCGCGCCTCATTGCTTCTCTGTAGTTGTCTTTGGATTGGCTAACCTTGCGCACAATTCCCCTAGGAAATAGGTCAGGTGCAAGTGCCGCTAACCGTAAGCTTTTAATCGCCTCCCTAAGTTTTGGACCTTGCGTCTTTCCTGAGGGCTGAAATAAGGCAATAAAATCGGTTTCTGCAAAGCTTGTGGGAGGGATGGCGACTTCGATTGACTCTGCGCTTCGATGTATAGGTTCACCTAGGTGGCAATGAACGGTGTCGGCCCCGTTCAGCGATCGATACTCTCCTGTAGCATCGATCAATACGAGTTTGCAGGAGAATCTTCGGCATTCTTGGATCAGTTTGGATGTTGTCCAGCTCTTGCCGCCACCTGTCGAGCCCAAAACTGCACAGTGTCGGCCAAATAGCTTCTCTGGGGTGACCGCGATTGGGAACCCGTTATCACCTGCAACATGTCCTAGATCCAGAGTGACGCGCGGCTCTTCTGCGTTTACCCCCGCAGAAGTCAGTACCGGAATTTGGGATATGAACTCACCAGGAGCGGAGTAGACTCGATCACCTAGCCGAGGATAAGAGCTGACTCCGGCTGTGATCTTAAGAGTGTGAGGATTGACCGAGCCCAATAGGCGAATGAACCCAATAGCGTCGATTTGACGAGTCCCTGCAAAATCTTGAGAGATTTCAGTTCGATCACGGTCGGGAAGATTGACCTCCGTGATCCGCCCCAGGAGGACTGTCTGCTGGCCCTCGATCAAGACAAATTCGCCGACTTCACCCTTACCATAGCGGTTTTTTCCCAGGTAGTGCCCGCTTACCTCGCCCGCATGGGCAAGGTTTGTTTTGATGAGTTGAGCGCTGACGCTGGATACCACTCCAATCTTCAGGGTGCTGGCCAATATTCCGTCCAGTGCCATTGGTTATGCTCCTCCCTTTACACGTCTCACGGCGTTTGCTAGCTGCTCTGCAGGCGAAGCGGTACGCAGATGTGGGATGTGGCTGACCATGTCACCGAATGAGCAGCTAACAAAATGGATATCGAAGCCTTCCATCGCAAGGTCATGGAATTTTCCCCAATAGGGGCTTGAACCATGCTGACCGCGATTGTGTAGGTGAGTGATGCCCTGGAAATCACAGAGGATGAGTTTGAGACTTGGGTTGGACTGAATCGCAGAGTAGACGGGTTCGGAGAGGTGGTCATCATTGAAGCCGAAACCCGCAATAATTAAGCAACTATTGGGCTGTCGCAGAAACTCTAAAAACCTTGATAGGAGTTCAAGGTGTGGTTGTAAAAATGCTTGCTGATACTTTCCTTTTGCCGGATAGATCAAACAGGCATTCTCAGGGGCGGGAGCAACATGCTCGTAAATCTCGGTACCCTCACGACTCCAGCTCACGGAGCCATGAAGCTTCAAGAGGTGATAAATACCCTCTGTGAATTCGTGGCTGTCCGCCTCCCGCCGTACAATGTCGTAAGTGAAGTGCTTTCCATCGAATCTGCGCTTTCGGGTGTATGAGAAGCCATCAACGGTAACCATCCCTAGATCGGACGCAGCGGTTTCAAAACACATGTCGTAGTTCGTAGTGAAAACCCTTAGCCGAGGATCTCGAACCCTGCGCCTCGCCAACTTCTGCAAAAGATTTCTGTACGCTGAGATGTCGGAGTTATCGCTATTCATAAACTCTGAGCAGGCGTGGAGAATTAAGGCCTTCACATCGTTAACAAATGTGCTCACCTCCACGTCGTTGTTGAACGCCAAGTAGGCATCGCACTGGGACAAAAAATGCTCGATGTTCGGGTTTTCTCTTTCATGATAACGGACGGTATCTGCGACTTGTGCAGCGCGTTCGGAGAGCCTGTTTTGCCCCTCTGGGCACATCGCTCTTTGCCAGAGCTCCCACATGCTCGGGCCGCCGACTGCGCCTAGCGAAGTACCGCTCCCTGCAAAGAACCCTAGGTTCGGGATTTGAAGTGCAGACGCAAACATGGCCGAAAGCGTGGCTTTATTGGCGCGCACTTGTTCATCATCAGCCTCTTCTGTGGACTTCAATGCCATGAAGGCCGCCTCAGTCAACGGTAGCCACTCGGCGGCCCCTGGCGATAGGTAAGCCTGTTGCCCCTTGAGTTTTTCGTTGGGTGGGGCTACGTCGTCTGTCATGACACGATCCTTTGTCTGTGGCTAGCCGCAGCTATCCGAGTCCAACGATAAGCCGGAGGGACTGAATTGGGACGCTGTATTGGGGAGTTGATGGACCCATAGTGCCATGATGCAATCACTCGCGGAAGCTGCGTTTCATGGCCTGCACCGGGCGCTGATGTGCTGAGGTGGGGGACCATACGCATTCGATCTCTTTGGTCTCCAGCTTCGTCACATTCCCCGTAGCATACTCCCGCTGGTAACTCGTCCTCCCGAAGCAGTCAGGTATACAACCCGCTGCGCGGGACCGTAGAAAAGTGCCAATACCGCACAGACGGTCGTCGGTGTTGCCCAGCATCTGTTGTTTGTGTGTAAGCCTTTGGTGCTGGTCAAATCGCCCCAAATTTCGTACACGGTGATCTAGGTCGAATCGGGGTTGGGGGCGGCCTTTTTCTAGCGGCAACTTTGGGTCGATTGCAGCCTATCGCGGGTGCGAATTTTACTGACCAGATTTGCTGCAAATGCCCGGTAACATTAAAGGTGCAGGAACACTTTTTGTGTCCCTGGACCCTTCGTGTTCCAAATTTTGCGCAATGGTGTTCCTCGGCTAAAAGCCCCATGGTTTCAGGCTTCCAGCCTTGCGGGAACACTGAGAACACTAAGAACACCGGCTTCTTACGTTTGCCCGCCCCAGGCCCCGGAAAAGGCTAAGGCCAGCAGCGGGAGAGGCCCCTAGACGGCTCGAACTGGCTAACGAGCTTGGCTACTGAGTAGGGTTACGCACTGGGAAGCTTGTTGTTCACGCTCAGTTCACTGGCTTAGATGCCGGAATGGCGCGGTTGTATTGGCCGGTTTTTTGGGTCCTCTACATACCCCCCTCCCTACACGGGTACGGGGACTCGCAGTTTACCTGCAGCTGAGATTTTCTCCTGGGTGTCCGTCTTCTCTTGGGTATGCCTAGGCCCTAGCGATCTCGAAAGCTTCACTCAACGTTTGCCATGAGGACGCTGGCCAGTCTTCACCGGCTTGCCTGCCTTGCGAGCACACAACGGCGAAGCCAAGCCAAGAAGCGGCCGTCCGGTGAGGCTGTGCGTTTGGGTGCCACAGAAGGAAAGGGTAGGGGGGCGAGTTCGGTTTTAGGTATACGGTTAGGTATACAGGTAGATCGGGCGGAAGCCAGCTACCAGTATAATCAAGGGCTGTAGGTGTCTTATTCGATTCCTGTCTCCGCATCACAATTCGGCTCTCAGTAGCCTTTTGGCTATCCGCCAAACGTTCAACAAAGCCCGCCCCGCGCGGGCTTTGTTGTTATTCCTATTCCCGTTTTTCCCCGACCACCCTCAATCCCCTTATAAAACCTGAACGCCCTCCGAACCTGCTAGATTCGCAAGTCTCGTCCCCCACGGAAGGCCCCGGCAATGCCCATCCACGAATGGCTCAGCTTCACCCTGATCGCTCTACTCGTCACCCTGACCCCCGGCCCCGGCGTAATCATGGCGCTCTCCAACTCAGTCGCCTACGGCCCAAAGCGCGCAATGCTTGGCTCGTTCGGAAGCGCTTGTGGGCTGTTGATTATCTCCGCCGCAACCAGTGCGGGCCTTGGCGTAGTGCTTCAGGCTTCGGCCACGGCGTTCTTGCTGTTGAAGGTGTTGGGCGCCAGTTATCTGATCTATCTGGGCATAAAGCAGTGGCGCAGCCGCACCAGTGCGTTCGACAAGCTGGACAGTCCGACAAGGCGGGTGTCGAGCAACAAGCGGCTGGTGTTGAATGGCGTGGCGGTAGCGCTCACCAACCCGAAAGCGATTCTGTTCTTCGCAGCGTTTTTGCCGCAATTCATTCGTCCGGGGCAAGATTCGGTCATGCACTTGGGCATGCTGATCCTGACGTTCGCGATGTGTTCGATCCTTTCCCACGCGTTTTACGTGACGCTGGCGCAGATGCTGCGGCGGCAGTTAGCGGCGCCGAATCGGGCACAGTTGATGAATCGGTTGTTTGGGGCGTCGTTCATGGCGTTGGGTGGGAGTTTGTTCACGGTTCAGGCCAAGGTGGCCTGACGCAGCGAATCTGCGATCAGGTGTAGGAACCTGCTAGTAAACGTGGCGCGCATTGAGCGTCCCATCATGGCGGCTGTGTGCGGGCAGGCTTCGGCGTGTCCGGGTTCCAAGGTTCCCGGTAGACCTACCCCGCACACAGTTGCCACTCAATCCCGTAGGAAGGACGGTGGCGGCTTCACGCTCAAGCCTGGAGCATCATGCATGCTTATCCGCAGCCCGAGCCGCAACCCCGGGAAACGTCAGCTCCACACAAAGCCCCTTGCGCCCCCTGTTCGAAATCAGCAAAACCCCGCCCAACCGCCGGCTGATCATCTCGACGATGGACAGGCCAAGGCCGGCGCCTTGCGGGTTCGCATCGCTGTAGAAGCGGTCGCACAGGCGCCCCAATACTGCTTCGCTGACGCCGGGGCCTTCGTCCAGCACTTGCAGCACCACGTTCTGTTCGCCGCTGCGGCGCAGGCGCACGCAGACTTCGCTGTGGGCGGGGGCGAAGGTCAGGGCGTTGCTGATCAGGTTTTGCAGCATGATGGCGACGCAGGCCGGGTCGCCGAGCAGGTGTTGGTCTTCTTCGCCGTCGAGTACCAGTTCCACGTCGCGTTTGAAGGCCAGGGGCGCCAGTTCGGCCAGTTCCTCGCGCACCAGTGCGGTGAGGTTGAGCGGGTGCTGGGGTTTTGATACCGGTTCCAGGCGGGCCATGGTCAGCAACTGGCTGACGATGCGCGTTGCGCGGCCAACGCCCTGTTGCAGAAACTCGAGGGCTTCGGCGCGTTCTGCCTCGCTGTCTGCCTGCCGTGCGTTGCGCACATGGATGTCGAGGATCGCCAGTGGCGTGCGCAGTTCGTGGGCGGCATCGGCGATGAAGCGGCGTTCGCGTTCGAGCAGGGCGCGGACTTGGCTCAGCAGCCGGTCCAGGGAGTTGCGCATGGGCTCGAGTTCCTGGGGCAGGGGGCCGACGGCCAGCGGCTCGAGGCTGTCGACCGGCCTGGCGCGTACGTGGCGTGCCAGGCGCTGCAAGGGGGCGAGGCCCCAGCCGAGCAGTGCCCAGATGATCGCGGCCAGCAGCGGCAAGCCCATCAGCAGGGGAAGCAGTGCGTGCTGGACGATTGTCTGGATCAGATCCTGACGCACATCGTCGCGCTCACCGACCCAGATACGCAGGCCCTGCACGCTGTCGGCCAGCAGCACGCCACACCAGTCCTGGCCGTCGATGATGAAGTCGTGAATGCCCGGTTGCGGCAGTTGCTCCAGCTGCGGTGCGTCTTCGGAGCGCACCAGCAGACGGCCGTCCGGCGCCCATATCTGAAAGGCCAGGTTGATTTCGTAGGGGTGAGTGAGGATGCCCTCGCCCGAGCGGTTCAGTGCGCCGTCGAGCGCGGCGCCCAGTTGATTCCAGTCGGTCTGCTCGGGGCTCTGCGTCTGCAGCATGCCTTGCAGCAGGCGAGCGCCTTGCACCAGTTGGGCGTCGTAGACCTGCTCGATCTCGCGGTGGCTATCGCGCAGAACCAGCAGGGCCAGGGCCAGGGTGCCGAGGATGACCAAGGCGATGGTCGGGGCGAGGATACGTGTGCGGATGGCGATCATCAGGGGTGGTCCACCACATAACCGACGCCGCGGACGGTGCGAATGAAGCTGCTATCGAGCTTCTTGCGCAGGTTGTGGATCATCACTTCCAGGGTGTTGCCCTGGCCGCTGTCTTGCCAGCCATAGAGCGCGCTGCTCAAGCGCTCGCGGGTGACCACCACACCGGGGCGGCTGAGCAACTGGTGCAGCAGTTGATATTCCATGGGCGTCATGGGCACGGCATTGCCTTGGTAGCGCACTTGCTGGGTGGCCGGGTTGAGGCTCACGCCGGCATGCTCGAGCAGCGGTTGCGCGCGGCCTTGGCTGCGTCTGAGCAGGGCGCGTGTGCGGGCCTTGAGTTCGTCGAGGTCGAAGGGTTTGATCAGGTAGTCGTCTGCCCCGGCGTCAAGGCCTTGGATGCGGTCGGCCGTGGCATCGCGTGCTGTAAGAATCAGCACCGGCACGTCGTTACTCTGCCGCGAACGGAGCTTGCGCAGCACCTCCAGGCCATCAAGCCCCGGCAACCCGAGGTCGAGCAGCACCAGATCGAACGGCTCGCAACGCAGCGCATGCTCGGCCGCCAGGCCGTCCGCGACCCAGTCCAGCCGGTAGCCTTCACGGCGCAGGGCTACGCGGATGCCCTCTGCCAGGGCCGTATCGTCTTCGACCAGCAGAACGCGCATCGACACTCACCTCGGATAGTGGAATGGGGCCATGATCGCCATCCGCAATCTGCGGGCCAGAGGCAAGATATTGCAAGATATTACCTACTAAGAGTTCTTTAAGGTTCGCCCAGCACTGTAGGTAGCCATCAATCAGGAGGTCTCTCCCATGCGCTACATCGTGCTCCCCATGCTGCTGCTGGCCAGCTCGCAGGTATTTGCCAAGATTGAATGCACCACGGCTGACCGCTCTACCTGGCAGGACCCGGAGCGCTTCCAGGAACAGCTCAAGGCGCAGGGTTACCAGATCAGCAAATTCAAGATCACCGAAGGCAACTGTTACGAGATCTACGGCTTCGACAAAGACAAGCGCAAGGTCGAGATCTACCACGATCCGGTCACGGGTAAAGCGGTGAAGACCGAGATCGACGAGTGATGACGGCAGCGACGATACGCCTGTGGGATCCGTTGATCCGCCTGTTCCATATGTCTATCGCCGCTGTCTTCGTTGGCAATTACTGTTTCAACGAGGCTGGCGATGACTGGCACCGCTGGCTGGGTTATTACGCAGCCACCTGGCTGGCGATACGCCTGGTGTGGGGTTTCATCGGGCCACGCAGTGCACGCTGGGCTGACTTCTGGCCGACGCCGCAGCGCGTGCGCGAACAGGCCATGGCCTTGTTGCGCGGCCACGATTGCCACCGACTTGGCCACTCGCCCATTGGCGGGCTGGTGATGCTGCTGATGATGGCGGCGATCGCTAGCCTGGCGATTTCCGGTTACCTCATGCAGGAAGTCGACGCGCTATGGGGCGCTGACTGGCCAATGACGATTCATAGCGTCAGTGCCGACACGCTGCTCGTGCTGATCATCGTGCATGTGACCGCAGCGCTGTTCGAAAGCGTGCGCCTGCGCGAAAACCTGCCCCTGTCCATGCTGACCGGTCGCCGCCGACCTCTGCCAAAAGATCGATAAGTCTCCCTCCAGGACACCCGCATGCACCTTTCCCTAGCGCTTCCCCGCCCGACCGGGGGGCTACGTCCGTGGCTCAACCTGGCTGCTCTGGCAACGCTCAGTTGCGCCTTGTTGTTGCTCGATGACTTTCTCCAGCAGCTGTACACCTCCAACAACCGCGCTGAACTGGAGCTGAGCTATGTCATCGTGCTCTGGCTGTTCAGCGCAGCGCTGTGGCTCGGCAACCTGCGTGCGCTGACGGTTGGGGTGTTGCTGCTGTTCGCGGCGATGCAGCTCATGCAATTGGCCAACATCAGCTTCTTCGGTGAACCGCTGAGTGCCACCGATATCCAGTCGTTGCTCAATGATCCGGCCGAGGTGAGTCAGACGGCGCGGCACAGCCTGGCTCAGCACTGGCCGGCGCTGTTGTGTGTGGCTTTGCCGTACATGGCGCTTCTGGTCCTGCATGTGAGGCTGCCTGGCCGCGTCGCGCTTCCGGCCAGCCGCTGGGCACTGGTGTTGATCGCGCTGGTGCTGCTGGCCAAACCCTACCGTGCCACCTATCGCAACCTTGACTCCTTCGCCGCCAGCCCGAATCGCAGCGCTCTGCACAATAGCCTCAACGTATTTTCGGCCTGGTCGGTGCGACTGGCGTTCCGCGATGGGGTCGAACTGCCGCCGACGCCGTACGCGCCGTACCAGCTGAGCGCCGTGCCGAGCACTGCCAAGCATGTCTGGCTGGTGGTGGCCGACTCGCTGCGCACTGACCGTCTGGGGCTGTTCGGCTATGAACGCAACACCACGCCGCAGCTTTCCAGCTACCTCAAGCAGCACCCCAGCGCCTTCGTCCGTCCAGGCATCGCGGCGGGTGTGGCCACCGATGTCAGCCTGCCGTATCTGCTCAACCCGATTCGTGAGCCCGGCAAGGACCAACTGCTGCGCACCGGCCAGGTCAACCAGTTCCGTTTCGCCCAGCAGGCGGGTTTTCGCACCCACTGGATCTCCTCGCAAGAGTCCAAGCTGCTGGCGCATCTGGGCAGCCGCTATCTGGATGTTTCGATCACCCGTGAAGATCACCCGCTGCGTTTTCTCCAGCGCCAGGACCGCGCCTTGCTGGATGTGCTCGATCAGCAGCGTTGGGCCGAGCGCAACTTCGTCGTGCTCAACCTGCGCACGGCGCACCTGCCTTATGCGCAGAACTACCGGCATGAATCACGCCCCATGCCATGGCCCGACAGCGGCCCGGACGGGCAGAGCAACGCCTACGACAACTCGATCCATTACCTCGATAGCCTGCTGGGGGAGGTTATCGCCGACTTCGACAAGCTCGAGGGCGAGCGCTACCTGATCATCACCGGCGATCACGGCCAGCGCCTGGGGGAGGGCGGCTACTGGGGGCATAACGACCTGGTGCCGGAAGTCAGCAACATACCGATGATCGTGGTGGCGCGTGATGCGCCGGAGCAGGCCATGAACGAATTCGCCCGCGAACGCTGGATCAGTCATTACGAGGCCGGTCAATGGCTGGCCGCCCGGCTGGGAACGCGAATTGACAACCCCAACCTGCGCGCCGATGAATATTTCGTGCATGGCAAGCTGCTGTTTACCGACAACTTCATCCAGCGTGTCTGCGAAACGCCGGGTGGTCTGGTGCATCAGGCGCCGGAGCAACTGAGCATGCTGCTGGTCCAGCCGCCAGCAAGCAGTTGTCTTGAAAACGCAGGAAAAGGATGAGGCCTGGGCAACGAACATTCATCACTCAGGCCAGGCAACGCCTCCTTCAATAGGTGTACTTGACCACCCCCGTCACACTCCGCGGCGCCCCATACACCCCGGCGCTGGTGGTGCTGTAGTAACTGCGGTCGAACACGTTATCCACATTCACCCCCAGCGTGAAATGCTCGTCGATGGCGTAGCGGGCCATGAGGTTGGTGATGGCGTAGCTCGATTGTTGGTAGTAGCCCAGATCGACCCCGGTCTTGCTTTGCCAGTTGACGCCGCCACCGAGGGTGAGTTTGTCGAGAGGGGCGGGGAGTTGGTAGGTGGTGAAGGCTTTGAAACTATTGCGCGGGATTTGTGTGGCGATGCGTTTGTCGTTGGAGTCGGTGCTGACGCTGTAGGTGTAGCCGCCGGCCAGTTGCCAATTGTCGGTCAGTTGGCCGTCGAGTTCGATTTCCACGCCTTTGGTGGTGGTGCCTTCTTCGCCAAGGTAGGCCTGCCAGCCGGTAGGGGTGAGGTTGTCGCCATCCATGACGGCGAGGTTGTCTTGCTGGAGTTTGAACAGGGCCAGCCGGGCGTTGAGGGTGTCGTCGTTGAAGGCGGCTTTGATGCCGGTTTCATAGCCAGTGCCTTCCAGCGGGCTCAGGTACGAGCCGCTGGTGGTTTGCAGTGACTGTGGGTTGAAGATTTTCGTGTAGCTGGCATATACCGACCAGGTGTCGTCAAGGTCGTAGACCACTCCGCCGTAGGGGATGAATACGCCGCTCTCTTTGCGCGAGACCTTGTTGTAGTAACTGTCATCGAAGTAGCGGGTTTCGTCGGATTGTTTCCAGTCGATCACCCGGCCGCCGAGAATTACCGTCAGGTCGTCGGTCAGGTGCAGGCGGGACGTGAGGTAGGCGGCATATTGAGTTTCCTCAAAGTCTTGTACGCCGTACTTGCGAAACTCAGGTTTTGCCACATCGCCGCGCCACGCGTGGGCGTTGCCGAGGGTGCCATCGTAGTCGCCGCCTGGACGAATCCAGCCGCCGTAGTCAGGCGCGTCGTTGTTCTGCAAGTGGGACAGGGTCACGCCGGTGATCAGTTCATGTTCGCGGCCGAGCAGTTGGAACGGACCGGTCAAGTAGGCGTCGAGGGCGTCCTGTTTCGGGTGGCCCTTGAACTTGTTGGGCATCACGTAGGCGCCAAGGCCAGTCGTGCGGTCGATGTCGCCGGCGAAGTAGACGATCTCGGAGTCGTACTGGTTTTCGTTGTGGCTGTATTCGACCTTGCCGCTCCAGCCGTTATCGAAGGTGTGTTCCAGCGAGGTGAAGAAGGTGGTCTGCCGGTGGTCGTAGTAATTCCAGTTGGCTGCGGTGTTGAACGAGCGCTTGAAATCGGTCTTGCTACCGTCGCTGTACTTGAGCGGGAAGCCGCTGCGCGGCGGTTGCTTGGTGTGCACGGTGAGGTAGCTGAAGCCTGCGGTGAGCAGGGTGTTTTCACTCAGGTCGAACTCGCTGATGCCGTAGACCAGGTTGCTGTCTTGCTTGTAGCGATCGACCCAGGCGCGTTCGCTGTTGTAGTCGAGCACCAGGCGGCCACGCACCGCTGCGCTGGCGGTGAGCGGGCCGGAGACGTCGACCGTGCTGCCATAGCGGTCCCAGTTTCCGGCTTCGGCGCTGATCTGCAACTGCGGCTCGAAGGTCGGGCGCTTGCGGATCAGGTTGATGGTCGCGGAGGGCTCGCCCATGCCGCTGATGAGCCCGGTGGCACCGCGGACCACTTCGATGCGGTCGTACATGGCGGTGTTCTGGGTGTAGTTGTCCAGGCGTGACGAGGTGGGTACGCCGTCGATTTCGTAGTTGTTGATGGCGAAGCCGCGTGAGTAGTAGCTGTCGGTATCAGCGCCCAGGCCCTCGCGCACCACGGTGATGCCCGAGGTGGCTTCCAGCGCGTCGGTGAGGTTGGTCAGGCGCTGGTCCTGCATGCGCTGCTGGGTGACCACCGAGATCGACTGCGGCGTTTCCTTGATCGGGATGTTCAGGCGCGTCGAGCTGCTGGACGACTGGCTGGTGTACGAGCCGGTGCCCTCGGTGATGGAGCCAGGGGCCTTGCCGGAAATGGCGATGGCCCCGAGGTCGAGCACGCCGGCGATAGGCGCGGCGGGCTCGATCTGGTAGCCGTCGGCGCTGGCCCGGGCGACCAGCCCGGAGCCGCTCAATGCCTGAGCGAAGCCGGCGTCGACGGTGAAGCTGCCGCGCACGCCAGGGCTGCTCAAGCCGTACACCTGGCTTGACTGAAACGAAATCGGCGCGCCGCTGGCCTGGGCATAGCGGCTGAGCACTTCGCCCAGTGGGCCGGGGGCGATGTCGTAGCGCTGCACGGTCTGCTCGGCGAGGACGCTCGCCGGCAGCGCCAGCGGCACGCTGAACAGCGCCAGGCGGATGGCCAGGCACAGGCTGCGCGGGGTGGAATGGGGCTGCGCTCGAGTCGGCGAGTTCATCGGGTGAGTACTCCTGTTGGTGTTGGCCAAGGGAGGACGCACAACATGGGAAAACACGAAACGATTCTCGAAATTATTTACCCACCGCTGCAGATTTGAGCGAAACCCGGGTAATCCACGGCGTGTACTGGCTGACTTCGATGGGCAAGGTGCGTTGCAGCAGGCGCAGTGCCTGGCGCGGATCGTCCAGCGGAAGCATCACCGTGACTCGCAGGTCCAGCAACGCAGCGCGATCGGCCAGCAGCACGCCCGGGTAGTGCCGGGCCAGGCGCGTCAGCACTTCATTCAGCGGCTGATCGACCGCCAGCAACTGGTGCGCGTGCCAGGCGTGTTCGAGTGGCTGCGCCTGCACCGGTTCGACCGTACCGGGGCCTTCGGGGCTCAGGCGAATGCGCTGATTGGCGGTCAGTTGCAGGGTGCGTCCGCCGCTATCGATGGCAGTAGTCGACTCGAGCATGGTCACCAGGGTAGCGTCGTCCTGGCGCTCGACCGTGAAGCGGGTGCCCAGCGCACGCACGCTGCCGTGCGGGGTCACCACGCGCAACGGGCGCGGGTCCTTGGCGACCTCTACCAGTACTTCACCGCGTAGTAGCTGGACACGTCGCTCGCCGCCATCGAACTTCACATCCACCGCCGAGTCGCCATCCAGATACAGTTGGCTACCGTCGTCCAGTTCGCGCTCCAGCCAATGGCCGCTGCGGGTGCTGAGGTCGGCGAATAAGTAGCCCTGTTGATACGAGTTGGTAGCGAACCAAGCGGCGGGCAACAACGCCAGGGCCAGTGCCAGTGCTTTCACGCGCCCCGGGCGTGGCGTTCGCGGCGCCTGGCGCAAGGCGTTGCGGGCGGCGTGTGCAGGCAGCGTGTACAGTGCGCCGAGCTGGCCTTGCAAACGAGCTGCAGCGGCAGCGTGGGCTGGCGATTGGCTTAGCCAGGCGTGAAAACGCGCCTGTAATTGAGCATCGCTGGAACCGTCCAGT
Source organism: Pseudomonas cremoricolorata (assembly GCF_000759535.1). NCBI lineage: Bacteria > Pseudomonadati > Pseudomonadota > Gammaproteobacteria > Pseudomonadales > Pseudomonadaceae > Pseudomonas > Pseudomonas cremoricolorata. The sequence goes on along the minus strand of NZ_CP009455.1, from coordinate 464,692 downwards.
TGCACCAGCCAGTTCGCGGCTTCGCGTAGGACCGCGTCGTTGATCGCCTCAGGCATCGTGCACCTGCATGGCCGCGTCGCAGGCGAGCATGGCCTCGACCAGGTCGGCCTGCACGGTGCGCACCGTGACGCCATGGTGGCGTGCGATGTCTTCCTGGCTGAGACCTTCCAGGTGGCGCAGGATGAAGCTCTCACGCACCCGTGGCTTCATCCGTACCAGGGCGCGGTCGATACGTTCGAGCAGTTCGATGGCTTCGAGGATGTGTTCCGGAGCGAAGGCCTGCTCGGTGTGTTCCAGGCTCTGTTCCAGAGCTTCCCGGTAGGCCTGCTCCAGGCGCAGCCGGCGACCGTTGTCGATGAGGATGCGCCGGGCGACGGTGGCGAGAAACGCTCGCGGCTCCCGCGGTGTTTCGTAGCGTCCGGCGCTGAGCAGGCGGTAGAAGGTGTCATGGGCGAAGTCCGATGCCTGGTGCGGGCAATGCAGACGCCGCCGCAGCCAGGCCACCAGCCAATGGTGGTGGCCGGCGTAGAGCTGGGCGATGTCGTCGGCAGCGGAAGTGGAGGGTCGATCCATGACGAGGGCTACAAATGAGAATGACTCTAAGTTATCACTTGTGCCGTGTGACTGCCACGGTGGGTCGCCAGGCTGGCAGAGGTTTATCGCCCTGGCCTTTGCCGGCATCCCAGTTGTGGGTTGGTCTTGAGTAGAATTCAATACCAGAGCAAATGAACATGAGCACCGCTAAAGATTCTCTGAAATCGTTTCATTAGCCCCGCTTCCCTTCACCCCCCTAAACTGCCGGCCAATGACCGACGCTGCGTGCCACAAGCGCGCAGCGTAACGACCTTCTTCCGCATTCAAGGTGCCAGGCCGACATGAGCAGTGAGTTCACTTTCGCCATCAAACGCATTGCCTTCGATGAGCATTACCAGCCATCGGGCAATACGCGTATCACCACCAACTTCGCCAACCTGGCGCGGGGCGCTGATCGGCAGAACAATCTGCGCAACACCCTGCGCATGATCAACAACCGCTTCAACGCCCTGGCCAACTGGGACAACCCCGAGGCGAATCGTTATTCGGTCGAGCTGGACATCGTTTCGGTGGAAATGAAAGTGGCCGCAGGCAGCCTCGAGCATCAACTGCCGCTGATCGAAATCCTTAAGACCGCAGTGATCGATCACCGCACTGGCGAGCGCATTGACGGCATGGTCGGCAACAACTTCTCATCGTACGTGCGCGATTACGATTTCAGCATCGTACTGCCTGCGCACCATCAAGCGCAGTCGGCGTTGCCGGTGCCGGAAGACTTTGGTGTGTTGCATGGCAAGTTGTTCAAGTCGTTCGTCGAGTCCGAGGCGTACCGCGCGCACTTCCACAAGGCGCCGGTGATTTGCCTGAGCGTGTCGAGCACCAAGACGTATCACCGCACCGACAATCACCACCCGGTGCTGGGTGTCGAGTATCGCCAGGATGAATACTCGCTGACCGACGATTACTTCCGCGAGATGGGCCTGACCGTGCGCTACTTCATGCCGCCGGGCAGTGTCGCGCCGCTGGCGTTCTATTTCTCGGGCGATCTGTTGGGTGATTACACGGCGCTGGAGCTGATCAGCACCATCAGCACCATGGACACGTTCCAGAAGATCTACCGGCCGGAAATCTACAACGCCAACTCGGCTGCCGCCGCCTCGTACCAGCCGAGCCTGCGCCATGAGGACTATTCCCTGACCCGTATCGTCTACGACCGGGAAGAGCGCAGCCGCCTGGCCACCGAGCAGGGGCGCTTCGCCGAAGAGCATTTCATCAAGCCGTATGGCCCTGTGCTGCAGCAGTGGGCTGCGAACTACGCGCGTTGATCGATCATTCGTACAAGGTTTTTTATCATGACAAAGTTACTCCCCACCTCCACCGCCGGTAGCCTGCCCAAACCCATCTGGCTGGCCGAGCCGGAAACCCTCTGGTCGCCCTGGAAGTTGGAAGGCGATGCACTTGTGGAAGGCAAGCAAGATGCCTTGCGCGTATCGCTGCGTGAACAGCAGCAGGCGGGTATCGATATCGTCAGCGACGGTGAACAGACCCGTCAGCATTTCGTTACCACTTTCATCGAGCACCTGAGCGGCGTCGACTTTGCCCAGCGCGAAACGGTGCGTATTCGTGATCGTTACGACGCCAGTGTGCCCACCGTGGTTGGCCCGGTGGCGCGGCAGAAGCCGGTCTTCGTCGAAGATGCCAAGTTCCTCCGCGCACAGACCTCGCAGCCGATCAAGTGGGCGCTGCCTGGCCCGATGACCATGATCGACACCCTGTACGACGCGCACTACAAGAGCCGGGAAAAGTTGGCCTGGGAGTTCGCCAAGATTCTCAACCAGGAGGCCAAGGAGCTGGAAGCGGCGGGTGTCGACATCATTCAGTTCGATGAGCCGGCATTCAATGTGTTCTTCGATGAAGTCAACCAGTGGGGCATTGCCACACTGGAGCGGGCTATCGAAGGGCTGAAGTGCGAAACCGCTGTGCACATTTGCTATGGCTACGGCATCAAGGCCAACACCGACTGGAAAAAGACCCTGGGTTCGGAGTGGCGTCAGTACGAACAGGCGTTCCCGAAACTGCAACAGTCGAGCATCGATATCATTTCGCTGGAGTGCCATAACTCCCACGTGCCGATGGACTTGCTGGAGTTGATTCGCGGCAAGAAGGTCATGGTCGGCGCGATCGACGTCGCCAACCATACGGTGGAAACTCCGGAAGAAGTGGCCGCCACCTTGCGCAAGGCGCTGCAGTTCGTCGACGCCGACAAGTTGTACCCGTGCACCAACTGCGGCATGGCACCGCTGCCGCGTGAGGTAGCCCGTGGCAAGCTCAACGCCTTGAGTGCGGGTGCCGAGATCGTGCGGCGTGAGTTGTCGAATCGGTAGGCGAGGCGTTATGGAAACCGGGGTATGCACCCCGGTTCAGGCTTTCAGCGACCCAGGTTTCGCGGCAACCAGCGCCAGGCCAGCACCGCGACGCCCAGCGTCACCACCCCGCCGACTGCCATTGCCCAGTGCAGCCCTTGCACAAAGGCGACTTTCGCCTGCCAGGCCTGCACGTCATTCAGCCCGGCGTAGGCCAGGGTTTCGCTCAGTGTGCCGGCCTTGCCTGGGCCTTGCAGGCGAAACACCAAGGCGGCCAATGAACCCAGCAAAGCGATGCCCAGGGCGTTACCCAATTCGTTGCTGGTTTCGGCGATCGACCCTGCGGCGCCCGCGCGTTCACTGGGCACGGCAGAGACGGCGATGTCGGCCACCAGGCTGAATGACAGGCCGTAGCCGATGCCCGCAATCATCCCAGAGGCGATCCACACGCCCACGCCGCCGTCGGCGCGGACCAACAGCAGCAGCAACGCGCCGGCACCGATCAGGACATGGGTGGCGACCAGCGCTGCTTTGTGTCCAACGCGCTCGACGATACGCGCGCTACCGACGCAACTGAGCGTCAGCACCGCAGCGCCCGGCAGCGTCAGTAGCGCGGCCGTGAAGACATCATGCCCCAGCACCGCTTGCAGATAGACACCGCCCAGGTAGCCCGACGCCGACCACACCACCAGTGACAACAGACCCGTGACGATGGCCAGGGCGAAGCGCCGGTCGCGGAACAACGCCACGTCGAGCAATGGCATCGCCAGGCGCGTTTGCCGCCGCAGAAACATCACCAGCGCCAGCGCGCCCAGCACGCCGCAAACCGTGGGCACAAGCGCCAGGCCCTCGGCGGCGGTGCTTTTCAAGGCGTAGATGAACAACAAAATGCCGACGAACGACAACACCAGGCTCGCTCCGTCAAGGCGGGTTTGACCGCCCTGACGCACTTCGCGCAGCAACCACGGGGCCAGCAGCAGGAAGGCCAGTACCACCGGCAGGTTGATCAGAAATACCGCGCCCCAGGCAAAATGCTGCAACAGCATGCCGCCGATCAGCGGGCCGAGCGCGAAGCCGGCGGCGAAGGTTGCGGCGAACAGGCCAATGGCCTGGGCACGCTGGCGCGGGTCGGGAAACAACTCGCTGACGATGGCCAGCCCTGAAGGCAACAAGGTGGCGCCGCCGACCCCCATCAGCGCACGGCAGATGATCAGTTGCAGCGGGGTATTGACCATCGCGGCTCCTAGCGATGCCAGGCCAAACAACAGCGCTCCGGCCATCATCAGCCGGAGCCGGCCATAACGGTCGCCCAGGTTGCCGAAGGCGATCAGCAGCGAGCCGACCACCAGGCCATAGCTGTCGAGCATCCACAGGCTTTGCTCGGCAGTGGGCGACAGTGCGGCACTGAGCCGTGGCATCGCCAGGTACAGCACCGAACCGTCCATGGCCACCAGTAAAACGACCAGCAGAATCGAGCACAGCCCCAGCCAGGCCTTGCTGCGGTTCGGTAGAGGGGAATCGAAGATGACGGTGTGCATGACGAGGGCTCACAGGAAGGCGGCGGCGCTTGCTGGCACCGCTGCGGGCTAATATACTTTTTGTACATAAGTCACTTAACCTACATTTGGTATATAAGCATGTCAAGCCAATCCCGGAACCAGGACGATTCGGCATCGCCGCGCCGGCGACTGTCTCGCGAAGAGCGACTGCGACAACTGCTGGACGTGTCATGGCGGGTCATTGGCCAGGAAGGCACCGATGCCCTGACCCTCGGCCACTTGGCCGAACGGGCGGCGATCGCCAAGCCGGTGGTCTACGACCATTTCCGCACTCGCAATGGCCTGCTGTCGGCCCTGTATGAAGATTTCGATGTGCGCCAGACCGCCTTGATCGATGCCGCCATCGCCGCCAGCGGGCCGAGTCTGGAAGACAAGGCCGAAGTGATCGCCAGCAGCTACGTCGACTGCGTGCTGAGCCAGGGTCGGGAGATTCCGGGTGTATTGGCCGCCCTCGATGGCTCACCCGAGCTGGCGGCGGTGAAGCGCCGCTATCAGCAGGCGTTCATCGATAAGTGCCGTCGACTGCTTGCGCCTTACGCCGGCTCACAAGGCGTGTCACAGGCGGGGTTGTGGGCGATGCTCGGGGCCGCCGAGGCGTTGTCCCATGCGGCGGTCATTGGCGACATCGCTCAGGCGCAGGCCAGTGACGAGCTGCGCGAAACGGTGTTGGCCATGGTCGCGCGTAGCCGCTGAGGGCGTTGAGGCTGTGCTTGGGCTACAACTGAGACTGTTCCAAGCGAAAGGTGCAGTACTGCTTTGGTGCTAATGAGGTGTATTATCATTCGCCTTTTTCCCAGCACACCCTTCGCCATGTCCGACGCCATTGAACGACTCGCCCTACAGCGGCTGTACAGCGACCACCATGGTTGGCTGCACCGCTGGCTGCGCGGCAAGCTCGGTTGCCGCGAGCAGGCGGCGGACCTGGCCCAGGACACTTTCGTTCGGGTGATGACCCAGCGCCGCTTCGACGACCTGCGCCAGCCGCGGGCCTACCTGACCACCGTCGCCCGCAGCCTGCTGATCGACCTGTACCGCCGCCGTTCTTTGGAACAGGCCTACCTGGCGGCCCTGGCGGCGCAGCCCGAAGCGCTGGACATCTCGCCGCAGACGCGCAGCATCATCCTCGAGACGCTACTGCAGATCGATACGATGCTCGACGGGCTGTGCCCGCGGGCGCGGGAGATTTTCCTCCTGGCGCAGTTGGATGGCCTGAGTTTCGTCGAGATCGGTCGGCGTCTGGGGTTGTCGAGCAATACCGTGCGCAAGCACTTCATCCGCGCCATGGCCCAGTGCCTGTTGCTGGTCGAGGACTGAGCCGTGTCTGGCAAACCGAGCCTGCAGACCCTGGAAGCGGCGGCCTCGTGGTACGTGACCCTGTGCGAGCAGGGCGATGCGGCTCGCGAAGCGCATCGTCAGTGGCTGCAAAGCGACCCGGCGCATGCCTTGGCCTGGGCGCGGGTGGCGCGCTTGCAGGCGACCCTTGGCGGCCTCGAGGGCGGCATTGCCAAGGCCGCGCTGAACGGCGCCCAGGCCCAGCGCCGGCAGGTGCTCAAGGTACTGGCGCTGCTGCTGGCCGCTGGTGGCAGCGCGGCGCTGGGCTTGCCGTACTCACCGTGGCGCAACACCCTGGCCGACCTGCACACCGGGGTCGGTGAGCGACGCCACGTGATCCTGGCCGATGGCTCGCGGCTGGTGCTCAACACCGACACGGCGCTGGATGTGCAGTTCGACGCGCAGCAGCGCCAGTTGCGCCTGCGCCGGGGCGAGGTGTTGATCGAAACCGCTGCCGATTCACGACCGTTTCGGGTGCAGACTGCGGCCGGCAGCCTGCAAGCGCTGGGCACGCGCTTCATGGTGCGCAGCGATGAGGCCGGCACCCAGCTCAGCGTGTTCGAGCATGCCGTGCAGGTCAGCCCATTGGCCGCCGCAGAGCTGCGGGTCGAGGCCGGTCAGCGCCTCCTATTCAGCGCTACGCAGGTGCAACCGGTGCTGGCGCTGGCGGCCGGCGGCGATGCCTGGCTGCGCGGGCAGTTGATCGTCGCGGACTGGCGTCTGGATGCGTTCATCGCCGAACTTGCGCGTTATCGACCGGGGCGACTGGTGTGCGATGAGCAGGCGGCGGGGCTGCGTATTTCCGGGATATTCCAGGTCGACGACAGCGACGCGGTGCTGGCCAACCTCAGTGGCACCTTGCCGATACGGGTGCGCTGGATCAGCCGCTGGTGGGGGCGGGTCGAGCGGCTGCAGCCGGTGGCCTGACCGAATCGAAACTTTTTTGCAGCCAGGTGTTGTAGATTCTGATTCTCATTCGACAGAGACAGAGAGGCGCGCAGACGCCATCCTTCTGCCACTGGAGAATCGCACCGTCATGTCAGGCACCACCGCACCCCGTCACGCTCGCTTTCGCGCCTTGCCGCTGGCGCTCAGCACCGCCCTTGTCGCCAGTGCTGTCTCGTTCAGCGCGGTCAGCGTACCGGCCTGGGCGCAGACGCAGCAGAGCGAGTACCGCTTCGCCATTCCCGCTGGGCCGCTGGAAGATGCGTTGTCAGCCTATGGCAGTCAGGTCAAGGCAAGCATTTCCTACGAGCCGGGGCTGAGCCGTGGCCGCACCTCGCCGGGCGTGCAGGGCGTGTTCAGCGCGCAGGCGGCGCTCGATCGCCTGTTGCAAGGCACCGGGCTGCAAGCCGTCGCCCATGGTAGCGCCAGCTACACCTTGCTGGCCCAGGACAGCAGCGACACCGCGCTGCAACTGGGCGCGACCACGGTCGACGGGTTGAGCGATACGCTGGGCAACGTCAGTGAGGGCAGCCGTTCCTACACCGTGGGCCAGGTGTCGGTCGGCAAGGCGCCGCAGTCGATCAAGGAAACCCCGCAGGCGGTCAGTGTCATGACCCGCCAGCGCCTGCAGGACCAACAGCTCACCACCCTTGGCAAAACCCTGCAGCAGACCACCGGCATCACCGAATTCCAAGGCAGCATGACCAGCGCCGTTTACCTCTCGCGCGGCTTCGAGGTGACCAACTTCCGCCTCGACGGCGGCGCCACCCTGCGCCATGCCGCGTGGATGGAGATGGACACGGCCATCTACGACCATGTGGAGGTGCTGCGCGGCGCCGATGGCCTGTTCGCCGGCGCCGGTGAGCCGGGCGGCACCGTCAACCTGGTGCGCAAACGGCCCACGGCAACGCCCCAGGCCAGTGTCATGCTCTCGGCCGGCAGTTGGGACAACTACCGCCAGGAGCTGGACGTCAGCGGCCCGCTGGCCTTCGATGGCCGCCTGCGCGGGCGGCTGGTGGCGGTGAACCAGGACCGCAACAGCTTCATCGACTACGCCGGGGCCAAGCGCAAGCTGGTGTATGGCGTGCTCGAAGCCGACCTCGACGACGCCACCACGCTGTACGGCGGCATGACCCACGACAACCTGCGCGGCAGCGACCAGGATTACGGCCTGCCGCGTTATGCCACCGGCGAAGACCTCAAGCTGCCACGCAGCACCTACCTGGCCGGAGCGACCGATGTGCGCTACCTGACCAACAACACCTATTTCCTGCACGTGGACCGCCAGCTGAGCGACGCCTGGACCCTGAGCCTGGACACCCAGTACAACCGCCAGCGTGAGTACCGTAACGACTACAACTTCAACGGTGCCGTCGACCCGCAGACCGGCGGCGGGGTCTTCGCTGAAGGTGGCACGCAGCATTTCCCGAAAACCGAGAAGGCCATCGATGTCTCGCTCAAGGGCACGTTCGAGTGGTTCGGCCTGGAGCATGGCCTGACCGCCGGGTGGAACTGGACCGACAGCAAGGGCCGGGACGATACCGCCAGCAGCGGTGATGTCGTGGTCGACGACATCTTCAACTTCGACCCCAAGGATTACCCCTCCAACAAGGGGCGTTCGAGCCCGTTCGGTTACCTGACCCAGAACACCAAGACCGACGGCGTTTACGGCGCGTTGCGCCTGCAATTGGCCGAGCCTTTGCACTGGTTCATTGGCGGCAGCCTGAACAACTACCACTACAGCTACGACAACCTGACCTATGCCACTGGTAAAAGTACGCCGAACAAGGTCGAAGACACTCGGGTGTTTCTGCCCTACAGCGGCCTGACCTACGACCTGACCCCGGAGTGGACCGCCTACACCAGCGTGGCGGAAATCTACAAATCCCAGTCCGATCGCTACACCGGCCCACCCGGCGGTGGCACCTCGCTCGACCCGATCACCGGACGCAACTATGAACTGGGCATCAAGGGTGAACTGCTCGGCGGGCGTCTCAACACCTATGCCGCGGTGTACTACACCCAGCGCAACGGCTCGGCTTTGCGCGATCCGCGTTACCCGTATAGCTCCAACTCCACCACCGGCACCAGCTGCTGCTACACCGACGATGGCGAGGTGGTGAGCAAAGGCCTGGACTTCGAGGTCAGCGGTGAACTGGCCGAACGCCTCGAAGCCACCTTCGGCTACACCTACAACCACAACGAAAACAAGGTGTCCGGCGCAGCCTACAACTCGCTGACCCCGCGGCACCTGGCCAAGCTGTTCGCCACCTACCAGTTGCCAGGGGTGCTGTCGCAGCTCAAGGTCGGCGGCGGCGTCACCGCGCAAAGCGCCAGCTATGTGTCGGGCAGTGCCTTGCTGCGCGATGCCAACGGTGGCCTGACCGGTGACAGCGTCGACTACCGCTTCTCCCAGGCCGGCTACGCGCTGTGGAACGCCTTTGCCCACTACCAACTGGACGAGCACTGGAGCGTGGCCGGCAACCTGGACAACCTGTTCGACAAGCACTACTACTCCACCGTCGGTTACTCGGACTACGGCAACTTCTACGGCACCCCGCGCAACTTCACCGTCAGTCTGCGCGGCGAATTCTGATGCGCAGCCGGGCATGCACGCCACGCTGATGCCCGGCCTGATCTTCAGACTTCATTAAGAAACCTTCTCGATACTCCCGGCCCATGCCATCCACGGGAGTCATCGAGCATGCCCTGTCACTTTCGTTACCTGCCTGCCGCCTTGCGCGTGGTGTCCGCCCACGGCGAGACGCTCAGTGTTGCCCGGGTGCAACCGGCAACACCGTCGCGCCTGGCTTGCGAAACCTTCATCGCCGAGCGCTTCCGCTGCGCCCACGGCGCGCAGATCAGCCAGTTCATGCCCGAGCTGTTTGCCGTCACCGATGCAGACGGCGCACTGCATGCGGTAGCCGGTGCGCGGTTGGCCACGAATACGACGCTGTTTCTCGAACAGTATCTGGACGCGCCCATCGAGCGGCTGGTCAGTGAGCGCATGCAAGGCTTGGTGCGCCGCAGCAGCATTGTCGAGATCGGCAACCTGGCCGCCGCCGACACGGGCAGTGCGCGCCTGAGCATCGTCGTCCTGACCTACCTTCTGGCCAGCGCCGGGCTGGAGTGGGTGACTTTCACCGGCGCCGCCACCCTCACCAACAGCTTTCATCGCCTGGGCCTCGAACCCCAGGCGCTGTGCCTGGCCGACCCGCTGCGCCTGGGCGAACAGCGCCACGCCTGGGGTCGTTATTACCAGCAGCAGCCGCAGGTGCAGGTGGGCAACATTCGCGCCGGTTTCGCCCATTTGCGCGAGGCTGGCATTTTCGCCCGGCTGGGCCTGGACGCCGAAGGCGGGCAGGTGAGCCATGTCGCCTGAGCTGGAGCAGTTTCATCAGCGGCTGCGCGGCCATGCCCAACGCGACGCGGATGCCGTGGCGCTGCTCGGCGATCAGCGCAAGGTCAGTTACGCCGAGCTGCTGGATGAGGTCGAGCAGCGTCGCCTGCGCCTGCGCGAGCATGGCGCGAGGGTGGTGGCGTTGCTGCTGGACAATGGCGTCGAGGCGATGCTGTGGGATCTGGCCGTGCTGTTCGAGGGTCTGGCCTGCGTGACCCTGCCAGGCTTCTTCACCCCGGCGCAGCGCGCCCATTGCCTGGCGCGCAGTGGCTGCGACGTGGTGATCGCCGAAGCTGCCCTGGACGATGAGTTGCGTGCCGCCGGCTACCGCCCAGGGCCGTTCTGGCAGCGTCCGGTGGCAACCGGGCAGTTACTGCCCGGCACCGCCAAGCTGACCTTCACCTCGGGCACCACCGGCACGCCAAAAGGGGTGTGCCTGAGCGCCGCCAGCGTACTCGGCGTGGCCCAGGCGTTGCACCAGGCCAGCGCGGTCAATGCACCGCGCCAGCATCTGGCGCTGTTACCGTTGGCGGTGTTGCTGGAGAACATCGGTGGTTATGCCGCGTTGCTCGCTGGCGCGTGCCTCAGCCTGCCGAGCCTGCAACGGGTTGGCCTGCACGGTGCCAGCGGGGTGGATGCACCGCGCCTGTTCGCCCTGTTGGCCGAGTGCCAGCCCCATAGCCTGATTCTGGTGCCGCAGTTGCTGCAACTGCTGGTGCTGGCCGCCGAGCAGGGCGCCTTCGACCCGCGCCGTCTGCGCTTTGTCGCAGTGGGTGGGGCGAAGGTGTCGGCGTCTTTGCTGGCGCGGGCGCAGCACGTCGGGCTGCCGTTGTATGAAGGCTACGGTCTGTCGGAATGCGCCTCGGTGGTGTGTCTGAACCGGCCCAGGGCGCAGCGCCCCGGCAGCGTCGGCCTGCCGTTGCCCCATGTGCAGGTGCGCCTGGCCGACGACGGCGAGGTGCTGGTCCAGGGCGCCACGCTGTTGGGTTACTTGGGTGAGCCGGCGCCGGCCGAGGGCTGGTGGCCGACCGGTGACCTCGGCTGGTTCGACGCCGACGGCTACCTCTACCTGCGTGGGCGCAAGAAACATCAGTTCATCACCAGTTTTGGGCGCAACGTCAATCCGGAGTGGGTCGAGGCCGAACTGAGTCAGGGTGGGGTCATCGCCCAGGCCCTGGTGCATGGCGAAGCGCAGGCGCACAACCACGCCTTGCTCTGGCCGCACGACCCGGCCATTGGCGACCAGCACCTGGCCGAGGCCGTGGCCCAGGCCAATCAGGGGCTGCCCGATTACGCCCAGGTCCACCGCTGGAGCCGCCTGAGCGAACCGTTCAGCACCGTCAACGGCTTGCTCACCAGCAACGGCCGTCTGCGCCGCGACGCCATCATCGAGCGCTATCGCCCGCTGCTCAGCCCCACCCTGCCCACCGAGGACATCACCCCATGAGCTTTTTCGAAACCTTGCAACACGCCACCCGCCGCGAGCGCCAGACCCTGTTCACCTTGCCGATCATCAGTGATGCCCTGCAAGGCCAGGTCAGCCTCGACGCTTACCGCGGCTTTCTCACCCAGGCCTATTACCACGTGCGCCACACTGTGCCGTTGATGATGGCCTGTGGTGCGCGACTGCCGGCGCGGCTGGAGTGGTTGCGCGCTGCGGTGTGCGAATACATCGACGAGGAATACGGCCACGAAGCGTGGATTCTCGACGACCTGCAAGCCTGCGGCGGGGACCCGCAGGCGGTGCGTGACGGCACCCCGGCGCTGCCCATCGAGCTGATGGTGAGCTTTCTCTACGACCTGATCGCCCGGGGCAATCCGGTGGGGTTGTTCGGCATGGTCAATGTGCTCGAAGGCACCAGCATCGCCCTGGCGACCCAAGCCGCCGGCAGCGTGCAGAACCGCCTGGGCCTGCCCGATACGGCGTTCCGCTACCTCAATTCCCATGGCGCGCTGGACGTCGAGCACATGCAGACCTACCGGCGCTTGATGGACCAACTGCAAGACCCGGCCGACCACGCGGCGGTGATTCACGCCTCCAAGGTGGTGTATCGCCTGTACACCGACATGTTCCGTGGCCTGCCGCGGGTCGAGGAGCCGGCCCATGCGCTGGTCTGAAGCGCGGGTGGTGCTCACCGGTGCCAGCGGCGGCATTGGCCTGGCGATTGCCGAAGGCTTGTGCGCGGCCGGCGCCCAGGTGCTGGCGGTGGCCCGACACGAACAGGCCTTGCAAGGGCTGCTGGCGCGCTACCCGCAACAGGTGCAGTGGGTCCAGGCCGACCTCACCCGCGCCAGCGATCGCCAGCAGGTGGTGCAGGCCGCGCAGCGAGCTGGCGGCTGCAACCTGCTTATCAACGCCGCCGGGGTCAATCGCTTCGCCTTGCTCGAACAGCTCGACGACGCCGAGGTACAGACGATGCTGGCGCTGAATGTCGCCGCGCCGATCTGCCTGACCCGCGCGCTGTTGCCGCAACTGCGCATGGCCGGGGAGGCGAGGGTGGTGAACGTCGGCTCGACCCTGGGCTCGCTGGGCTACCCCGGCTACGCCACCTACAGCGCCAGCAAATTCGCCTTGCGCGGCTTTTCCGAAGCGCTGCGCCGCGAGTTGGCCGATACCCAGGTGAACGTGCTGTATGTTGCCCCGCGGGCCACTCGCACCAGGATGAACAGCGCCGCTGCTCAAGCCCTGAACGAAGCGCTCAACAGCGGCGTGGACGAGCCGCAGGTGGTGGCCGCTGCGGTATTGCGGGCGATTGCCGGCGGGCGCCGCGAGCTGTTTCTAGGCCGCCCGGAACGGCTCTTCGTGGGCCTCAACAGCGTGCTGCCGAAACTGGTCGACTGGGCGCTGCGCAAGCAGCTGCCGTTGATTCGCCGGTTGAGCCAGAAACCCGCCGTGGACGCAGCCGAACCTTGAGCGCGGCTGAGCCTGTACTTTTCCAGGGATCGCTTCTACCTTCAGCAGCGCCCGGCCAGGGTTGCCAGGCGCTGCTGGCCGACAAGACTGACTGAGCGAGGCGCGGGTGCGGCTACTACTGATCGAAGATGACGTCGCCCTCGGTGAGGGCATCCACCAGGCGCTGCGTCGCGAGGGCTATACCGTCGACTGGCTGCACGACGGCAGCAGCGCGCTGCATGCCTTGCGCAGCGAAAGCTTCGACCTGGCCGTGCTCGACCTCGGCCTGCCCAAGCTCGACGGCCTGGAAGTGCTGCGCCGCCTGCGCCAGGGCGGGGCGGCGCTGCCGGTGCTGATTCTCACCGCCCGCGATGCCACCGAAGACCGCATCGCCGGGCTCGATGCCGGCGCCGACGATTACCTGGTCAAGCCGTTCGACCTGGCCGAACTCAAGGCGCGTCTACGCGCGTTGTTGCGCCGCAGTGCCGGGCGCGCCAGCGCCCTGATCGAGCACGCCGGCATCGTCCTCGATCCCAGCAGCCAGCAGGTCAGCTACCAGGGCCAGCCGGTGGCGCTGACCCCCAAGGAATACCAACTGCTGCACGAATTGCTCTCGCCGCCGGGGCGGGTGATGTCCCGCGAGCGCCTTACCCAGTTGCTCTACGGCTGGAGCGAGGAGGCCGAGAGCAACACCCTGGAAGTGCACATCCACCATTTGCGCAAGAAGTTCTGCGCCGAGCTGATTCGCACCGTGCGCGGGGTCGGTTATCGGCTGGAACCCAAGCGATGAGCTCGATCCGCCGCCGCACCCTGACCCTGATCATCGGCCTGCTGCTGGGCGGACTGCTGATCATCAGCCTGCTCAACCTGCACGACAGCCGCCATGAAATCGCCGAGGTGTACGACGCGCAACTGGCGCAGAACGCTCGCCTGCTGCAAGGGGTGATGCGCATGCCGGTGGCCGTGGGCGAGCAGGCGGCGCTGTACCAAGCCTTCAACAAGGCGTTGGGCGAGGCCGCACCGAAGCTCGACGGGCATCCCTATGAGCGCAAGATCGCCTTTCAGGTCTGGAACGAGCAGAACGCGCTGCTGGTGCAGACCGCCAGCGCGCCGCGCTTCGAGCGCCCGCCAAGCGAGCCTGGCTTCAACGATGTCACCGACCTCAAGCACCGCACCTGGCGCGGCTTCGTCTTGCTCGATACCCAGCACCAGTTGCGCATCTGGGTCGGCGAGCGCGACGACGTGCGCGCCGACCTGGTGCAGCGCATCGTGCGCCACACGCTATGGCCCAACGTCATCGGCAGCCTGATTCTCGCGGCGCTGGTGTGGCTGGCCATTGGCTGGGGCCTGCAACCGCTGGCCGATCTGGCGAGCACGCTGCGCGCCCGGCATGCCGGCTCGCTGGAGCCCTTGCACCTGTTGCCGCTGCCCAGCGAACTGGAACCGATGCAGTCGGCGCTCAACCGCATGCTGGCGCAGATCGAGCAGGTGCTGGCGCGCGAACGGCGCTTCATCGCCGATGCCGCCCACGAGATGCGCACACCGCTGGCGGTGCTGCGGGTGCACGCGCAGAACCTGCTGGAAACCGGCAGTGCCGAGCAGCAGGCGCAATCGCTGCATTACCTGATCAGCGGCGTCGACCGCACCACCCGGCTGGTCAACCAGTTGCTGACCATGGCCCGCCTCGAACCCCGTGCCAGCAGCGCCGCGTTGCCTGCCGTGGATTTGCAGGCCAGCGTGCGCGAGAGCCTGGTGCAGCTCACCGCCTGGCTGCTCGACAAAGGCCTGGAACTGGAGTTCGATGTGCAGCCTGGCGATTACCATGCCAGCGTCGATGTCGGCTGGGTCACCATCGCCCTGCACAACCTGCTGAGCAACGCCGCCCACGTCTCGCCGCCCGGCGCCACCCTCAGCGTGACGCTGAGCAGCGCGCCGAGCCATTTCAGCCTGAGCGTCGCCGACCGTGGCCCAGGCATCGCCGAGGCAGACCGCGAGCGGGTCTTCGAACGCTTCTTCAGTTCAGGCAACGACCAGGGCGTGGGCCTGGGCCTGACCATCGTGCAGACCATCGCCGAGCGCCTGGGGGGCGATGTTCGCCTGGACAACCGCGCAGACGGCGGCCTGACCGCCACTCTGCGCATCGCCCGGCGCTGAGCGGCTACAGCGAACGCAGAAAGCCCATCAGCAGTTCGCGTTGCGCCGCTGGCAAGGCGCTGAAGCGCTTGCGGGCGGGTCGTGCTTCGCCGTCGTGCCAGAGGATCGCTTCTTCCACAGTGCGCGCGCGCCCGTCGTGCAGGTAACCCGCGCCGGGGGTAATGACTTCGCCAAGGCCCAGGCCCCACAACGGCGCGGTGCGCCATTCACGGCCGCTGGCCTGGTAGTCGGGGCGATGGTCGGCCAGCCCTGCGCCCATGTCGTGCAGCAGCAGGTCGGTGTAGGGCTCGATCGCTTGCTGCGACAACGCCGGGTAGTTGGGGTGCTGGCCGGTGGTCAGGCGCGGGACGTGGCATTGCCCGCAGCCCAGCTCGCTGAACAGTTGTTCGCCTTGTTTGATCGGCGCGGCGTCGCGCTGTCGCCGAGGCGGTGCGGCCAGATGCGCGAGGTAGAAGTGCAGGGCGCTCAGGCGCTGGGCATCCAGCTCGGGCTGCGGGCCGCGTTCGGCCTGTTGGCACTCGGTCTGCGCTGGCGTGCAGTTCTGCTGGGGATACAGCGCCGTGGTGATGCCCAGATCACCGTGCAGGGCGCTGGCGATTTGTTGCGCCAGGTCAGGCTGGTTGGCCTTGAGGCCGAAGCGACCGACTTCCAGGCGCTGGCGCTCGACGCTCCACACCCAGTTGACCCGCCCCGCAACACCGTCCGCCTTGGGCGCTGCGGCCAAGGCCTGCAAGGTTTGCGCATCGACCGCTTCGAGCAGCCCCAGGCCGAACACCGCGCTGCCGACCCGTGCCGAGGTCTGTACGCCGTCCAGTGTGCCGTAGGCCAGTTCGCTGAAGCGGATGCGCGGCTCGCGCAGCTCGACGCGCTGGCCGTCGCCGAGGGTGACCTCGCTGTACTGCCAGTCTAGGTGCGCGCGACCCTCGCCGGGCACGCCGGGAATGCCGTTTTCATTCAACTGATCACCGTATAGCGGGTGCGGCAGCACGCCACCGTGGGCATCCTTGCCCGGCACCGAGAGGCGCACCAGCATGCTGCGCATCGGCGCCTCGGGCTCACTCGGCGCCTGGCCGCGACCATTGCGCGGGTGGCAGGCGATGCAGGTGATGCGGTTGTACAGCGGCCCCAAGCCCTGCGCCGACTCATCGGCCGAGGGCGCGACAACCCAGGCCTGACGAAACAGACCGCGGCCTTTGAAGAACTGCTCGAGCTGGGCATCGCTGGCTAGCGCCGGCAGCGGCTGGGCGAAGGCTTCGCGCGGCACCTGGGCGTGCCCTCCGGCGCTGAGCAGCAGGCCCAGGCCGAGCAGGGCGCAGCGCGTGTTCACAGGCCCATGGCCTCAAGCAAGCGCTGCGCCTCGGCCTGCCGCTGGGCGCTGTAGAACTGCCAGGCGATCTCTTGCTGGCCCAACGGTTCCTGCTCACTGGCAGGCACATTGCCCATGCCCGCCGAGGGGCGCGTGGCGAACAGCGCGAGCAACGCCGGCGCTTCGGCGGCGCTGGCGCTCAACGGCGGTTGGTTGAGGCAGGCGCGCACGGCGCTGAGGTCATGCCCGGCGGCTTCCCCGGCGTGAATCCGCTGCCACAGCGCATTGAGGCGCTCGTGGGGTTGGCCGGGCCACTGCACGAACAGCGAGGTGACCAGCGCCAGACGCTCGGCACTGCTGTTGCGGTAGGCGAAGTCGCCTCGTTGCGCGCCGCGGAATGGGTTGGGGTAGTGCGCCGGCAGGCTGCGGTAGACCTCGGGGCGTACCGGCAGCTTGCGGATTTCCGGGTCGGCCAGCAGCTGTTGCCCAGCGTCAGAGAGCACGAAGCGCACGAAGGCGCGCGCGCCGTCAGGATGCTTCGCGCCCGCGCTGATGGCGATGTGCGCCGGATTCAGGCCGCCATGGCGCGGGTAGGTGAAGCGTACCGGTTGGCCATTGCTGATCGCCGAGGCGACGAAGAAGTCGATCGATAGCCCCAGCGCCGAGCGACCGCTGGCCACCTCATCGCTGACCAGGCTGCCGCCGCGGCTGACCAGCCTGGCGCGTCCGGCCAGCTCGCTCCACAGCGCCCAGCCGCGTTCCCAGCCGTAGGCTTGCAGCACGATATCCAGCAGCACCGGCGCATAGCCGACCCGGGCCGGGTCGGGCAGGGCGATGTGCTCGCGCAGGCGTGGGTCGAGCAGCTCAAGCCAATCCTTCGGCGTCGCCACGCCCAGTTCCCGCAGGCGCTGCGGGTTGCTGGCAAAACCGTAGCCGGCGAGTTCGGTGGCCTGGTAGCGCGCCTGCGCATCGCGCAACGGCGTGGCGCCAATGCGCGCCGGCAGGCCACGCAGGTCGACGCCCAGCGGTTGCCAGGCGTGCTCTGCCGCCAGGCGCTCGAAGTTGCCCGGCGACGGCGCCCAGTACACATCGACGCCGCCTTGTTCGGGCTGGCGCAGCCAGGGCAGGGCATCGTAGCCCTGACGCCAGAGGATCTGCACGCGCCACTGCGGATGAGCCTGGCTGAAGGCGTCCTCGAAGCGGCTCATGACTTCTTCCGGGTAGCTGGTCATGACCACCACCGGTTCGGCGGGCGCAGCCAGCGCGCTCGCCGAGCACAGGGCCAGCAGCCACGGCCTAAAACGGCGCATTGAACTGCACGAACAGGGTTCTGCCCGGCTCCGGATAGCCTTCGCTGTAGCTGTACAGGCGGTCGAAGAGATTGCGCACGCCGGCTTCCACCTTCACGTCGTTGCTGAAGCGGTAGCCGCTCTTGGCGTTGTAGACCGCATAGCCGCTGGAAGTCTGCAGACCGTCCGAGGTGTTGTAGCGGCGTGAGGCGGCGTCGACGCTGAAGGTGTGCTGCCAGGCATCGAGGTTCCATACCGCCGAGGCGAACAGGTTGTGGCGGGGTGTGTCGATCGGGTGCAGTTCGGGATTGCTGCGGTTTTCCCGGTCGAGGTAGGTATAACTGGCGCCCAGTTCCCAATCGCCGACTTCGCCGTTCAGGCCCAGTTCGTACCCGCGGTTACGCGCCTTGGCGATGTTCTGGTACTGGCCGCAAGGGGCTGCGCAGTTGTCCTGGGCCGGCACCGTGACCTGCTGGATCGAGTCGTCGATATTGCTGACGAACAACGCGGCATCCAGGCGCCACTGCGGCGTCAGCGCGCCGCTGTAGCCCAGCTCGTAGTGGGTGGCGCGTTCGGATTTCAGGTCGGGGCTTGGAATCACCGTGCCGAAGCGCGTCGAGTAGCGGTCCTTGATGGTGGCGAAGCGGGTCTTGCGCGCCACGGTCAGGCGTACCTGGCCGTCGTGGTCGAACAGCGGCTGGGTGTTCATGAACAAGCCGAGCTGGCCATTGACCGCGTCGTCGCTGCCGGTGGGTTCGTCGTACAGCGTCTTGATCCGCGGCGAGCTGGCGTTGGTGCCGTAGTTCTCGGCGTCGAGACTCTTGCGGTAGTTGTACGACACGCCGCCGACCAGGCTGAACACCTCGTTCAGGCGCAGGGTGTCTTCGAACGCCAGCGATTGCGTCTGGTCGCGGAAGTGGGTCTGCGGGTCGCCGCCATCCCGTGAGCGGTGAATGTCTTCCTTGAAGTGGTAGGCGATGCCTAACCGGTTGGCCTCGGTCACGGCCAGATCACCCTCGACCGAGAAGCCGCTGGACTCGTCGTCGTACTTGCTGGGGAAACCGTTCTGCAGTGCGCCAACCTGGCCCAGGTCGTACTGGTAGCTTTCCAGCGAGTTCTTGAAGGTGTCATGGAAGACCCGGGTCTTCAGGCCATGCTCGCCAAAGCGGGTGTTGGTGCTCAGGTACAGGCTGGTCTTGTCCCACTGCGGCCATTGCCACCAGCGCTTGCGCTGGCCGGTGGTAGGCAGCTCGCCAGCGTAGGGCGGCTGGCCTTTGCGGCCTTGCTGTTGCACGTAGCCGAGCACGTACTCATCGCCTTCGACCGGGGTGAAGCCGAGCTTGAAGCTGAACTTGCCATCGCGGCGCTGACTGTTCTCGCGGCGGCCATCGCCCTGCTGCAGGTTATTGGGGCGGAAATCGTCCGAGAGCATGGTGTAGTCGTAGTCCACGTACGACACGCCACCCTGCATCCACCAGTTGCCCTGGTTGCTGCCCAGGTTGGCGTAGCTGCGCCAGGCGTTGGGGTTGCCGTGGTCGGTCATCTCCAGGCCGCCGCCGACTTCACCTTCGAAGGCTTCGCTGGGGCGGCGGGTAATCAGGTTGATAGCACCGCCCAGGGCGTTGGGGCCGTACAGCAGCGACGAGAAACCCTTCGACACCTCGATGCGCGACAGGTCATAGGTGGTGAAGCGACCCAGGTCGATGTTGCCGTCGTACGGCACGTAGGTGGGAATACCGTCGATGAACACCGGCACTTGCAGGCGATCGAAGCCGCGCACTGAAACCACTTGCTCGGCGCGACCACCGATGTAGCCAAGATTGACCCCCGGAGCCAGGGCCAGTGCCTGGCCGACTGTTTCGCGGTCGAACTGGCGAATGTCCTTGAGCTCGAGGGTGGTGCTACCGGTGGCGAGCTTTTCGTCTTCCGGCGCCGAAATACGGATTTCGCCGAGGGTGAAAGCGGGGCTATCGGCGAGGGCGAAGGGCGCGGCGCTGGCGACGATGGCCAGGGTCAATGCCCGAGAAGGTGCAACGTTCATGACAACTCCTGTCGTGCATGCCACCGTGTTCGGCGGCCTTATTATAAATTTTTGGATATAGCGACCTGTGCGCGCGCCTAGGGAACTTCATCAGCCTGATCAGGCAGGCTGAGTGGGTGCTATTAGGTGCTTCGATGCCAGCGTGGCGTCGCAGATAGTAGCGGCGCAGATGTCTAAATGACATCGATATATACAACTATATATAGCGTTAGACAGGGTAGATCGGGCGATAGAGGCGGCTTATTGCGGGCTGAGTTTGCCGATGCAGACGTATTAATGAAGCGGCGGCGTCGACCGTCCTGCAGAGGTGGATGCTGCCGCGAGATTGACCGGGGGCCAGGTTTAATCCTGCATTAATCGCTGTATTCTTCACTCCGGCTGACCCACCGACCGGGGCACAAGGTTGCGGCGCCCGCCCGCTGTGGGGGTGGTTGAACCGATTTTCCGGGGGCTGGTCCTAACGCCTCGTGCAGTGCATTCTCTTGATCGAAGGAACCGGCAATGACCCAACACCTCTCCACCCTCAACCGGGAACGGCGCTTTCTTGTGCTGCTTGGAGTGATCTGCCTGTCGCTGATCGGCGGTGCGCTTTACATGCAGGTGGTGCTGGGCGAGGCGCCATGCCCGCTGTGCATCCTGCAACGCTATGCGCTGTTGCTGATCGCCGTGTTCGCCTTCATCGGCGCGGCGATGCCGGGGCGGCGCAGCCTGACGGTCTGCGAAGGGCTGGTGGTGGCCAGCGCCATTGGCGGCATCATTGCGGCGGGCAACCATGTCTATATACTCGCCAACCCGATGGTCAGCTGCGGCATCGATACCCTGCAACCCATCGTCGATGACCTGCCGCTGGCCAAGGTCTGGCCGCTGGCGTTCCAGGTCGATGGTTTCTGCAGTACGCCGTACCCGCCGATCCTCGGTTTGTCCCTCGCGCAGTGGGCGCTGGTCGCCTTCGTGCTGACCGCGATCCTGGTACCGCTAGGCATCCTGCGAAATCGCCGCCGCAGGTAGACAAAATGCCGCACCCTGAGGGCCGTGGAATCCCCTGACGCTGGACCCGGTCTTTCCTCCACAGGCCCTGCGCCAGACCTGCAAAGCCTTATGCCACGCGGCTTGCAACGGGATGGGCAGGGGTGCGACAAACTGTCGCAAAGCTGACATTGTGCGGTTCATTGTTACCGCAGATGTAAAAGACTGTTGCTCAATAAGTCATAGTCACCAGCAGCCCAGCTAACTACAATCGCCCCCAATTTCCGTTCGGCAACTGCTTGCGAGTCGCAGGATAGAAGGAAGCTTCAGCCTCCTTTTTGCTGACTTCGTCGAGTATCGCCCTACGGCGATCCCGGGCGGACACCCCTCCGCGTTTTCTCGCACCAAATGGACTTGGTCTGAAGCACAGGCCGTTTGCCTAAGATACCTAAGCACCGTTGAGCACGCTCCAAGCCAGATCCTGCAGTCGGATCACAGGCAGGAGCGAATTCGAGCGAAAAATGCTAACGCTTGGCAGGACGAAGTGTTGGCTACCAAAACACAATTGCATTGAAGCAAGCTGATCTAGAGGTCGTGAGATGAGTAAAAAGCGTTACCCCAGACTGTTCGGCATATTGCCCGTTTTAGGCATGCTTTTACTCAGTGGGTGCAACTGGACCCTGCTCGACCCGAAGGGCCAGGTCGGCATTGAGCAAAAGAACCTGATCCTGATCGCAACCGGCCTGATGCTGCTGGTGGTGGTGCCGGTCATCATCATGACCCTGGCCTTTGCCTGGAAGTACCGTGCTTCCAACAAAGCCGCCACCTACACCCCTGACTGGTCGCACTCGACCAAGATCGAAGCCGCGGTGTGGATCATCCCGATCCTGATCATCATCGCCCTGGGCTACGTCACCTACCTCTCCACGCACCGCCTCGATCCCTATCGTCCGCTAGACTCCGATGTCAAGCCGGTACAGATCGACGTGATCGCCCTGGACTGGAAATGGCTGTTCATCTATCCCGAGCAAGGCATTGCCACGGTGAACAAGATCAACTTCCCGGCCAACACTCCGGTCAATTTCCGCGTGACCTCCGATGCCGTGATGAACTCGTTCTTCATTCCGGGTCTGGGCGGCCAGATTTACGCCATGGCCGGCATGACCACCAAGATTCACCTGATCGCCAACGAAGAAGGTGTATTCGACGGTATCAGCGCCAACTACAGCGGCGCCGGTTTCACCGGTATGAAGTTCAAGGCTACCGCTACTTCCCAGGCTGAGTTCGATGCCTGGGTCGCTGAAGTGAAGCGGTCGCCGTTGAAACTGGACAAGGCAGCCTACGAGGCCTTGGCCAAACCTAGCGAAAACAACCCAGTTGCGCTGTACAGCGAGGCCTCGCCCGACCAGTTCCAGATCATCGTCGACAAGTACGCTGGTATGAATCGCGGTCGTCCGAGCCACGAACAGGAAGGCAGCAAGGATCTGGCCACAACCCAGGGTGTTGAGTCGAGTAAGCAATCAGCTGCCGGGGCAGAGGAGTAAGAGATGTTCGGTAAATTAAGTCTGGAGGCGATACCCTATCACGAGCCGATAGTCATGGTGACGCTTGCCATGATCGCGCTCGGTGGTATCGCTGTCGTCGGTCTGATTACGTATTTCCGCAAGTGGACCTACTTGTGGTCCGAGTGGCTGACCACGGTCGACCACAAGAAAATCGGCGTGATGTACATCATCGTCGCGATGATCATGCTGCTGCGTGGCTTCGCTGACGCCATCATGATGCGTACGCAGCTGGCGGTCGCCACCGGCGGCTCCGAAGGCTATCTGCCGCCTGAACACTATGACCAGATCTTCACCGCCCACGGTGTGATCATGATCATCTTCATGGCGATGCCGTTCTTCACCGGTCTGATGAACCTTGCGGTTCCGCTGCAGATCGGTGCCCGTGACGTGGCCTTCCCGTTCCTCAACTCCCTGAGCTTCTACCTGCTGCTGGCAGGCGTGCTGCTGGTCAACATCTCGCTGGGCGTCGGTGAATTCGCCAAGACCGGCTGGGTTGCCTATCCGCCGCTTGCGGGTATTCAGTACAGTCCTGGGGTGGGTGTCGACTACTACATCTGGGCGCTACAGCTATCAGGTCTGGGTACGACACTGACCGGCGTGAACTTCCTCGTCACCGTGATGAAGATGCGCGCCCCTGGCATGAAACTGATGGACATGCCGATCTTCACCTGGACCTGCACCTGGGCCAACGTGCTGATCGTCGCTTCGTTCCCGATCCTGACTGCCGCACTCGCACTGCTGACCGTTGACCGTTATCTGGACTTCCACATCTTCACCAACGAGCTTGGTGGGAACCCGATGATGTACGTCAACCTGTTCTGGGCGTGGGGTCACCCTGAGGTGTACATCCTCATCCTGCCGGCCTTCGGTGTGTTCTCGGAAGTCACCTCGACCTTCGCGGGCAAGCGTCTGTTCGGCCATCACGCGATGATCTACGCCTCGGGCGCGATCGCCGTACTGGGCTTTGCGGTCTGGCTGCACCACTTCTTCACCATGGGTGCCGGCGCCAGCGTCAACACCTTCTTCGGCCTGGCGACGATGCTGATCTCCATCCCGACCGGTGTGAAGCTGTTCAACTGGCTGTTCACCATCTACCAGGGCCGTCTGCGCTTCACCGCGCCGATCATGTGGACCCTGGGCTTCATGGTCACCTTCTCGATCGGTGGTATGACCGGCGTTCTGCTGGCTGTACCGGGTGCTGACTTCGTTCTGCACAACAGCCTGTTCGTGATCGCTCACTTCCACAACGTGATCATCGGCGGTGCCGTCTTCGGCTACATCGCTGGCTTCTCCTTCTGGTTCCCGAAAGCCTTCGGCTTCACCCTGAACGAGAAGTGGGGCAAGGCTGCGTTCTGGTTCTGGATCTCCGGCTTCTACGTGGCCTTCATGCCGCTGTACGCGCTGGGCTTCATGGGCATGACCCGTCGTCTGAACCACTCCGACAACCCGCTGTGGGAACCCTACCTGTACGTAGCCGTCGTCGGCGCCGTGCTGATCCTGTTCGGTATCGCCTGCCAGCTGATCCAGATCTTCGTCTCGGTCCGCGATCGCAAGCAGAACATGGACGTCACTGGCGACCCATGGGGCGGCCGTACCCTGGAATGGTCCACTTCGTCGCCACCACCGTTCTACAACTTCGCTCACATGCCTGAGAAAGTGGGTCTGGACGCTTGGCACGAAGCCAAGGAAGCCGGTGTCGCCTACAAGGTTCCGGCCAAGTACGAAGCGATCCACATGCCGAGCAATACCTCCACCGGTTTGTTCATGGGCCTGCTGCTGACCGTCTTCGGCTTCGCCTTCATCTGGCACATCTGGTGGCTGGTAGGTCTGAGCCTGGTTGCGACCATCGCCGTCTTCGTTCGCCACGCTGCGCGTGACGATCAGGGCTACATGGTTCCGGCTGAAGAAGTGGCGCGTATCGAAGGTGAACGCCATCGGGCTCTGCAGCTCGCCGGTGTGCCTACCAATGGCGCACGTGTCGAAACGTTTGAACGGGTGTAATCAATGTCCAGTCAAGTAATCCACGGTGACGCTCATGGCCACGACCATGGGCACGACGATCACCACCACGACTCGGGCCAGATGACCGTACTCGGTTTCTGGCTGTACCTGATGACCGACTGCATCCTGTTTGCGTCGCTCTTCGCCACCTACGCGGTGCTGTCCGGCAGTTTTGCCGGCGGCCCGTCGGGTCATGACATCTTCCAGCTCGACTTCGTGCTGGTAGAAACCGCGTTCCTGCTGCTGTCCTCGATCACCTTCGGCTTCGCCATGCTGAAGATGTTCGCCGGTAACAAGGCAGGCGTACTGGGCTGGTTGGCAGTGACCTTCCTGTTCGGTGCGGGCTTCATCGCGATGGAAATCTATGAATTCCATCACCTGATCGGCGAGGGTTACGGCCCGCAGCGCAGTGGCTTCCTGTCGGCGTTCTTCGCGCTGGTCGGTACCCACGGCCTGCACGTGACCGCCGGCCTGATCTGGATGGCGATCATGATGTTCCAGATCAACAAGCACGGCATCACGCCGACCGCCAAGACCCGCATGAGCTGCCTGAGCCTGTTCTGGCACTTCCTCGACGTGGTCTGGATCTGCGTATTCACCGTCGTTTATCTGCT
This sequence comes from Pseudomonas cremoricolorata, assembly GCF_000759535.1. Classification (NCBI taxonomy): domain Bacteria; kingdom Pseudomonadati; phylum Pseudomonadota; class Gammaproteobacteria; order Pseudomonadales; family Pseudomonadaceae; genus Pseudomonas; species Pseudomonas cremoricolorata. The sequence goes on along the minus strand of NZ_CP009455.1, from coordinate 439,730 downwards.
GGGGGTTCTGTAATGGCCAATGCACACGACACGCATCACGACGACAGCCACGGTAGCGTGAAGTCGTACATGATCGGCTTCGTACTGTCGATCATCCTGACCGCGATCCCGTTCGCCCTGGCCATGTCGCCCATGCTGCCGAAGAACCTCACGGTTCTGGTGATCGTCGCCATGGCAGTGATCCAGGTAGTGGTACACCTGGTGTACTTCCTGCACATGGACCGCTCCAAGCAGCAACGCAACAACGTTTCGACGTTCCTCTTCACCGTCATGGTGATTGCACTGTTGGTCGGCCTGTCGCTGTGGATCATGTTCAGCATCCACATCGAAATGATGGCCAAGTGAGGTAAGTCTGCATGTCCGTGAAGCACTTCATCCAGATCACCAAGCCGGGCATCATCTTCGGCAACGTGATTTCCGTGGCAGGTGGTTTCTTCCTGGCTGCCAAGGGCCACGTGGACTTCGCACTGCTGCTGGCGGTGATCGTCGGCACGTCCCTGGTGGTCGCTTCCGGCTGTGCATTCAACAACTGCATCGACCGTGACATCGATCAGAAAATGGAGCGCACGAAGAATCGCGCCATGGTTCAGGGCGCCATGTCCCTGCCCGTGGCGCTGCTCTACGCCACCCTGCTCGGGGTGGCCGGCTTCAGCCTGCTGTACGTCCAGGCCAACCCGCTGGCGGCGTACTGCGCACTGATCGGTTTCGTGGTGTATGTGGGCTTCTACAGCCTCTGGCTCAAGCGTAAGTCGGTGCACGGCACCTTGGTCGGCAGCCTGTCCGGTGCCATGCCTCCGGTGATCGGCTACTGCGCCGTGAGCAACAGCTTCGACCTGGCAGCCTTCACGCTGCTGGTGATGTTCAGCCTGTGGCAGATGCCGCACAGCTTCGCCATCGCCATCTTCCGCTTCAAGGACTACAGCGCGGCCAACATCCCGGTTCTGCCGGTGGCGCGCGGTGTTCTGGCAGCGAAGAAGCAGATCGTGCTGTACGTGCTGGCGTTCGTGCTGGCCACCTTGATGCTGACCCTGGGCGGTTACGCCGGCCTGGGTTACCTGGTGGTCGCCGCGGCCATGGGCCTGTACTGGTTGTACATGGCCTGGGGCGGCTACAAGGCCGAGGACGACAGCAAGTGGGCGCGCAAGGTCTTTGGTTTCTCCATCCTCACCGTCACGGCCCTGAGCCTGATGATGTCGGTGGACAGCCAGACCGCCGCCGACGTGCTGATGACCTACGCACGCTGATAGCCCGGCAGTTGCTGCACTGAAAACCCCGACGCTTGCGTCGGGGTTTTTTATTGGGCGGCGCAAAGCCTATGCGCCATATTTCATGCAAAGCATCTGAAAATCATCCGCTAAACAGGAAATATTCGTTTACAAGAGTCGGTTTACGGCAGTATGTTTCGTCATGGCCGCCGCAGTGGCCAGCGTCGCTCGGACGGTTCCGGGCGCTTACGTACTTCGAGGAAACACCCCATGGCCGACTCCGTCACGCCACGCCGCTTTTCGCGCATCGATCGCCTCCCGCCCTACGTGTTCAACATCACCGCCGAACTGAAGATGGCCGCCCGCCGCCGTGGCGAGGACATCATCGACCTGAGCATGGGCAACCCTGACGGCGCCACGCCGCCGCACATCGTCGAGAAACTGGTGCAGGTCGCCCAGCGTGACGACACCCATGGCTACTCCACCTCCCGCGGTATCCCGCGTCTGCGCCGGGCCATCTCCAACTGGTACAAGCAGCGCTACGAGGTCGATATCGACCCGGAAAGCGAAGCCATCGTCACCATCGGTTCCAAGGAAGGCCTGGCGCACCTGATGCTCGCCACCCTCGATCAGGGTGACACCGTGCTGGTGCCTAACCCCAGCTACCCCATTCATATCTACGGCGCAGTGATCGCCGGTGCGCAGGTGCGCTCGGTGCCGCTGGTGCCGGGGGTGGATTTTTTCAATGAGCTGGAGCGGGCGATCCGCGAGTCGATTCCCAAGCCGAAGATGATGATTCTGGGCTTTCCCTCCAACCCGACCGCGCAGTGCGTCGAACTGGACTTCTTCGAGCGCGTGGTGGCGCTGGCCAAGCAGTACAACGTGCTGGTGATTCACGACCTGGCCTACGCCGATATCGTCTACGACGGCTGGAAGGCACCGTCGATCATGCAGGTGCCGGGGGCCAAGGACATCGCCGTGGAGTTCTTCACCTTGTCCAAGAGCTACAACATGGCCGGCTGGCGCATCGGCTTCATGGTCGGCAACCCGGAGCTGGTCGGCGCCCTGGCGCGGATCAAGAGCTACCACGACTACGGCACCTTCACACCGCTGCAAGTGGCCGCCATCGCCGCGCTGGAGGGCGATCAGCAGTGCGTGCGCGATATCGCCGAGCAGTACCGGCAGCGGCGCAACCTGTTGGTCAAGGGGCTGCACGAGCTGGGTTGGATGGTCGAGAACCCCAAGGCCTCTATGTATGTCTGGGCGAAGATTCCCGAGGCGTATGCCCACCTGGGCTCGCTGGAGTTCGCCAAGAAATTGCTGGCCGAAGCCAAAGTCTGCGTGTCGCCGGGTATCGGCTTCGGTGACTATGGCGACGACCATGTACGTTTTGCCCTGATCGAGAACCAGGACCGTATCCGCCAGGCCATTCGCGGCATCCGGCAGATGTTCCGCGCCGACGGCCTGAGCCACAAATAGCCCGGTCGAGGAGGTCGCCAGGCGGCCTCCTCATACTGTCGGATCGACGGCGATTTATTTTTCATCGCCCCTCTTCTCAGCCGCACGGCCTTGGATTAAAAAGAGCGCGCGGGCAAGACCCGCTCCCCTCAACTCTCCCTCCGTGGGCATCATGTCCGAATACAACCCTTGCCTTGACTGCGGCGCCTGCTGCGGGTTTTTTCGTGTGTCTTTCTTCTGGGGCGAATGCCAGTCTGCCGGCGGTTTGGTGCCCGATGATCTGGTGGTACAGATCAACCCCACCCGTGTGGCCATGATCGGCACCGATGCCAAGCCCACCCGTTGCATCAGCCTGGATGGCGAGATCGGCAAGAGGGTCGGTTGCAGCATCTACGCCAACCGCTCCAGCCCCTGCCGCGAGTTCGAGGCCTCGTGGGTCGATGGTGTGCACAACCCCAGTTGCGATGCAGCGCGTGCGGCCTATGGCCTGCCACCGCTGGAGGCCAACGAACCGCATTGGCCGGACGATAACGACGACGGCGCACAGGTGGCGTGATAGAGGCTGTCGTGGCGGTTGTCGCAGATGTCCATACGACCAAGGCCTGATCCGCTCGCGCACACTTCTCGGATGACACTGGAGCGTCATGTCACGGTAACGGAGAGTGCGCGTGCCCCAGCCTTACAGCTTCCCCAGCGATCTGTGCCTGCACAGCCCGCGCCTGCTCCTGCGGCCCATGCGTCATGCCGATGCACCGACCTGGCTGACGATCATGGCCGACCCGCAGGTGATGCGTTACTGGCATCACGCGCCGTGGCAGGACGTGGCCGAGGCCGAGAGCGCCCTGGCGGCTGACCGTGAGGCTTATGTCGAAGGGCGTCAGCTCAAGCTGGGCATGTACCGCCGTGACAACACCGAGCTGATCGGCATGGTCCAGCTGTTCAACCTCGAGCCGGCCTCTCGCCGCGGCGAAATCGGCTACTGCCTGAGCAGCGCCGTGCAAGGGCGCGGCTACATGGATGAAGCGCTGACTTGCTTTATCGACTACCTGGCCCACACCCTGCACCTGCGCCGCCTGGAGGCGGAAATCGACCCGCGTAACGACGGTTCGGCGCGCACCTTGGAGCGTCAGGGTTTCGTGCTCGAAGGCGCCTTGCGTGCACGCTGGTGTATCGCCGGTGAACTGTCCGACTCAGGGCTGTATGGTCTGCTGCTGGAACCGCCGGTGGCCTGAGTGCGGTTGAGCGCTATTCGTTGCCGGGTTATGGTCGGGCCCCGTTTCAATTGCCTGCGGTCGTGTTCTTGCCTGCCTACTACCTCTCCCTGAGCCTGCTGCTGTACCTCGCCAGCCTGTTCTTCGCCGGCGCACACATGAGCGGCGGCTATCAGTTGTCTGCGTTGCAGATGCTCATCTACGGGCCATGGGGCATGCCCTTCGGGCTGTTCCAGTGGTTCGCCAATCCTTTGTTCGCCCTGGCTGTTCTGGCGCATCGACGCTTCCGGCGCCTGGCGCTGTTGGCGGGTGTTGGCGCGCTGTATATGGCGCTGGGCAGCTTTGCCATCGAGCGGCTGCCGGATAACGTCAGCTATGCCTTCCATGACGTCACTGCACTGGGACTGGGCTTTTATCTGTGGGCGCTGGCGCTGCTGGCGTTCTGCGCAGGCCAGGCCTGGCATTGCTGGAAGGCGCGCAGTGCCTTGGATGTGCCGGGCTGGCGCTGGTGGGATGGCGCGATGATCGTGGCGCTGTTGGCGGTGGTGTATGCCGGGTTGCAGACGCCGGCGCTGCGCTTCGAGCCGGGGGCGGTGTTGATGCCGGCCGAGCAGGGGCAAGTGTTGTAGCGGTAGGGCGTGTGCACTGCGTTGTTGCATTTGCCGGAACTGCCCGGGGCTTGCAGAGTCAAGCGATCAGTCATGTCTGTCTCTGCCGGGCGTATCTGACAGACTGTCTTGGATACTCGGATAGCGCTCGACTGGCAGAGCTGTCAGGCGTAATTCCTGCACATTTTGCGCACAACCAATGGACGACCCACTCATGCTCAAGCTCCCCCTTGTGACCAGCGCCATCGCCGCGGCTCTGATGCTTTCAAATGCACACGCCGCCGAAGGCTCCAAGGCCTACACCCAATGCATGGACAAAGCCTCCAGCACCTCGCTCATGAGCACCTGCATCCAGAGCGAAAGCACTCGCCAGGACACGCGCCTGAATCAGGCTTACAAGCAATTGATGGGCAAACTTGCAGCGCCGAAACAGAAGGCTCTGCGCGAAGTGCAGCGCAACTGGATCGCCTACCGCGACAGCAACTGCACGTTCTGGGGGCGTTTGAATGACGGCACCCTCTCGCAACTGGACGGTGCCATGTGCATCAAGGACATGACCGAGAGCCGCGCCCATGAATTGGAGCGCATGCTTAACCCTGAAGGTTAACTGCGGGTCGTTTCGATCAGTACTTCGTCACCTTGGCTTTCGCACTGCGCCTCGCGCTGCATCGATTCCAGGTTGCGCTCGATGGTCTCGCAGATCGCGTCCATCTTGATCTGGTGTTCGCTGACCTTGAACGGGCTCTGCAGGTCGGTGCCGATTCGCTCGATCGCCAGCAGCATGAAGCCGACCACGGTGGAGGCCAGCGGGGTGAACCAGCCAAGCGATTCGACGATGCCGACCGGCACGATCAGGCAGAACAGGCTGATGAACAGCCGCGGGAAATACACGTAGGGGAAGGGCAGGGGCGTATTGGCGATGCGCTCCATGCCGCCTTGGGCGTTGGAAATATCCACCAGGGTCGATTCCAGCCGGGCCAGGCGAATGCTGTCGAGCCGCCCGGCCTTGTATTCGCGGGCCAGCAGCGCGGCGGAGCCGGCAAGAATGTCGTTGGCGAAGTTGTTCGAGCCGTTGCGCCGCTCGAACTCCCCTTGCGGGATGAACGCCATCAATTCCGGCGGGCACGGCTCACCTTTCAGGTGCGCAGCCAGGCAATTGACGTAGGCCACCTGACGGCGCAGCAGCGTCGCCTTCACCGGGTTGAGGCCCTCGTCGCCATCGTCGACCAGTGTCAACACCTGGCGGGCGAAGCTGCGCGAGCTGTTGACCATGGCCCCCCACAGCGTGCGCGCTTCCCACCAGCGGTTGTAAGCGCTGCTGTTGCGAAAGCTGACCAGCACCACCAGCGCCGAGCCGAGCAGGGTTAGCGGAATCAACGGCAGGTTGAACTTGCTGTTGAGGAACAGCATGAAGTCGATGGTCACCACGACGTCCCAGATCAACAGCCAGAACAGTGACCAGCCGATGTAGCCGAAGGTCTTCACCACCAGGCGATATTTACGGGCAATGGCTTCTTTCAAAATGCGTGCTCATGTTCATTGACATGAGTCATCGGACGTCGCGACCCGAGCAAGGTTCGCGCGTCCCATTGTCGCGTGCGGCCAGGCCGCGCTATTGCGCGGCGGCCTTCGCCACCAGGCCGATAGCCGCCGGGCGTTTCGGCTCGGCGCCGCCGTGCGCCAGCTTGTACTGGTAACGGCGCCACTCGCGCTCGATCTCGTTGTAGGGCATGAACACGCTGACCCGCTGCGCGTCAGCCAGATCCGGGCGGCGCTCACCGTCGATCTCATCCTTGGCGATGAACGCAACGTTGATGCCCAGCACCTTGCCGTCATCGGCGAACAGCGGCCCGCCCGACATGCCCTTGACCAGCGGGCCGTCATGCACCGAATAGAACACCCCGCCGCCGGTGCCCTTCAGGCGCACCAGCGCACCGCTGGCATGCCCACGACCCTCGACCGGCATCGACAGACCATTGAAACCGACCGCAGTCACCGCCTCGCCCGGCACGAACTGGCGCCACTGCGGCACGCTGCTGGCCTTGTGCCGGAAAAACACCACATCACCCAGCCCCTCATGCACCACACCCTGAAGGAACGGCGTGTGCTTGGCGGTGACGGCGTAGTCCTCATTCCACTGAATGGCCGTTGCCATCAGCAGCATCGGCAGCGGCGCGCCCGAATGGACGACGAACGCCTGGTCATGGAGAGGGTTTGTAGCGAAAGAACTGGTGGGCATTCCATTGCACCCACTCAACAGCATCATTGCTGCGAGGCAGGGCACAGTCGTTTTCATGGTGGACGTCGCGAGGAGGGGTGGACGAGCCGGCCAAAACCTATCAGCCGCGTTCTACTTTGGGACTAACCCAAACGTCGCAGAGTGTACTAGTGGCATGTGGCTATTAGCTATGGATTTTGCGCATCCCGCAGATAGATTCTGCTAGGTGGTAGGCGTTTTCAGAACGGCGCAGGCTGGCAGGTTGTGCGGTGGTGTGGGGAGGGTGAATTGCGGACAGCGAAAAGGCCGCGATGGGCGGCGAAGCAGCCCCAAGCACCTGACCGGCGCCGGTTCCCTCTAAACGCCAGACACAAAAAAACCGGCTCAATGGCCGGTTTCTTTGGCGTTCCGGGTCTGGTAGAGACCGCTTGGAACTTGATGATGGTGCCCCGAGGGAGACTCGAACTCCCACTCCTTTCGAAAACGGATTTTGAATCCGCCGCGTCTACCAATTCCGCCATCAGGGCTTGTCGGCGCGCAGTATAGAGAGGCGCCGTCGGTCGGTCAATCGGCTTTCATGGTCAATTTTTACCGGTTGGGCTAAACTTCCCGGCTTTGTCGAACCGAACACCATCATGCGCGTCGCCGATTTCTCTTTCGAACTCCCTGATTCCCTGATCGCTCGCCATCCGCTGGCCGAGCGCCATGGCAGCCGTCTGCTGGTCCTCGATGGGCCGAGCGGGGCGCTGGCGCACCGGCAGTTCACGGACCTGCTGGAATACCTGCGTCCAGGTGACCTGATGGTGTTCAACAACACCCGGGTGATTCCGGCGCGGTTGTTCGGCCAGAAGGCGTCCGGTGGCAAGCTGGAAGTGCTGGTCGAGCGTGTGCTCGACAGCCACCGCGTGCTGGCCCATGTGCGTGCCAGCAAGGCGCCGAAGGTGGGTACGCAGTTGCTCATCGACGGCGGCGGCGAGGCCGAGATGGTCGCCCGCCACGATACGCTGTTCGAGCTGCGCTTCAGCGAAGAAGTGCTGCCATTGCTCGAGCGGGTCGGGCACATGCCGTTGCCGCCTTATATAGACCGCCCCGACGAAGGCGCCGACCGCGAACGCTACCAGACGGTCTACGCCGAGCGCGCCGGTGCGGTGGCCGCGCCCACTGCCGGGCTGCACTTCGATCAGCACCTGCTGGCGCAGATTGCCGCCAAGGGCGTCGAGCAGGCCTTCGTCACCTTGCATGTCGGTGCCGGCACCTTCCAGCCGGTGCGGGTCGACAATATCGAAGACCACCACATGCACAAGGAATGGCTGGAAGTCAGCCAGGACGTGGTGGATGCCGTGGCGGCCTGCCGTGCGCGGGGCGGTCGGGTCATCGCCGTGGGCACCACCAGCGTGCGTTCGCTGGAAAGCGCGGCCCGCGATGGCCAGCTCAAGGCGTTCAGCGGTGACACTGACATCTTCATCTACCCCGGTCGGCCGTTCCATGTGGTCGATGCGTTGGTGACCAACTTCCACCTGCCGGAGTCCACGCTTCTGATGCTGGTCTCGGCCTTCGCCGGTTATCCCCAGACCATGGCCGCCTACGCCGCGGCGGTCGCCGAGGGCTACCGCTTCTTCAGTTACGGTGATGCCATGTTCATCACCCGCAATCCGGCGCCGCGTGGCCCCGAGGATCAAGCATGAGTCGCACCTGTCGAATGTCGTTCGAACTGCTGGCCACCGACGGCAAGGCCCGTCGCGGTCGGCTGACCTTCCCCCGTGGCACGGTCGAGACCCCGGCCTTCATGCCGGTGGGCACCTATGGCACGGTCAAGGGCATGCTGCCACGGGACATCGAAGCCATTGGTGCAGAGATAATCCTCGGCAACACCTTCCACCTGTGGCTGCGCCCGGGCACCGAGGTGATCAGGAAGCACAACGGCCTGCACGATTTCATGCAGTGGAAAGGCCCGATTCTGACCGACTCCGGCGGCTTCCAGGTGTTCAGCCTGGGCGCCATGCGCAAGATCAAGGAAGAAGGCGTGACCTTCGCCTCGCCGGTGGACGGCTCCAAGGTGTTCATGGGCCCGGAAGAGTCGATGCAGGTGCAGCGCGACCTGGGTTCGGACATCGTGATGATCTTCGACGAATGCACGCCGTACCCGGCCGAGCATGATGTGGCGCGCACCTCCATGGAGCTCTCGTTGCGCTGGGCGCAGCGCTCGAAAAATGCCCACGGCGACAACTCGGCGGCGCTGTTCGGCATCGTCCAGGGCGGCATGCATGAAGACCTGCGCATGCGCTCGCTCGAAGGCCTGGACAAGATCGGCTTCGATGGCCTGGCCATTGGCGGGCTGTCGGTCGGCGAGCCCAAGCATGAAATGATCAAGGTGCTGGACTACCTGCCAGGGCAGATGCCTGCTGACAAACCTCGTTACCTTATGGGGGTAGGCAAGCCCGAGGATCTTGTAGAGGGTGTGCGCCGCGGCGTCGACATGTTCGACTGCGTGATGCCCACGCGCAATGCGCGCAATGGTCATCTGTTCGTCGACACCGGGGTGATCAAGATCCGTAACGCGTTCCATCGCCATGATGAATCGCCGCTCGATCCAACCTGTGATTGCTACACCTGCAGCAACTTCTCGCGCGCCTACCTGCATCACCTGGACAAGTGCGGAGAAATGCTCAGCAGCATGTTGAATACCATTCACAACTTGCGCCATTACCAGCGCCTGATGGCTGGTTTGCGCGAGGCTATTCAACAGGGTAAATTGGCCGCCTTTGTCGACGCCTTCTATGCCAAACGCGGGCTGCCTGTGCCGCCGCTGGACTGAGTGTTCCTCACCGAATGTACACGCTTCGCCTGTGCATAACGCTAGCAACTGGAGTGTCAAATGAGCTTTCTGATTCCTGCCGCCTACGCGGACGCCGCAGCCCCTGCCGCCGCGGGCCCTGCCGGTTTTGAATGGATCTTCCTGGTCGGCTTCCTGGTCATCTTCTACCTGATGATCTGGCGTCCACAGGCCAAGCGCGCCAAAGAGCAGAAGAACCTGCTGGGCAACTTGCAGAAAGGTGACGAAGTTGTCACCAACGGCGGTATCGCCGGCAAGATCGTCAAAGTTTCCGATGACTTCGTCGTGCTGGAAGTGTCTGACACCGTCGAACTGAAGTTCCAGAAGGGTGCCATCGCGGCGACCCTGCCAAAAGGTACGCTCAAAGCGATCTGAGGCACCGGTTTTATTTTTCCAGTCGGGGCGCGCAACGCGCCCCGCGTCTTGAACGGGCGGCGTGATGCTGAACAAATACCCTCTGTGGAAATACGCACTGATCCTGCTGGTACTGGCGATCGGTTTCATTTATTCCGCTCCCAACCTCTACCCGGATGATCCGGCCGTGCAGATCAGCGGTGCCAGCTCGGCGCTGCAGGTCAATCAGGCCGACCTGGATCGCGTCAGCAAGGCGCTGACCGATGCCGGTATCGCCGTCAAGGGCGCCAGCCTGGGTGAGAAGGGCAGTGGCCTGGTGCGTCTGAGCAATCAGGAAGACCAGTTGCCAGCCAAGGATGTGGTGCGCAAGGCCCTCGGCGACGACTATGTCGTGGCCCTGAACCTGGCCCAGACCACCCCGCAGTGGCTGCGCAAGATCGGCGCCAGCCCCATGAAGCTGGGCCTGGACCTGTCCGGTGGTGTGCACTTCCTGCTGGAAGTGGACATGGACAAGGCCATGAGCGCGCGCATGAAAGTCTACGAGGGCGAGGTGAAGACCTTGCTGCGTAAAGAGCGCATCCGCTACCGCAGCCTGCCGCAACAGAACGGCGGCATCATGCTCGGCTTCGCCGACGACGCCACCCGCGAACAGGCCCGCAGCCTGGTACGCAAGAATTTCAACGACTTCGACCTGACCACCACCGAGCGCAACGGCCAGGCCGTGCTGCGCATGGCGCTGACCCAGGCGAAGATCGCCGAGATCCGCGAATACTCGATCCGCCAGAACCTGACCACCGTGCGTAACCGGGTCAACGAGCTGGGCGTGGCCGAGCCGCTGGTTCAGCGCCAGGGCGCCAACCGCATCGTGGTCGAGCTGCCGGGCGTGCAGGACACGGCCGAGGCCAAGCGTATTCTCGGCAAGACCGCCAACCTCGAGTTCCGCTTCGGTGCCGAGCCAGGCGCATCGCGCGCCACCAGCGAAGTGTTCGAGTTCCGCGAAGGCGGCCGCTCGGCACCGGTCGAGCGCGGCCTGATCATCACCGGTGACCAGGTCACCGACGCCCAGGCCAGCTACGACGAACACGGTCGTCCGCAGGTCAACATCCGCCTCGACGGCCATGGTGGCGAACTGATGAGCCGCGCAACGCGCAGCAACGTCGGTCGCAGCATGGCGGTGATCTTCATCGAGCAGAAGCCGATCACCCGCTACGTCAAGCAGACGGTCAATGGCGTCGAGAAGGAAGTGCCGGTCCAGAGCTTCCAGGAAGAGAAGAAGATCATCAGCCTGGCGACCATTCAGTCGCCGCTGGGTAGCCAGTTCCGCATCACCGGCCTCAATGGCCAGGGCGAATCGTCCGAGCTGGCGCTGCTGCTGCGTGCCGGTGGTCTGGCAGCACCGATGTACTTCGCTGAAGAGCGCACCATCGGCCCAAGCCTGGGTGCCGACAACATCACCAAGGGTGTCGATGCGTCGCTGTGGGGCATGCTGTTCGTCTCGCTGTTCATCATCGCCATCTACCGTGGCTTCGGCGTGATCGCCACCATTGCCCTGGCGGGCAACATGGTGCTGCTGCTGGCGCTGATGTCGTTGCTCGGCGCCACCCTGACCTTGCCGGGTATCGCCGGTATCGTGTTGACCATGGGTATGGCGGTCGACGCCAACGTGCTGATCTTCTCGCGGATTCGCGAAGAGCTGAAAAACGGCATGTCGGTGCAGCGCGCCATCCACGAAGGCTTCAACCGCGCCTACACCGCGATCATCGACGCCAACCTGACCAGCCTGCTGGTGGGCGGCATCCTGTTCGCCATGGGCACCGGGCCGGTCAAAGGCTTCGCGGTCACCATGTCCCTCGGGATTTTCACCTCGATGTTCACCGCCGTCATGGTGACCCGCGCAATGGTCAACCTGACCTGCGGCGGGCGTGACATCAAGAAGCTGTGGGTTTGAGGGAATAACCATGAAAACCATCAACTTCATGGGCGTACGCAACAGTGCGTTCGCCATTACCGTACTGCTCACCGTGCTGGCGCTGTTCAGCTGGTGGCAGAAGGGCCTGAACTTCGGTCTGGACTTCACCGGCGGTACGCTCATCGAGCTGACCTACGAGCGTCCGGCCGACCTCAAGGCGGTGCGCGGCGAGCTGGTCAGTTCCGGCTTCCACGAGGCCGTGGTGCAAAGCTTCGGCGCCACCACCGATCTGCTGGTGCGCATGCCAGGCGACGACCCGCAACTGGGCAACAAGGTTGCCGAGGCGCTGCAGAAGGCCGGTGGCGACAACCCGGCGACGGTCAAGCGCGTCGAGTTCGTCGGCCCGCAGGTGGGTGAAGAGCTGCGCGACCAGGGCGGCCTCGGCATGCTGCTGGCGCTGGGCGGCATCCTCATCTACCTGGCCTTCCGCTTCCAGTGGAAGTTCGCCGTCGGCGCGATTGTGTCGCTGGTGCACGACGTCGTGGTCACGCTGGGTATCTTGTCGTTCTTCCAGATCACCTTCGACCTCACCGTGCTGGCCGCCGTGCTGGCGATCATCGGCTACTCGCTGAACGACACCATCGTGGTGTTCGACCGGGTGCGTGAGAACTTCCGGGTCATGCGCAAGGCCTCGCTGATCGAGAACATCAACGTCTCGACCACCCAGACCCTGCTGCGCACCATCGCCACTTCGGTGTCGACCTTGCTGGCCATCGCCGCGCTGCTGTTCTTCGGCGGTGACAACCTGTTCGGTTTCTCGCTGGCGCTGTTCATCGGTGTCATGGCCGGTACTTACTCGTCGATCTATATCGCCAACGTGGTGTTGATCTGGCTGAAACTGAGCAGCGAAGACCTGATTCCCCCGGTCAAAGCCGAAGGTGTGGACGATCGTCCGTAAGAGATCTCCTACGCCATTTGGCGAATCAAGAGGCGCGAGTATTGAACTCGCGCCTTTTTTTTTGCTCCAAGGCTGGGACAAGCGCGGGCGCGGACCCGCTGGATAGATCAGGAGATTTCACGTGAATAAATCAATGCTGGTAGGGACGGTACTGGGTGCTGTTGCAGTGACTGCCGGCGGGGCGCTGGCGACGTATAGCCTGGTCAACAAAGGCCCGCAGTACGCCCAGGTGACCGACGTGCAACCGATCAAGCAGCAGATCAAAACGCCCCGTGAGGTGTGCAAGGACGTGACCGTGACCCGTCAGGCGCCGGTCAAGGATCAGCATCAGATCGCCGGCACCGTGGTCGGTGCGCTGGCAGGCGGCCTGCTCGGCAACCAGATCGGCGGCGGCAACGGCAAGAAGCTCGCCACCGTGGCCGGTGCAGTCGGCGGCGGCTACGCCGGTAACAAGGTGCAGGAAGGCATGCAGCAGCGTGACACCTACACCACCACGCAAACCCGCTGCAACACGGTCAACGACATCAGCGACAAGGTGGTGGGTTACAACGTCAAGTACACCATCGGTGACCAGGCCGGTCAGGTGAAGATGGATCGCGATCCAGGTTCGAGCATACCGTTGGACAAGAACGGCAAGCTGATTCTGAGTCAGAGCCAGCCGGGTCAGTGATTCACTGAATCCAAGGCATAAAAAAAAGCACCTGAACGGTGCTTTTTTTATGCCTGGAAGAAACGCCAATCAGCGCTTCAGGTGTTCCGGCAAGTGCGGCTGGATGGCGGTGAGGATCGCCTTGAAGCACTTGATGTTGCCGGCAACGATGTGGCCTTTGTCGAGGAAGTCGTGACCGCCGTTGAAGTCGCTGACCAGGCCACCGGCCTCTTGGATCAGCAGTACGCCAGCGGCCATGTCCCATTCCGACAGGCCTGCTTCCCAGAAGCCGTCGAAACGGCCGGCGGCAACGTAGGCCAGATCGAGGCTGGCAGCACCGGCGCGGCGGATGCCGGCGGTCTGGCCGGTGAGGGCGCGGAACATGCCCAGGTAGCTGTCCAGATCGCTCATCTGGTCGTCACGGAACGGGAAGCCGGTGCCGAGCAGGGCGCCATCGAGGCTGCTGCGCGAGCTGACCCGCAGGCGGCGGCCGTTGACCTGGGCGCCGCGACCGCGACTGGCGGTGAATTCTTCCTGGCGAACCGGGTCGACGATGACCGCGTGCTCGAGGCGGCCGCGGTATTTGCAGGCGATGCTCACGGCGAAATGCGGAATACCGCGCAGGAAGTTGGTGGTGCCATCGAGCGGGTCGATGATCCACAGGTAATCTTTGCCTTCTTCACCACTGCCGGCATGCAGGCCGGTTTCCTCGCCGAGGATGGAGTGGTTCGGGTAGGCCTTGCGCAGGGCTTTGACGATGGTCTCTTCAGCGGCGCGGTCAACCTCGGAGACGTAGTCTTTCGCACCCTTTTCGTCGACCTTGAGGCTGTCCAGGCGTTCGATGGAGCGGAAGATCAGTTCACTGGCGCTGCGCGCAGCGCGCAGCGCGATATTCAGCATAGGCTGCATGGGCGTTTCACCTGGAATGTTAAAGAATAAAGCCGGCCATTCTAGCAGAAATTCGCGCGGGCAAAAGCGTCACATGCGCGTGCTTGGCGTTGGTCGAGTGGCTTCTGTAAGATTGCGGCCCCTCGATCCCGCCACATGAGCCCATCGCCTTGCTGCAGAATATTCGTGTTGTTCTGGTCAACACCAGCCACCCCGGCAACATTGGCGGCGCTGCACGTGCCATGAAAAACATGGGCTTGTCGCGCCTGGTGCTGGTGCAGCCCAGGGACTTCCCGTCCGAGCAGGCCAGCGCCCGCGCTTCGGGTGCCGATGACCTGCTGGCCGGCGCAGAAGTGGTCGATAGCCTCGAAGCGGCGCTGGTCGGCTGCACCTTGGTGCTGGGCACCAGTGCCCGCGACCGCAGCCTGCCCTGGCCCATGCTCGACCCCCGCGAGTGCGGCGTGAAGGCGGTCGAGCATGCCCGCGGCGGCGAGCAGATCGCCCTGGTGTTCGGCCGCGAGCATGCCGGGCTGACCAACGACGAACTGCAGCGATGTCACTTCCACGTGCACATTCCCTCCAACCCCGACTTCAGTTCGCTGAATCTGGCTGCCGCCGTGCAAGTGCTGGCCTACGAGGCGCGCAGCGCCTGGCTGGCTGTGCAGGATGGCGCTCGGGTCGAAGTGGGGGAGGCCAGCGAGCCGCTGGCGACCATGGATGAGATGGAGCGTTTCTACGACCATCTGGAGCAGACCCTGGTACAGATCGGCTTCCTCGACCCAGCCAAGCCCAAGCACCTGATGGCGCGTCTGCGTCGACTGTACGGGCGCAGCGCGGTGAACCATTCGGAAATGAGTATTTTGCGCGGCATTCTCACCGAGACCCAGAAGGTCGCCCGGGGCGAGCCGCATAAACGGAAGGACTGAAATCAGATGTTCGAGCGGCTGCGTGAAGATATCCAGAGCGTATTCCACCGCGACCCGGCGGCGCGCACTACCTTCGAGGTGCTGACTTGCTACCCCGGCATGCACGCGATCTGGCTGCATCGCCTGGGCCATGCGCTGTGGCGGCGTGACTTCAAGTGGCTGGCGCGGGTGGTGTCGAATTTCGGTCGCTGGCTCACAGGTATCGAGATTCATCCCGGCGCCACCATCGGCCGGCGATTCTTCATCGACCACGGCATGGGCATCGTCATCGGTGAAACCGCCGAGATCGGCGACGACGTGACCCTCTATCAAGGTGTGACCCTGGGCGGAACCAGCTGGAACAAGGGCAAGCGCCACCCGACCCTGGAAGACGGCGTGGTGGTCGGTGCCGGGGCCAAGGTGCTGGGCCCGTTCACCGTCGGTGCCGGCGCGAAGATCGGCTCCAATGCGGTGGTGACCAAGGCCGTGCCTGCCGGGGCCACGGCGGTGGGCATTCCCGGGCGCATCATCGTCAAGAGCGAGGAGGGCGCCGAGCTCGAGGCGCGGCGCAAGGCCATGGCCGAGAAGATCGGTTTCGATGCCTACGGCGTCAGTGGCGACATGCCCGACCCGGTGGCGAGGGCCATCGGCCAGATGCTCGATCACCTGCAGGCGGTCGATGAGCGGCTCGAAGGCATGTGCGGAGCGCTGACTCAACTGGGCAGCGACTACCGCGCCAAAGAGCTACCGGCGCTGCCTGAAGAAGACTTCGTCGACGAGAAAGACGCCGCCCGCAGCGACGCCCAGGCGCACTGATTTCGCCATGCTGGCACCCTGGCGTGTGCAGGCCCGTCAGGGTCTGCTACACTCGCGACCACTTCCGTGGGTAAACCCGACCAAAGCAGTAGGTCTTATAGTTGACTTAAATGCTCGGGAATTGCATACTGGCGCCCATTCCGTAACTCCCGTGGTACCCATAGCCATGCGACTGACTACCAAAGGCCGATACGCCGTAACCGCCATGCTCGACCTGGCGTTGCACGCGCAGCACGGGCCTGTGTCCCTGGCCGATATTTCCGAGCGCCAGGGGATCTCCCTTTCTTACCTGGAACAGTTGTTCGCCAAGCTTCGGCGCAGCAGCCTGGTTTCCAGCGTGCGTGGTCCTGGTGGCGGATATCAGCTGTCCCGCGGTATGGAAACCATTGAAGTGGCCCAGGTCATCGACGCGGTCAACGAGTCGGTCGACGCCACCCGTTGCCAAGGCCTTGGCGATTGCCACTCCGGCGACACCTGCCTGACCCACCACCTGTGGTGCGACCTCAGCCAGCAGATCCACGAATTCCTCAGCGGCATCAGCCTGGCCGACCTCGTCATGCGCCGCGAGGTGCAAGAAGTCGCCCATCGCCAGGACCTGCGCCGTGTCGCAGGCCGCGCCGCGCAGATGGACAAGATTGAGACGTCCGCCGTCGAATGACAGAGCGGCGCCAACGCCTGATAGGAGATATCCAATGAAGTTGCCGATCTACCTCGATTACTCCGCGACCACCCCGGTCGATCCCCGTGTCGCCCAGAAAATGGTTGACTGTCTGACCATGGACGGCAACTTCGGGAACCCGGCGTCGCGCTCCCATGCCTTCGGCTGGCGCGCAGAGGAAGCGGTGGAAAACGCCCGTCGTCAGGTCGCCGAGCTGATCAATGCCGATCCGCGCGAAATCGTCTGGACCAGCGGTGCCACCGAGTCCGACAACCTCGCCCTCAAAGGCGTCGCGCACTTCTATCAGACCAAGGGCAAACACATCATCACCTCCAAGATCGAGCACAAGGCCGTCTTGGACACAGCGCGTCAGCTCGAGCGTGAAGGCTTCGAGGTCACCTACCTCGAGCCCGGTGCCGATGGCATCGTCACCCCAGCCATGGTCGAGGCGGTGCTGCGCGATGACACCATCCTGGTCTCGCTGATGCACGTGAACAACGAAGTCGGCTCAATCAACGACATCACCGCCATCGGCGAACTGACCCGCGCTCGCGGCGTGCTGTTCCACGTCGATGCGGCGCAGTCCGCCGGCAAGGTCGAAATCGACCTGCAGAAGATGAAAGTCGACCTGATGTCGTTCTCGGCGCACAAGGTCTACGGCCCCAAGGGTATTGGCGCGCTGTACGTCAGCCGCAAGCCACGTGTGCGCCTGGAGGCCATGGTCCACGGTGGCGGTCATGAGCGCGGCATGCGTTCCGGCACCCTGCCGACCCACCAGATCGTCGGCATGGGCGAAGCGTTCGCCATCGCCAAGCAGGAAATGGCCGAGGAAAACGTGCGCGTCAAGGCGTTGAGCGACCGCTTCTTCAAGCAGGTTTCCGACCTTGAAGAGCTCTACATCAACGGCAGCCAGACCCAGCGCGTACCGCACAACCTGAACCTGAGCTTCAACTACGTCGAAGGCGAATCGCTGCTGATGTCCCTCAAGGATATCGCGGTTTCCTCGGGTTCGGCGTGCACCTCAGCGTCGCTGGAGCCGTCCTACGTGCTGCGCGCACTGGGCCGCAACGACGAACTGGCACACAGCTCGATCCGCTTCTCCTTCGGCCGCTTCACCCGCGAGGAAGAAATCGACCACGCCGCGCAGAAAGTCTGCGAGGCGGTGAACAAACTGCGCGAACTGTCGCCCCTGTGGGACATGTACAAGGACGGCGTCGACATCTCCAAGATCGAGTGGGCCGCCCACTAAGCAGTCGCCAGTAAGAGCGGCTCCCTGACGAGGAAGGAATTGCACCATGGCATACAGCGAAAAGGTCATCGACCACTACGAAAACCCGCGTAACGTCGGCAAGATGAATGCCGAGGACCCGGATGTCGGCACCGGCATGGTCGGCGCTCCTGCGTGTGGCGACGTCATGCGCCTGCAGATCAAGGTCAACGAGCAGGGCGTCATCGAAGACGCCAAGTTCAAGACCTACGGCTGCGGCTCGGCCATCGCCTCGAGCTCCCTGGCTACCGAGTGGATGAAAGGCAAGACCCTCGACGAGGCCGAGACCATCAAGAACACCCAGCTCGCTGAAGAGCTGGCGTTGCCACCGGTCAAGATTCACTGCTCGGTACTCGCCGAGGATGCCATCAAGGCAGCCGTACGCGACTACAAGCAGAAGAAAGGCTTGATCTGAGCGCCTGTCGCCAGGCATTCGATGAGAGGTAAGGAGTTCCGATGGCTATCAGCATGACAGAAGCCGCCGCCAACCATATCCGCCGCTCCCTCGACGGGCGCGGCAAGGGTGAGGGCATTCGCCTCGGCGTGCGCACCACTGGCTGCTCGGGTCTGGCCTATGTGCTGGAGTTCGTCGACGAGTTGGCAGGGGAAGACCAGGTCTTCGAGAACCATGGCGTAAAGGTCATCATCGACCCGAAAAGCCTGGTCTACCTCGATGGTACCGAGCTCGACTTCGTCAAGGAAGGGTTGAACGAAGGCTTCAAGTTCAACAACCCCAACGTGCGCGGTGAATGTGGCTGCGGCGAAAGCTTCAATGTCTGAGGCCTGACGTGGGTACTCCTTGCCATTACGCGCTGTTCGACCTGCAGCCCGCCTTCCGTCTGGACCTCGACAAGCTGGCCGTTCGCTACCGCGAACTGGCCCGCGAGGTTCATCCCGACCGCTTCGCCGACGCTTCCGAGCGTGAGCAGCGCGTCGCCCTGGAAAAGTCCGCGGCTCTCAACGAGGCCTACCAGACCCTGCGCAGCCCGCCTCGGCGTGCGCGCTACCTGCTGGCCATCAGTGGCCAGGAAGTGCCGCAGGAAGTGACGGTGCATGATCCCGAGTTCCTTCTGCAGCAGATGCAGTTGCGCGAAGAGCTCGAAGACTTGCAGGACGAGGCCGATCTGGATGGCGTGGCGCAGTTCAAGCGTCGCCTCAAGGCTGCCCAGCAGACCCTCGACGACACCTTCGCCAGTTGCTGGGACGACCCGGCCGAGCGCGAGCAGGCCGAGCGACTGATGCGCCGCATGCAGTTTCTCGACAAGCTCGCCCAGGAAGTGCGCCAACTCGAAGAGCGCCTCGACGATTAACCCGGCGTTACCCGTGATGACGCCTAAGGTACTCAGATAAGCATGGCCCTATTGCAGATCGCCGAACCCGGTCAGAGCCCCCAGCCGCACCAGCGTCGCCTGGCGGTGGGGATCGACCTGGGCACCACCAACTCGCTGGTCGCTGCCGTGCGCAGTGGTCGCAGCGAGCCCCTGCCCGATGCCGAGGGCAAGCTCATCCTGCCGTCTGCCGTGCGTTACCTGGCCGACCATACCGAAGTCGGCCTGGCGGCCCGAGACGCGGCGCCGAGCGACCCGTTCAACAGTATCCTCTCGGTCAAGCGCCTGATGGGCCGCGGCCTGAGTGACGTCAAGCAACTGGGCGAACAGCTGCCCTATCGCTTCGTCGAGGGTGAATCGCACATGCCGTTCATCGACACCGTGCAGGGGCCCAAGAGCCCGGTGCAGGTGTCGGCGGACATTCTCAAGGCGTTGCGCCTGCGCGCCGAGCAGACCCTGGGTGGCGAACTGGTGGGCGCGGTCATCACCGTCCCGGCCTACTTCGACGATGCCCAGCGCCAGGCCACCAAGGACGCCGCGCGCTTCGCCGGGCTCAACGTTTTGCGCCTGCTCAACGAGCCGACCGCAGCGGCCGTGGCCTATGGCCTCGACCAGAATGCCGAAGGCCTGGTGGCCATCTATGACCTGGGTGGCGGCACCTTCGATATTTCCATCCTGCGCCTGAGCGCCGGGGTCTTCGAGGTGCTGGCCACCGGTGGCGACACGGCCCTGGGCGGCGACGACTTCGATCACGCCATCGCCGGCTGGATCATCGAACAGGCGGGCCTGTCGTCGGACCTCGATCCGGCTACCCAGCGCCTGCTGTTGCAGACCGCGCGCACCGCCAAGGAAGCCCTGACCGAGCAAGACAGCGTGTCGCTCAGCCACGGCCAGTGGTCGGGTGAGCTGAGCCGTAGTAGCTTCGAGGCGCTGATCGAGCCGATGGTCGCCCGTAGCCTCAAATCGTGCCGCCGCGCCCTGCGCGACAGTGGCGTCGAGGTCGAGGAAGTGGTTGCCGTGGTCATGGTCGGCGGTTCGACCCGCGTGCCGCGCGTGCGCGAGGCGGTTGGCGAGCTGTTCGGGCGTGAGCCTTTGACCTCGATCGACCCCGACCAGGTTGTGGCCATTGGCGCGGCGATTCAGGCCGATACCCTGGCCGGTAACCGCCGTGACGGTGGCGAGCTGCTGCTGCTCGACGTCATTCCGCTGTCGCTGGGCCTGGAAACCATGGGCGGGCTGATGGAGAAGGTGATTCCGCGCAACACCACCATCCCCGTGGCACGTGCTCAGGAATTCACCACCTACAAAGACGGCCAGTCGGCCATGATGATCCACGTGCTCCAGGGTGAGCGCGAGTTGATCAGCGACTGCCGTTCGCTTGCTCGCTTCGAATTGCGCGGTATTCCGCCGATGGTGGCCGGCGCTGCGAAAATTCGCGTCACCTTCCAGGTCGATGCCGACGGCCTGCTCAGCGTCGCTGCCCGCGAGCTGGGTTCGGGTGTCGAGGCCAGCATTCAGGTCAAGCCATCCTACGGCCTGACCGACGGTGAGGTGGCGCGCATGCTCAAGGATTCCTTCGAGCACGCCGGCGCCGACCGCAATGCCCGCCAGTTGCGCGAGCATCAGGTCGATGCCGAGCGCTTGCTCGAAGCGGTCGAAGGCGCCCTGGACGCCGATGGCGAGCGCCTGCTCGATGCCGACGAGCGTGACGCCATCCAATTCCAGATGCAGGAACTACGTGATTTGCTCGCCGGCACCGATGGCCCTGCCATCGAGCAACAGACCAAGCGTCTGTCGCAGGTGACCGATGCATTTGCCGCCCGTCGCCTTGATTCGACGGTCAAAGCCGCACTGGCCGGGCGCAACCTGAATGAGATCGAGGAGTAACCGATGCCGCTGGTGACATTCCTGCCGCACGAGAAGTTCTGCCCCGAGGGGCTGACCGTGGAGGTTGCGACAGGGACCAATATCCTGGAGCTGGCCCACGACCATCACATCGAGATGGAAAGCGCCTGTGGCGGTGTAAAAGCCTGTACTACCTGCCACTGCATCGTCCGCCAGGGCTTCGATTCGCTCGACGAAGCCGACGAGCTCGAAGAGGACATGCTGGACAAGGCCTGGGGCTTGGAGGCGCAATCGCGTCTGGGCTGCCAGGTAGTGGTGGGTAACGAGGACCTGGTCATCGAGATTCCCAAGTATTCGCTCAACCATGCTGCCGAAGCGCCGCATTGAGGATCAGGTCATGAGTCTGAAATGGGTTGATGTACTTGATATCGCCATCGAGCTTGCAGAAAGCAAGCCTGACGTCGATCCTCGCTACGTGAATTTCGTCGATCTGCAGCGCTGGGTCATCGCGCTGCCCGGTTTCAGCGACGATCCGGCCCGCGGCGGCGAGAAGGTCCTCGAGGCCATCCAGGCGGCGTGGATCGAAGAAGCCGACTGACTGACGCGTGCAGGTTAGGCAATCCCCTGGAACCCGCGTATAATTCGCGGGTTTAATTTTTCGCAACACTCAATATTCTGGAGTTTTCCATGGCTGTTCAACGTACTTTCTCGATCATCAAGCCTGACGCCGTTGCCAAGAACGTCATCGGCAAGATCACTTCGCGCTTCGAAGAAGCCGGTCTGCGCATCGTTGCCTCGAAAATCAAGCAACTGTCCAAAGCCGAAGCCGAAGGCTTCTACGCTGAGCACAAAGAGCGCGGTTTCTTCGGTGACCTGGTTGCCTTCATGACCTCCGGCCCGGTCGTCGTTCAGGTTCTGGAAGGCGAGAACGCCATCGCTCGCAACCGCGAACTGATGGGCGCCACCAACCCTAAAGAAGCTGCTGCCGGCACCATCCGCGCCGACTTCGCCGAATCCATCGACGCCAACGCCGTCCACGGTTCGGATTCCGAAGCAGCCGCTGCTCGCGAAATCGCTTACTTCTTCGCTGCTACCGAGGTAACCACTCGCTAAGCGAAAGCTTACGGGTGAGGGTGAATCCATGACGACATCTACTGGCAAAATCAACCTGTTGGGGCTGACTCAGCCGGAAATGGAACAGTTCTTCGACTCGATCGGGGAAAAGCGTTTCCGTGCCGGTCAGGTGATGAAATGGATTCACCATTTTGGCGTCGATGATTTCGCCGCCATGACCAATGTCGGCAAGGTCTTGCGCGAGAAGCTCGAGGCCGTTGCCGAGATTCGGGCTCCGGAAGTGGTCAGTGAGGACATTTCCGCCGACGGCACCCGCAAATGGGTGATCCGCGTTGCCTCCGGCAGCTGCGTCGAAACCGTCTACATTCCTACCGACGATCGCGGCACCCTGTGCGTGTCGTCGCAAGCCGGCTGCGCCCTGGACTGCAGTTTCTGCTCAACCGGCAAGCAAGGCTTCAACAGCAACCTCACCGCCGCCGAAGTGATCGGCCAGGTGTGGCTTGCGAACAAATCCTTCGGCACCGTGCCCGCCAAGATCGACCGCGCCATCACCAACGTGGTGATGATGGGCATGGGCGAGCCGTTGCTCAATTTCGATAATGTCATCGCCGCCATGAAGATCATGATGGACGATCTGGGCTATGGCATTTCCAAGCGCCGGGTCACGTTGTCGACCTCGGGCGTGGTGCCGATGATCGACGAGCTGGCCAAGCACATCGACGTGTCCCTGGCCCTTTCGCTGCACGCGCCGAACGACGCGCTGCGCAATCAGTTGGTGCCGATCAACAAGAAGTACCCGCTCAAGATGCTCCTCGAGTCGTGCATGGGCTACATGTCCACACTCGGTGGCAAGCGCGTGCTGACCATCGAGTACACCTTGCTCAAGGACGTCAACGATCAGCCGCAACACGCCGCCGAAATGATCGAGCTGCTACGCGATGTGCCGTGCAAGATCAACCTGATCCCGTTTAACCCGTTCCCGCATTCGGGTTACGAGCGTCCCAGCAACAACGCCATTCGTCGTTTCCAGGACTTGCTGCACCACGCTGGCTACAACGTCACCACCCGTACCACTCGTGGTGAAGACATCGATGCGGCATGCGGCCAGTTGGTCGGGCAGGTCATGGACCGTACCCGGCGTAGCGAACGCTACATCGCCGTGCGCCAGATCGCTGCCGATGCCGAGTTGCAAGACAGCGCCGTGCGCCTCTGACGAGACCTCCCTTGATGACCCTGCGCTCGGCGCTGTCGATCTTCACGCTATTGCTGCTCGCCGGCTGCGTGTCGAGCGGCGCCAGCGACCCGCTGGCCAGCCGCGAGGGTCGTGAACAGGCTCGGCGCGCCTACGTGCAGTTGGGCTTGGGCTACGTGCAACGCGGAATGAACCAGCAGGCCAAGGCGCCGCTGGCCAAGGCACTGGCCATCGCCCCCGGCGACGCTGACGCCCATGCCGCCCTGGCGCTGGTGTATCAGGCCGAGGGCGAGCCGGAGCTGGCTGATCGGCACTTCACCAAGGCCTTGCAGCAGCGTCCGACCGAGACGCGAATGCTCAACAACTACGGTGCATTCCTCTATGCTCAGGGACATTTTCGTCAGGCAGAGCAGATGTTTCGCCAAGCTGCCGTCGATACCCTGTATCCTGAACGTTCGCGGGTGTACGAGAACCTGGGTCTGACCGCCCTCAGGCAAGGTCAACACGACCAGGCGCACGAGCATCTGCACAAGGCCCTTCAACTCAATCCACATCAGCCCCGAGCATTGTTGGAAATGGCTGAGTTGGCCTACGAAAACAGGCATTATGTGCCGGCCTGGGACTACTTCAATCGTTTCAGCGAACTGAGCGACCATGACGCCCGCAGCCTGTTGCTGGGTAGCCGTCTGGCACGTCGGTTCGACGAGCAGGTTGCCGCAGCGCAGCTGGGCCAGCAATTACAACGACTCTATCCGGGTACACCGGAGTATCAGCAATACCTGTCGGAGCAACGATGAACGCCGCGCATCCCGAAGCAGTAGCAGCGACCCACCAGAATCCCGGGGACACCCTGCGCCAGGCCCGAGAGGCCCGCGGCTGGTCCCAGGCCGAAGTGGCGCGCAAGCTGAACCTTACGCTCACGTCGCTGAACCACCTGGAAACCGGTGCCTTCGACAAGCTGCCGGGGCACACCTTCGCCCGCGGCTACATCCGCGCCTACGCCAAGCTCATGGACATGGACCAGGCACCGCTGGTCGCGGCCTTCGATCAGGTCACCGGTTCCCACGCCAAGGGCAGCGACGTGCATTCGCTGGGCCGCATCGATGAGCCCAAGCGCCTGTCGCAGAACATCCTGCGCGGGGTCAGCCTGCTGGTGCTGCTGGCGGTGGTCGGCGGTGGCTTCGTCTGGTGGCAGGACCAGGGCAGCCAGCGCAGCAAAGAGCTGGCGAACATGGCCCTTGAGCATGTCGAGGTGGAAAGCGCCGATGGCACCACGCAAATCCATCCGCTCGACGAGCCGGAAGATCAGGCGGTGAACGCCGCGCAGCAGCCCGAGTCGACTGCGCTGGCCCTGCCTGGCACCACCGGCGAAAGCACCGAAGCACCCGCGACCGAAACCTCCACCGCAGCCGCTCAGCCGAGCCAGAACAGCGCTGCCGTGCCTGCACCGGCCGCGCCGACGGCCTCCGCCGCTCCTGCGAACAATGCCGCGAGCACCCCTGCCAGTCCGGCCGCCACGCCTGCCGAAACCCCGGCACCTGCCGGCAGTGGCAAGGTGGCGATCACCTTCGTCGCCGACTGCTGGACGCAGGTCACCGATGGCAACGGCAAGGTGCTGCTCAGCGCGCTCAAGCGCAAGGGCGAGACCGTCGAACTCAGTGGCAAGCCGCCGTTCGCGGTGCGCCTGGGCTTCGCCCGTGGCGCCCAGGTCAGCTACAACGGCCAGGCGGTCGACGTCGCTTCGTTCACCAGTGGCGAGACCGCTCGCCTCAAGTTGGGACAGTAATTCATGCACGGTGAATCTCCGATCAAACGTCGCGAATCCCGCAAGATCTGGGTCGGCAATGTAGCGGTAGGCGGCGACGCGCCGATCGCCGTACAAAGCATGACCAATACCGATACCAATGACGTCGCCGCCACCGTCGCGCAGATCCAGCGCCTGGTCGATGCCGGCGTCGACATCGTGCGCGTGTCGGTGCCCGACATGGACGCTGCCGAAGCATTCGGTCGGATCAAGCAGCAGGTCAGTGTGCCGCTGGTGGCCGATATCCACTTCGACTACCGCATCGCCCTGCGCGTGGCTGAACTGGGTGTCGACTGCCTGCGCATCAACCCGGGCAACATCGGTCGCGAAGACCGTGTG
Source organism: Pseudomonas cremoricolorata (assembly GCF_000759535.1). Taxonomy (NCBI): domain Bacteria; kingdom Pseudomonadati; phylum Pseudomonadota; class Gammaproteobacteria; order Pseudomonadales; family Pseudomonadaceae; genus Pseudomonas; species Pseudomonas cremoricolorata. Next base: position 414,211 of record NZ_CP009455.1, on the reverse strand, counting down.
CGCGCCGTGGTCGATGCCGCCCGCGACCGTGGCATTCCGATCCGTATCGGCGTCAATGCCGGCTCCCTGGAAAAAGACCTGCAGAAGAAATACGGCGAGCCCACCCCGGCGGCGCTGGTGGAGTCGGCGCTGCGCCACGTCGAGCACCTCGATCGCCTGGATTTCCAGGACTTCAAGGTCAGCGTCAAGGCTTCCGATGTGTTCATGGCGGTCGATGCCTACCGGCAACTGGCCAAGCAGATCGTCCAGCCCCTTCACCTGGGCATCACCGAGGCCGGTGGCCTGCGTTCAGGAACGGTGAAATCTGCCGTGGGCCTCGGTATGCTGCTTGCCGAAGGTATCGGCGACACCATCCGTATTTCCCTGGCCGCCGATCCGGTCGAGGAAGTGAAGGTCGGCTACGACATCCTCAAGTCCCTGCGTCTGCGTTCGCGTGGCATCAATTTCATCGCTTGCCCGAGCTGCTCGCGGCAGAATTTCGATGTGGTCAAGACCATGAACGAACTGGAAGGGCGCCTTGAAGATCTGCTGGTGCCGATGGACGTAGCGGTGATCGGTTGCGTGGTCAACGGTCCCGGCGAAGCCAAGGAAGCCCATGTCGGCCTGACCGGCGGCACGCCGAACCTGGTGTATATCGACGGCAAGCCGTCGCAGAAGCTGAACAATGACAACCTGGTCGATGAGCTGGAACGGCTCATCCGCCAGAAAGCGGCCGAGAAGGCCGACGCCGACGCGGCATTGATTGCCCGTGGCTGATACACAGATTCGTAAGGACTTTCCGTGAGCAAATCGCTGCAAGCCATCCGTGGCATGAACGACATCCTGCCCGACCAGTCGCCGCTGTGGCGCTACTTCGAGGGCACCGTGGCCAGCCTGCTGGACGGTTATGGCTACAGCCAGATCCGCACGCCCATCGTCGAGTTCACCGAGCTGTTCAAGCGCTCGATCGGCGAAGTGACCGATATCGTCGAAAAAGAGATGTACACCTTCGAGGACCGCAACGGTGATTCGCTCACCCTGCGCCCGGAAGGCACCGCTGCCTGCGTGCGCGCCGTGCTCGAACACGGCATCACCGGTAACGGCCAGGTGCAGAAGCTCTGGTACACCGGGCAGATGTTCCGCCACGAGCGCCCGCAGAAGGGCCGCTATCGGCAGTTTCACCAGATTGGCGTCGAGGTGTTCAATCTCGACGGTCCGGATGTCGATGCCGAGCTGATCATCCTCAGCTGGCGGCTGTGGGGCCTGCTTGGTATTCGTGATGCGGTGACCCTGGAGCTCAACAGCCTGGGCACCAGCGAAGCGCGGGCGCGCTACCGCGATGCCCTGGTGGAATTTCTTTCCGCACGCCTCGAGCAGCTCGACGAAGACAGCCAGCGCCGCCTCAAGAGCAACCCGCTGCGGGTGCTCGACAGCAAGGATGCCGGCACCCAGGCGGTGCTGGTCGATGCGCCGAAGCTCGAGGATTACCTCGACGACGCCTCGCGTGAACACTTCGAGGGCCTCAAGGCGCGTCTGCATGCCGCAGGCATTCCGTTCGTGATCAACACCAAGCTGGTGCGTGGCCTGGACTACTACAGCAAGACCGTGTTCGAGTGGGTCACCGACCAGCTCGGCGCCCAGGGCACCGTGTGTGCCGGCGGTCGCTACGATGGTCTGGTCGAGCAGATGGGCGGCAAGCCGACCCCGGGCGTGGGTTTCGCCATGGGCATCGAGCGCCTGATCCTGCTGCTGCAGACCCTCGACAAGGTACCTGCCTCGATCAACCGGCAGATCGACGTCTACCTGTGCGCGTTCGGCGAGCAAGCCGAGTTGGCCGGGCTGCGTCTGGTCGAGCAACTGCGTGATCGTCTGCCGTCGCTGCGCCTGGCGGTCAACGCCGGGGCCGGCAGCTTCAAGAGCCAGTTCAAGAAGGCCGACAAGAGCGGCGCGCTGTTCGCGCTGATCCTGGGCGACGACGAACTGGCCGCTGAAGTCATCGGCGTCAAGCCCCTGCGTGGTCAGGGCGAACAACAGAACATTGCCTGGGATGCTCTGGCCGAGCACCTGCAAAGCGCAATCGCGAACGCGTGACGCGCTTCAACCGCCGAATTGCTGAAAAGGAGTATTGGGGTGTCGAGTATCGATGATGATGGCCTGGCTGGCGCCAAGGACTGGTGGAATCGCAACGGCAAGCCGTTGCTCACGGGTGCCTTGCTCGCCGCGGCAGTGGTGATGGGTTGGCAGGCCTGGCAGAAGTACCAGAGCAACCAGTCCCAGGGTGCCTCGGGCCTGTACCAGGCATTGCTGGAAACCACGCTGACGCCAAGCGGCACGCCGGACACCGCCAAGGTCGCCGAACTGGCTGGCAAGCTCAAGAGCGATTTCGGCGGCAGCGCCTATGCGCAGTACGGCAGCCTGTTCGTCGCCAAGGTTGCAGTCGACAGCGGCAAGCTCGATGATGCCGCCGCTGAACTCAAGAGCGTGCTCGACAAGCCGGCCGACGCCACCCTCGGGGAAATTTCCCGACAGCGTCTGGCCCGTGTGCTGGCCGCTCAAGACAAAGCGGAAGATGCGCTGAAACTGCTCGATGGTGATGCGGAAAAGGCCTTCCTGGCCAGCCGCGAAGAACTCAAAGGTGATCTGCTGGTGCAACTGGGCCGTGCCGATGATGCACACGGCGCCTACGAAAAGGCCAAGGCCGCGATGTCTGACGACGCCGCGACCGGTGGACTGCAACTGAAGCTGGACGACTTGGCCAAAGGGGACGCGTGACGTGATCGGTTGGAAACAAGCAGCAGTGCTGACCCTGGCCGTACTGGCCGCGGGTTGCAGCAGCAACAGCAAGAAGGAACTGCCACCGGCCGAACTGACCAAGTTCACCGAGGAAGTGGTGCTGAAGAAGCAGTGGAGCCGTTCGATCGGCGACGGCCAGGGCGACAAGTACAATGTTCTGGTGCCGGCCATCGAGAACGACCGCATCTTCGCCTCCGACGTCACTGGCGAGGTCTACGCCCTCGATCGCCGTAATGGCGATGTGATCTGGGAGAACGATCTTGACCTGCCGGTCTCCGGTGCGGTCGGTGTCGGCTATGGCCTGCTGACCCTGGGTACGCTCAAGGGCGAGGTCATCGCCTTGGATTCCACCACGGGCAAGGAGCGCTGGCGTTCGCGGGTGTCCAGCGAAGTGCTGGCGCCACCTGCCAACAACGGTGACGTGGTGGTGGTGCAGACCCAGGACGACCGTCTGATCGGCCTCGATGCCGCCACGGGCGAGCGTCGCTGGATCTATGAGAACACCCCGGCCGTGCTGACCCTGCGTGGCACCGGTGCGCCGGTGGTGACCAACCGCCTGGCCATCGCCGGCCTGTCCACCGGCAAGGTGGTCGCGGTGGATATCCAGAACGGCGTGCCGGTCTGGGAAAGCCGCGTCGCCATCCCGCAAGGTCGCTCGGAGCTGGACCGCGTGGTCGACATCGACGGCGGTCTGCTGCTGTCCGGTGGCACCCTGTACGTCAGCACCTACCAGGGCCGTGTCGCCGGGCTCGACATCGAAAGCGGGCGCGTGCTGTGGCAGCGCGACGCCTCCAGCTATGTCGGCGTGGCCCAGGGCTTCGGCAACGTTTACGTGAGCGAAGCGTCGGGCACGGTCGAGAGCGTCGACGAGCGTTCCTCCAGCGCCCTGTGGAGCAACGACAGCCTGGCCCGCCGCCAGTTGTCGGCGCCGGAAGTGTTCTCCAGCTACATCGCCGTGGGCGACTTCGAGGGCTACCTGCACCTGCTCAGCCAGGTCGATGGTCGCTTCGTGGGTCGTGAGCGGATCGACAGCGATGGTCTGCGCGCCCGCCCTCTGGTGGTCGACGACACCATCTACGTCTTTGGCAACAGCGGCAAGCTCGAAGCACTGAGCATCCGCTGACGCTATGCTCAAGGCCTGCGGGCCTTGGGCGGCGGCGCTCAGGCACAGCCTGGACACGCCGCATGAACTCCGGCCGCTGCTTGCAGCGGCCTTTGCATTTTCAAGAATTCACCAGTGGAGAGCCGCATGGTTCCCGTAATTGCCCTGGTAGGGCGGCCGAACGTCGGCAAATCCACCATGTTCAACCGCCTGACCAAGACCCGCGATGCCATCGTCGGTGACCTGTCGGGCCTGACCCGCGACCGTCAGTACGGCGACGCCTCCTGGCAGGGGCGTTCGTTCATTCTCATCGACACCGGCGGTATCACCGGCGATGAAGTGGGCATGGATGAAAAGATGGCCGAGCAGTCGCTCATGGCCATCGAAGAAGCCGATTATGTGCTGTTCCTGGTCGATGCCCGCGCCGGCATGACCGCAGCCGACCAGATGATTGCCGAGCACCTGCGCAAGCGCAACAAGGCTGCGGTGCTGGTCGCCAACAAGATCGACAACATCGACGCCGACGTCGCCCGCGCCGAGTTCTCGCCGCTGGGCATGGGCAATGCCATTCCCGTTGCAGGCTCGCAAGGTCGCGGTATCAACGCGCTGATGGAGTCGGTGCTCGGCCACATTCCCCGTGACGCTGAAGAAGAGGCGCTCGATGCCGAGGTCGCCGAAGGCGAAGAAGCGCTGCGCATCCCAGGGCCGAGCGAGAAGGATGGCATCAAAATCGCCATCATCGGCCGTCCTAACGTCGGCAAGTCGACCCTGGTCAACCGCATGCTCGGCGAAGAGCGTGTAGTGGTCTACGATGAGCCGGGCACCACCCGCGACAGCATCTACATCCCGTTCGAGCGTGATGGCGAAAAGTACACCTTCATCGACACCGCTGGCGTGCGCCGTCGCGGCAAGATCCATGAAGAGGTCGAGAAGTTCTCGGTGGTCAAGACGCTGCAGGCGATCAAGGACGCCAACGTGGTGATCTTCGTCATGGACGCCCGCGAGGGGGTGGTCGACCACGACCTCAACCTGCTGGGCTTCGCCCTGGAGGCCGGGCGGGCCATCGTCATCGCCCTGAACAAGTGGGACGGCATGCAGCCGGGCGAGCGCGACTATGTGAAGACCGAGCTGGAGCGCCGGCTGTTCTTCGTCGATTTCGCCGACATCCACTTCATTTCCGCGCTGCACGGCACCGGCGTTGGCAACCTGTACAAGTCGGTGCAGGCCGCCTTCAAGTCGGCGGTGACCCGCTGGCCGACCAGCCGCCTGACGCAGATTCTCGAAGATGCCATCAGCGAGCACCAACCGCCGCTGGTCAATGGCCGCCGCATCAAGCTGCGCTATGCCCACCTTGGCGGCGCCAACCCGCCGCTGATCGTGATCCACGGCAACCAGACCGAGAAAATCCCGCGTTCTTACTCGCGCTACCTGGAAAACACCTACCGCCGCGTGCTGAAGCTGGTAGGTACGCCGATCCGTATCGAGTACAAGGGCGGCGAAAACCCGTTCGAGGGCAAGAAGAACACCCTGACCGATCGTCAGGTCAACAAGAAGCGTCGCTTGATGTCGCACCACAAGAAGGCCGAGAAAAAACGCCGCGACAAGCGCTGATCGTTCCAGCGGCAAGCTTCGAGTCGCGCACTGCGCCGCTTGAAGCCTGCCGCTCGGAACTTGTAGCTTATGCCCCTCAGACCCCAGGAAAGAGGGCTCCATGATTCGCAGCAAACTGCCAGATGTTGGCACCACCATCTTCACCCGCATGTCGCAGCTCGCTGCGCAAACCGGTGCGCTCAACCTTTCCCAAGGCTTTCCTGACTTCAACGGCCCACAGCCGCTGCTCGATGCAGTGGGGCGGCATGTCTGCGCCGGGCATAACCAGTACGCGCCTATGACCGGCCTGCCTGCCCTGCGCCAGCAAGTGGCGAGCAAAGTGCTGCGCCTGTATGGGGTGCAAGTCGATGCCGATGAAGAAGTGACCATCACACCGGGCGCCACCGAAGCGATCTTCTGCGCCATTCAGGCGGTCATCCACAGCGGTGATGAGGTGATCGTCTTCGATCCCAGCTACGACGCCTACGACCCGGCCGTGACCCTGGCCGGTGGACGTTGCGTGCACCTGCCGCTGAACGAGGGTGATTTTCGCATCGACTGGCAGGCGTTCAGCGATGCGCTAAGTCCGCGCACGCGCATGGTGATCCTCAATTCCCCGCACAACCCCAGCGGCGCACTGATCACCCGCGAAGACCTCGATACCCTGGCCGCGCTGATCGCCGATCGCGAGCTGTACATGCTCAGTGATGAGGTCTACGAACACCTGGTTTTCGACGGTGCTCGGCACGCCAGCGTGCTGGCCCACCCGCAGCTCTATGCGCGGGCCTTCGTGGTCAGCTCGTTCGGCAAGACCTACCACGTCACCGGCTGGAAGACCGGCTACGTGATCGCTCCGCCCGCGCTCAGCGCTGAGCTGCGCAAGGTGCACCAGTACGTCAACTTCTGCGGCGTTACGCCCTTGCAGCACGCCTTGGCCGAGTTCATGGCCGAGCATCCCGAACATGTCGATGAGTTGCCGGCCTTCTATCAGGCCAAGCGCGACCTGTTCTGCGATCTGCTCGAGGGTTCGCGCTTTCGCTTTACCCGTGCGCCCGGCACCTACTTCCAGTTGCTGGATTACTCGGCCATCCGGCCCGACCTCGGTGATGTCGACATGGCCCTGTGGCTGACCCGCGAACACGGTGTGGCGAGCATTCCTGTGTCGGTGTTCTATCAGCAACCCATCGCCGGGCAGCGTCTGATCCGCCTGTGCTTTGCCAAACGTGAGGAGACGCTGCGCCACGCAGCGGAAAAACTATGCGCGATCTGAGCCAGCTACCGAATCTGACCCTTGCGCTGGTGCAGACCAGTCTCGCCTGGCACGACCGCCAGGCCAATTTCGAGCATTTCGAAGCGTTGCTGGAACAGGCCCGTGGGGCGGATCTGATCGTCCTGCCGGAAATGTTCACCACAGGCTTTTCCATGGAGTCCGAGCGTTTCGCCGAGGCGGAGAATGGCCCGGCCAGCAAATGGCTCAAGGCCCAGGCGAAAAAGCTCGACGCGGTGGTGACTGGCAGCGTGATGATCCAGGCCGCCGACGGTACTCACCGCAACCGCTTGCTGTGGGCGCGCCCGGATGGTGAGCTGCTGCACTACGACAAGCGCCACCTGTTCCGCATGGCCAAAGAGCACGAGCACTACACCCCCGGCTATCGCCAGGTGCAGTTCGAGCTCAAGGGCTGGCGGATTCGTCCGCTGATCTGCTACGACCTGCGCTTCCCGGTGTGGAGCCGCGACCCCCATGACACCGACCTGCTGCTGTACACCGCCAACTGGCCAGCGGCGCGGCGTTTGCACTGGAACCGTCTGCTGCCGGCGCGGGCCATCGAGAACCTGTGTTTTGTCGCGGGGGTGAACCGGGTCGGCACCGATGGCAAAGGCTTTGCCTATTCTGGTGACAGCCAAGTGCTGGACTTCCAGGGCGAAAGCCTGCTCAGCGCCGGCGAGGCCGATGGCGTGTTCACCGTGGTGTTGCGCTCCGCCGAATTGGCCGCCTACCGCAAGCGCTTCCCGGCCGACCTGGACGCCGATTCGTTCACCCTGGACTGCTGAGCTTCTTGTCCACTGAGCTACCTGCGGCTCAGTAGACATCACGCCGGTAGCGGCCGGTTTCGATCAGGCGTTGCATGGCCTCTTCGCCAAGCAGCGCCTGCAAGGCAGCATCGACGCCGACAGCCATGCCCTGCAGGCTGCCGCAGACATACAGGCAAGCGCCTTGGTCAAGCCAGTCCCTGAGTCGCTGACCCTGCTGCAACAGCACATCCTGCACATAGATTTTCTCGGCCCGATCGCGCGAGAACGCCAGATCGAGTCTGGTCAGCGTGCCGTCTGCCAGCGATTTCTCCAGTTCATCGGCGCAGAAGTAATCGTGTGCCCTGTTACGTTCACCGAACAGCAGCCAGTTGCGCGTTTCACCGGCGACGATGTTGGCCCGCAACAGGCTGCGCAGCCCGGCAAGGCCGGTACCACTGCCGATCAGAATCAACGGCGCGGCAGCGGCGGGCAGGTGGAAGCCGCTGTTGCGGCGCAGGCGCAGGGCGACACTGGCACCGAGCGGCAGATGTTCAGTGAGCCAGCCCGAGCCCAGCCCCAGGCTGCCGTCGTCGCGGCGCTCCTGGCGCACGATCAGCTCCAGCACGCCGTCGCTGGCGATCGAGGCAATGGAGTATTGACGAGTGCCGAGCGGCGCCAGGGCATCCACCGCGGCCTGGGCATGCAGGCCGATCAGCTGGCTCAGGTTGCTCGGTAGCTGACGCGCGGCAAAGGCCTGTTCGGCAGTTTGCGCCAGGCCGTCGCACTGCACCGGCTGATCGCCGCGCAGGCTCAGCGCGGTGAGCAGTCGCTGCACCTGCGCAGGCGCATTGCGCGGCAGGATGTCCACCAGATCGCCGGCCTGCCACTGCGCAGCGTGTTGGGCCTGCAAACTGAGCAGATACACCGGCTTGCCCTGGCTGCCGGGGTTAAGCAGGGTACGTGCGGTGAGTGTCCAGTGTTCGTAGTGCGCCGGTTGCCAAGCTGCTGCGGGCGCAGTGCCGGTCAGTTGCGCCAGGCCCGCCTGCCACTGCTGCAACGCGGCGGGGTCGGCGTTGTCGACTTCCACCGGGCTGAACGTGCAGCGCGCACCGCGCTCGCTCAGCCACGCCTGGACGCGTCGGGCGAAGCCGCAGAAATGCGCATATTGCCGATCACCCAGCGCCAGCAGGGCGTAGTCCAGATGCGCCAGCGAACTGGCCTGGCCCAGCACCTTGCGCTCGAAAGCGCGGGCGTTATCGGGCGCTTCACCGTCGCCGAAGGTGCTGATGACAAACAGCGCACGGCGCGCCCGGCGCAGATCGTCTTCACCCAGATCACCCAGCGCCCGCACCTGCACCGCCAGCCCGGCGGCCTGCAGCTGCGCGGCGCTGTGCCAGGCCAACTGCTCGGCCAGACCGCTCTGGCTGGCGAAACCGATCAGCCAGGCATCGGCGCCCTGGCCGCCCTCACTGACGTTGGCCCGGGCCGTGCGGGCCTGGCGTTGCTTGCGCCGGCGGTCCAGGTACAGCAACCAGCCGGTGATGAAGAACAGCGGCATCAGCGCACTGGCTGCGGTGAGCAGAATGCGCCCGGTCAGGCCGAAGTAGTTGCCTACGTGCAGGGCGTAGAAGCTTTGCAGCAACTGCTCGTTGAAGGATTTGTCGGCATAGCGCTCTTCATGCAGCACCTTGCCGCTGGCTGGGGCGAAGTTGATCAGGTCGAAGGCGCGCGGGTGCGCGGCGTCGCTGCGCAGCAGGCGCACACTGACCGGGCCGTGGCCATCGGCCGGCAAGCGCAGGTTGTAGGTGCTCAGGGTGGGGCCAGCCAGACGCTGCAACTCGCTCCAGATCACCTCGTAGTTGACGGGCTGCGGCGCGCTCGGCGGCAGGTCGCGGGTCATGCGGCGCCTGGATTGTACTTGTTCCCGCGCATTCGGCTCGCTGCGCGCATCGCTGAGCAACTGGCGTACGCCATCGCGGTACCACTCGTAGGACCACGTCAGCCCGGTCAGGGCCATCAGCAGGTAGAACAGCAGACACCAGGTGCCGACCACCGCGTGCAGATCCCAGTTGAACGCGCGGCCACGCTTGCGCCAGTCGAAGGTCAGCCACGCGCGCCAGTTGAGGGTCTGTCGTGGCCAGCGCAGGTACAGCCCAGAGAGGCAGAAGAACACCAGCGCCAGGGTGCTGGCTGCGGTGACCTGTCGGCCGGTTTCGCCCATGGCCAGGAAACGGTGCAGGCGCAGCATCAGGTCGAAGAAGCCTTGCCCGACCACCTCGCCCTTGAGCTCGCCGGTGTACGGGTCGGCATAGCGCAGTTGCCCGCGGTGGGCGCCGGCCTCGGGGCTGAAGAAAATCCGTGCCGCGCGATCGGACTGCGGTTCGACCCACAGCATGCTGACCCGCGCCCCTTGGGCCGCTTCTGCGCGGTGCACCAGCTCAGCCGGTGGCAGTACACCTTGCGGTTGTACCTTGACGGTCAACGTATCCGGGTTGAGCAGGCGCAGCAGTTCATCCTGGAACGACCAGGCCGCGCCAGTCGCGCCCATCACCGTCAGGACCAGGCCAGCGCTGATGCCGAGCAGCCAGTGCAACTGGAATAGGATTGTTTTCAGCACCACCATCACCTTGCCGGCCTGCCCGGAAATGGGCGGCGTGCATTATGCCTTGGCGGCTGCGGTGTGGGCAGTCAGGTGAGGGCGCGCAGAATTGCGGCAGACATGAAAACGGGGCCTTGCGGCCCCGTTCGGTGTTACAGGTAGAAGGCTTTCAGTGGCGGGAAGCCGTTGAATTCCACCGCGCTGTAGCTGGTGGTGTAGGCGCCGGTGGACAGCCAGTACAGGCGGTCACCGATGGCCAGGTTCAGCGGCAGGCCGTATTTGTAGTGTTCGTACATGATGTCGGCGCTGTCGCAGGTCGGACCGGCGATGACCACTTCTTCCATCTCGCCTTTCTTCTCGGTCCAGATGGGGAATTTGATCGACTCGTCCATGGTTTCGATCAGGCCAGAGAACTTGCCCACATCGGTGTACACCCAGCGCTCGACCGCGGTACGCGACTTGCGCGCCACCAGCACCACTTCGCTGACCAGAATACCGGCGTTGGCGATCAGCGAGCGGCCTGGTTCCAGGATGATTTCCGGCAGGTCGTCACCGAAGTCTTCCTTGAGGAAGCGGATGATCTCTTCGGCATAGGTTTCCAGGCTGTTGGTGCGGGTGATGTAGTTGGCCGGGAAGCCGCCGCCCATGTTGATCAGCTTCAGCTCGATGCCATCTTCCACCTTGAGGCGCTCGAAGATCACCTTGACCTTGGCGATGGCCGCATCCCAGACGCTGATGTCACGCTGCTGCGAGCCGACGTGGAACGAGATGCCGTACGGCACCAGGCCCAGGTCACGGGCCAGAATCAGCAGGTCCATGGCCATGTCGGTCTGGCAGCCGAACTTGCGCGACAGCGGCCAGTCAGCGGTGGTCGAGCCTTCGGTGAGAATCCGGACATAGACTTTCGAGCCCGGCGCGGCCTTGGCGATGTTGCGCAGGTCGGCTTCCGAGTCGGTGGCGTACAGACGCACACCCTTCTCGTAGAAGTAGCGGATGTCCTTGGACTTCTTGATGGTGTTACCGTAGCTGATACGGTCGGCGCTGACGCCCTGGCCCATCACCTTGTCCAGTTCATAGATCGAGGCGATGTCGAAGTTCGAGCCTTTGTCCTTGAGCAGGTCGATGATTTCCACGGCAGGGTTGGCCTTGACCGCGTAGTAGACCTTGGCGAATTCGAAACCGGCACGCAGGTCGTCGTAGGCCTTGCTGATCATCTGCGTATCGATGAGGACGAACGGCGTTTCCTGCTTGTCGGCGAACGCCTTCATCTTGGTGAAAGTGTCACGTGCGAAATAGTCTTCGACCTGGATCGACATGCTCAGGGACTCCATGGGCAAACTGAATGAATAAGTGGCTGCACTGAACGTCCTCCGTATCCCCACTTTGGTTCGCCTAGGCTCTGCCTGAAAAGCCTTGAGACTCGGTTATGCTGCGTTGAACACAGCCTCGGAATGCTCATTTACTCGAGTAAACTCCGCTTCCTCGGCTGTGTTCGCCTTGCCTAACCTTCGCTCAAGACGTTTCAGACAGAGCCTAACTCAGTACTTGAGCCGGATGGATCGTTTCCAGCATGGACGTTCGGCGCGCACTGTAGGGCGTGAGGACTGCGGAATCAACAGCTAGGCCGGGCGCGCCCCTTGAGTTACCGACTGGTGTGCGGGGCAGATGTTCCCGCAGCATCGGTAAGCGTTAAATATTGTGGAATAGCGGCCTATAGGTGCGGGCTTACCCGTGAAGGCTGGCACCCTCGGGCCAGGCCTGTGAATGCTTACCCACGAGACCAGGTGGCGTCTCGATGGGGCCGCTGCGCAGCCCATCGCGGGTGAACCCGCTCCTATGGGGTGTGCATATTTATGGCCACGACCGCGGGCCGGGATGCGTAGACGGTCGATCATAAATTTTTTGTTACCGGCTCAGCTTGTGCTCAGTTTTGCGAGCGACCTCAGGCCAGAACACAAGACCCTACATGGGGCGGCGCTTTGGTCTGCGGGCGAGATCGGGTATGATGCTGCCCCTTTTTCCAAGACCGAGTCAGGCGATTTCCCATGACCCAACAGGCCGCCGAAGTCGCGAAGCGCCGCACTTTCGCCATCATTTCCCACCCCGACGCCGGTAAGACCACCATTACCGAGAAGCTCTTGCTGATGGGCAAGGCGATTGCCGTTGCCGGTACGGTGAAGTCGCGCAAGTCCGACCGCCATGCCACTTCCGACTGGATGGAAATGGAAAAGCAACGGGGTATCTCCATCACCACCTCGGTGATGCAGTTCCCCTATCGCGAGCACATGGTCAACCTGCTCGACACCCCCGGTCACGAAGACTTCTCCGAAGACACCTACCGCACCCTGACCGCGGTCGACTCGGCCCTGATGGTGCTGGACGGCGGTAAGGGCGTAGAGCCCCGCACCATCGCCCTGATGGATGTCTGCCGACTGCGCGACACGCCCATCGTCAGCTTCATCAACAAGCTCGACCGCGATATTCGTGACCCCATCGAGCTGCTCGACGAGATCGAAGCGGTACTGAAGATCAAGGCGGCGCCGATCACCTGGCCGATCGGGTGCTACCGCGACTTCAAGGGCGTGTATCACCTGACCGGCGACTACATCATCGTCTACACCCCAGGTCATGGGCACGAACGCACCGAAGCGCGGATCATCGAAAAGCTCGACTCCGACGAAGCCCGCGCCCATCTGGGCGACCAGTACGACAGCTTCGTCGAGCAACTGGAGCTGGTGCAGGGCGCTTGCCACGAGTTCAACCAGGACGAGTTCATCAACGGTCAACTGACCCCGGTGTTCTTCGGTACTGCCCTTGGCAACTTCGGTGTCGACCATGTGCTCGATGCGGTGGTCGACTGGGCACCGCGGCCGTTGAGCCGTGAGGCGCGCGAGCGCGTCGTCGAGCCGGTGGAAGAGAAATTCTCCGGCTTCGTGTTCAAGATCCAGGCGAACATGGACCCCAAGCACCGCGACCGTATCGCCTTCATGCGCATCTGCTCGGGCAAGTACGAGAAGGGCATGAAGATGCGCCATGTACGTCTGGGCAAGGACTTGCGCATCGGCGACGCGCTGACGTTCTTCTCCTCCGAGCGTGAGCAGCTCGAAGAAGCCTATGCCGGCGACATCATCGGCCTGCACAACCACGGCACCATCCAGATCGGCGACACCTTCACCGAAGGCGAGGCGCTGGGCTTCACCGGTATCCCGCACTTCGCCCCGGAACTGTTCCGCCGCGTGCGCCTGAAAGACCCGCTCAAGTCCAAGCAACTGCGCCAGGGTCTGCAACAGCTCGCCGAGGAGGGCGCGACCCAGGTGTTCTTCCCGCAGCGCAGCAACGACATCATCCTCGGCGCCGTCGGTGTGCTGCAGTTCGATGTGGTCGCCAGCCGCCTGAAAGAGGAATACAAGGTCGAGTGCGCGTATGAGCCGATCACCGTCTGGTCGGCGCGCTGGGTGGCCTGCGACGACAAGAAGAAGCTCGAGGAATTCGAGAACAAGGCCGTGGAGAACCTGGCGCTCGATGGCGGTGGGCACCTGACCTACCTGGCGCCGACCCGCGTCAATCTGGCGTTGATGGAAGAGCGCTGGCCGGATGTGAAGTTCCGGGCTACGCGGGAGCATCATTGAGGGGAGAGGGAGGTTTGCGGTTCGAGACTGCAGCGTCTCAGCCTGGACTTGATGGGTAGGTGGATACATGGCATCGACGTTGATGCCGATGCGCCTGTCACATCGCAGGTTTCGCCTTGCGGCGACCCCCTTTTTAGGGAAAAAGGGGGGAAAACCCTGTGCTCCACTAGCCGGCCCTACACTACGCTTCGCTCCGTTTCGGGTCCCCTGCGTTCCGGCACTCTTCGGGCCAGCGCGGGCAAGGGTTGCTGCGCAACCCTCACACCTCGCGTCATCGGCTACGCCTCGGGTGCGCTGCGCGCACGGCCCTACGAGTACCGGAACGAAGGCCGGCTACAGTCGCGATCGGTGTTGTCTGAGCGATTGATGTACAAAAAGCGCTTTGCCGATGTGGTTGCGGGCAGTCAGGTAGGTTTCGATAAGTTCACGACTCTAATAGTCCGGCCTCAGCCGCTCAGCATCATGATTGGCATTGACGCCAGGACTCGATTCTCTGCAGCGACAGCTGCGATGGCCCAGGCGCTAGGGCTCTTGTACATCGATCATCCAGACGATACCGATCGCGACTGTAGACGGCCGGAGCGTAGGTGTTCGAAGGGGCGTGCGCGTTAGCGCACCCGAAGCGCAGCCGAGGACGCGAGGTGTTAGGGTTGCGCAGCAACCCTTGCCCGCGGCGCCCCGTAGAGCACCGGAGCGCAGGGGACCCGGAACGGAGCGCAGCGCAGTGCAGGGCCGGCTAGTGGAGCATGGCGGTTTTGCATCCTTTTGCCGCGACAAAAGGATGTCGCCGCCAGGCGAAACAGCGGTCCGAAAGCCAACGACTCTGTACAGGTCATGGCATTGCATCCACGTCTAGAATCACCTAGATATTCCCGGCCGTAGATACTGGTGACTCGAAGCCTTCCCAAATCCATGACTCATTCCAGCCCAACCGTGCATAACACACTGCCTTTGTCGGGCAATCCGGCGTTCTGCACGATCCTAGGATCTATCTCATTTTCTAAGTAATTGAAATACAAGGAAGTAAATTTTTTGACATAGTTGGCATAGCCGCTGCACCGCCTAGTTTGCGAACGGACTTTTCGCTCACTACATAGGCGCTACCACTATGATCACATCTGCCGATCTACCCGGAGCCGTCGACGACGGACTCAACCGCTCAGGCGTGTCCTGGGGTGCTATTTTTGCGGGTGCTGCGGCCGCAGCTTCCCTTTCCTTATTACTGGTAGTGCTCGGCGCCGGCTTAGGATTTGCCGCGACGTCGCCGTGGGCGAACGAGGGGGCCAGTGCGGAGGCGTTAGGGATTTCCACCATTGTCTGGTTGTTGGTGACTCAGATCATCGCCTCGGGCGCGGGCGGCTACATCGCCGGTCGTCTGCGGGTGAAATGGGCCAATCTGCACGGTGACGAAGTGTACTTCCGCGACACCGCGCATGGCTTCCTGTCGTGGGCCGTGGCTGCTCTGGTCAGCGCAGTGCTGATCGTCGGCGCCGCCGGTAACATCATCAGCGCCGGTGCGCAGGTCGGTGCAGGTGCCGTCGCAGGTGCCGGTGCCAGCATTGCCGCTGCCTCCGACGACAAAGCCGGTGGTAACGATAACGCCATGGGCTACTTCGTCGACGGTCTGTTCCGTAGCGATGCGCCAGTCGGTGTCAGCGAAGACGCTGCCAACGGCGTCGCCGCGCGCATTCTGGCCCGTGGTATTGCCCAGGGCGGTAGCCTTGAGCCAGCCGACCGTACTTACCTCGCACAGCTGGTTGCCCAGCGCACCCGCCTGACCCAGGCCGAAGCTGAAGCTCGCGTCGACCAGGTGCTTGGCCAAGTGCAACAAGCCAAGGTCGAAGCTCAGCAAGCCGCTGACACCGCTGCCAAGGTGGCGGCATGGACCGCGCTGTGGACCTTCATCGCCCTGCTGTGCGGCGCCTTCTTCGCCAGCCTCGCTGCGCTGTTCGGTGGTCGTCGCCGTGACCGCGTGATCTGGGTCGAAGATCCCTACAGCACCACCCGTACCGTTCGCACAGGCACCACGCCTGTTCGTTGAGATGACCGATAAAGGAGATTCGTCATGCGTTCACTGTTGCTGTGGTTCCTTGGGGTACCGATCCCGGTAATCATCCTCATCGCCATCTTCATGCACTGATCACGACAAGGGCCGCTTAGCGGCCCTTGTCGTTTTCACCCCTGGCGTAACGCCTAGAGGAACTGCTCGGCGTAGTGGCAGGCCACCTGCCGGGTATCCACCGCGCGCAACGGCGGCACCTCACCGGCGCAACGCTCCGTGGCATACGGGCAGCGCTTGTGGAAGGCGCAGCCGGACGGCGGATTCAGCGGGTTGGGCAGTTCGCCGACGATGCGCAGCTTGGGTTTTTCCGGATCGGGACGCAGCGTGGGTGTCGCCGACAGCAGGGCCTGGGTATAGGGGTGCAGCGGCTTGGCGTACAGGTCATCCTTCGGGCCGATCTCGGCGGGCCGGCCCAAGTACATCACCAGCACGTCATCGGCCACGTGACGCACCACCGCCAGGTTGTGTGAGATGAACACGTAGGCGGTGTTGAACTGCTGCTGCAGATCCATGAACAGGTTGAGCACCTGGGCCTGGATCGACACGTCCAGCGCCGAGGTGGGTTCATCGGCCACCAGCACCTTGGGTTGCAGCATCATCGCCCGGGCCAGGGCGATGCGTTGACGCTGCCCGCCGGAGAACATATGCGGGTAGCGCTGATAGTGCTCGGGACGCAGGCCCACTTGCTCCATCATCTTCTGCACCCGCTCGCGGCGCTCTGCCTTGCTCAGCGACGTGTTGATCAGCAGCGGCTCAGCCAGTTGATCGCCGATCTTCTGCCGCGGGTTGAGCGAGGCGTAGGGGCTCTGGAACACCATCTGCACGTCACGGCGTAGTTGCTTGCGCTCGGCCTTGCTGGCGCCGGCCACCTCCACCCCGTCGATCTGCAACGAGCCCGCGCTGGGCTGCTCGATCAGCGTCAGGGCGCGGGCCAAGGTCGATTTGCCACACCCGGATTCACCGACCACGGCCAGGGTCTTGCCGGCCTGCAGCTCGAACGACACGCCATTGAGCGCCTGCACCACCGCCGAGCCCTTGAACAGGCCACGTGACACGCTGTAGTGACGGGTGAGGTTGTTCGCGGTCAGTACGACGCTCATCACGCCACCTCCTGGTTCAGCGGGTAGAAACAGCGCACCAGGCTATGGGCCTGGGTCTCCAGTGCCGGGCGTTGCATCCGGCAGTGGTCCTGCACATAGGGGCAACGCGGTGACAACAGGCAGCCCCGGGGCCGGTCGTAGCGCCCCGGGACGATACCGGGCAGGGTCGCCAGGCGCTCGGCGCCCAGGCTGTGCTCGGGAATCGCCGCCAGCAGTGCTTCGCTGTAGGGATGAGCAGGGCGTTCGAACAGCGTGGGTACCTGGCCCAGTTCCACCGCCTGTCCGGCATACATCACGCAGACCTTGCGCGCGGTCTCGGCGACCACCGCCAGGTCGTGGGTGATGAGGATCAGCGCCATGTCGTGGGCCTGCTGCAGGTTGACCAGCAGCTCCATGATCTGCGCCTGGATGGTTACATCCAGCGCGGTGGTCGGTTCGTCGGCGATCAGCAGGCGCGGTTCACCGGCAATCGCCATGGCGATCGCCACACGCTGGCTCATGCCCCCGGAGAGCTGGTGCGGGTAGGCATCCAGGCGGCTCTCGGCGGCGGGAATCTCGACTTTTTGCAGCAGTTCCAAGGCGCGCTGGCGCGCTGCACGGCCCTTCAGGCCCAGGTGTTGACGCAGCACTTCCTCGATCTGGTAGCCGACGGTGTAGCTGGGGTTGAGCGCAGTCATCGGGTCCTGGAAGATCATCGCGATGTCCTTGCCGACCACCTTGCGGCGCTGGCGCCGGCTCAGCGAAAGCATGTCCAGGCCGTTGAAGGTCATGGCATCGGCGCTGATCCGCCCGGGGGCGTCGATCAGGCCCATCAGCGCCATCATGGTCACCGACTTGCCCGAGCCGGACTCACCGACGATGGCGAGGATTTCCCCGGCCTCGACGCTCAGGTCGAGGCCGTCGACGACCGGGACAGCGCTGGCATCGCCGAAACGCACGTTGAGGTTGTTGATCTGCAATAGCGGCATGGTGTGCTCCTCAGGCGGCGTTCTTGAGTTTCGGGTCCAGCGCATCGCGCAGGCCGTCGCCCATCAGGTTGATTGCCAGGACGCTGAGCAGAATGGTCAGCCCAGGCAGGCTCACCACCCACCAGGCGCGCTCGATGTAGTCGCGTGCCGAGGCCAGCATGGTGCCCCACTCAGGCGTCGGCGGTTGCACGCCAAGGCCGAGAAAGCCCAGCGCTGCGGCATCGAGAATCGCCGAGGAAAAGCTCAAGGTGGCCTGCACGATCAGCGGCGCCATGCAGTTGGGCAGCACGGTGACGAACATCAGCCGTGGCAGGCTGGCGCCGGCCAGGCGCGCAGCGGTGACGTAGTCGCGGTCGAGCTCGCCGATCACTGCGGCGCGGGTCAGGCGCACGTAGGAGGGCAGCGAGACGATGGCGATGGCGATCACCGTGTTGATCAGCCCAGGGCCGAGGATGGCCACGATGGCCACCGCCAGCAGCAGCGAGGGCAGCGCCAGCATCACGTCCATCAGGCGCATGATCGACGGGCCGAGCAAGCGCGGGAAGAACCCGGCCAGCAGGCCCATCAGCACGCCCGGGATCAGCGACAGCACCACCGACGACAGGCCGATCAGCAGCGACAGTCGAGCGCCCTGAATCAAGCGCGAGAGCAGGTCGCGGCCCAGTTCGTCGGTGCCCAGCACGAAGCGCCAGGTGCCGCCGTCCAGCCACACCGGCGGGGTGAGCAGAAAGTCACGGTATTGCTCGCTCGGGTTGTGCGGCGCCACCCATGGCGCGAACAGTGCGCACAGCACGATCAGGCACATGAAGGCCAGGCCCGCCACCGCGCCCTTGTTGCGCGAGAAGGCGTGCCAGAACTCCTTGTAGGGCGAGGGGTAGAGCAGGCTCTGGTCAACGGCGTTGGCGGCGGCCACGGGGGTTACGGTCGAATCGGTCATGGCGGGCCTCAGCGCTGGTGGCGGATACGTGGGTTGGCCAGGCCGTAGAGGATGTCCACCACGAAGTTGACCAGGATCACCAGGCAGGCGATCAACAGGATGCCGTTCTGCACCACCGGGTAGTCGCGCGCGCCAATGGCTTCGATCAGCCATTTGCCGATGCCCGGCCACGAGAAGATGGTTTCCGTCAGCACGGCGCCTGCGAGCAATGCGCCGATTTGCAGGCCGAACACCGTCAGCACCGGTATCAGCGCATTGCGCAGACCGTGGATGAACACCACCCGCGCCGGGGACAGCCCTTTGGCGCGGGCGGTGCGGATGTAGTCCTCGCGCAGCACTTCGAGCATCGACGAGCGGGTCATGCGGGCGATCACCGCCAGCGGAATGGTGCCCAGCACGATGGCTGGCAGAATCAGGTGCTGCACGGCATCGAGGAAGGCGCCGTCTTCACCGCTGAGCAGGGTGTCGATGAGCATGAAACCGGTGACCGGCTCGACATCGAACAGCACGCCGTTACGCCCGGACACCGGGGTCCAGCCCAGGCTCACCGAGAAGAACATGATCAGAATCAGGCCCCACCAGAAAATCGGCATGGAATAGCCGGCCAGGGAAATGCCCATCACCCCATGGTCGAACAACGAGCCACGCTTGAGCGCGGCGATCACCCCGGCCAGCAGGCCGACGACGCCGGCGAACAGCAGGGCGGCGAAGGCCAGCTCGACGGTGGCCGGGAACAGTGTGGTGAATTCGCTCCACACACTTTCCCGGCTGCGCAGCGATTCGCCCAGATCGCCCTGGGCGAGCTTGCCGATGTAGTCCAGGTACTGCGCCGGCAGCGGCTTGTTCAGGCCCAGGCGCTCCATGGCCTGGGCGTGCAATTCAGGGTCGAGGCGGCGTTCGCCCATCATGACCTCGACCGGGTCACCGGGGATCAGGCGAATCAGCGCGAAGGTCAGCAGGGTGATGCCGAAAAAAGTCGGTATCAGCAGGCCCAGGCGGCGGGCGATAAAACTCAGCATTGTCAGTGGTACCTCATCAGGCTGTGCGGCGATCAGCCAGTCACGGCAAGTGCCGCCGGTGGTCCGGATAGGGGCCGGCGGTCGTTGTGCTGTCTTACTTCACCTGGGTCGTGGCGAAGTTGTTCTTGGTCGTTGGGCTGATCACATAGCCCTCGACGTTGTCGCGCAGGGCGGTGAACACCTTGGGGTGTGCGATGTTGATCCAGGGCTGGGCGGCATCGTACACCGCCAGCGCTTGCTCATAGAGTTTCGCGCGCTGCGCGGGTTCGATGATTCCCCGTGCCTGGTCGATCAACGCCTGGAATTGCGGGTCGCACCAGCGTGAATAGTTTTCGCCATTTTTCGCCGCTTCGCAGCCCAGCAGCGGGGCGAGGAAGTTGTCCGGATCACCGTTATCGCCCGCCCATCCTGCAGCGACCATGTCGTGCTCGCCACGCTTGGCCCGGCGCAGCATTTCCGCCCATTCCATCACGCGGATGTCGACGCGCAAGCCGATCTGCGCCAGGTCGGCCTGAAGCATTTCCGCCGCCAGGCGTGGATTGGGGTTGCTTGGGCCGCCGCCGTTGCGGGTGAACAGGGTCAGCGTGGTGCCGTCGGGCACGCCGGCTTCCTTGAGCAGCGCGCGGGCTTTGTTCAGGTCGCGTGGCAGGCTGTGCAGGCTCGCGTTGTAGCCCATCAGCGTCGGCGGGTAGGGGTTGACCGCCGGCAGCGCATTGCCCTTGCCGAACAGTTGCTCGACCAGCGCCTGGCGGTCGACGGCCATGTTGATCGCCTGGCGCACACGCACATCGTTAAGCCACGGGCGTTGGGTGTTGAGCGACACATAGCTGGTGACCATCGCTTCGATACCCGCCACTTTCAGGCGCGGGTCGGCTTCGATGGCCGACACGTCTTCGGGTTTGGGGTATAGCGCTATCTGGCATTCGTTGGCACGCAGCTTTTGCAGGCGCACGTTGTTGTCTGGGGTGATGACGAAGATCAGCGCCTCGGCCGGTGGCTTGCCGCGGAAGTAGGTGGGGTTGGCGGCGTAGCGCACCTGGGCATCCTTGCTGTAGCGCTGGAACACGAACGGCCCGGTGCCGATCGGCTTGCTGTTGAGCTCGGCGGTCTTGCCGGCGGCCAGGAGCTGGTCACCATATTCGGCCGAATAGATGGAGGTGAAGCCCATCGCCAAGTCATGCAGGAACGGCGCTTCGCGGCGGCTCAGAGTGAACACCACGGTGTAGTCGTCGGTTTTCTCCACCGAGCGGATCAGTTGTCCGAAGCCCATGCTTTCGAAGTATGGGAAGCCGACGCTGGCCTTGCTGTGCCAGGGGTGGCTTGGGTCGAGCTGACGCTGGAAGCTCCATAGCACGTCGTCGGCATTGAGTTCACGGCTGGGGCTGAACCAGGCGGTTCGATGAAACTGCACGCCTCGGCGCAGGTGAAAGGTGTACACCAGGCCGTCGTCACTGACCGACCAGCGCTCGGCCAGGGCCGGTTGCAACTCGGTGGTGCCAGGGACGAATTCCACCAGGCGGTTGAACAGGGTTTCGGCCGCCGCGTCGCCGGTGACGGCGGTGGTGTACTGGACGGTGTCGAAACCTTCCGGGCTGGCTTCGGTGCAGACCACCAGCGGCTTGGCCAGCGCCTGATCGGCCAGGCCCAGCAGCAGGGTCATCAGTAGGGCGTTGCGGGCAAGCGTCTTCATAGGGACTCCAGGGGTGACGAGATGCAGAATAGCTGCCACGGCCCGCCATGCAGGCCGTGGCACCCAACCTCAGAGCAGGCTGAACGGCAGCGTGGTGACCACGCGGAACTCGTCCAGGCTGCCATCGGCCTGACCGGCACTGGCGCGGTGGGCGCTGTAGGTGGCGCGAATCGCGGTGTTTTTCAACGGCCCGCTCTGTACTGCGTAGGTGGTGCCGAAGCCGTATTCATAGTGGTTTTCCCCCTGCATCCCACGCACGTCGTAGCCATTGCCGCGGTAATGGGTGCCATCGATGCCCCAGCCGCGGGCCTTGTAGATATTGAACTTGAGCCCCGGCACGCCGAAGGGTGCCATGTTCAGCACGTAGGAGAACTGCAGCGACTTTTCATTGGGCCCGTTGAAGTCCGACATCAGTGAGTTGGCGAGGAAAATGCCGTTGGTCTCGTGCAGGTAGTCGAAGTACTCGTTGCCGTTGATCTGCTGCCAGGCCACCGAGAACGTGTGCGCCTGATGGGTCAGGCCCAGCGACAGGCTGTAGGCATCGTTGTCGATCTCACCGAGCTTCTGCCGGCCGCTGTCGACGGTCTTGTAGTAGTTCAGGCCAGTGGCCAGGCTGAGCACATCGCTGTCGCCCAGGCTGTGGCTGGCGCCAAAGTAGTACTGGTTCCAGAAGTCTTCGACGTTGGCGGCATACAGGCTGGTGGTCAGGCTTTTCAGCGGTTGGTAATTGAGGCCGAACATGTTGACCCGATCGGTCTCGACTCCGGCGGCGCCGTATTCACTGCGAAACTTGCTCAGGCTCTGCTCGGTCCGCGGCGACACGCGATCGAAGGTGCCGGCGTCGAAGGTCAGGTTGTCGAATTCGGCGCTGTTGACGCTCACGCCCTGGAAGCTCGAGGGCAGCGCGCGGTTGCCGATGTAGGCGATCACCGGCGTGTCGACGCTGTGGCGCCCGGCGGTGAGGGTGGTGTTGGATACGCGCGCCTTGAGGTTGGCCAGGCCCAGCTTGCTCCACTGGGCGATCACGTCGCCGTCGCTGTGGGTCAGGGTGCGGTTGTTCGGCCCGGCCACCCGCGAGCGGCCTTGCTGCAAGGCCAGGGCGTGGTAGCCGGCCGCTTCCAGGGCAAAGCCCACCGTACCCTGGGTGAAGCCCGAGCTGTAGTTGAGCAGGGTGCCCTGTACCCAGTTCTCACGGCTGTGGCTGTCGTGCCGAGTGCCGTCGGCCTTGTAGTAGCGCCACAGTGGTCCGCGTGTCGAATGCTCGCGGCCATACCAGTTGCGCGTGCTCCCCGACACGCTTTGACCGGCGATGAAGCCTGGTGCCTCGGCTTGCGCTGAACCGCTGGCCAGTTGTACCGAGAGCGGCTCCTGGCTGATCGGCTCGGCATGGGCGAGGGGAATGAACGTGCACAAGGCCAGGGCCAGTGCAGTGTTGGCTGTTTTCAAGGTGAATGCTCCTTTCTCGTTATGACCCGCCTGGCAGGGCGGGGTAGGTGCGGCAGGGTGTTGCGAAACGAGTTCAGTGGGTCCTGTAGGCAAATTCCGGGTGCACGTCGCCACGGGAGTGGCGCGGCCACTCCCGGAGTTGGGTGAAGGGTTATTCGGTACTGACGCCGGAGAAGGTGTTGCGGCCGAACGGGCTGACCTGGAAATCGAGCACCGTGCGGCGAATCGGCTGATTGACGGTGGAATGCGCCACTGGAGTGATCGGCACCTGCTGTTTCAGGCGCTGCTGCGCACGCTGGTACAACGCTGTGCGTTGGGCCGGGTCGGTGATCCGCCGGGCCTGCTCGACCCATTGGTCGTATTCGCCGTCGCACCAGCGGGCGTAGTTGTTGCTGCCAATGGCGGCGCAGCTGTACAGCGTGCCGAGCCAGTTGTCCGGGTCGCCGTTGTCGCCGGTCCAGCCGACCAGGGCGATATCGTGCTCGCCATTCTTCAGGCGTTTGAGGTACTCGCCCCATTCATAGCTGACGATCCGCACGTTGAAGCCGATGGCCTGCCAGTCGGCCTGGAGCATCTGTGCCATGAGTTTGGCGTTGGGGTTGTAAGGGCGCTGCACCGGCATCGCCCACAGGGTGATTTCATGCCCCGGCTCGACTCCAGCTTCGGTAAGCAGGGCCTTGGCCTTGGCCGGATCGAACGGCGCATCCTTGATGGTGGCATCGTACGACCATTGGGTCGGCGGCATGGCGTTGACCGCCAGTTGCCCAGCCTCGCCATACACCGCCTGCAGGATCGCCGCCTTGTTCACCGCCATGTCCAGCGCCTGGCGCACCTTGAGCTGGTCGAACGGCGCGCGCTGGGTGTTGTAGGCGATGTAGCCCAGGTTGAAGCCGGCTTGCTGCAGCACCTGCAGCGCCGGTTCGGTCTTGAGCTGCGGCAGGTCGGCGGGGCGCGGGTTGAGGGTGACCTGACACTCGTTGCGGCGCAGCTTCTGCACCCGCACCGAGGGATCGACGTTGATCGAGAACACCAGAGTGTCGAGTCGGACCTGCTCGGGTGCCCAGTACTCGCGGTTGCCGCGGTAGCGAATCTGCGCGTCCTTCTGGTAGCGCTGGAACACGAACGGCCCGGTGCCGATCGGTTTGAGGTTGATGTCGGCGGGGCTGCCCTCGCTCAGCAGCTGCTCGGCATATTCGGCCGAGAGGATCGAGGCAAAGCTCATCGCCAGGTTCTGGATGAACGCTGCATCGACCTGGGCCAGGGTGAAGGTGACGGTCAGTGGGTCGGTGGAGTCGACGGCAAGGATGTTGCGGTCCAGGCCCATGCTGACGAAGTAGGGGAACTCGGTCGGGTAGGCCAGACGGAACGGGTGCTGCTTGTCGAGCATACGGCGCACGCTGAACAGCACATCGTCGGCGTTGAAGTCACGGGTCGGGGTGAAGGTGGCGTTACTGTGGAACCTGACGCCTTCACGCAGGTGGAAGGTGTAGCGCAGGCCATCGTCCGACACCTCCCAGTGGGTAGCCAGGGCCGGTTGCACGGCGGTGCCGCCGCGTTCGAACTCCACCAGGCGGTTGTACAGCGGCGCGCTGGCGTCGTTGTCGGTGGCGCTGGTGAATTGTGCCGTGTCGAAGCCTGCGGGGCTGCCCTCGGAGCAGAACACCAGGCTGTTGGCCAGCGCTGCGGCGCTGTGGCTGAGCAGGCCTGCGCCCAGTAAGGCGCATAGCAGAATCAAACGCATGACAACTCCTTGCCCAAGTCGATGAGTCCGTTGTACGCATGGGCATGCGCTGGCAGCAGACCACGCTTCGTCGAGCGAAAACGGCTGGCTGACGGTCGCATGCACTGCACGCGGATAAGAGAGGAAATCTCCGAGGCCGGGCGTAACGCTTCCCAAACCCTGTGCCTGCGGCTACTCGTTGACGCTGACGCCGTAGAACGAGTTGAGGCCGAACGGGCTGATCTTGAAGCCCTGCACCGATTTCCTCATGGGCTGGTACACCGTTGAGTGGGCGATGGGCGTCATCGGCACCTGTTCCTTGAGGATGCGCTGGGCCTGCTGGTAGAGCGCACTGCGCTGGGCCTGGTCGGAGGTGGCCTTGGCCTGCTTGATGAGGTCGTCGTAGGGCTTGTAGCACCACTTGGAGAAGTTGTTGCCGGCCAGCGAGTCGCAGCCGAACAGGGTGCCGAGCCAGTTGTCCGGGTCACCGTTGTCGCCACTCCAGCCGATCAGCATGGCGCCGTTCTCGCCACCCTTGGAGCGCTTGATGTACTCGCCCCACTCATAGCTGACGATATCGGCCTTGATGCCGATCTTGGCCCAGTCGGCCTGGAGCATCTGCGCCATGAGCCGGGCGTTGGGGTTGTACGGGCGCTGCACCGGCATGGCCCACAGGCTGATGTGGGTGCCTTCCTTGATACCGGCCTCCTTGAGCAGCGCCTTGGCCTTGATCGGGTCGAAGGGCACGTCCTTGATGCTGGTGTCGTACGACCACTGGGTCGGCGGCATGGCATTGACCGCCAGTTGCCCGGCACCCTGGTACACCGAGTCGATGATCTGCTGCTTGTTCACCGACATGTCCAGTGCCTGACGCACCTTGAGCTGGGCCATGGGGTTGGGCTGATCGCTGCCTTTGAGGGTGTCCATCACGTTGTAGGCGATGTAGCCAAGGTTGTAGCCGGCCTGTTCGGGCATCTGCAGGTTGGGGTCTTGCTTCAGCGCCTGGAGGTCGGCTGGGCGGGGGAACAGGGTTATCTGGCATTCGTTCTTGCGCAGCTTCTGGATGCGCACCGAGGGGTCGGTGGTGATGGTGAAGATCAGGCTGTCGAGCTTGACGTCATCGGGCTTCCAATAGTCCTGATTGCCCTTGAAGCGAATCACTGCGTCCTTCTGATAGCGGCTGAAGACGAACGGGCCGGTGCCGATCGGCTTCTGGTTGATGTCTGCCGCAGCGCCCTGCTTGAGCAATTGCTCGGCGTATTCGGCCGAATGAATCGAGGCAAAGCTCATTGCCAGGTTCTGGATGAAGGCGGCGTCGATCTGGTTGAGGGTGAAGCGCACGGTGTGCTCGTCGAGCTTCTCCACACGGGCGATGTTCTTGTCCATGCCCATGTCGGTGAAGTAGGGGAACTCGCTGGGGTATGCCTCGCGGAACGGGTGCTGGGCGTCGAGCATGCGGTTGAACGTGAACAACACGTCATCGGCCTGAAATTCGCGGCTGGGGGTGAAGTAGTCGGTGCGGTGGAACTTCACCCCTTCACGCAAGTGAAACGTGTAGGTCTTGCCGTCGTTGGACACCTCCCAGCGGCTGGCCAGGCCCGGTATCACCTGGGTGCCACCGCGTTCGAACTGGGTCAGGCGGTTGAACAGCGGTTCGGCCGAGGCATCGAAATCGGTCCCGGTGGTGTACTGGCCCGGGTCGAAACCGGCCGGGCTGCCCTCGGAACAGAACACCAGGTTGGAGGCTGCGACGGCGCTCGGGCTGGCGATCAGAAAGCCTGTGGCGAGCGCGAGCGGGATGACTGCATGTTTGAGCATGGTGGCCTCATTCTTGTCATTTTTCGGAGGAGATGGCCTCGTGAGCCGCACCGGATACTTGTCCAGGGTGGTGGGCTTTGCAATGTCGAAAAAGCGAATAAGGGTGAAAAAGTGGAACGAACGTACATCGATGTCGCATCGATATAAGTTCTTGAGGTTTTAAGGCTTTAATCCAGCTAATTTGCCGAAAATAGCAACTTTTTCAAGGTTTTTCGGGGCGTGAGAAGGGGCTTAAATGCCTGTAGGCAAGGGTTAACACGTAGGTAGGAATCTTTACCGATGAATGACCCAGGCCGCTTTGCGCAGCCTGGGTCGAGCAGCAAAAGTCAGGGCATCTGCACTTCGATCAGACCGTCTGCATTGAGCGTCACTTCGCTGGTGCCGGCCTCAATGTCAGGTGCTGGCGCCGCTTCGTCGCTCATGGCTTTCATCGCCATGGGTGCGCTGCGCAGGTAGGGGCGCGGGTAGCCGCTGCTGTTGAGGTTGAGGTTGACCACCTTGTAGCCCGACCCACCGAGCGCCTCGGTGGCCAGCTGGGCACGGGCCTTGAAGGCGTTGACCGCTTCCTTGAGCAGTTCGTCTTCGCTGGTCTTGCGCGTGGCCGGGGCGATGGAGAAGTCCATGCCGCCCATCTTCAGGTCTTGCAGCAGCTCGCCGGTGAGCTTGGACAGGGCCGGGAAGTCGGCGCTTTCCAGGCGCAGTTCAGCGCGTTCGCGCCAGCCGCTGATCTTCTGCCCCTTGCTGTCATAGACCGGGTAGCTGTTGCGGCTGCCCTGGCTGATCTTCACGTCCTTGACCTCACGGGCCTGTTGCACGGCCTTGTTCATGGTCTCGGTGATCTGCTTGGCGAGTTTGCCGGGGTCGGTGTTCTGCGCTTCGCTGTACAACGTCACGACCATCAGGTCGCGGGCGACTTCCTTGCTCACTTCGGCGCGCAGCGATACCTGGTTGTAGCGCGGTTCGTCCGCGGCCAGCGCGGGCAGGCTGGCCAGCAGGCCGCAGGTGATAATCACAGCGGTGCTGCGACGGGGCATGTGCATGTGTGGCTCCTTGGTGTTGACAGCGTTCGGTTGGGCGCGATGGGCTGCGCACCTGGCCAATCAGACCGACGACAGCAAATCGGGTTCAAAAGTGCCATCATGTAGCTGTATCAAAGTGTGGCGCTTTGCCGCATCGCTTCAGGGCGCAGCGCCATTTCGGTATACTCCGCGTGTTTTTCCCCGCCGTTGCCCTCAGGAGAGCTCATGCTCGCCGCCGTACATCCGTTGTCCGCTACCCGTCAGAACCTCTGGCGCCTGACCGTCATTCGGGTGCTGGTGCTGGCCGCCCAGGCCGGGTCAGTGGGCGTCGCCTACTGGACCGAACTGCTGCCATTACCCTGGCTGTCGCTGGCCCTGACCCTGGCGCTGTCGTCATTGCTGTGCGCTTTCACCGCCTTGCGTCTGCGCCTGTCGCTGCCGGTCACCGAACTCGAATACGCGTTACAGCTGGCCTGCGACCTGTTGATCCACAGTGCGCTGCTGTATTACTCGGGCGGTTCGACCAACCCGTTCGTTTCCTATTACCTGGTGCCGCTGGCGATCGCTGCGGTGACTTTGCCGTGGCTGTATTCACTGGTGCTCTCGGGCATCGCCCTGGCGGCCTACAGCCTGCTGCTGGTGCAGTTCTACCCCCTCGAAGACCTGCCCATGGCGCGGGACAAGATGCAGGTCTACGGCATGTGGCTGAGCATCGCCCTGGCCGCTGCGGTGATCACCTTCTTCGCTGCGCGCATGGCCGAGGAACTGCGCCGTGCCGAGCAGATGCGTGCAGAGCGCCGCGAAGACAGCCTGCGCGACGAGCAACTGCTGGCCGTCGCCACCCAGGCCGCCGGGGCTGCCCACGAGCTGGGTACGCCACTGGCGACCATGAGCGTGCTGCTCAATGAAATGCGCCAGGACCACCGCGACCCGCAACTGCAGGAAGACCTCGCCGTGCTGCAGGACCAGGTGCAGTCGTGCAAACACAGCCTGCAGCAGCTGGTGCGCGCTGCCGAGGCCAACCGGCGCATGGACATCGTCGAGCAGGACGTCACCGCCTGGCTCGACGAGGCGCTCAACCGCTGGCACCTGATGCGCCCGGAAACCAGCTACCGCTTCCAGCGTTTGCGCGATGGTGAAGTGCCAAGGCTGGCGCCGCCGCCCGACCTCACCCAGGCCTTGCTCAACCTGTTGAACAATGCCGCCGATGCCTGTCCGGACGACCTGCAGGTCTACCTCGACTGGAACGAGCAGGACATCCTGATCAGCATCCGCGACCATGGTCCGGGCGTGCCGCCGGCCATCGCCGAGGCCATTGGCAAACCCTTCATAACCACCAAGGGCAAAGGCTTCGGCCTTGGCCTGTTCCTGAGCAAGGCCAGCGTGACGCGTGCCGGCGGCTCGGTGAAACTCTATAGTCATGACCAGGGCGGCACCCTGACCGAACTGCGCCTGCCCTACGGCACGCGAGGAGAGCAATGATGAGCGATGAAATCCAGGTTGACGGCGAAGAGCTGCCCCACCTGCTGCTGGTAGATGACGACGCCACCTTTACCCGAGTCATGGCCCGGGCCATGAGCCGCCGCGGCTTTCGCGTCAGCACCGCAGCCTCCGCGGAAGAAGGCTACGAGCTGGCCAAGCGCGACCTGCCCGACTACGCCACCCTCGACCTGAAGATGGAAGGCGATTCGGGCCTGGTGCTGTTGCCCAAGCTGCTGGAGCTCGATGCGGAAATGCGCGTGGTAGTGCTGACCGGCTATTCGAGCATCGCCACCGCGGTCGAGGCGATCAAGCGCGGTGCCTGCAACTACCTGTGCAAACCGGCCGACGCCGACGACGTGCTGGCGGCACTGCTGTCCGAGCATGCCAACCTCGACACCCTGGTGCCGGAAAACCCGATGTCGGTCGACCGCTTGCAGTGGGAACACATCCAACGCGTGCTGACCGAGCACGAGGGCAATATTTCCGCCACCGCGCGGGCGCTGGGCATGCACCGGCGGACCCTGCAGCGCAAGTTGCAGAAGCGCCCGGTGCGGCGCTAAGCTTTGCCCTGGCCTATCAGGCAGTTCCTAGGCGGGAACTGCCTTTTTATTGCCTGTGGGAAACCGCAATTGCTGGCCGCTGGCGTATGATTAGCGCCCTCATTCCGCCACACCGGGACGTCCCGCCCCATGCTCGAGCTGCTGATCCAGACCCTGAACATCACGGCACCTGTGTTCGCCATGCTGTTTCTCGGCGTACTGCTCAAGCGTATCGGGTTGATCGACGATGCCTTCAATCGGGTGGCCTCGAACCTGGTGTTCAACGTGTGCATGCCGGCGCTGCTGTTCCTCGGCATCTACCATGCCGACCTGTCCAGCGCTGTGCAGCCAGGCCTGATCGTTTACTTCACCGTGGCCACGCTGATCGGTTTCGGTCTGTCGTGGTGGCTGGCGATCCGTCGCTGTGCGTATGCCGATCGTGGCATCTATACCCAGGGCAGCTTTCGCGGTAACAACGGCATCATCGGCCTGGCGCTGGCGGCGAGCCTGTATGGCGACCACGGCATTTCCCTCGGCGCGTTGCTCGCCGGCCTGGTGATCCTGCTCTACAACACGCTCTCGGCGGTGGTGCTGGCGGTGTATAGCCGCGAGCTCAAGTCCGACCCATTGAGCATCGCCAAGAGCGTGCTGAGCAATCCGCTGATCCTCAGTGTGCTGCTGGCCACCGCGCTGGCCTACGGCGAGGTAGCGTTGCCCAACTGGCTGCTGACCTCCGGCGACTACCTGGCGCAGATGAGCCTGCCGCTGGCGCTGATCTGCATCGGCGGCACGCTGTCGCTGCCGGCGCTGCGCGACAGCGGCAAGGTGGCCTTGGAGGTCAGCTTGTTGAAAATGCTCTGGCTACCGCTGCTGGGCACCCTGGGGGCCTGGCTGTGCGGGTTCCGCGGCGCCGAGCTGGGCATTCTGTTCCTGTATTTCGGCAGCCCCACCGCAGCGGCCAGCTATGTCATGGCCCGTGCAGCCCAGGGCAACCACCAGTTGGCGGCCTCGATCATCGTCATCACCACGCTGATGGCCGCCATCACCACCAATATCGGCATTTTCGTCTTGCAGTGGGGCGGATGGATCTAGATGCTCACTGCCGACTTCGCCACCGTTTTCTGAGCCATAGGACACCGCATGGACACGCAGCACTCGCCAGAACCGCTCAAACGCGGTCTGAAAAACCGTCACATCCAGTTGATCGCCCTGGGTGGAGCCATTGGCACGGGGCTGTTCCTCGGCATCGCCCAGACCATCCAGCTGGCCGGCCCCTCGGTGCTGCTCGGCTACGCGATCGCCGGTCTGATGGCGTTCTTCATCATGCGCCAGCTCGGCGAGATGGTGGTCGAGGAGCCGGTTGCCGGCAGCTTCAGCCACTTCGCGCACAACTACTGGAGCGAGTTCGCAGGCTTCGTCTCGGGCTGGAACTACTGGGTGGTGTATGTCCTGGTGGGCATGGCCGAGCTGACCGCGGTGGGGATCTACATCAAGTACTGGTGGCCGGACTTCCCCACCTGGGCCACGGCGGCGATCTTCTTCGTGGTGATCAACGCCATCAACCTGACCCAAGTGAAGGTGTATGGCGAGATGGAGTTCTGGTTCTCGCTGATCAAGGTGGCGGCCATCGTCAGCATGATCGGCTTCGGCGCCTGGCTGCTCGGCACCGGTAACGGCGGGCCGGATGCGAGCATCGCCAACCTGTGGCAACACGGCGGCTTCTTCCCCAATGGCATCACCGGCCTGGTCATGGCGCTGGCGGTGATCATGTTTTCCTTCGGCGGGCTGGAACTGGTTGGGATCACCGCTGCCGAGGCCGACAACCCACGGCTAAGCATTCCCAAGGCCACCAATCAGGTGGTCTACCGCATCCTGATCTTCTACATCGGCGCGCTGGCCGTGCTGCTGGCGCTGTACCCGTGGCAAAAGGTGGTGCAGGGCGGTAGTCCGTTCGTGATGATCTTCCATGAACTGGACAGCGACGTGGTGGCCACGGTGCTCAATGTGGTGGTGCTGACGGCGGCGCTGTCGGTCTACAACAGCTGTGTCTACGCCAACAGCCGCATGCTGTTCGGCCTGGCCAGCCAGGGCGATGCGCCGCGCCAGTTGCTCAAGCTCAATCGCCGTGGCGTGCCGTTGGCAGCGCTGGGGGTGTCGGCCGTGGCCACTGGGCTGTGCGTGGTGATCAACTACCTGATGCCAGGCGAGGCCTTCGGCCTGCTGATGGCCTTGGCGGTCTCGGCGCTGGTGATCAACTGGGCGAGCATCAGCATCACCCACCTGAAGTTCCGCAAGGCCAAGCTGGCCCAGGGGCAGACGCCGTTCTACCGCAGTTGGGGTCACCCGTTCACCAACTACCTGTGCCTGGCGTTCATCGTGCTGATCGTGGTGGTGATGTACCTAACCCCGCCGATTCGCATCTCGGTGGCGTTGATTCCGGCCTGGATCGCGGTGCTGGGTGTGGCCTTCAAGCTGAAGAAGCTGCGTCAGGCCAAGGCCTGAGCCTCATTGCTGGCGCCGCCAGGCACGCACGGTGGTGTACAGCAGAATGCCGGCCAGCGCCGGCAGCACATAGAACAGCATCAGCCGCTCGAGCTGCCCGGCCAGCGGCATGCCGGTGGTGAAGGCCACTATGTGCAGGCCGTACACCAGGTACAGGCCCAGCAACACCAGTCCTTCCGCGCGGGTGATGCGATAACCGGAATAGAACAGCGGCAGGCTCAATGCCGCGACGCCGAGCATCACCGGCAGGTCGAAGGCCAGGGCGTTGGGGGAGATCGACAGCGGCTGCGGCGTCACCAGGGCCGTCAGGCCCAGCACCGCCAGCAGATTGAACAGGTTGCTGCCGATCACCGTGCCGACGGCGATCTCCCGTTCGCCGCGTAACGCGGCGACCACCGCGGCGGCCAGTTCGGGCAACGAGGTGCACACTGCAACCACGGTCAGGCCGATGACCCGCTCCGACAAACCCAGGTCGGTCGCCACTTCCACCGCAGCTTCCAGCAGCAGATGCCCGGCCAGGCTCAGCAGCACGAAACCCAGCGCCACCTGCAACAGCGTGCCGGACCAGAACCGTGCACGCCCCACGTGGTGAATGAGGGGGGCTTGATAGGTGCGGGCGTAGTGCCGTGACTGGTGCCACAGCATCAGCAGATACCCCAGCAGGCCGAGCAGTAGCAGCGCACCTTCGATGCGGCCAAGCTCTGCGTTGCTCGCCAGCAGGTAGACCAGCGCGCTGGCGCCGATCATCAGGGGTAAATCGAGGCGTACCAGTTGCCGCGACACCCGCAGCGGGATGATCAGCGCGGTGAGCCCCAGCACCACCAGCAGGTTGAAGATGTTGCTGCCGATCACGCTACCCACGGCCACATCGGGCGCGCCCTGGTAGGCCGCTTGCAGGCTGACGGTCAGTTGTGGCGCGGTACTGCCGAAGGCCACCAGGCTCAAACCGATGATCAGTGGCCTTACGTGCAGTCGAGTGGCCAGGCGCAAGGCGGCGCGTACCAGCAGCTCGGCACCGATCACCAGCAGGATCAGCCCGCTGCTCAGTTGCAGCAGGCTGAAGGTGGGCAAAGTGGCGAGATCGAAAATGATCAGGACTCCTGAACGGTCATTGGCTCAGTCCTTGTACCCGCACCCGTGCGGTTCCGCTACGCAGCATGCCGATTTTTCCGGCCGCGGCGCGCGACAGATCGATCAGCCGCCCGCGACTGTGCGGGCCGCGGTCATTGATGCGCACCACCACACTGCGCTGGTTGGCCAGGTTGGTGACGCGCACGCGGCTGCCGAAAGCCAGGCTGCGGTGTGCGGCGGTCAGGGCGTTCTGGTTGAAGGGCTCGCCACTGGCGGTGCGCTTGCCGTGATGGCGTGCGCCGTACCAAGAGGCATTGCCGGTCTGGTCGTAGCCGCGGGGATCGATGGCGTCACTGGCGCAGCCAGTGAGCAGGGAAAACAGGGCGAAGGTGCCCAGGGAGCGTTTGAACTGCATGCGGGCTCCTTGGCGGAAAGTGAGTTGCCCAAGCGGCGAGCCGCCGCTCGGGCGAAGCCGAAACTCAGCCTTCGAGTTTGGCCTTGAGCAACTGGTTCACCTGTGCCGGGTTCGCCTTGCCCTTGGAGGCTTTCATCGCCTGGCCGACGAAGAAGCCGAACATCTTGCCGCGCTTGGCCTCATCGGCGGCGCGGTACTGCTCGACCTGCTCGGCATTGGCCGCCAGCATTTCGTCGAGCATCGACTCGATGGCGCCGCTGTCGGTGACCTGCTTGAGGCCCTTGCAGTCGATGATCGCATCGGCGTCGCCTTCGCCGGCGGCCATGGCTTCGAACACGGTCTTGGCGATCTTGCCGCTGATGGTGTTGTCACGGATGCGCAGCAGCATGCCGCCGAGCTGCTCGGCGCTGACCGGTGCCTGATCGATCTCCACGCCCAGCTTGTTGAGCAGACTGCCCAGCTCGACCATCACCCAGTTGGCGGCCAGTTTGGCATCGCCGCCGATCTTCACCACCTGCTCGAAGTAATCGGCCTGTTCGCGGCTGGCGGCCAGCACGTTGGCGTCGTAGGCCGACAGGCCGTACTGCTGCTGGAAGCGCTCGACCTTCTGCGTCGGCAATTCCGGCAGGGCGGCGCGGATGCTGTCGAGCAGTGCCGGTTCGATGACCACTGGCAGCAGGTCGGGATCGGGGAAGTAACGGTAGTCGTTGGCTTCCTCCTTGCTGCGCATCGAGCGGGTTTCGTCCTTGTTCGGGTCGTACAGGCGGGTTTCCTGGATGACCTTGCCGCCATCTTCGATCAGTTCGATCTGGCGCTGAATTTCGCTGTTGATGGCGCGTTCGATGAAGCGGAACGAGTTGACGTTCTTGATCTCGCAGCGGGTGCCGAATTCGCTCTGGCCCTTGGGCCGGATCGACACGTTGCAGTCGCAGCGCAGAGAGCCTTCGGCCATGTTGCCGTCGCAGATGCCCAGGTAGCGCACCAGGGCATGGATGGCCTTGACGTAGGCCACGGCCTCCTTGGCGCTGCGCATATCCGGTTCCGAGACAATCTCCAGCAGCGGCGTGCCGGCGCGGTTGAGGTCGATGCCGGTGGCGCCGTTGAAGTCTTCGTGCAGGCTTTTGCCGGCGTCTTCTTCAAGGTGCGCGCGGGTCACGCCGATGCGCTTGAGGGTGCCGTCTTCCAGGGCGATGTCCAGGTGACCCTTGCCGACGATCGGCAGGTCCATCTGGCTGATCTGGTAGCCCTTGGGCAGGTCGGGGTAGAAGTAGTTCTTGCGCGCGAAGACGTTGCGCGGCCCGATCTCGGCGTCGATCGCCAGGCCGAACATGCAGGCCATGCGTACCGCTTCCTGGTTGAGCACCGGCAGCACGCCGGGCATGCCCAGGTCGACCAGGCTGGCCTGGGTGTTCGGCTCGGAGCCGAAGGTGGTGGCGCTGCCGGAGAAAATCTTCGACTGGGTGGCGAGCTGGGTATGAATCTCCAGCCCGATCACAACTTCCCATTGCATGTGTGAATTCCTCAGAAGCCGTTGGGGGCACGGGTGTGCCAGTCGGTCACTTGCTGGTAGCGGTGGGCGACGTTGAGCAGGCGCGCTTCCTGGAAGTACGGCGCCAGCAGTTGCACGCCCACCGGCAGGCCATCGACGAACCCGGCCGGCATCGACAGGCCCGGCAGGCCCGCCAGGTTGGCGGTGATGGTGTAGACGTCTTCCAGGTAGGCGGCGACCGGGTCGTTGCCCTTGGCGCCGAGCTTCCAGGCCAGGTTCGGCGTGGTCGGGCCGAGAATCAGGTCGACGTCTTCGAAGGCCGCCATGAAGTCGTTCTTGATCAGCCGACGGATCTTCTGCGCCTTGAGGTAGTAGGCATCGTAGTAGCCGGCCGACAGCGCATAGGCGCCGACCATGATGCGCCGCTGCACCTCGACGCCGAAGCCTTCGCCACGCGAACGCTTGTACAGGTCGGTGAGGTCCTTGGGGTTGTCGCAGCGGTAGCCGAAGCGCACGCCGTCGAAGCGCGACAGGTTCGAGGAGGCCTCGGCCGGGGCGATCACGTAGTACGCGGCGATGGCATGCTGCATGTTCGGCAGGCTGATTTCCTTGATCACCGCGCCGAGCTTTTGCAGTTCCTGGATGCTGGCCTGGACCTGTTCGGCGATGCGCGGGTCGAGGCCGGCGCCGAAGTATTCCTTGGGAATGCCGATGCGCAGACCCTGCAGCGACGCCTCGAGGCTGGCGCTGTAGTCAGGCACCGGTTCGTCGATGGAGGTGGAGTCGTTGGCATCGAAGCCGGCCATACCTTGCAGTAGCAAGGCGCAGTCTTCGGCGCTGCGGGCCATCGGGCCGCCCTGATCGAGGCTCGAGGCGTAGGCGATCATGCCCCAGCGCGAGACCCGGCCATAGGTCGGCTTGAGCCCGGTGAGGCTGGTCAGCGCGGCCGGCTGGCGAATCGAGCCACCGGTGTCGGTGCCGGTGGCAACCGGGGTCAGGCGTGCAGCGACAGCCGCCGCCGAGCCACCCGACGAGCCGCCAGGGACGTGCTCGAGATTCCACGGGTTCTTCACCGCGCCGTAGTGGCTCGACTCGTTGGCCGAGCCCATGGCGAACTCGTCCATGTTGGTCTTGCCGAGGGTGACCATGCCGGCTGCGGCCAGCTTGGCGACCACGGTGGCGTCGTAGGGCGCGGTGAAGTTGTCGAGCATCTTCGACGCGCAGCTGGTGCGCACGCCCTGTGTGCAGAACAGGTCCTTGTGGGCGATCGGCGCGCCGAGCAGGGCGCCGCTCTCGCCGGCTGCGCGGCGTGCGTCGGCGGCCCGCGCCTGCTGCATCGCAAGGTCTTCGGTAACGGTGATGAAGCTGTTGAGCTGCGGGTCGAGGGACTTGATCCGCGCCAGCAGGGTGGTGGTCAGTTCTTCGGCGGAAAACGACTTGTCGGCGAGTCCGCGAGCGATCTCGGCCAGGGTCAATTGATGCATGGCAGGCTCTATCCCTTACTCGATGACTTTCGGAACCAGATACAGACCGTTTTCGGTCGCAGGGGCGATGGCCTGGTAGGCGTCGCGCTGGTTGCGTTCGGTGACCTGGTCGGCGCGCAGGCGCTGGCTGGCTTCCAGGGGGTGGGCGAGTGGCTCGATACCGTCGGTGTCGACCGCTTGCATCTGGTCGACGAGGCCGAGAATGCTGTTCAGGGCATCGGTGATGTGGGGCAGCTCGGCTTCATTCAGGCCCAGGCGGGCCAGATGAGCGATCTTTTCCACGTCGCAACGTTGAAGCGCCATGGGGTTCTCCAGGACTATGAAACAAAAAGGAACAATTGTGCCATGAGGAACATGCTGCGGCTTTGACGGTCAAAGGGCCGCGATCTTCTGCTGGCGTGCTCGGAAAAACTGCCAATTTAACATATTGGCTCCTTGCCCAAAATCCCCGCCATTGTTAGAGTTTGCCGCACTTTTTTACCCACGCTTTCCCCAGGGTCACTTTCCCATGTTCAAGAAACTGCGTGGCATGTTTTCCAGCGATCTGTCGATCGACCTGGGGACGGCCAACACTCTAATCTACGTGCGTGAGCGCGGTATCGTACTGAATGAGCCCTCGGTTGTTGCCATCCGGACCCACGGCAACCAGAAAAGCGTCGTCGCTGTCGGTACCGATGCCAAGCGCATGTTGGGTCGTACCCCTGGCAACATCGCCGCCATTCGTCCGATGAAGGATGGCGTGATCGCCGATTTCAGCGTTTGTGAAAAGATGCTGCAGTACTTCATCAACAAGGTGCATGAGAACAGTTTCCTGCAGCCCAGCCCACGCGTGCTGATCTGCGTACCCTGCAAGTCGACCCAGGTCGAGCGCCGTGCCATCCGCGAGTCGGCCCTCGGCGCCGGTGCCCGTGAGGTGTTCCTCATCGAAGAACCCATGGCCGCAGCCATCGGTGCCGGCCTGCCGGTCGAGGAGGCGCGTGGCTCGATGGTCGTCGACATCGGCGGCGGCACCACCGAAATTGCCCTGATTTCCCTCAATGGCGTGGTCTACGCCGAATCCGTACGGGTCGGTGGCGACCGTTTCGACGAAGCCATCGTCACCTACGTGCGCCGCAACTACGGCAGCCTGATCGGCGAATCCACCGCCGAACGCATCAAGCAGGAAATCGGCACCGCCTACCCGGGTGGCGAAACCCGTGAAGTCGATGTCCGCGGCCGTAACCTGGCCGAAGGTGTACCGCGCGCTTTCACCCTCAATTCCAACGAAGTGCTCGAAGCGCTGCAGGAATCGCTGGCGACCATCGTTCAGGCGGTCAAGAGCGCGCTGGAGCAATCGCCGCCGGAGCTAGCCTCCGACATCGCCGAGCGCGGCCTGGTGCTGACCGGTGGTGGTGCACTGCTGCGTGACCTGGACAAACTGCTGGCCCAGGAAACCGGGCTGCCGGTGATCGTCGCCGAAGACCCGCTGACCTGCGTCGCTCGCGGCGGTGGCCGCGCTCTGGAGATGATGGACAAGCACGCCATGGACCTGCTCTCGAGCGAGTGACCGACACCGTCGCTGTCTACCCGGAACGTTTCCCTCCGGTTTACAGGTAGCACGGGCAGTGCTACCTGTATGCGTCGGCTGGCGCCGATCTGCGCCGCTTCCGTCAACCCGCAACCAGGCTGGTGCGTTGTCCCATGTCCAATGACCTCCTGAGTCGTCCACGAGGAACGGCCCATTAAACCGCTTTTCTCCAAAGGCCCCTCGCTGGGCATCCACCTGTTGGTTCTGGTCGTGCTCTCGGTCGCCTTGATGGTGGTCGATGCGCGCTTCGCCGTGCTCAAGCCGGTGCGCAGCCAGATGGGCCTGGTGTTGATGGAGTCGTACTGGATCACCGACCTGCCGCAGCGGCTCTGGCAGGGTGTGGCGGGGCAGTTCGGCAGCCGTACCGAGCTGATCGCCGAGAACGAGAAACTCAAGACCGAGGCGCTGCTGTTGCAGGGCCGGCTGCAAAAGTTGGCCGCCCTCACCGAGCAGAACGTGCGCCTGCGCGAACTGCTCAACTCCTCGGCACTGGTCAACGAGAAGGTCGAAGTCGCCGAACTGATCGGCGTCGATCCCAATCCGTTCACCCATCGCATCCTCATCAACAAGGGCGAGCGTGACGGTGTGTTCCTCGGCCAGCCGGTGCTCGATGCCCGCGGCCTGATGGGCCAGGTGGTCGAGCTGATGCCCTACACCTCGCGGGTGTTGCTGCTGACCGACTCCACCCACAGCATTCCGGTGCAGATCAACCGCAACGGCCTGCGCGCCATCGCCAGCGGCACGGGTAACCCCGAGCGCCTGGAGTTGCGCCATGTGGCCGACACCGCCGACGTCAAGGAAGGCGACCTGCTGGTCAGCTCGGGCATGGGCGAACGCTTCCCCGCAGGCTACCCGGTGGCAACGGTCAACCAGGTGATTCACGACAGCGGGCAACCTTTCGCCATCGTCCGCGCCATCCCCACCGCCGCCCTCAACCGCAGCCGCTACATGCTGCTGGTGTTCACCGACAGCCGCACCCCCGAACAACGCGCCACCGAGGCGGCCATGGCCCAGGAAGAGGCCGACCGCAAGGGCACCAGCGCAGCGCCCGCAGCGCCTGCCAACGCGACGACCCCGGCGGCACCAGCGAACGATCAAGGCACGCCCTCGGCACCCACCAACGCCGCGCCATCGTCGTCGGCCCCGGCGCAGCCTTCGGCGACCCCGGCGCAACCGGCAGCGACGCCGGAACAACCGCGGAGGCCATGATGCCCAGTACCCGTAGCAACCATGGCTGGGTGATCTGGCTGACCTTCGCCCTGGGCCTCTTGCTCAGCGTGTCGCCCATGCCGCAGTTCATGGAGGTGTTCCGCCCGATGTGGCTGGCCATGCTGGTGGCCTTCTGGGCCCTGGCCGTGCCAAACCGCGTAGGCATGACCACCGGCTTCGTGCTGGGACTGGCCGAAGACGTGCTGTACGGCACCCTGCTCGGGCAGAACGCGTTGGTGCTGACGCTGATCACCTTCCTCGTGCTGACCCTGCAGCAGCGCATGCGCAACTTCCCCATGTGGCAGCAAAGCCTGGTCATTCTGGTCATCTTCGGCATCGCCCAGCTGGTGCAGTTGTGGCTCAGCGCGCTGACCGGCAACCGTCTGCCGACCCTGGCACTGGTGTGGTCGGCGGTGGTCAGTGCGGTGCTCTGGCCCTGGCTGAGCTTTGCCTTGCGCGATGTGCGTCGGCGTCTGCGTATCAACTAACGGTTGCCCCCATCGACAAGGATACGTCCCATGCCCTCGCTGTACCTGGCCTCAGGCTCGCCACGCCGCCGTGAACTGCTGACCCAGGTGGGCATCGCCTTCACCCCCATCAGTGCCCCCATCGACGAAACCCCACTGGCCAATGAAGCCGCGAGCGCCTATGTCGAGCGCCTGGCGCGGGCCAAGGCCGCCGCCGGGCGCGCCCTAGCACCTGCCGAGGCAGTGGTGCTGGGTGCCGATACCGCCGTGGTGCTCGACGGACACATTCTTGGCAAGCCGCAAAGCGCCGAGCATGCCCAGGCCATGCTGCTCGCCTTGAGCGGACGTAGCCACCAGGTGCTCACTGCCGTCGCGGTCAGCGATGCGACGCGCAGTATCAGCCTGTGCGTGAGTAGTGAGGTCACCTTCCGCGTCATCAGCCTGGCCGAAATACAGCGCTACTGGCGTAGCGGCGAACCTGCCGACAAGGCGGCGGGCTATGCCATCCAGGGCTTGGGTGCGGTGTTCGTCAGTGGTCTGGTGGGCAGCTATTCGGCCGTGGTCGGTCTGCCTTTGCTGGAAACCGTCGAGCTGCTGGCGCGCTTTGGCATCGACTGCTGGAGCGAGGTATCAGTGGTTGATGAGGTGAAGTCGTACTAGCAAGGCGGCAGTTCGCCATCCATCATTAACCCCATACTTTGACGAGAAGCTGCCATGAGCGAAGAGATTCTGATTAACATCACGCCGATGGAATCACGCGTGGCAGTGGTCGAAAACGGGGTACTGCAAGAGGTCCACGTCGAGCGCACGTTGCGCCGTGGCATCGTCGGCAACATCTACAAGGGCAAGGTCGTGCGTGTGCTGCCGGGTATGCAGGCTGCGTTCGTCGACATCGGTCTGGAGCGCGCAGCGTTCATCCATGCCTCGGAAATCTCCCAGCGCGAAGGCTCGGCAGTCGAGACCATCAGTGCGCTGGTGCATGAAGGCCAGGGCCTGGTCGTGCAGGTGACCAAAGACCCGATCGGCACCAAGGGCGCGCGGCTGACCACGCAACTGTCGATTCCCTCGCGCTACCTGGTGTACATGCCACGCAGCAGTCATGTCGGCATATCCCTGAAGATCGAAGACGAAGCCGAGCGTGATCGCCTCAAGCAGGTGGTCAGCGACTGCATGGCCAAGGAAGAAATGAAGGATGCCGGCGGCTTCATCCTGCGCACGGCGGCTGAAGGCGCCCGTGCCGAGGACATCCTGCAGGACATCCGCTACCTGCGGCGCCTGTGGGAGCAGATCGGCAGCCAGATGAAGACCTGCGGCGCGCCCACGGTGATCTACGAAGACCTCGGCCTGGCATTGCGCACCTTGCGCGATTTGGTCCACGGCAAGATCGAGAAAATTCGCATCGACTCGCGGGAAACATTCCAGAAAACCATGCAGTTCGTCAGCGAGCTGATGCCGGAAATCGCCAGCCGCCTGGAGCATTATCCCGGCGAGCGGCCCATCTTCGACTTGTATGGGGTCGAAGATGAAATCCAGCGCGCCCTGGAGCGCAAGGTCCCGCTCAAGTCCGGTGGCTACCTGGTGGTCGACCCTGCCGAGGCGATGACCACCATCGACGTCAACACCGGCGCTTTCGTCGGCCATCGCAACCTTGAGGAAACCATCTTCAAGACCAACCTCGAGGCCGCCACCTCCATCGCCCGGCAACTGCGTCTGCGCAACCTAGGTGGCATCATCATTATCGACTTCATCGACATGGAAGACGAAGAGCATCAGCGCCAGGTACTGCGCACCCTGGAAAAGCAGCTCGAACGCGACCATGCCAAGACCAACATCATCGGCATCACCGAGCTGGGCCTGGTGCAGATGACCCGCAAGCGCACCCGGGAAAGCCTCGAGCAGGTGCTCTGCGAGCCGTGCAGCGCCTGTCAGGGCCGCGGGCGGATCAAGACCCCGGAAACCACCTGCTATGAAATCTTCCGGGAAATCCTGCGCGTCGCCCGTGCCTACCAGGCCGAGGGGTATCGGGTGCTGGCCAATCAGAAAGTGGTCGATCGCCTGCTCGACGAAGAGTCGGGCAACGTCGCCGAGCTGGAAACCTTCATCGGTCGAACCATCCGCTTCCAGGTCGAGTCCATGTATTCGCAGGAGCAGTACGACGTGGTGCTGCTCTGAGCGGCGCTGACGCCGCAGGCCGGCAGGCGCGCACCCTGCCGGAGACGATTATCGAGGCACCACTGGGAGGGCCATGGCCATGGGGCGTCTGAGTCGCGTTCCCGGTGCCTTGACCCGTTGGGGACTGGGCATCTGTGCACTGCTGATCGTACTGCTGGCGCTTTACGTCAGCCTGGGCCGTGCGCTCGTGCCGCTGGTGGGCGAGTATCGCGCCGAGGTCGAAGCCAAGCTTGCCGACGCGGTCGGTCAGCCAGTGCACATCGGCGCCTTGCAAGGTCGCTGGAGTCGGCTGGTGCCGGTGCTCAGCCTGCGTGACCTGCAGATTGGCGAGGGCGCCAACGCGCTGCGTCTGGATGAAGTCAAGGTAGTGCCCGACCTGCTTGGCAGCCTGAAAGCCTGGCAGCCACGCCTGGCGCGGGTCCAGCTCAGTGGTGTGCAACTGATCGCCCGGGAAAACGCCGAGGGCCAATGGGCCATCGAAGGGCTGCCCAAGCAGGACGACCAACCCTTCGATCCGGCGCGGGTCTTGCGCCAGTTGCGTCAACTGGGGCGGGTCGATGTCTTCGACAGCCAACTCACCGTGCACCCCTGGCAGCGCGAACCGCTGACCCTCACCTACGTCGATGTCGGCCTGCGCGCGGGCAGCACTCGGCAACGTCTGGAGGTGAAGGCCACCTTGCCCGATGGCCAGCCGCTGGCTGCAGTGTTGCACAGCCAGGCGCGCGCCGACGCTTGGCGCGAGGGTGCCGTGCAGGCTTACCTGAGTGTGCCGCAAAGCGACTGGGCGCAATGGCTGCCGCCGCGCCTGTTGGGCGAGTGGAAGGCGCAAGCCTTGCAGGCCGGGGGCGAGTTCTGGCTCGACTGGCAGCAACGGCAACTGCAAAGCGCGGTAGCACGTGTGCAGGCCCCGCATCTGCGCGGCGCCTATGCCAAGCGCAAGCCCATCGATGTCGACCAGCTGGCGCTGTCGGCCTGGCTGCAGCGCAAGCCCGAGGGGCTTGAACTGCTGGTCGATTCGCTCTCGGCGAAGCTGGGCGAATCGCCGTGGCAGACGCGGCTCAAGGCTCAGCAACTCACTGGCGATACGCCCGAGAAGGAGCGCTGGCAGGTGCAGGCCGATCGGCTCGACCTGACGCCGCTGACCCCGGTGATCCAGTCCCTGGCGCCGCTGTCGCAGCAACTGATGACCGTGGTCGACTCGCTCAAGGTCAAAGGGGGGCTGCGCAACGTGCGGCTCGACGTGCGGCCCAAGGCCGAGGGCGACCAGCGGGTGCAGTTCGCGGCCAACCTCGAACGCATCGGGTTCGCCGCCTACCACGGCGCGCCGGCAGCGGATAACGTCAGCGGCAGCATCAGCGGTGACCTGGGCCATGGTGAGCTGCGCCTGGACACCGATGCCTTCATGCTGCACCTGTACCCGATCTTCGAGAAACCCTGGCACTACCAGAAGGCCAATGCACGGCTGACCTGGACCCTCGACAAACAGGCCTTCACCCTGGTCGCGCCCTACCTGAAAGTACGCGGCGAGGAGGGCAACATCGCCGGCGATTTCCTGATCCGCATCTTTCTCGAGAAAGGCCATGAAGACTACATGGACCTGCGCGTCGGTCTGACCGACGGCGACGGCCGCTACACCGCCAAATACCTGCCCGAAGTCTTGAGCCCGGCTGTCGACGAATGGCTACGCACCGCCATCGTCAAAGGCAGCGTCAACGAGGGTTACTTCCAGTACCAAGGCTCGCTGCACCACGACGCCCCACCGCACTCGCGCAGCATCAGCCTGTTCTTCGATGTACGCGACGCCGCGCTGGACTTCCAGCCAGGCTGGCCCCAGGTGCGTGAGGTGGATGGCAAGGTCTATATCGATGATGCGGGAGTGCGTATCGCCGCCGAGCGGGGGCTGCTGCTCGACACCAAGGTCAGCCAGGTCAAGGTCGATATCCCGCATGTCGAAGAAGATCAGCACAGCCATCTGCTGCTGCAGGGGGCGGTGGACGGCAAGCTGGCCGATGGCCTGAAGATTCTTCAGCAGGCGCCGATCGGCACCGAGGAGATATTCGCGGGTTGGGAAGGCAGCGGGCCGCTCAAGGGCAAGCTCAAGCTGGACATTCCCCTGGCCAAGGGCGACCAGCCCAAAGTACTGGTGGACTTCTCGACCCGTGATGCGACCCTGAAAATCGCCTCGCCTGAATTGCAGTTGAGTCGCCTGGGCGGCGAGTTCCGCTTCGATCTGGCCAAGGGCCTGAGCGCGGGAGATGTGACCTTCAACGCCTTTGGCCGGCCGGTCAGGGCGCAGATCAGCGCCGAGGGGCAGGGCGGGCAGATGCAGACGCGCATCGACGCCACCGGGCAGATGGCCCTGAGCACCCTGACCGACTGGCTGAAGTTCAAGCACGCGCTACCGGCCAGCGGCGAGATTCCCTATCGGCTGCAACTGCATTTGGGCAGCCTCGACAACCGCCTGGTGGTCGATTCGACCCTCAAGGGCTTGCAGATCGACTTGCCAGTGCCTTTCGGCAAAGCCACCTCGACGGTGCGTGACAGCCGCTTCAGCATGAACCTCGACGGCTCGCAGCGACGCATCGATGCGCGTTACAGCGACCTTGCACAACTGGCCTACGTGGCACCGGCCGACGCGCTCGACCAGGGCCGCGGCGAAGTCCTGCTGGGCAGTGGCCAGGCGACGCCTCCGGCCAGTCGCGGCCTGCGCGTACGCGG
Source organism: Pseudomonas cremoricolorata (assembly GCF_000759535.1). Lineage (NCBI taxonomy): Bacteria > Pseudomonadati > Pseudomonadota > Gammaproteobacteria > Pseudomonadales > Pseudomonadaceae > Pseudomonas > Pseudomonas cremoricolorata. Next base: position 369,612 of record NZ_CP009455.1, on the reverse strand, counting down.
GCGAGTCGAAAACCTCGACGTGCAGGAATGGCAACAGCAAGGGAGCCGCTTTGCCGGTGACGATCCTGGCGGCAGTGCGCGGCAGGTGTTGCAGAGCGTCGATTTGAGTGTCGGCCGTCTGAAGGTCTACGACATGACGCTCAATCAGGCCGTGGTGCGCCTGGCCCGCAGCGGCAGTGCCTGGGACTTGCGCCTGGACAGCCGCGAAGTCATTGGCGATGCCCGCCTGCCCGATGCCAAGGCCGCGCCGCTGGTGGTGCGCCTGCGCACCCTGCGCCTGCCGCCAGCGCAGACTGACGCTGTCGCCGAGCAGCAGAACGCCAATGGCCGAGACCCACTGGCCAGCTTCGATCCGCGGCGCACGCCGGCGCTGGATCTGATCATCGACAAGCTGTACCGCGGCGACGATTTCTACGGCCGGGTCGGCGTGCAACTGCGGCCCACCGCGCGTGGTGTGTCGGTCAACAGCCTGGACCTTGACATGAAGGGCTTGCAGGTGACCGGCAGCGGTGCCTGGGAAGGGGACTCGGGACGTACCAGCAGCTGGTACAAGGGGCGTGTCGGCGGGCGCGATCTGTCAGAGGTGCTCAAGGCCTGGGGCTTCGCGCCGTCGGTGACCAGCCGAGAATTCCATATGGACATCGATGCCCGCTGGCCGGGTTCGCCGGCCTGGATCGGCCTGGACCGCCTCTCTGGCAGTCTGCAAGCTTCGCTGCGCAATGGTCGTTTCGTCGAGGTCGAGGGCGGCGCCCAGGCACTGCGGATTTTCGGCTTGCTCAACTTCAACTCCCTTGGCCGGCGCCTGCGCCTGGACTTCTCCGACCTGTTCGCCAAGGGCCTGGCCTATGACCGGGTCAAAGGTCACCTGGTGGCCAGCCAGGGCGTGTATGTCACCCGCGAGCCGATCAGCATGACCGGCCCGTCGAGCAACATCGACATCGACGGCACTCTGGACATGGTGCGCGAGCGGGTGGCGGCCAACGTGCAGGTGTCCCTGCCGGTGACCAACAACCTGCCGCTGGCGGCGTTGATCGTCGGCGCCCCGGCCATTGGTGGCGCGCTGTTCATCGTCGATCAACTGATCGGCGACCGGGTGTCGCGCTTTGCCAGCGTGCATTACCGCGTCGAGGGCCCGTACAAAGAGCCTAAAATCACCTTCGTGAAGCCTTTTGATAAATCGCGCTAGGCTCTGTACGAAAAGTACTGAGACGCCGGGGGGACAAGGCGAAAACAGCCGAGGAAGCGGAGTTTACTGGTTGTAAATGAGCATTCCGAGGCTGTTTTCAACGCAGTATCACCAAGTATCAGGGCTTTTCGGACAGAGCCTAGGAGCCGGTCATGAGTATCGCGGTCATCCAGATGGTCAGCCAGGACGACGTCCTGACCAACCTGCACAGCGCCGCACGTCTGTTGCAGCAAGCCGCCGAGGGCGGCGCGCGGCTGGCGGTATTGCCAGAGAATTTCGCTGCCATGGGCCGGCGCGACGCCGCCGCCATTGGCCGCAGCGAAGCGCTGGGCGATGGGCCGATCCTGCCTTGGTTGAAACACACCGCCCGCGCCCTCAGGTTATGGATCGTGGCCGGCACCTTGCCATTGCCCCCGGTCGATCAGCCTGACGGCAAGGCGTGTGCCTGTTCGCTGCTGATCGATGACCACGGCGAGATCGTCGCCCGTTACGACAAGCTGCACCTGTTCGATGTCGATGTGAGCGATAACCGCGGCCGTTACCGCGAATCGGACGATTACGCCCAGGGTGGGCAGGTGGTGGTAGCCGATACCCCAGTGGGACGCTTAGGGCTGACGGTCTGTTACGACCTGCGCTTTCCCGAGCTGTACAGTGCCTTGCGCGCCGCCGGCGCCGAGCTGATCAGCGCGCCTTCGGCGTTCACCGCGGTGACTGGCGCGGCGCATTGGGAGGTGCTGATTCGGGCACGTGCCATCGAAACCCAGTGCTACCTGCTGGCCGCTGCCCAGGGCGGAATACACCCCGGCCCGCGCGAGACCCACGGCCAGGCCGCCATCGTCGACCCCTGGGGACGCATCGTCGCCCAGCAGGCGCGCGGTGAAGCGGTGTTGCTGGGGCGGCGCGATGCCGATGAACAAGCGTCGATACGGACGCGAATGCCGGTGTTCGAACACCGGCGCTTTTTCTCGCAGGACGCCTTGCGGCCTGCGCACACCTTGGAGTGACTATGAGCCAGATGTTATCCACCGTCAGCGAGCAACTCCTGGCCCCGGGCGGTTTGACCCTGGACAGCCTGCAAAGCGTCCTGGGCGGCCTGGCAGGGCCCGGTATCGATGCCGCCGACCTGTACTTTCAGGGCCAGGTCTCGGAAACCTGGGCTCTGGAAGACGGCATCGTCAAGGAAGGCAGCTTCAACCTCGACCAGGGCGTGGGCGTGCGTGCCCAGTCCGGCGAGAAGACCGGTTTTGCCTACAGCAACGCCATCAACGTCGAAGCCCTGACCTCGGCCGCCACCGCTGCGCGTTCGATCTCCCGCGCTGGCCAGCAAGGTCGTGTGCAGGCGTTCCGCAGCCAGGACGTCACCGCGTTGTACGTCGCCGACAATCCCCTGGCTGTACTGACGCGCGCCGAGAAGGTCGAGCTGCTCAAGCGCGTCGACGCCGCCACCCGTGCACTCGATCCACGTATCCAGCAGGTCAGCGTGAGCCTGGCGGGCGTCTGGGAACGCATTCTGGTCGCCGCCAGCGACGGTAGCCTGGCTGCGGATGTTCGCCCGCTGGTGCGCTTCAACGTCAGCGTCATCGTCGAGCACAACGGTCGCCGCGAGCGGGGCGGGCAGGGTGGTGGCGGGCGTACCGACTACCGCTATTTCACCGAAGAAAAAGTCATGGGCTATGCCCGCGAGGCGCTGCGTCAGGCGCTGGTCAACCTCGAAGCGGTGGCGGCGCCTGCCGGTACCTTGCCGGTGGTGCTGGGGTCGGGTTGGTCAGGGGTGCTGCTGCACGAAGCGGTCGGCCACGGCCTGGAAGGCGATTTCAACCGCAAGGGCAGCTCGGCCTTCAGCGGGCGTATCGGCCAGCAGGTGGCCTCCACGCTGTGCACCATCGTCGATGACGGCACGCTCGAGGGGCGTCGCGGTTCGCTCAGCGTCGACGATGAAGGCACCCCCACCGAATGCACCACGCTGATCGAGAACGGTGTGCTCAAGGGCTACATGCAGGACAAGCTCAACGCGCGTCTGATGGGCATGGCGGTCACCGGTAACGGTCGCCGTGAATCCTATGCGCACCTGCCGATGCCACGCATGACCAACACCTACATGCGCGCTGGCGAAAGCGACCCGGAAGAAATCATTCGCTCGGTCAAGCGCGGCCTGTACTGCGCCAACCTCGGCGGCGGGCAAGTGGACATCACCAGCGGCAAGTTCGTCTTCTCCACCAGCGAGGCGTACCTGATCGAAGACGGCAAGATCACCGCTCCGGTCAAGGGTGCGACCCTGATCGGCAATGGCCCGGAGGCGATGCGCGGTGTGTCGATGGTGGGTAACGACCTGGCCCTGGACAGTGGTGTCGGTACCTGCGGCAAGGATGGTCAGTCGGTGCCTGTGGGGGTCGGTCAGCCGACCCTGAAGCTCGATGCGATTACCGTCGGTGGGACTGGGGCGTGAGTGACGCCCTAGGGGGGCGCTGTCTGCGCCCCCGCTTGCGGGGCAGTGCCGGGCTCAGCGCAGGCCGCGCTGCAGCTCGTCGAGGTCACGGATGTACTTGAACACCTTGCGCGCCGCCGCCGGCGGCTTGTTGCGGGCTTTTTCATGCTGGGCATGGCGCACCAGCGAGCGCAGGTGCTGGCGGTCGGTGTCGGGGTACTCGTTGACGAAGCGCTCGAGGTCTTCGTCGGTGCCGTCGACCAGCCGGTCGCGCCAGCGCTCGAGGTTGTGGAAGCGTTCGTTGTACTGGCGGCTGGAAGTGTCGACCTGTTCGAACACCGCGTTGATCGCGTCCAGGTCCTGGTCGCGCATCAGCTTGCCGACGAACGACATGTGCCGTTTACGGGCAATGTGCGAGGTGTGCTTGCTGGCATCGGCCAGGGCCTTGCGCAGGGCGTCGGTCAACGGCAGGCGGGCCAGGGTATCGGCCTTCAGGGTGGTCAGGCGCTCGCCCAGTTCGACCAGCGCATGCAGCTCGCGCTTGATCTGAGTTTTGCTTTTTTCGCCGTCGAAGGCGTCGTCGTATGAATCAACCATGGTGGCAGTCCGCAGGAAATCGCCGCCATGATAACCAGTCGGGGGCCGCTTGTCCGGCCCGGTCTATGAATGGCCTTCGCCGAACGCAGAATTTGATTGGAGATAACCATGAGTGCAGTCCAGAGCGTAGGCCCCAAGGACCTGCCGGTGTTGCAGGAGCAGGTCGAGGCGATCGTCGCCGAAGCACGCCGCCAGGGTGCCAGTGCCTGCGAAGTGGCGGTTTCCCTCGAGCAGGGGCTGTCTACCACCGTGCGCCAGCGGGAAGTGGAAACCGTCGAATTCAACCGCGACCAGGGCTTTGGCATCACCCTGTACCTGGGGCAGCGCAAGGGCTCGGCGAGCACCTCGGCCAGTGGCGCCGACGCCATCCGCGAAACCGTCGCCGCGGCCCTGGCCATCGCCAAACACACCTCCGAGGACGAATGCGCCGGCTTGGCCGATGCCGCACTGATGGCCCGCGAGGTGCCTGACCTGGACCTCTACCACGCCTGGGATATCAGCCCCGAGCAGGCCATCGCACAGGCGCTGGCCTGTGAAGCGGCCGCGTTCGAGGCCGACCCGCGCATCGTCAACGCCGATGGCACCACCCTCAACACCCACCAGGGCGTGCGGGTCTACGGCAACAGCCACGGCTTCGCCGGCGGCTACGCATCGACCCGGCACAGCCTGAGCTGCGTGATGATCGCCGAGGGTGACGGGCAGATGCAGCGCGACTACTGGTACGACGTGCAGCGCCAGGGCCATCTGCTGGCCGATCCGCGCAGCATCGGCCAACGCGCCGCACAACGCGCCGCCAGCCGCCTCGGCGCACGCTCGGTGCCTACTTGCGAAGTACCGGTGCTGTTCTCGGCAGAATTGGCGGGCGGGCTGTTCGGCAATTTCATGTCGGCGATTTCCGGTGGCAACCTGTACCGCAAGTCGTCGTTCCTCGAAGGCAGCATCGGCCAGCGCCTGTTCCCCACTTGGCTGACCCTCGACGAACGCCCACACATTCCGCGTGCCCTGGGCAGTGCCGGCTTCGATGGCGACGGTCTTGCGACTTACGCCAAGCCGTTCGTGGAAAACGGCGAGCTGGTGTCGTACATTCTCGGCACCTACTCGGGTCGCAAACTAGGCCTGCCCAGCACGGCCAACTCCGGTGGTGTGCACAACCTCTATGTCACCCATGGCGTGGAAGACCAGACAGCGCTGATCCGCCGCATGGGCCGCGGCCTGCTGGTCACCGAACTGATGGGCCACGGCCTGAACATGGTTACTGGCGATTACTCACGCGGCGCGGCCGGCTACTGGGTCGAGAACGGCGAGATTCAGTTCGCCGTGCAGGAAGTGACTATTGCCGGCAACATGAAAGACATGTTCCAGCAGATCGTTGCCATCGGCAGTGACGTTGAGACCCGCAGCAATATCCATACGGGCTCGGTGCTGATCGAGCGGATGATGGTTGCGGGGAGTTGATGGCCTCGTCCGGGTGAGCGGGCTTGCTGCCCGGTCATTCAAAGCGCACCTCCTGAGCCCCTGCCAGTGCTGAACACTGGCAGGGGCTTTTGATGTCAGGCCCCGGGGTTTCTCGATCAACTGCGGGCGTACCTGCTCACGAATCGATCCGCTCTCCATTCACCCGAATCACCGGCTTGCGCTGGTCGCGGAAGCCGCACAACGTGTCGATCTCTTTTGGAAACTTCGCATAGGGCACGTTGTACTGGATGAAGTTTTCGAAGCTGTCGGGGTAGGCGTTGATCAGCAGCCAACCGAGCCAGAGCGGAATCGTTATCGGCGCTTTGAGCAGCCCATAGGGTTTTGCCAACGTGCGACGCAGGCCGGCGTACCAGTCACGGTAAGGTTGCAGTGCTTCCTCTCGACGGCTTAGTCGTGGGGGGATGGGTGGGGGTTTAGGCAATCCTTCGGGACCGTGTTCCATGAAGGCCTGGAGATAGGAAAATAGAGACTTGGCTGAGCGGTCACCGTCGAATACACCGAGATTTCCGCATGCGGCACAGATTTCGGAGGGTGGGTCCATGTTGTAGTCCACGCCAATAAGATAAAGCGGGTGTCGGGTGACAAAGCCTGTCGGCGTCATGATGGGAATGTAGCCTGCCAGGACTTCGAGATGATCCCAGTCAAGGGTGTGAAGGCGCGTTTGACCGGGGAAGACGATGTAGACCTTGCGCGTTAACCGGTGGATGCGTATGTAGGCACCGCGCGTGCGGTGGGTGCCGCCGGCGAAGTAGAAGATGGCTGCCATCATAGGGAGCGTGGCCGCTGATAGGATGATCTTGATTGTCGTTTCTAATGTGAGCCGCTCTATGCCGTATATGTAAAATATGACTGGCAATAGAGCAATCGTAACTATTATAGAGATGGCAAGCGCCCCTGACGCACCGCGCTGATGCCAATTCGCATACGTTTCAAGTTCGACGGCTCTGCTGTTTATCCTTCGCACACCATCCGGTTGCGCAGTTTCGCCAGTAGGCCAGTCCTTATATAGTCTGGTTCCGCCAAAGCGAAGGCTCTTAGGCAGGCGTTTGATTCCTGGCTTCATAGCGGACCCACCAGAGGCTGGAGCATACCCGATTCGATTGGATCGATTAACCAAGTGCCTGCTTTGAAGATCAGGGGTTCAGGTGCGCACAGTGGTGTCAACATTAGATGAGGCAGGCGTGTAGGGTCAGGAATATATACATATTCAAGTTTGACGTGGGCGAACTGATGCATCTGAATCGACCAGCCGCATTCCTCGGCACTGAATCCTAAAGAGGTAATCAAGCACTCCTGTTGGTAGTCGAGCGGGTTGGAACCGGCATATATGATCGGTCCATCGATACGCTCAAGTGATCTGTTACCTCTATGGAAAGACAGTCGAGTCTGGAACCGATCCCCCGGAGCACCTTCTATTCCAGGGAGCCAGCAATGAATGTATAAGGTGCCTATCGGGTGACCGGATCGCTGCTCCCATTTCGCAACGATGCGAGGTCGGTAGTACAGCCCATACACCGCTTCCAATTCTTTTGCGTTGCTATAGCGGCTGCGATCGATACCCCAGGCGCTGTGTTTGAGCCATATCTCGGCAGGGCCGTGCTTTGTGATGTCGACACCCATCGCAAATGCAAAGGTCGCGATAGTAGCTAGGAGTGCTACGACGGCCCATCCCGCTATCCCAAGTCCCATAACGAGCACCGCACCTGCACCACTTAATCCTGTGGCCGCAGCCACGCCGCCTCCCCAGGTTGCAATGGTGAGGATGCCCGCAGAGATTGCTGAGCCGAGAAACATGAGTCCCTGCGCGCGGTTGCTGTTGTCGAATGCTTGCATTGATTTCACTAGGTCTGAAATAGCCACCAAGCCCGCTCCGAGAGCACCGAAAGTAGCTACACCGCGTTTAGCCGAAAAAATTTTCGCGCTATTAGCCAGCGTTTCATTCCCGCGCATGGCGGCGCTCACTGCAACCGCTCTTGCGCTGATCTCGATAACCGCCCCTATCAGTGCACTTACTGCACCCGCAAAATGAATAACAGCGGACACTGGTTCGTTATTGGCGCTCAGTTCTCTAGAGGCATTCCTCATCCCCACAACCGCCAAATACCCCCCCAACCCCGTAAACAAATGCCCCGCCGGCTCCCGCATTCGTTTCACCGCATTCATGAACGGATTCCCCTCCAGTTCCATCGCCCGTGGTGGTGGCAGCGCTGGTCGATCCTTGGGCGGAATGTCGATCTCGTGGTAGCTGGTCTCGCCAATCTTGACCCATTCATAGACGGGGATTCGGATGGTCAAGTCGAACTGCGTGACCTTCGGCGTCGGTACTTTCCAGCCTTGGGCTCTGGCGGCCTCCAGGCTTTGGTGGCCCTGGAACTCATAAGCGGCCCGTTGCAGGTCTGCCAGGCTCATTTCGTACCGGACCAGAGTGACGTTGGCCCTGATCTCCATCACATGCCGCAAGCGGGGTATCAGCACGTCCGCGCGTTTGGCCGCGGGTATCGCTTGCAGCAGACCGATCAGGGCGTTGGTGGCCGGGGTGATGGCATGTTCTTCCATGAAGGCGTCCAGTACCTGGAAGGTGCTCTTGGCCAGCCCCCCGGCACTGTCGCGCAAGCGATCGAGGAGCAGGTCACTGCCATTGGTCAGCGCCAGCCAATAGGGGCTGCTGTCCACGGGCATGTCGATCAGCTGGGCCAGCATCTGCGTGCCGCGCTGGGTGTGCACCAGGGCGCCGATACACTGGAAAACCGCCTGCTCATAGGCACGGGCCGTGGGGATCACGCGGGTATCGAAGCAGCGCAGCGCCTTGCCCAGCAGCTTGACCGGATTCATTAGCGCCACCCAGGCGATGGCATCGTTCACCGCCAGGGCGATGGTTTCATCGAAGGCGTTGATGCGCTCGGCGTACTCGGCGGGAAATGCCATGGCGTCAGTGTATTTGACGAGCTTTTTCTGCCGGATCAGCGCATTGGCTCCCTCTTCGGAATAAGCAGCCTGCTTGTGCATGGCCTCGAAGTAGTTGCTGATGAGCGTCGCGCTCTGCAGGGCGTGGGCATTCTGGCCGGCATACTTCGTCTTGCGCTCCACCGCGCTGCTGACCAGGTAATGCAGCTCGCTGGCAATGCCGATGGGATCGGGCGGGCAACGGCCAGCGGCGTGATATCGCGGCGTCCGTAGAGTCCGGCATGGAGGCCCTGGATGATGGCTTTGTAGTCAGGTGCGGTGTTGGGAAACTGGGTTTCGCTCCACTCGAAGTGCCTGGGCGTGCTGTAGCCTCTGGGCACCAGTTCCGGGGTGGCATTGCCGACCAGCGCGGCATTGAAGGCATGGGGCTGCTCAGGCCCGGCCGCGGGGTCGAGCCTGACGGCGAGGGTGTCGCGCAGGCCATCCTGATTGGTTTCGATGGCCCACAGCGCACGGTGGCTGAGCAGCGTGTCGCTGATCATCACGTACACCTGCTCGGCGATATGGCTTTGCGGGGCTTGCAGGTAGGGCCTGGCTTGATGGGTTTCAGGCACGCATTGGCGACCTGGGGTGGCATTGGTTTCGTCGCAGCGGTCCCACCAGATGCGGGCGAAGCGGATGTCCTCGGTGACCTGATAGTGCTGGGTCCACATGCGCCCGTCTTTGAAGTAGCACAGGTAGACGTAGCTGCCAGGGCGCAATAAGCGCAGGCCATAGGCTTTGCCTGAGCCAAGGGCGGGATAGCCGTCGGTGCAGAGGGTGGGGAAGATGCTGGGTTCGAGCGGCGTGTCGACGATCCCGTAGCGCAACGGATAGAGCGGGATACTGGGTTCGCACGGCGGGTGCATGATACCGACGCCGACTTCCTTCTGATTAGGCCGGTTGGTGCCGAGGGCGATCTTGTACAGGCTCGTCATGCCTATACCTCGAGGGTCATTGCTGTGGACGATTTCAACAGGGCGGGCCTCCAATGAGGACGGACCCGAGCGGTCGTCCGTGGCGTCAAGTGGCAGTGACCCTATTTAGAAGCATCGTCCAAAGCTGAAAACTGGGAACGGTCTGAGAAGCGTGCAGGAAGCATCCTGTTCTGGCGTTGAGAGGCCAGGAAACCCGCAAAAGCAGGTGATAAATGCCGTCCAGAGGGGGATATGCCACGTGTAACAACCATGCCGATCGTGCTAGCGGCAGAGGGGCACCCCAACACCGCGTTGCGACCTCCGCGCAAAACCATCACGCGCGCAATGAGGAGGTGGTCATCACGGAGATTCGAGGAACGGAACTTGAAGTGATTCCGTTTATCAATTAATAATGAATATCATTACCCAGCAACTGGCCGATGTCGTTCATGAAAACCATCCTCCACGAATTGCCCTACCTGGAAAACTGGCGCTGGCTCAGTCGCCGCATCCGCTGTGCCATCGAGCCTGACGAGCCGCGCCTGATCGAGCATTACCTTGCCGAAGGCCGCTACCTGGTGTGTTGCACCGAAACCTCGCCGTGGACGGTGGCGCTGACCTCGTTCCGCCTGCTGCTCGATACCGCCTGCGACCGCATGCTGCCCTGGCACTGGCGTTCCCAGTGCCTGGATCAGGCCTGGCGGCCGCTGCTCGACCTGCGCAACCTCGACCGCCGCGAGGACAACCAGCGCTGGCAGCCCTACGCCCTGCAACTGGCCAGCTGCAAGTTGCTGCCGTCGATCTCCCACGAAGAACTGATGCAAGGATTCGAACATGAGTGATACCCGTATCGAGCGTGACAGCATGGGCGAACTGCAGGTGCCGAGTCAGGCCCTGTATGGCGCCCAGACCCAACGCGCGGTCGATAACTTCCCGGTCAGTGGTCAGCGCATGCCGGTGCAGTTCATTCGCGCACTGTTGCTGGCCAAAGCTGCCGCGGCCAAGGCCAACGTCAAGCTCGAACAGATCAGCGCGGATCAGGGCCAGGCCATCGTCAAGGCGGTCGAGCAACTGCTCGAGGGTGATTTCATCCAGCATTTTCCGGTGGATGTGTACCAGACCGGTTCCGGCACCAGCTCGAACATGAACGCCAACGAGGTCATCGCCACCCTCGCCAGCCGTGTCCAGGGCGCCCCGGTCAATGCCAACGACCACGTCAACTGCGGGCAAAGCAGCAACGACATCATCCCCACCACCATCCATGTCAGCGCCGCCCTTGCGGTGCACGAGCAACTGTTGCCGGCCCTGCAGCACCTGACGGCGACCATCGATGCCAAGGCGCAGCAGGTCCATCAGCACATCAAGACCGGCCGCACCCACCTCATGGATGCCATGCCGGTGCGCATGAGCCAGGTACTCGGTGGCTGGTCGGCGCAGATCAAGGCTGCCCAGGCCCGCATCCAAGCGCTGTTGCCGGCGTTGCAGGCTCTGGCCCAAGGGGGTACCGCAGTCGGGACCGGCATCAATGCCCACCCACGTTTCGCCGCAGGGTTCGCGGCCGAACTGAGCGCGCTCAGCGGCATCGAGTTCACCCCCGGTGACAACCTGTTCGCCCTGATTGGCTCGCAGGACACCGCCGTGGCGCTGTCCGGGCAACTGAAGACCGCCGCCGTGGCGTTGACCAAGATCGCCAACGACCTGCGCTGGATGAACTCGGGTCCGCTGGCCGGGCTTGGCGAAATCGAACTGGAGGCGTTGCAGCCGGGGTCCTCGATCATGCCGGGCAAGGTCAATCCGGTGATTCCGGAAGCGACCGCCATGGTCGCCGCTCAGGTGATCGGCAATGACGCGACCATCGCCATCGCCGGTCAGTCGGGCAACTTCGAGTTGAACGTGATGCTGCCGGTGATCGCCCGCAACCTGCTGGAGAGCATCGAACTGATGGCCAATGTCAGCCGCCTGCTGGCCGACAAGGCCGTCGCCAGCTTCAAGGTCAACGACGCCAAGCTGAAGGAAGCGCTGTCGCGCAACCCGATTCTGGTCACCGCGCTGAACCCCATCATCGGCTACCTGAAGGCTGCCGAGATCGCCAAGACCGCCTACAAGCAGGGCAGGCCGATCATCGAGGTGGCGCTTGAGCACACCGACCTGTCGCGCGACCAGCTGGAAACCCTGTTGGACCCGGAAAAACTGACGGCCGGCGGCATCTGAGCCGCCTCACATCGAGGAGATCGTCATGCAGCACTGGAAACGTACCACGCAACTGGCCAACCACCTGTTCGAACAGGGCGAGCTGGTCGATGCCCGGGAACACTACCTCCAGGCGTTGGCGCTGGCCCAGGTGCTGTTCGAGCGCTGGCATGACGTCGACGAGGCGGTGGCGGTGTTCGTCATCGCTCACCACAATCTGGCCGACCTTCACCTGCGGCTCAATCAGCCCCATGAAAGCGCCGACTACCTGTGTTCGGCACACCAACGCCTGCTCCAGGCCAGTCAGGAAGCGCGCTTGCCACAAGCATTGCGCGAAGCGGCGCTGCGCCACAGCGCGCGGACCTACACCGAACTGCTGAATTTCATCGCCGAATATGGCCAATACCCGCGTACCGAGCGGCTGCTCAATCGCAACGCCGCTGCAGCCAGCGAACTGGCAGCGCAGCTCGACGTGACCTCCGCACACCCTGCCTACGGAATTCATTGAAATGTCCCATACCTTGCCTGCATTGCCCTACGCCTACGATGCCCTGGAACCGCACATCGATGCGCAGACCATGGAAATCCACCACACCAAGCACCACCAGACCTACGTCAACGGCCTCAACGCCGCGGTCGAAAACACCGAATGGGCTGACTGGCCGGTGGAAAAACTGGTCGGTGCGGTCAAGCAACTGCCGCAACACCTGCAAGGCCCGGTGACCAACCATGGCGGTGGTCATGCCAACCACAGCCTGTTCTGGAAGGTCATGTCGCCCAATGCTGGTGGCGCTCCGCAGGGTCAGTCGGCTGCGGCCATCGACCAGCAACTGGGGGGCTTCGAAGCCTTCAAGGAAGCCTTCACAAAAGCTGCACTGACGCGTTTCGGCAGCGGTTGGGCCTGGCTCAGTGTCACACCGGAGAAAAAACTGGTCGTCGAGAGCAGCGGCAACCAGGACAGTCCGTTGATGCACGGCAACACGCCGATTCTCGGACTGGACGTCTGGGAACACGCCTACTACCTCAAGTACCAGAATCGTCGGCCGGAATACATCGGTGCCTTCTACAACGTCATCGACTGGGCAGAAGTCGAACGTCGCTACCTCGAAGCGACCAAGTGAGCTGATTGCCTATGCGCTCACAGGTAATGTCGGTCAGCAGCGTGCGCCTGTTCAGGCAGGCGCTGGGTACGTTGCTGGTGCTGGTGGGTACAGCGTTGTTGCTGGCACGCGGCATTGCCTGGCTCGACCTCGAGCCACGCATGATGCGCGCCCTGGAAGGGGGCGCGTTATGTGCGCTGGGCACGGCCCTGGGTGCAGTACCGGTGCTGGTGATCCGCAACATGCCGGTAGCCGTTGCCGATACGCTGCTTGGCTTCGGGGCCGGGGTAATGCTGGCGGCCACCGCCTTCTCATTGATCATCCCGGGGCTCGGTGCCGCGCAGGCCATTGGTTACAGTCCATGGGGCGCCGGTGCGTTGGTCAGCGCCGGTCTGCTGGGTGGCGCGCTGTGCCTGTTCCTGGTCGACCTCAAGGTCTCCGGCGCCTCGCCTGAAGCGCTGGTCGGCCACGGTGATGAGCCGGTGATCGCCGCGCGGATCTGGCTGTTCGTGATCGCCATCATCGCGCACAACGTGCCGGAGGGCATGGCCATTGGCGTTTCTGCAGGCGGTGGCATGCCGGACGCCGACAGCCTGGCCATGGGCATCGCCTTGCAGGATGTGCCAGAGGGACTGGTGATTGCGCTGGTGTTGGCAGGGGCGGGGATGTCGCGCTTCAAGGCCTTCGCCATCGGCGCCGCGTCCGGGTTGGTCGAGCCGGTCGCCGCCGTGCTGTGTGCCTGGCTGGTGAACGTCGCTGAGCTGCTACTGCCGCTGGGACTGGCCTGCGCGGCGGGGGCGATGTTGCTGGTGGTGACCCAGGAAATCATTCCTGAATCGCGCAGCAACGGCCATCACCGCCTGGCCAGTCTTGGATTGTGCATCGGCTTTTGTCTGATGATGGTGATGGACACCGCAATGTCCTGAACATGATCGACGAAGTCGCCTTACTCGCCTTCGTCGAACTTGTTGTCGATCAGCTCGACCAATGCCTGCAGGGCGTCATCGGCCTGCTCACCTTCGGTGTCGAGGTGTACCTGGGTGCCTTTGCCCGCCGCCAGCATCATCACTGCCATGATGCTCTTGCCATCGACCAGCTTGTCTGGCGCTCGACCGACCCTGACCTGACAAGGAAACCGCCCGGCCACGCCGACGAACTTGGCGGCCGCCCTGGCATGCAGACCCAGCTTGTTGATGATGGTGATTTCACGGGCGGGCATCGTAGGGTGGATCCTGTGGGCTAGAGGTCGCGGTGGCGGACCTGGACGTTTTTCAGGGATTGCTGCAGGAACTGGCCGAGCCGCTCGGTGAGGTACACCGAACGATGGTGGCCGCCGGTACAGCCAATGGCGATGGTGACGTAGGCGCGGTTGCTGGCGGCGAAGCGTGGCAACCACTTGATGAGATAGGCGGAAATGTCCTGGAACATTTCTTCGACGTCGGGCTGCGCGGCCAAGTAATCGATCACCGGCTGCTCGAGGCCAGAATGGTTGCGCAACTCGGCCTTCCAGTAGGGGTTTGGCAAGCAGCGCACATCGAACACCAGGTCGGCATCCACCGGCATGCCGCGTTTGAAGCCGAACGACTCGACCAGAAATGCAGTGCCGGGCTCGGGCTGGTTGAGCAGGCGCAGCTTGAGTGAGTCGCGCAGTTGGTAGAGATTGAGACGGCTAGTGTCGATTTTCAGGTCAGCCAGGTCGGCGATGGGGCCGAGCAGGCCGCTTTCGTCGCGGATGGCTTCGGCCAGCGAGCGGTTGGCGTTGGTCAGCGGGTGGCGTCGACGGGTTTCGGAAAAGCGTTTGAGCAGGGTGTCTTCGTCAGCGTCCAGATACAGCACGTCACATTGGATGTGCCGTGAGCGGGCTTCTTCGAGCAGGGCAGGGAAGCGCGAAAGATGCCCTGGCAAGTTGCGGGCATCGATGGACACGGCGACTTTCGGCTGTTGCAGTTCGGTATTGAGCAGGATCTTCTCGGCCAATTGCGGCAACAACCCGGCAGGCAGGTTGTCGATGCAGTAATAGCCGTGGTCTTCGAGCACGTTCAGCGCGGTGCTTTTACCGGAGCCGGAGCGGCCGCTGACGATGATCAGACGCATGCTCAGGCCTCGTTCTGCACATCCAGGACGACCTGGTACAGGGCCTCATTGCTATTGGCGGCACGCAGACGTTCGCGCACTTCCTTGCGATCGAGCATGCTGGCTATCTGGCGTAGCAGTTCGAGGTGGGCATCCGTGGCGGCTTCCGGGACCAGCAGCACGAACAACAGGTCGACCGGTGCGCCATCGATGGCGTCGTAATCGATGGGCGAATCGAGGTGCAGCAATGCACTCACCGGCACGCTGCAGCCGGGGAGGCGACAATGGGGGATGGCGATGCCGTTGCCAAAACCGGTGGAACCGAGTTTTTCACGGGCCACCAGTTTTTCGAAGATGTCTTGCATCTCCAATTCTGGAACCTGTTCGGCAATGACCGTGGCGACCTTTTCCAGGGCGCGCTTCTTACTGCCGCCCGGCGCGTTCGCGAGGGAACGGCCGGGGGTCAGGATGGTTTCAAGTCGGATCATGGATGAGAGAGGTCAGCGGGCCGCTGCGCCTTGCAGCAGGCTTTGCTGTTTTTCCTTGTGTTTTTTCAGTTGGCGGTCGAGCTTGTCGGCCAGGGCGTCGATCGCTGCGTACATGTCTTCGTGTTCAGCATTGGCAACCACCTCACCACCTGGAATCTGCAAGGTCGCCTCGACCTTCTGCTGCAGTTTCTCGACCTTCATGATGACCTGCACGTTGGTGATCTTGTCGAAGTGACCCTCCAGACGTTTGAGCTTCTGTTCGACATACTCGCGCAGCGGTGGGGTGACTTCTACATGGTGTCCACTGATGTTGACTTGCATACAGCTTCTCCTTCATTGCCGGTGCAGAAAGTGGCAGGTGTTGCACCTGCCACTGGAACGCGTTGGCACATCCAGCCGCTACATCAGTCGCTTTCGCTCGCTCGAGGGGGCAATGCCCAGAGATTCGCGGTATTTGGCGACGGTGCGACGAGCGACCTGGATGCCTTGTGCTTCCAGTAAACCAGCGATCTTGCTGTCACTCAATGGCTTTTTCTGATTTTCCGCAGCGACCAGTTTCTTGATGATCGCGCGGATCGCCGTGGACGAGCATTCGCCCCCTTCGGCGGTGCTGACGTGGCTGGAGAAAAAGTACTTGAGCTCGTAGATACCCCGCGGCGTATGCATGTATTTCTGCGTGGTCACCCGGGAAATGGTCGACTCGTGCATGCCTACCGCTTCGGCGATGTCGTGCAGCACCAATGGCTTCATCGCCTCGTCGCCCTGATCGAGGAAACCGCGCTGGTGCTCGACGATCTGGGTGGCGACCTTCATCAGGGTTTCATTACGGCTTTGCAGGCTCTTGATGAACCAGCGCGCTTCCTGCAACTGGTTGCGCATGAAGGTGTTGTCGGCGCTGGTGTCGGCGCGACGGACGAAACCGGCGTACTGTGCATTGACCCGCAGGCGCGGCACCGCTTCCTGGTTCAGCTCGACCAGCCAGCGCTCGTTGTGCTTGCGCACGATGACGTCGGGCACCACATACTCGGGCTCGCTCGACTCGATCTGCGAGCCGGGACGCGGGTTGAGGCTCTGCACCAGCTCGATGACCTGACGCAGTTCGTCTTCCTTGAGCTTCATGCGCCGCATCAACTGGCTGTAGTCGCGGCTGCCGAGCAGGTCGATGTAATCGCTGACCAGGCGCTGCGCCTCACTCATCCACGGCGTGCGAGCGGGCAACTGGCGCAGTTGCAGCAGCAGGCATTCGCTCAGGCTGCGCGCCGCGATACCGGCCGGTTCGAACTGCTGGATGCGATGCAGAACCGCTTCGACTTCATCGAGTTCGATATCCAGTTCGGGGTCGAAGCCTGCGCAGATTTCGTCGAGGCTGTCTTCCAGATAGCCCTGGGGATTGATGCTGTCGATGAGGGTCACGGCGATCATGCGGTCGACGTCCGACATCGGTGCCAGATTGAGCTGCCAGAGCAGATGGCTCTGCAGGCTCTCACCGGTGGAGGTGCGGGTGGTGAAGTCCCACTCGTCATCGTCGCTGCTGGGCAGGCTGCTGGCGCTGGTCTGGTAGATGTCCTCCCAGGCCGTGTCCACTGGCAGCTCGTTGGGAATTCGCTCGCTCCACTCGCCGTCTTCGAGGTTCTCGTTGGGCGCGGTGGTTTCCTGGAAGGAGGTGTCTTGCGTCTCGGCGGCCGGCTTGTGTTCGGCGTTGTCGGCCATCGGGTCGTTGCTGTCGAAGTCGTCGCCTTCTTCCTGGCGCTCGAGCATCGGGTTGGATTCCAGGGCTTCCTGAATTTCCTGCTGCAGGTCCAGAGTAGAAAGCTGAAGCAGACGGATGGCCTGTTGCAACTGCGGGGTCATCGTCAGTTGCTGGCCCATTTTTAGGACGAGCGATGGTTTCATGGCTGGGGCTAAATACCTTGTTCGCCGGCGCACAAGCGCCATCCACTACACGAAGGCGCCGCGGCGCCGAGTCTAGCAAGTTGTATGCCTGAAACGCGCGCATTTGCCTAGAGCGCCATGGCAATTAAAGCCGCATTCAGGCCCTTGACACCCGGCTTCGGGCCTTGCCATCTGAGCTCAGAGTCGGAACTCGTGGCCCAGGTAGACCTCCTTGACCAGATCGTTGGCCAAAATCGTGTCCGAATCACCTTCCGCGATCAGTTGACCATCATTGACGATATAGGCCGTTTCGCAGATGTCGAGCGTCTCGCGCACGTTGTGGTCGGTGATCAGCACGCCAATGCCCTTGGCCTTAAGGTGATGAATGATCTGCTTGATATCACCCACGGAAATCGGGTCAACCCCGGCGAAGGGTTCATCGAGCAGGATGAACTTGGGCGCAGTCGCCAGTGCTCGGGCGATTTCAACGCGACGGCGTTCACCGCCGGACAGGCTCATGCCAAGGTTGTCGCGAATATGGCTGATGTGGAATTCCTGCAACAGGCTCTCGAGCTCTTGCCGACGACCTTCCGCATCCAGCTCCTTGCGCGTCTCGAGGATCGCCATGATGTTGTCGGCCACCGACAGCTTGCGGAAGATCGAGGCTTCCTGTGGCAGGTAGCCGATGCCTGCGCGGGCGCGGCCATGCATGGGCTGATGGCTGACGTCGAGGCTGTCGATCAGGACGCGACCCTGGTCCGCCTGGACCAGGCCGACGATCATGTAGAAACAGGTGGTCTTGCCCGCCCCGTTGGGGCCGAGCAGACCGACGATCTGCCCGCTGTCGATCGACAGGCTGACATCGCGCACCACTTGCCGGCCTTTATAGCTCTTGGCCAGGTGCTGAGCTTTGAGAGTCGCCATTTACTCGGCCTTCTTCTTCGGCTGAATGACCATGTCGATCCGCTGACGCGGCGCAGTGACCTTGCCGCCGCGGCCTGCGGTGGCGATCTGCGACTTGGTGTTGTAGACGATCTTCTCGCCCTCGGTGGTGTTGCCTTCGTTCTCGACCTTGGCGCGGTCGGTGAGCACCACCAGGTCTTTCTGCGCCTGGTACTGGATGGTCACGGCCCAGCCTTTCATCTTGTCGGGCTTGGCGGCGTTCTGCTGCTGTTCGAAGTACGCCAGGTTGCCCACCGAGGTCACGACGTCGATGTCGCCGGACTGGGCACGGGTGATGGTGACGGTGTTGCCTTTGATCATCATCGAACCTTGGGTGATGATCACATCGCCGGTATAGGTGGCGACGCCTTGTTTGTCATCCAAATGGGCGTTGTCGGCCTGGATGCGGATCGGCTTGTCACGGTCGGTCGGCAGGGCCCAAGCGCTCGCGCTTCCCAGTGCTGCGCTCAGGCTGAGCAAAAAGGGGAGGGTTTTAACGAGCCTCATACTGTCCTCTTACGTTGGACAGCAGGTCCATCCTGCCGTCTTTCAGGTACGCTTTCATTCCTTTACCCGTAGTCGTCCCACCGGCGCCGTCGATTCTAACGGCTTGCTCGGTCTGCGCATATTGCTTCTGCGGGAACACGGTCATGCGGGTACTGGTGATCAGGGTATTGCGGTTCTGTTCATCGGTGCGCGAAATACGCACCGAGTCTATCAGTTCCACCTCGGTGCCATCGGGATTGACCTCGGCCCGTTCGCTTTGCACATGCCATGGAAACGTCGTGCCTCGGTACATCTGCAGGTCAGGTTTGCTGACCAGGGTCATTTCGCTGACCTTGACGTGTTCGATCCTGTCGGCAGTCATTTCGTACTGGCGTTTGCCGTCGGGCAGGAACTGCACGCTGTGGGCGTTGATTGCATAGTAGTCGATGGCGTTCTCATCGACCTGCGCGACTGGCTTGTCGTCGAGAAAGCTTTCCGGGCTGACGTTCCAGTAGCCGACCGCGGCGAACAAGACGGCTATCACGCTGAACAGCGCAATGTTTCTGGCTTTTTTGCTAAGCATGTGCGGCTCTACAGGTAGTGGGCGTTGGCGAATCCGGGGGCACCGGGCCGCGTGGAGGGCGCGCAAGGCGCCACGTCGTGCCTGGGCTCAGGGCGTTGGAGCCAGCGACAGGTAGCGAGGTTCAGTTCCTGCGGGCTGCGAACCGGCGATTGCGATGGGTGGGACATTACATCACCCCCGCGCGCAACAGGTCGTGCATGTTCAGCGCGCCGATCGGGCGGCCACTGCCGTCCGTCACCACCAGGGCGTTGATCTTGTGCTGCTCCATGAGTTTCAGGGCTTCGGCGGCCAGGGCCTGGGCCTGCACGGTCTTGCCGTGCACGGTCATCACCTGCTCGATGGGCGTGGTGTGAACATCGATGCTGCGATCCAGGGCCCGCCGCAGGTCACCATCGGTGAACACCCCGGCCAGGGCTCCGTCGGCCTCGAGCACCACGGTCATGCCCAGGCCCTTGCGCGACATTTCGAACAGGGCGTCCTTGAGCAGGGTGCCGCGTTGCACATGGGGCAGCCTGGCATCGGCATGCATGACATCCTCGACTTTCAGTAGCAGGCGCCGACCCAGCGCACCGCCTGGATGCGAGAACGCGAAATCTTCGGCGGTGAAGCCGCGTGCTTCGAGCAGGGCAATGGCCAGGGCGTCGCCAAGTACCAACGCGGCGGTGGTCGAGGAGGTGGGCGCGAGATTGAGCGGGCAAGCTTCGTGCTCGACCCGCGCGTCGAGGTTGGCCTCGGCGGCCTGGGCCAGGATCGAATCGGGGTTGCCGGTAAGGCTGATGAGCGGGATGCCCAGACGTTTGACCAGGGGCAGCAGGGTCAGGATCTCGGCCGTGGTGCCCGAATTGGACAGGGCCAGGATCACGTCTTCGCGGGTGATCATGCCCATGTCGCCGTGACTGGCTTCGGCCGGATGAACGAAGAACGCCGGAGTGCCGGTACTGGCCAGGGTGGCGGCGATCTTGTTGCCGATATGCCCTGACTTGCCCATGCCCAGGACGATGACGCGGCCCTTGCTGGCCAGGATCAGCTCGCAGGCTCGCACGAAACGTGCGTCGATGCGGGCCTCGAGGCCCTGTACGGCTTCGAGCTCCAGGCGCAAGGTGCGCTGGGCGGATTGGACAAGCTCGAGGGTTCTGCTCATGGTCGAAAATAGAGTTCGCGGGAAAGGCGGCGATTATAGCTGCAATGCACGAAACCCTCACCTTTGATCGTCAGCATGAAACTTTATAAAGCTGTCTATGGCCTGAATGACACCGGCGATAGCCTTGGGATGGGCCTCCCAGCAGTGGTATAGTTCGCGGCTATCCGGCCCGCCAGGGATGCGTGTGTCTTCCACCTGAAGGCGTGCGTCCATGAAGACGAGGCTGTATCGCAAGGAGTCTAGATGAGTGGGGATAGCGCCTACGCGGTCGAGTTGAAGGGTCTGTCCTTCAAGCGCGGTTCGCGCAGTATTTTCAACGACGTCGACATACGTATTCCTCGTGGCAAAGTCACCGGCATCATGGGGCCGTCCGGCTGCGGCAAGACCACGTTGCTGCGTCTGATGGGCGCGCAGTTGCGCCCTTCGGCAGGTGAAGTGTGGGTCGGTGGGCAGAATCTGCCGAGCCTGTCGCGCAATGACCTGTTCGACGCGCGCAAGCAGATGGGCGTGCTGTTCCAGAGCGGTGCACTGTTCACCGACCTGGACGTGTTCGAGAACGTGGCCTTCCCGCTGCGCGTGCACACCGAGCTGCCCGAGGAAATGATCCGCGATATCGTGCTGATGAAGCTGCAGGCCGTTGGGCTGCGCGGTGCCATTGGCCTGATGCCCGATGAGTTGTCCGGGGGGATGAAGCGCCGTGTCGCGCTGGCCCGGGCCATCGCGCTCGACCCGCAAATTCTCATGTACGACGAGCCGTTCGTGGGCCAGGACCCGATCGCCATGGGCGTGTTGGTGCGCCTGATTCGCCTGCTCAACGACGCCCTGGGCATCACCAGTATCGTGGTGTCCCATGACCTTGCCGAAACCGCCAGCATCGCCGACTACATTTATGTCGTAGGCGATGGTCAGGTGCTGGGGCAGGGCACCCCGGCCGAGCTGATGGGCTCGGATAACCCGCGTATTCGCCAGTTCATGAAGGGCGATCCCGACGGCCCGGTGCCATTTCACTTTCCTGCGCCTGACTATCGCGCCGATCTGCTGGGGGCGCGTTGATGCGCAACACTTCCATACTCGAACGCATCCGTCTGTTTGGCCGCGCCGCCATCGACATCGTCGCCGTTCTGGGCCGCTCGTGCCTGTTCCTCGGCCATGCCCTGGTGGGGCGTGGCGGGATCGGCGGTGGTTTCTCGCTGCTGGTCAAGCAGCTGTACTCGGTCGGCGTGCTGTCGCTGGCGATCATCGCCGTGTCGGGCGTGTTCATCGGCATGGTGCTGTCGCTGCAGGGCTACAGCATCCTCACCAAGTACGGTTCGGAGCAGGCGGTCGGGCAGATGATCGCCCTGACCCTGCTGCGTGAACTGGGGCCGGTGGTCACCGCACTGCTGTTCGCCGGCCGTGCCGGCTCGGCGCTGACGGCGGAAATCGGCAACATGAAGTCGACCGAGCAGTTGTCGAGCCTGGAAATGATCGGCGTCGATCCGCTCAAGTACATCGTCGCGCCACGTCTGTGGGCCGGCTTCATTTCCCTGCCGTTGCTGGCGCTGATCTTCAGCGTGGTCGGCATCTGGGGCGGCTCGTGGGTCGCCGTGGACTGGCTGGGGGTCTATGAGGGCTCGTTCTGGGCCAACATGCAGAACAGCGTGTCGTTCAGCGGCGACGTGCTCAATGGGGTGATCAAGAGCCTGGTATTCGCCTTCGTGGTGACCTGGATCGCCGTATTCCAAGGCTATGACTGCGAGCCCACGTCCGAGGGGATCAGTCGCGCCACGACCAAGACCGTAGTTTACGCCTCGCTGGCCGTCCTGGGTCTGGACTTCATTCTGACCGCCTTGATGTTTGGAGACTTCTGATGCAAAACCGCACCCTGGAAATCGGTGTCGGCCTGTTCCTGCTGGCCGGGATTCTGGCGTTGTTGCTCCTCGCGCTCCGCGTCAGCGGGCTGTCTGCGAGCCCTGCGAGCGACACCTACAAAGTTTATGCCTATTTCGACAATATCGCCGGTCTTACGGTCAGAGCCAAAGTGACCATGGCGGGTGTGACCATCGGCAAGGTCACCGCCATCGATCTGGATCGCGACAGTTACACCGGGCGAGTCACCTTGCAGTTGGAGCAGAGCGTCGACAACCTGCCGACCGACTCCACTGCTTCGATTCTCACCGCCGGCCTGCTGGGCGAGAAGTACATCGGCATCAGCGTCGGTGGCGAAGATCAGGTGCTCAAGGAAGGCAGTACCATCCACGACACCCAGTCATCGCTCGTGCTCGAAGACCTGATCGGCAAATTCCTGCTCAATTCGGTCGGCAAAGAAGCCAAAGAAGCCCCCCCAGCTAATTAAGGAGTCTCCATGATTTCGATTCTGCGACGTGGCCTGCTGGTGCTGTTGGCAAGCCTGCCCATGCTGGCCATGGCGGCACCAGGCCAATCGGCCCATGAGGTGATCACCAGCACCACCGACGCGCTGTTGTCCGACCTGAAGGCCAACAAGGAGCGTTACCGCTCCGACCCTCAGGCCTTCTACAACTCGCTCAACAGCATTCTGGGGCCAGTGGTCGATGCCGATGGCATTTCCAGGAGCATCATGACCGTCAAGTATTCGCGCAAGGCGACCCCTGCGCAGATGCAGCGCTTCCAGGAGAACTTCAAGCGTAGCCTGATGCAGTTCTATGGCAACGCCCTGCTCGAGTACAACAACCAGGGCATCACCGTGGACCCTGCGCGCAGCGATGATGGCGAACGCGCCAGCGTGACCATGAAGGTGGCCGGCAACAACGGCGCGACCTATCCGGTGCAGTACACCCTGGTCAAGCTGGGCAGCGAGTGGAAGGTGCGCAACGTGATCGTCAACGGCATCAACATCGGCAAGCTGTTCCGTGACCAGTTCGCTGACGCCATGCAGCGCAACGGCAACGACCTCGACCGCACCATCGACAACTGGGCCGGTGAAGTGGCCAAGGCCAAGCAGACCGCCGACAGCTCGCCGGACAAGGAAGTGCAATGAACCAGGCGGGTGTAAGCATGACCGAGCAAGGCGTTCTGCGCCTGACCGGTGTGCTCGACTATCGCAGCGGGCCTGCGCTGCGCAAGCAGGGGGCGGTGCTGATCGCCGCCTGCAAGGGCCCTCAGGTGGTGCTCGACTGCAGCGCGGTGAGCCACTCCAGCAGCGTCGGTCTCTCGCTGTTGCTAGGCTTCCTGCGTGATATCACCGGCGCCGGCAAGTTCTGCGAGCTGCGTGGCTTGCCCCAGCACATGCGAGAAATCGCCGAGGTCTACGATCTCGATCAAGTGCTGGCCGACTTCTGAGTCGGCCAGCAGCGCAGCCCCCCGGTCAGCGCGCCCGCTGTTGGGCTTCGCAGGCGGGGGGCTTTTTTGTATCATGGCCGACCCCCGCGCACTGGGCGCCGATTGAGGTTGAACATGCAGGCCGTAGACGTTAAGAGCTTCCTTGAAGAGAAATTGCCGGGAACCCGGGTCGAAGTAGAAGGCCAGGGCTGCAATTTCCAGCTGAACGTGATCAGCGATGAGCTGGCCGGGCAGAGCCCGGTCAAGCGCCAGCAAGCGATCTACGCTCACCTGAACCCATGGATCGCCGACGGCAGCATCCACGCGATCACCATGAAATTTTTCAGCAGCGCAGCCTGGGCTGAGCGCACCTGAGCCTAACTTTGGCGGCGAGATTCCGATGGACAAACTGATTATCACTGGCGGCGCTCGCATCGACGGCGAGATCCGCATCTCCGGGGCGAAGAACGCCGCCCTGCCCATTCTGGCCGCAACCCTGCTGGCCGACGGCCCGGTCACGGTCGGCAACCTGCCGCACCTGCACGACATCACCACCATGATCGAGCTGTTCGGACGCATGGGCATCGAGCCTGTGATCGACGAAAAGCTGGCCGTGGAAATCGACCCGCGCACCATCAAGACCCTGGTCGCGCCGTACGAGCTGGTCAAGACCATGCGCGCCTCGATTCTGGTCCTGGGGCCGATGGTCGCGCGTTTCGGCAAGGCTGAAGTGGCCTTGCCGGGTGGTTGCGCCATCGGCTCGCGTCCGGTCGACCTGCACATCCGTGGCCTGGAAGCCATGGGCGCGAAGATCGAGGTCGAAGGTGGCTACATCAAGGCCGAAGCGCCGGAAGGCGGGCTGCGCGGCGCGCATTTCTTCTTCGACACCGTGAGCGTCACCGGCACCGAGAACATCATGATGGCTGCCGCCCTGGCGCGTGGCCGCAGCGTGCTGCAGAACTCAGCCCGTGAGCCGGAAGTGGTGGATCTGGCCAACTTCCTCATCGCCATGGGCGCGAAAATCCAGGGCGCCGGCACCGACACCATCACCATCGACGGCGTCGAACGTCTGCACTCGGCCCGCTACCGGGTCATGCCAGACCGCATCGAGACCGGCACCTACCTGGTCGCAGCGGCCGTGACCGGCGGGCGGGTCAAGGTCAAGGACACCGATCCGACCATCCTTGAAGCCGTACTGGAAAAACTCAAGGAAGCTGGCGCCGAGATCACCACCGGTGAAGACTGGATCGCCCTGGACATGCACGGCAAGCGGCCCAAGGCCGTCAACCTGCGGACTGCGCCGTACCCGGCGTTCCCCACCGACATGCAGGCGCAGTTCGTCTCCCTCAACGCCATTGCCGAAGGCACCGGCGCGGTGATCGAGACGATCTTCGAGAACCGCTTCATGCACGTGTACGAAATGCACCGCATGGGCGCGCAGATTCAGGTCGAGGGCAACACCGCCATCGTCACCGGTACCACCACGCTCAAGGGCGCGCCGGTCATGGCCACCGACCTGCGCGCCTCGGCCAGCCTGGTATTGTCGGCGTTGGTCGCCGAGGGTGACACGCTGATCGACCGCATCTACCACATCGACCGTGGTTATGAGTGCATCGAGGAAAAACTGCAGATGCTGGGCGCCAAGATCCGCCGCGTACCGGGCTAATCTGTGACCGGCGCAGGGACGCGCCAGCCGAATCGAATACGGTCGGGCCTTGGGTCCGGCCGGCTGCAGCCGCTTAAGGAACGACGTTTCCCATGTTGACCATCGCGCTATCCAAGGGCCGTATTCTCGATGACACCCTGCCGTTGCTGGCAGAGGCCGGTATCGAGCCGACCGAGAACCCGGACAAGAGCCGCAAGCTGATCATCCCCACCACTCAGGACGACGTGCGCCTGCTGATCGTCCGCGCCACCGACGTGCCGACTTATGTCGAGCATGGCGCCGCCGACCTGGGTGTGGCGGGCAAGGACGTGCTGATGGAATACGGCGGCCAGGGCCTGTACGAGCCGCTCGACCTGCAGATCGCCCAGTGCAAACTGATGACCGCAGGTGCTGTCGGTGCTGCCGAGCCCAAAGGGCGCCTGCGCGTCGCCACCAAGTTTGTCAACGTCGCCAAGCGCTACTACGCCGAGCAGGGCCGTCAGGTCGACATCATCAAGCTGTACGGCTCGATGGAACTGGCGCCGCTGATCAACCTGGCCGACAAGATCATCGACGTCGTCGACACCGGCAACACGCTGCGCGCCAATGGCCTGGAGCCGCAGGAACTGATCGCCACCATCAGTTCGCGCCTGGTGGTCAACAAGGCATCGATGAAGATGCAGCATGCGCGAATTCAGCACCTCATCGAAGCGCTGCGCGGCGCGGTCGAGTCTCGACACCGCGGCTGACTTGCGCGCGACCCGCTGGGGTCGCGCCCGTCCCTCCGCGTCACTGCCCGTCGTTCAGGTGCCCGCGCGGATGGGGCGGTCGTTTCGGGCGCCTGAACACCCGCTAATCAATCGAGGCCCACGCCATGACCGTGTCTACTGCAATTGCCCGTCTCAACGCTGCCGATGCCGAGTTCGCCCGACATCTGGATCATCTGCTGAGCTGGGAAAGTGTTTCCGATGACGCGGTCAACCAGCGCGTGCTCGACATCATCAAGGGTGTGCGTGAGCGCGGTGACGCGGCGCTGGTGGAATACACCCAGCGCTTCGACGGCGTACAGGCCAGCGGCATCGCTGACCTGATCCTCGGCCGCGAGCGCCTGGAAATGGCCTTGACGCGTATTTCGCCTGCGCAGCGCGCTGCGCTGGAAAAGGCCGCCGAGCGCGTGCGCATCTACCATGAGCGGCAGAAGCAGGACTCCTGGCAGTACACCGAAGCCGATGGCACGGTGCTCGGACAGAAGGTCACGCCGCTCGATCGCGCCGGTCTGTACGTGCCGGGCGGCAAGGCGTCGTATCCCTCGTCGGTGCTGATGAACGCCATTCCCGCCAAGGTCGCCGGGGTTGCCGAGGTGGTGATGGTGGTGCCGACTCCGCGTGGTGAAGTCAACGAGCTGGTGCTGGCTGCGGCGTGCATCGCCGGGGTCGACCGGGTATTCACCGTGGGCGGTGCGCAAGCGGTGGCGGCGCTGGCCTATGGCACCGAAAGCGTGCCGCAGGTCGACAAGATCGTCGGCCCAGGCAACATCTACGTGGCCACCGCCAAGCGTCATGTCTTTGGCCAGGTGGGCATCGACATGATCGCCGGTCCCTCGGAAATCCTCGTGGTCTGCGACGGTCAGACCGACCCGGACTGGATCGCCATGGACCTGTTCTCCCAGGCCGAGCACGACGAAGACGCCCAGGCGATTCTGGTCAGCCCGGATGCCGAGTTCCTCGACCGCGTTGCGGCCAGCATCGACAAGCTGCTGCCAACCATGGAACGCGCCGAGATCATCGAAAAATCCATCAATGGCCGCGGCGTGTTGATCCAGGTGCGTGATATGCAGCAGGCCATCGAGGTCGCCAACCGCATTGCGCCCGAGCACCTGGAGCTGTCGGTGGCCGATCCGCAGGCTTGGTTGCCGCACATTCGACACGCCGGGGCGATCTTCATGGGTCGCCACACCAGCGAAGCCCTGGGCGACTACTGCGCCGGCCCCAACCACGTGCTGCCGACCTCAGGCACCGCGCGCTTCTCGTCGCCGCTGGGGGTGTATGACTTCCAGAAGCGTTCGTCGATCATCTACTGCTCCGAGCAGGGCGCTTCCGAGCTTGGCCAGACCGCTTCGGTGCTGGCCCGTGGCGAATCGCTGACCGCCCACGCCCGCAGCGCCGAATACCGCATCCTCGACCAAGACAAGGGGAACTGAACATGAGTCGATTCTGGAGTCCCTTCGTCAAGGACCTGGTGCCTTACGTGCCGGGCGAGCAGCCCAAGCTGGCGCGGTTGATCAAGCTCAACACCAATGAAAACCCTTACGGCCCATCGCCCAAGGCGCTGGAGGCCATGCGCGGCGAGCTGAGCGACGACCTGCGCCTGTACCCCGACCCGAACAGCGACCGCCTCAAGCAGGCGGTGGCCGGTTACTACGGCGTCGACACCGCCAAGGTGTTCGTCGGCAACGGCTCGGACGAGGTGCTCGCGCACATCTTCCACGGCCTGTTGCAGCACGACGCACCGCTGCTGTTCCCCGACATCAGCTACAGCTTCTACCCGGTGTACTGCGGCCTGTACGGCATCGAGTACGAGCAGGTGGCACTGGATGAGCAGTTCCAGATTCGCGTCGAGGACTACTGCAAGCCCAATGGCGGCATCATCTTCCCCAACCCCAACGCACCGACCGGTTGCCTGCTGCCTTTGCAGGCCATCGAAACCTTGCTGCAAGCCAACCCTGACTCGGTGGTGGTGGTCGATGAGGCGTATATCGATTTTGGCGGCAACACCGCCATTGCCCTGGTCGATCGTTACGACAACCTGCTGGTGACCCAGACGCTGTCCAAGTCGCGCTCGCTGGCCGGACTGCGGGTGGGCCTGGCGGTCGGGCACCCTGATCTGATCGAGGCACTGGAGCGGGTCAAGAACAGCTTCAACTCCTACCCGCTGGACCGCGCAGCGATTGCCGGGGCGAGTGCCGCGTTCGATGATCGCGACTACTTCGAGGCCACCCGGCGCAAGGTCATCGAAAGTCGCGAGCGACTGGTCGAGCAATTGCTCGCCAAGGGCTTCGAGGTGCTGCCGTCGGCGGCCAACTTCGTCTTCGCCCGCCATCCGCAGCACGATGCTGCGCAACTGGCCGCGCGCTTGCGCGAGCAGGGGGTGATCGTGCGTCACTTCAAGCAGGCGCGGATCGCCCAGTTCCTGCGTATCACCATCGGCACGCCCGAGATGAACCAGGCGCTGCTCGACGCACTGGAGTAAGCGTTGCACCTGACCCGGCGGGCGTGAAGCGAGCCGGGTCTTTATTCCTCCACCCTTGAAGAACGGCATTGCGCCGAGCCGTGCGCAGGCGTACGCTCGCACCTCTAGATAAATTCATCGGATGACTGGTTGACCCAATGTCTACCCTTATCAAGCGCTCCCTCGTCGTGCAGGCCGTCGAGCAACTGCGCCAGCGCATCGCCGAAGGCGCCTGGGCCGTGGGCGACCGCCTGCCCACCGAGCCAGAGCTTGCCAATGAGCTGGGCATCAGCCGCAACACCGTGCGCGAAGCCATGCGCGTGCTGGCCTTCAGTGGCCTGGTGGAAATCCGCCAGGGCGACGGCAGTTACCTGCGCACCGTGCAGGATCCACTGCAAGCGGTGCTGGCGCTGTCGCGCTGCACCGTCGAACACGCCCGCGAAGCGCGGCATGTGCTGGAAGCTGAAGCCATAGCACTGGCCGCCGAGCGCTGCACCGGCGATGACCTGCGCGAGCTGCGCGAAGCGCTGGAGCACAGCCGTGGACATTTTCACGGCGAGGTCGAGGCCTACCTGTGCGCCGACATGGTGTTTCACCAGCGCCTGGTCGATGCCGCGCACAACCCGGCCTTGAGCGAGCTGTACCGTTACTTCTCAGGCCTGGTGCGCGCCGCGGTCGAGCACAACATGACCCGAGCCCCACGCTGCCAGGCTACCTTCGATCTACACGTCGAGATCGTCGATGCGCTGGAACGCCACGACCCGCAGCAGGCCAAGCGGCTGATGCGTGCCCTTATCGAATCCTGACCGGGAGCCCGCCATGGCTGACTCAACCTTGCAACGCTCCACCGCACCGGGCCACGAGCTCGACGAACTGCTGATCGACGCCGAGGCCGACGACGATCAGGTTCAGCACACCCCAGCCCCGACCCAGCGTAGCTGGTTGCTGCTGCTGGGCCTGGTACTGGTGGCATTGAACCTGCGCCCGGCCCTGTCGAGCATGGCGCCACTGCTCGGTGAGGTCAGCCGCAGCCTCGGCCTGAGCGCCTCTGCCGCAGGGCTGCTGACCACCTTGCCGGTGCTCTGCCTGGGCCTGTTCGCGCCACTGGCGCCGCGTCTGGCGCGGCGCTTCGGTGCCGAGCGAGTGGTGCTTGCCATCCTTCTGACCCTGGCCTTGGGCATCATCTTGCGCAGCTTGCTCGGGGTGGCCGGGCTGTTCGCCGGCAGTCTGCTGGCCGGCGCCAGCATTGGCGTCATCGGCGTGCTGCTGCCGGGTATCGTCAAACGCGATTTTCCCCGCCATGCCGGCATCCTTATGGGCGTCTACACCATGGCCCTGTGCCTGGGTGCGGCGCTGGCCGCCGGTACCACGGTGCCGGTCAGCCGCTACTTCGATGACAGTTGGGCCATCGGTTTGGGCGTGTGGATGTTGCCGGCGCTGCTGGCGATGCTGTTCTGGGCACCGCAGGCCAGGCACGGGCATGGCATGCACAAGGTGGCCTACCGAGTGCGCGGCCTGTGGCGTGATCCGCTGGCCTGGCAGGTGACCTTGTACATGGGCCTGCAGTCCTCGCTGCCCTACATCGTCTTCGGCTGGCTGCCATCGATTCTGATCGGTCGCGGCCTGAGCCCTACCGAGGCAGGGCTGGTGCTGTCCGGCTCGGTGATCGTGCAACTGCTCAGCTCGCTCGGCGCGCCTTGGGTGGCGACACGGGGCAAGGATCAGCGCCTGACCATCGTCGTGGTGATGCTGGCGACCCTGGCCGGCTTGTTCGGTTGCCTTTACGCCCCATTGGGCGGGCTATGGGGCTGGGCGGTGCTGCTGGGACTGGGGCAGGGCGGCACCTTCGCGCTGGCGTTGACCTTGATCGTGCTGCGCTCCAAAGATGCCCATGTGGCCTCCAACCTCTCGAGCATGGCCCAGGGGGTGGGTTACACCCTGGCCTCGATGGGGCCGTTCGCGGTCGGCCTGGTGCACGATCTCACCGATGGCTGGGCGGCAGTGGGCTGGATCTTCGCTGCGGTCGGCGCGGGCGCGCTGGTCTTTGGCATGAAGGCGGGTCGAGCCTTGCACGTGCAGGCGGTGAGCGAGCGGGTGTAGCGCAGGCTGGATCAAATGAACGTGGCATTGGCCGTGGCGAGGGACTATCGTGCGCATCCGACAGCCTGGAAGGAAGGCCCCTATGACTGATCCCAATCGCGCAGTGGTCGAGCGCTTCTACCACGCCTTCGCCCAGCGCGACGCCGAAGCGATGGTGGCCTGCTACAGCGACGATGTCGTCTTCAGCGATCCGATCTTCGGCACCTTGCGCGGCGCCGATGCCGGCGACATGTGGCGCATGCTGCTCAGCCGTGCCGAGCAGCTCGAGGTGCATGTCGATGACGTGCGTGCCAACGGCGACAGCGCCAGCGCGCACTGGCGGGCCAGCTACCGCTTCGGGCCGCGGGCGCGCAGGGTGGTCAACGACGTGCAGGCACGCTTCCAGCTGCGTGATGGCCTGATCTGCCACCACGACGACAGCTTTGCGCTGTGGAGCTGGTCACGCCAGGCGCTGGGTCTGCCCGGACTGCTGCTGGGCTGGTCGCCACTGTTGCAGGGCAAGGTCCGCCGCCAGGCGTTTGAAGGCCTGCGCAGCTATCAGCAGCGCCGTGGCTGAGTCGACAACTGGGAAGCCGTGGTACGTGTACCTGGTGCGCGCCGCCAATGGTTCGTTGTACTGCGGCATCAGCGACGATCCGCAGCGCCGTTTCGAGCGGCACTGCAAGGGCCAGGGCGCGCGCTACTTCAAGACCAGCCCGGCGCAGGCGCTGGTGTATGTCGAGCAGTGGCCGGACAAGCCCGAGGCGCTGCGTCAGGAGCGGCTGGTGAAGAAGCTGCGCAAGTGCGCCAAGGAAGCCCTGGTCGCCAGCTACCAGGGCCTGCCGCTCAGTCCTTGCGACGCTTGAGCTGATCGATCAGTTGTGTCGGCAGGCCCTTGATCACCAGGGTGCCGGCCTCTTCATCGTATTCCACCTTCGATCCCAGCAGATGAGCCTCGAAGCTGATCGACAGGCCTTCGGCGCGCCCGGTGAAGCGGCGGAACTGGGTTAGGGTGCGTTTGTCGGCGGGGATTTCCGGCGACAGGCCGTAGTCCTTGTTACGGATGTGTTCGAAGAATGCGCGCGGGCGATCTTCGTCGATCAGGCTCGACAGCTCATCGAGGGTCACCGGCTCGCCCAGCTTGGTCTGCGTGGTGGCGTAGTCGACCAGGGTCTGGGTCTTCTCGCGCGCCACTTCCTCGGCCAGGTCTTCGCTTTCCACGAAGTCGCTGAAGGCTTTGAGCAGGGTGCGGGTTTCCCCTGGACCATCGACCCCTTCCTGGCAGCCGATGAAATCACGGAAATACTCCGAGACCTTCTTGCCGTTCTTGCCCTTGATGAAGGAAATGTACTGGCGCGAGCTGGGGTTGTTCTGCCATTCCGACAGGTTGATGCGTGCGGCCAGGTGCAACTGGCCCAGATCGAGGTGACGTGAGGGCGTGACATCCAGTTCGGCGTTCACCGCCACGCCTTCGCTGTGGTGCAGCAGGGCAATGGCCAGGTACTCGGTCATGCCTTGCTGGTAATGGGCGAAGAGCACGTGGCCACCGGTCGACAGGTTCGATTCGTCCATCAGCTTTTGCAGATGCTCGACGGCGGTGCGGCTGAAGGCGGTGAAGTCTTGTTCATTGTCCAGGTAACGTTTCAGCCAGCCGCTGAAGGGGTAGGCGCCGGACTCGCCGTGGAACAGTCCCCAGGCTTTGCCTTGTTTGGCGTTGTAGCTGTCGTTGAGGTCGTTCAGCAGGTGTTCGATGGCATCCGTGGCGCTCAGCTCGGCCTCTCGGGCATGGAGCACGGCGGGCGTGCCATCGGGCTTCTTGTCGATCAGGTGAACGATGCAGTGACGGATTGGCATGGAAATCTCGCTCAGGTGGAGGCGGAACTGGCCCGCGCGACAGGCCGCAGAGTTTAACCTACGGACGCGGCGACGCAGTGGCCAGATCGTGGCAGAAATGGCAGTCGCTCATTTTTTGAGCAAAAAACCGTTTTTTTTCCGCCAACCCCTGAAAAACCTGACCGAGAACGCAGTCTTGAGCGGAATTCGCTGACAGCCTGTGGTAGTTTTGCCGGGTCTTGCGCCCCATCGCTGGCGCATTGCCGGTAACCCGCTGGGGTCGTGTCGAACCAAACGCTTGAATGGGCATCTACATACCCATTGGTGCGGCCCGCCCTCTGTATCCGGGCAGGCCCGATAACGATCCGGCACGTTGCTTAATCACTGTTTTTATAGGGAAGGAACATCACCATGGCTTTGACCAAAGACCAACTGATTGCTGATATCGCCGAAGCTGTCGATGCGCCGAAGGCCACCGCCAAGCACGCTCTGGAGCAACTGGGCCAGATCGTTGCCGACCAACTGGAAAACGGCGCTGAAATCACCCTGCCAGGCATCGGCAAGCTGAAAGTCTCTGAGCGTCCTGCCCGTACCGGCCGCAATCCTTCGACTGGCGCTGCCATCGAAATCGCTGCCAAGAAAGTCGTCAAGTTCGTACCTGCCAAGGTCCTGACCGACGCCATCAACAAGTAATTGTCGATGCGCTGAAAGCCGCGTCCGCTTGCCGGACGCGGCTTTTTTTCATGCCTGCGATTTACCCCGAGCATGCCAGGCGCGCCGCGCTGCCTGGTCATGGAAGCTCCAGGCCACCATGCGACTGCGTTTCTGCCCCTGGCCCATCTCCACGACCTGACGTGCAGCGACCCCGGCTTTGTCCAGCGCCGCCTCGATGCCGGGCAGGTTGCTGGCCTTGGACACCAGGCTGGTGAACCACAACACCTGCCCGGCGCAGGCCACGCTCTCGGCGATCAACTGGCTGACGAAGCGAATTTCGCCGCCGGTACACCACAGCTCGTTGTTCTGACCACCGAAATTCAGCACCGGCAGGCGACGCTTGGGGTCCTGCTTGCCGAGGCTTTTCCACTTGCGCGAGCTGCCGCGCGTGGCCTCTTCCCGCGAGCTGTGGAAGGGTGGGTTGCACAGGGTGAGGTCGAAGCGCTCGTCCGCTTGCAGCAAGCCGCTGAGGATCGCCGTGGGATTGGCTTGCTGGCGCAGGCCGATGGCTTTGCCCAGGCCGTTGGCCTGAACGATGGCTTTCGCCGAGGCGAGGGCGACGGCATCGATGTCCGAGCCCACGAAGCGCCAGCGGTAATCGCTGTGGCCCAGCAGCGGATAGATGCAGTTGGCGCCTACGCCGATGTCCAGTACGCGCACCTGGGCGCCGCGTGGAATCTGGCCACCGGTATCCTCGCCGAGCAGGTCGGCCAGCACATGGATATAGTCGGCCCGGCCCGGAATGGGCGGGCACAGGTAATCGGGCGGAATGTCCCAATGGGCGATGCCGTACTGGGCCTTGAGCAGCGCGCGGTTGAACACCCGCACCGCTTCTGGGTTGGCGAAGTCGATGCTGGGTTTGCCGTGTGGATTGGTGAGGGTGAAGCGGCCCAGTTCGGGGTGCGCCTTGATCAGCGCGGGGAAGTCGTAGCGGCCCTGATGGCGGTTGCGCGGATGCAGGGTGGGTTTGTTCTCGGTCATTGCGGGTCCGGGTTGTGGACTGTCCGCTCCTGCTCAGGCAGCAGGAGCGGACAACGCCAGGTTACAGCGCAGCGATGCGGGCGTGCTGCTCGGTGAAGTTGGCCAGGGCCTGTTCGGCCTCGGCCAGCTTGGCCCGTTCCTTGTCGATCACCGCCGGCGGCGCCTTGTCGACGAAGGCGGCATTGGACAGCTTGCCGCCCACCCGCTGCACTTCGCCTTGCAGCCGCTGGATTTCCTTGTTCAGGCGCGCCAGTTCGGCGTCCTTGTCGATCAGTCCGGCCATCGGCACCAGCACTTGCAGATCACCCACCAGCGCGGTGGCCGACAGCGGTGCTTCTTCGGCCTCAGCGAGCACGGTGAAGGATTCGACCTTGGCCAGCTTCTTGAGCAGCGCTTCGTTTTCCTGTAGCCGGCGCTGGTCTTCGGCGCTGGCGTTCTTGAGGAACAGCGGCAGCGGCTTGCCAGGGCCGATGTTCATCTCGGCGCGGATGTTGCGCAGGCCGACCATCAGTTCCTTGAGCCATTCGATGTCGCCCTCGGCAGCGCTGTCGATGCGCGCCTCGACCGCCACCGGCCATGGCTGCAGCATGATGGTCTTGCCGTCGATGCCCGCCAGCGGCGCGATGCGCTGCCAGATTTCTTCGGTGATGAACGGCATGAACGGATGCGCCAGGCGCAGCGCCACTTCCAGCACCCGAACCAGCGTTCGGCGGGTGCCGCGGGCGCGTTCGACCGGGGCATGCTCATCCCACAGCACCGGCTTGGACAGCTCCAGGTACCAGTCGCAGTACTGGTTCCAGATGAACTCGTACAGCGCCTGGCTGGCCAGGTCGAAGCGGAACTGCTCGAGCTGGCGGGTCACTTCGGCTTCGGTACGCTGCAACTGCGAGATGATCCAGCGGTCGGCCAGCGACAGCTCGTAGGCTTCGCCGTTCTGGCCGCAGTCCTCGCCCTTGTCCAGTACGTAGCGCGCGGCGTTCCAGATCTTGTTGCAGAAGTTG
The DNA here is from genome assembly GCF_000759535.1 of Pseudomonas cremoricolorata. Lineage (NCBI taxonomy): Bacteria > Pseudomonadati > Pseudomonadota > Gammaproteobacteria > Pseudomonadales > Pseudomonadaceae > Pseudomonas > Pseudomonas cremoricolorata. Next base: position 334,433 of record NZ_CP009455.1, on the reverse strand, counting down.
CGATAACCCTCGACCCGGCCCATGTCGAACTTGATGTCGCGGCCGGTGGAGGCCAGCGAGCAGAAGGTGAAGCGCAGGGCGTCGGTGCCGTAGCTGGCAATGCCTTCGGGGAACTCGGCTCTGGTCTGCTTGGCGATCTTCTCGGCCAGCTTGGGCTGCATCAGGCCGCTGGTGCGTTTTTCCAGCAGCGCATCGAGGGTGATGCCATCGACGATGTCCAGCGGGTCGAGCACGTTACCCTTGGACTTGGACATCTTCTGTCCCTGGCCATCGCGCACCAGGCCGTGTACGTACACGGTCTTGAACGGCACTTGCGGGGTGCCGTCCTCGTTTTTCACCAGGTGCATGGTCAGCATGATCATCCGGGCGACCCAGAAGAAGATGATGTCGAAACCTGTGACCAGTACGTCGGTGGAGTGGAATTTCTTCAGGAATTCGGTCTGCTGCGGCCAGCCGAGGGTGGAGAAGGTCCACAGCCCCGAACTGAACCAGGTGTCGAGCACGTCATCGTCCTGGCGCAGCGCGACGTCATCGCCCAGGCCATGCTTGGCGCGTACCTCGGCCTCGTTGCGACCGACATACACACGCCCCGAAACGTCGTACCAGGCCGGAATACGGTGGCCCCACCACAGCTGACGGCTGATGCACCAGTCCTGGATGTCGCGCATCCACGAGAAGTACATGTTCTCGTACTGCTTGGGCACGAATTCGATACGGCCGTCTTCCACGGCGGCGATGGCAGGCTCGGCCAGGGGTTTGGTTGAGACGTACCACTGGTCGGTCAGCCACGGTTCGATGACGGTGCCGGAACGGTCGCCCTTGGGCACTTTCAGGGCGTGGTCATCGATGCTCACCAGCAGGCCCAGGGCGTCGAGGTCGGCGACCACCTGCTTGCGCGCGACGAAACGGTCGAGGCCGGCGTACTGCGCGGGCAGGGCGGTATCGACCTGCTCGTTGAGGCTGCCGTCGAGGTTGAAGGCTTGTGCGGCGCCGAGCACGCAGGCGTTCTGGTCGAAGATGTTGAGCAGCGGCAGGTTGTGACGCTTGCCCACTTCGTAGTCGTTGAAGTCGTGCGCCGGGGTGATCTTCACGCAGCCGGTGCCGAACTCGGGGTCGCAGTAGTCGTCGGCGACGATCGGGATGCGCCGGCCTACCAGGGGCAGGTCGACGAAGCTGCCGATCAGCGCCTGGTAACGCTCGTCGTTGGGGTTGACCGCAACCGCAGCATCGCCCAGCAGGGTTTCCGGGCGAGTGGTGGCGACCACCAGGTAAGCCTCGCCATCGGCGGTGGTGGCGCCGTCAGCCAATGGGTAGCGCAGGTTCCACAGGTGACCGCGCTCGTCATGGCTTTCCACTTCCAGGTCGGAAATGGCCGTGTGCAGCTTGGTGTCCCAGTTGACCAGGCGCTTGCCGCGGTAGATCAGGCCATCTTCGTGCAGGCGCACGAAGGCTTCCTTGACCGCCTCCGACAAGCCGTCGTCCATGGTGAAGCGCTCGCGGGTCCAGTCCACCGACGAGCCGAGCCGGCGAATCTGCCGGCTGATGTTGCCACCGGACTGTTCCTTCCATTCCCAGATCTTTTCCAGGAACGGCTCACGGCCCAGATCGTGACGATTCTGCCCTTTGGCTTCGAGCTGACGCTCGACCAGCATCTGCGTGGCGATACCGGCGTGGTCGGTGCCCGGCTGCCAGAGGGTGTCGCGCCCCTGCATGCGGCGGAAGCGGATCAGCGCATCCATGATGGCGTTGTTGAAGCCGTGCCCCATGTGCAGGCTGCCGGTGACGTTCGGCGGCGGGATCATGATGGTGTACGACTCACCTGCACCTTGTGGGGCGAAGTAGTTTTCGGCCTCCCAGGTGGTGTACCAGGAAGTTTCGATGGCGTGCGGCTGGTAGGTCTTATCCATGCGCGGCGGGACCCTTAGGCATTAATTCGGGAAAGCCGGGAAGTATAACCAAGCTAAGCCCCGTGGCGACAGGGGCAAGCTAAGCGCCGCCCCTGCGCAGTCGTGCCGTTCAGATCAAATGCAGATGGTTGTCCCACAGGCCCGAGGGCAACTTCAGCGGCTGGCCGACCAGTTCTGCCTTGCGGCAGTCGTACAGGCGGCAACGGCCCTGGCCGGAGGTGACGACGAAACCATCGTTCACCGCGGCGACTCCTGCGCAGTCGGGCATCGGCGCATCCAGGCGCACCGCGCCGCTGTCCAGCTCCCAGATGAACAAGCGGTTGGCCCGTGGTGCGGTCAGCGCCACCAGACGCAGCTCGTCATGCACGGCCACGCTGGCGGTGTAGTGGGCCATGCTCTGCAGCTGGCTTGCGGCCACTGGGAACGCCTGGAACGGCTGTCCCGGACGCTTGATCGCCAGCAGCTCCGGGGTGTCTTCGGCGGCGCCCATGTACTGCTGGCAGGCGAGCACCGTGCCATCCCGGGCAATCGCCAGGTGGCGCACGCTGTTCATCTGCTGGCTGAGGGTTTCCTGGCTGAGCAGCGTGCCGTCGCGCTGCATCAGCACCAGGCTGGGCTGCATCGCGTCGAGGTTCATCTCGACGCGGCTTTCGGCCTCGGTGCGGATGCCGCCGTTGGCCACCACCAGGGTTTCGCCATCGGGCAGCCAGGCCAGTTCATGGGGACCGATGCCGTGGGTGGGAATCTCGCCGGTGTAGTGCAACTGATCGTCTTCGAAGCGGTACACCCCGAGCACGCCACGACCGGGGTCGGTGGTGTCGTTTTCGGTGGCGTACAACCACTCGCCATCCTTGTGCAGCACGGCGTGGCCGTAGAAGTGCCGGTTCGGCTGCGAGGTGAGGGTTTGCAGCAGGCGGCCATCGCGCAGATCGATCAGATAGCTCTCGGTGCCCGGGCGGCGGGCGACGAACAGTGCCAGCGGCTTGCTCGGGTGATTGACGATGGCGTGGCAGCGCTGGTTCACCGCCGTGGCGAACACCTCGCTGCCGTCGAGCCGATAGCCGACGGCGTAGTGCTTGCCGTCGCTGTCATCGCGCGCCGAGAGCAGCAGCGGGGTGCTGCCGGCGTTGCGCGCCAGGCGCCAGCCACCCAGGTTCAGGGCGCTGAGCAGGGCGCTGCCGAGTTTCAGGGCCTGGCGTCGCAGCATGTCAGTCACCGTCGTTGGCGTTGAAGCCCAGTTGAATGTTCAAGGCCTTGGCCAGTTCGCCTTCATGCAGGCGGTGGACGACGTTGAGGCTGTCGTAGATCTGGTTCAGGCGCTGTTTGCCGGCATCGTCGGCGAGCAGTTCGCCGAGGGTCTGCTGGTTGTCTTCGAGCAGCTTGAGCGAGGTGGCGTAGGCGTCGTCGATCTTCTGCGCCAAGGCTTCCTGGTCTTTGCCGAGCAGGCCGCGCAGGCCTTTGTTGTCGACCCCGAGCCAGACCGCCTGGGCCGCCTTGAGGCTAGCCTCGAGGCTTTTCATCGAGCTGTGGCTGCGCCAGGCTTCGGCTTGCAGCGGCTGGGCGATGCCTTTGCTCTGACGGCCCATCGGTGCGCCGAGCTTTTTCTTCAGGGTGTCGAGGGCGGTGACCTGGGCACGCAGCAGGTCGGCGATGGCCTCGTGGGAGTCGGCGTAGCGCTGGTTGGGGAACTTGGTCATCTGCGAGAGCATGCCGTCGGTGCTGTTCCAGCCCTTGAGGATCTCTTCGGCCAGGGCCTTCTGGTGTTCGGCGATGGCCACCAGCAGCGGGCAGTAACGGGCCTTCTGCTCGTCGGTGGCGATGTCCGGCTTGCTGTCGAAGAGGATGTACTCGTAGGCAGACAGGCCACGCACCACGACGCTGGATTTGCCCAGGGTCTGGGCGTCGACGGGTTTGTCACCGTTGACCAGTTGCTCGACCTGGCGGCCGACCAGGTTCTTCTTGTCGGGCCAGAACTGCACCTGCCAGGGGCGGTTGCCCTCGGCCAGCGGCCCGACCAGCAGCGGCTGCAGCTCGGACCAGGCCTTGTGCGCGTTGAGATAGTCGGCGCGGGCTTTTTCCAGCGATTCCTTGCCCTCGCAGAAGGCCAGGGCGCTGGCGGCCAGCTGCTTGTCGGCTTCGACCCAGCGGCTGTAGGTGGGCAGGATCACTTGCTTGGCGATGGCGGCCGAGGTAACGGCTTGCGGGTCCTGCGGCGAGCAGGCGCCGAGGGCGAGTGCGGCGAGGCTGGTGAACAACAGTTTGGGTCGGAACATGCCCGGCTCCTTGCGCGTTTTAAAGTGAGTTCAGGAACGCCAGCAGCGCGGCGCGCTGCTCGGCATCGAAGGTCAGCACATGCTGGCGGGCTTTTTCGGCCTCGCCGCCGTGCCAGAGCACGGCCTCGAGCAGCGAGCGGGCACGGCCATCATGGAGAAACTGGGTATGGCCACTGACGTTCTGGGTCAGGCCGATTCCCCACAGCGGCGGGGTGCGCCAATCTTGCCCGCCCGCGGCGAACTCGCTGCGGTTGTCGGCAAGGCCTGGACCCATGTCATGCAATAGCAAATCACTGTAGGGGCGAATCACCTGGCCGGCCAGTTCCGGCTCGGCGGCATCGCGGGCCGTGGTGAACTGCGGGGTATGGCAGCCCTGGCAGCCGGCCTGGAAGAACAGGTTCTTGCCGGCCAGCACCTGGGCATCGCCGACGTTACGTCGCGCCGGCACGCCAAGGTTACGGGTGTAGAAGGTGACCAGACGCAGGATATTGTCGCTGACTTCCTTCTCGCCGTTTTCGCCATCGCCATTGGGCGCGGCGCGGCAGTCGGTCTGCGCCGCGGTGCAGTCGTCGACCGGCTGCAAGGTGGTGGTCAGGCCCATGTCACCGGCGAAGGCGTGCACGTTCTGTTGATTGACGTTGGGCTGCCCGGCCTTCCAGCCGAAGCGCCCGAGCACAGTTTTCTGCTGGGCCTGATCCCACACCCGGTTCGGCCGGCCGCGGATGCCATCGCCGTTGCGGTCGTGCGGGTCGGCATTGGCGAGAATATCCTTCTCGGCAATCGCTTCGAGCAAGCCCAGGCCAATCATCGGCGGCGCGATGCGCGCCGAGAAGCGTGTGTCGGGGTGCATCGGGCCATAGCCGAGTTGAGTGATCTGCAACTGTGGCTGGCGCAGTTCAACGCTGTGGCCGTCGGCGAAGCTCACCGTGTGGGTGGTGTACTCGACCCGCACCTTGCCCTCGGGGCGCACCCCTGGAATCGCCATGTCCTGCAACTGCGTGCCGTATACCGGTTCCGGCACCACGCCCAGGCGCTTGATTTCTTCCACGTAGGGTGGCTGGTCAGGGATCGACAGGCGCACCAGCATCGACACGGCGTTGCTGGCGTCCGGCTCGGGTGGATGGCCGCGACCATCACGGATGTGGCAGTTGATACAGGCGTTGGTGTTGAACAACGGCCCCAAGCCATCGCGCGCCGTGGTGGTTGATGGAGCGATCACCCATGGGTTGCGGAAAAAGCTGTTGCCCACCGCAAAATCCAGACGCCGCTCGTGGGAAAGGTTCGCCGCTGGCAGAGAAAACGCGTTGCGATCGCCACGCTTGACCGTGGTCTCACCGCCCGACAACGCCTCACCCGGCTCGGCCTCAGTGAAACGCGGCGCGTCGTCACAGCCAGCCAGGGCAGCGATCAGCAGCAGGGGGGAGAGGCGAAGCAGAGACATCCACGGTCCTGGACTTGAGCTAAAAATCGGCGAGCAAGCTTAGCAGGCTGTAGATATTTGAATAAGAGCAATTTGCAATTGGCGGATGAAACTGGTGTTAGGTGCAAGCGCGTCTTCAGTCGCTAGGGCTGCAAAGCGGCCCCAATGGCCTTCACAGTTCCACCAGGTACAGTGCGTGTAGGAGCGGCGCAAGCCGCGATGGCCGGCAACGCCGGCCCAACCAAGCCAACTGAGATGTACCTGTCAGATCTCTATCGCGCCTGTTGGGGCCGGCTTTGCCGGCCATCGCGGCTTGCGCCGCTCCTGCACCAGTCAGTCCGGTCACCGCTTCGGCATCGCTGACGCTGGCCCATGAGGTTGGGTCCATAGCGGCCTGCTCAATCGAAGAAAACGCTCATAAAAAAAGCGGCCCGAAAGCCGCTTCTTCCAGCACTTGAACAGCGAATCAGAACTCGTGATCAGCCGTATCCGGGTTCAGGTTGGTGATGCCCAGCTTGCCTGCGGCCTGCTCGATCGCACCGGTCTGCTGGACCAGGGCAGCGATGGCGTCGCGCACGATCTGGTTGCCGGCGGTATTGTCGGCGGCGATCAGTTGGTCGTAGTGCTCGCCTTTCTCGGCGTGGTCGACGATCACCTGGATCTTCGCTTCGGTGTCTTGCAGATCGGCCTTGAGGGTGTTGTCGGTGGCAGGGTCTGCCTTGGCCACCAGCGAAGACAGGCTTGGGCCGGTCAGCTTGCTGCCGTCGGTGCGGGTGTATTCGCCGAGGTAGACGTTGCGAATGCCCTTGGCGTCGTAGAAGTGCGACCAGTGGGTGTTGTCGCTGAAGCAGTCGTGCTCGTCTTCCGGCGAGTTGGCTTCCAGCGAAACCTTCATGCGCTCACCGGCCAGTTCACCCAGCGACAGGCTGCCCATGCCGAACAGCATCTTGCGCAGGCCGTCGTTGACCGGCTCGCCTTCGAGGGTAGCGCGGTAGTTGTCGGAGACGTTCGGTGCCCAGTTGCCGACCATTTCTTCGAGGTCGGTGACCAGCAGGTCGGTGACCGCCTTCAGGTAGGTGCGGCGACGGTCGTTGTGCCCGCCGGTGGCGCCTTCGCCTTCCAGGTAGTCGGAAGCAGGACGGTTGCCCGCGCCTGGGCCGGTGCCGTTGAGGTCCTGGCCCCAGAGCAGGAATTCGATGGCGTGGTAGCCAGTGGCGACGTTGGCCTCGGAGCCGCCCAGCTCGTTGAGGCTGGCGAGTTTTTCCGGGGTGATGTCCTTGACGTCGATCTTGTCTTCGCCCACCTGGATTTCAGTGTTGGCGATGATGTTGGCGCTGGCGGCCGGGTTGCCCAGGGCGTGCTCGTAGCTGGAATCGACGTAGTCGATCAGGCCTTCGTCCAGCGGCCAGGCGTTCACCTGACCTTCCCAGTCGTCGATGATGGTGTTGCCGAAGCGGAACGCTTCGCTCTGCAGGTAGGGAACGCGCGAGGCGACCCAGGCGTCACGGGCGGCCTTCAGGGTTTGGTCGTTGGGCGAGGCGAGGAAGGCGTCGATGGCGCCCTGCAGGGTTTTCGCGGTGCTCAGCGAGTCGCTGTAGACGGCATGGACCATGTCCGCGTAGTGCTTGACCACCGCCTTGGCGGCCGCTTCGTCGACCGCGCCAGGGGCGGTAGCGTTCGTGCTGGCAGCAGCAGGGGCTTGGGCTTGAGGTGCGGCGGCCTTGTCGTCCTTGCTTTCACCGCAACCGGCCAAGGCAATGGCAATGGCCAACAGACTGGCGGAGGCCAGAGGCATACGAATCATTATTGGTTTCCTGCGTCGTGGGTTGGACTGGTGTGCCGGAGCACGCGAAAACGCAACATCATGCGAAAGATTTGCATTCTCTGTAAAGGGCCGTCATGTAATTGCTGGTAATGGCACCGTGCGGTCAGTGCAACGCTTCGCTGTTGCGCTGTGCCTGGCGCAGGAATGCGGTCAGCTCGCGGGCGGGCAGCGGTTTGCTGTAGTGGTAACCCTGCCCCTCATGGCAGCCCTGGGCGATGATGTAGGCCTCCTGCTCGGCGCTCTCGACGCCTTCGGCGATGACCTGCATGCCCAGGCTCTTGCCCAGTTGGATAATGGCGCGAACGATGGTGGCATCGTCGTCATCGTCGAGCAGGTCCTGGACGAAGCTCTTGTCGATCTTGATCTTGTCCAGCGGCAGCGACTTGAGATAACTGAGCGACGAATAGCCGGTGCCGAAATCATCGATGGCGATCATCGCCCCCGACCTGCGCAAGCTGAGCAGGTGCTGGGCGGCGGTGCTGATGTCTTCCATCAGGCCGGTTTCGGTGACTTCCAGTTCCAGGCTGCGCGGCGGTAGCCGGTAGATCTGCAACAGGTTGTAGACCACCCTCGGCAACTCGTTGTGGTGCAACTGCACCGTAGAAAGGTTGACCGCCATGCGCAGTTGGCTGAAGCCCTGGTCGTGCCATTCGCGCAGTTGCTTGCAGGCCTGATCGAGCACCCACTCGCCGATGGCGATGATGCTGCCGTTCTGTTCGGCCAGGGGAATGAACTGGTCCGGTGGCACCAGGCCCAGCTCGGGATGCTGCCAGCGCAGCAGGGCTTCGACGCCCACCACCTGCTGGTCCAGGTAGCTGATCTGCGGCTGATAGACCAGAAACAGCTGGTTGCGCGGCAGGGCTTCGCGCAGGTCTTTTTCCATCTCGCGGCGCCTGCGCATCTCGCTGTCGACGCTGGCGATGTAGAACTGATAGCGGTTGCGCGAACGGGTCTTGGCCAGGGTCATGGTCTGCTCGGCCTTCTGCAGCAGCTTCTCGGTGCTGTCGCCATCTTCCGGAAACAGTGTGATACCCACCGTTGCGCGCAGGCGAATCAGTTGGTGGTCGAGGTCGAAGGGTTGTTCGAGATCGTCGAGGATGCTCTGCGCCAGTTCTGCGGCTTCATAGGGTTGCTCGATGTTGGCCTGGACCAAGGCGAACTGATCGCCACCCAGCCGTGCCAGGGCGCCGAGCCGACCGCTGTGGGCGCGCAGGCGATCGGCCAGGGCCAGCAGCAACTGGTCGCCGACCTGGTAGCTGAACTGTTCGTTGATGCCCTTGAAGTCATCCAGGCCGACGCACAGCACCGCCACGCGGTGTTGCAGGCGGCCGCCATCGATCAGGATCTTGTCCAGTTGCGCTTGCAGCTGCTGGCGATTGGGCAGGCCGGTGAGGAAATCGTACTGGGCCATGCGTTGCAGGCTGTTTTCCGCCTCATGGCGCAGGTGGGTGTTGCGTTCGATGGAGGCCAGCAACTGGTTTGCGGTGTTGACCCAGATCCCCAGTTCATTCTTTTCATGGCCCTTGAGTTGTGGAATCTGATGCTGGCTGGGGCGGTCGGGGTTGATCTGGGTGAGGTGCTCGATGATGCGCGACAGCGGCTTGGTCAGCAGCCAGTGGTAGACCAGGTACAGCACCAGGCCCATGGCCAGGGCGCGCAGCACGCCGGCGATGAAGATGATCACCGCATTGACCAGAAAGGTTTCGCCATAAGAGGCGGTGTCGAGGGTGATGTTGAGGTCGCCGTAGTATTCGCTGTACGGGCCGCGGCCGACCAGGGGCGTGGAAAAGGTGCGTTCCTGGTCGAGAATCAGGTCGGTCAGCCAGCGCATCGACATGTCCTGCAAGGGGCGGTTCTTTTCCGCCAGCAGGGTTTCGTTGGGATGGCCAATGGAGGCCATGCGCACCGACTGGTCCTGGAACAGCCCCTCCATCACCTGCATGCCCATTTCCCGGTCCAGGCTATAGACCGCCTGGGTGGAAGGGTCGCGGAACATGTCGAGGATTCGCTGGGCATCGCTGCTGACCGCCTGGCGCGTCTTGTAGGCGTCATAGATGATCTGCGCGCAGCTCAGGACGACGCCCACGGCCAGTGCCGAGAGCAGTACCACCCGCAGCAGCTTCACCGTCAGGCTGTGCCGAAATTCCAGCTTCAAAGAGGGTTTCCTTAATCCATACGCCCGGCAGCATTCTGCCAGCAACCTGGGCAATGCACTATTGGCCAGATGCCATGCCCGTTCCAGTGATCCTTGGCCGATCTACCGCACTGTATCGGTAGGGCGGCGGGGGTACTTGAATGCGTCTTCACTGTCGCTCGACGCTTATAGCGTAGTGGCGTCCCGTCAGTCGGCAACTTGCCGGTCTCCGGCCATGGGCGAAAAAAAACCCGGCGCTGGCCGGGTTTCATGTGCAAGGCGGCTGAGATGATCAGGCCTTGAACGGGGTGCCTTCGAACTGCTGGGCAACGAAGTCCCAGTTGACCACGTTCCAGAACGCCTCGACGTATTTCGGACGCACGTTGCGGTAGTCGATGTAGTAGGCGTGTTCCCAGACGTCGCAGGTGAGCAGCGGGGTGTCGCCTGCGGTCAGTGGGCAGCCGGCGCCGATGGTGCTGGCCAGGGCCAGGGAACCGTCAGCCTTCTTCACCAGCCAGCCCCAGCCGGAGCCGAAGGTGCCGACGCTGGTCTTGGTGAACTCTTCCTTGAACTTGGCGAACGAGCCGAAGGCTGCGTTGATGGCCTCGGCCAGGGCACCGGTCGGCTCGCCGCCGCCGTTTGGCGACAGGCATTCCCAGTAGAAGGAGTGGTTCCAGATCTGCGCGGCGTTGTTGAACACGCCGCCCGAGGAGGTCTTGATGATTTCTTCGAGGGTCTTGCCTTCGAATTCGGTGCCCGGGATCAGGTTGTTCAGGTTCACGACATAGGTGTTGTGGTGTTTGTCGTGGTGGAACTCCAGGGTTTCCTTGGAGATGTGCGGTGCCAGCGCATCGTGGGCGTAAGGCAGCGGCGGCAATTCAAAAGCCATGGTTGATTCTCCTCATACAGGTCTGGGTTGCGGTGTACGCAAGGCCGATCACGGGCGGCCCGATCGCGTCGGTGGGTCTTTACCCTTTGCGACGCAAGAGGCCGATCATAGCACCGGCCCCTACGCTTAACCACGCAACAAGTATAGGGATTAGAGGTTCCCAGGCACTTGCCTGACCACGACCGGTGGCGCTCAGTTGACGATCAATTGCGCTGCCACCGCAAACATCATCAGCGCCACCATCAGATCGAGCAGGCGCCAGGTCGCCGGGCGCGCCAACCACGGCGCCAGCCACGCCGCGCCCAGCGCCAGGGTCGAGAACCACAGCAGCGAGGCACTGGCGGCGCCGGCCACGTAGGCGCCGGGCATGGGCTGCTGCGCGCCGAGCGAACCGATCAGCAGCACCGTGTCGAGGTACACGTGGGGGTTGAGCAGCGTGACCGCCAGGGCACTGAGCAGTACCGCGCGGCGTGAGCGCGTGCCCTGGCCCTGTTGGCGTTGCAGGCTTTGCGTCGAGCAGGCACTGCGCAGCGCCTTGACGCCATACCACAGCAGAAACGCTGCACCGCCCCAGCGTGCCACCGCCATCAGGGTCGGGCTGTTGGCCAGCACCGTGGCCAGACCGAATACGCCGGCTGCGACCAGCAGGGCGTCGCAGACGATGCACAGTACCGCCACCGGTAGATGGTGTTCACGGCGCAGGCTTTGCGCAAGGACGAAGGCGTTCTGTGCGCCGATGGCGACGATCAGGCCCAGGGCGACCAGTATGCCGTTGAAGTAGCTTTGCCACATGGCGGGGGTGTCTCCAGTCAGGCGGGCAAGCCGGTTGCAGCCGATTGCCAGGGAAAGAATGCTGGCGAGTGTGACGACCGACCCTGTATAAGCAAAACAAATAATCCTGATCACTCATTAGGAAAATCGATGTTCGACTACAAATTGCTCGCGGCCTTGGCTGCGGTCATCGAGCAAGCTGGCTTCGAGCGCGCTGCGCAGGTATTGGGGCTCTCGCAATCGGCGGTGTCGCAGCGCATCAAGCTGCTCGAGGCGCGGGTTGGCCAGCCGGTGCTGGTTCGCGCCACGCCGCCGGTGCCGACCGAGGTGGGCCGGCAGTTGCTCAACCACGTGCAGCAGGTGCGCCTGCTTGAACGCGATGTGCAACGCCAGGTGCCGGCGCTGGATGAGCCGGGGCTGCCTGAGCGACTGCGCATCGCCCTGAATGCCGACAGCCTGGCCACCTGGTGGGCGCAGGCGGTAGGTCCGTTCAGCGCCGAGCAGCAGGTGCTGTTCGATCTGGTAGTGGAGGACCAGGACGTCGGCCTCAAGCGTATGCAAGGCGGGGAAGTGGCGGCATGCCTGTGCAGCAGCGAGCGCCCGGTAGCCGGTGCGCGCAGTCTGGCCCTGGGGGCGATGCGCTACCGTGCGCTGGCCAGCCCGGCGTTCATGGCCCGGCATTTTGCCGGTGGCTTTGCGTTGCAGCGGCTGGTACGCACGCCGGGTATCGTCTTTGGCCCCGACGATTACCTGCAGCACCGCTACCTCGCTTCGCTGGGCATCGAGGAAGGTTTCCTGCATCACTTGTGCCCGTCTTCCGAGGGCTTCGTGCGCATGCTCGAGGCCGGCATGGGCTGGGGCCTGGTGCCAGAGTTGCAGGCCAGTGAGCAGTTGCGCAGTGGCGCTTTGGTGGAAATCTGTGCCGATACGCCCGTGGACGTGCCGTTGTACTGGCATCATTGGCGCAACGGCGGGCAACTGCTCACGCAACTGACCGAACACCTGCGGCGCACGGCCTCGCTCTGGCTGGTGCCCTGGTAGACGCGGGCAGCGTCAGTTGCATCTGAAATCTGGCAAGGCGGGGTCTTACATGCGAATTCTGGTCACGGGCGCGAGCGGCTTCATTGGTGGGCGCTTCGCCCGCTTCGCCCTCGATCAAGGCCTGGAGGTGCGAATCAACGCACGTCGTGGCGAGGCGGTCGAGCATCTGGTCAAGCGTGGCGCGCAGTTCATTCCGGGCGATCTGGCCGATGCCGAGCTGGCCCGTCGACTGTGTCAGGGCATGGACTCGGTCGTTCATTGCGCCGGTGCGGTGGGCACCTGGGGGCGCTATCAGGATTTCTACCAGGGCAACGTAGTGCTCACCGAGAACATCGTCGAGGGCTGCCTGAAGGAGCACGTGCGGCGTCTGGTACACCTGTCGTCGGCGTCGATCTACTTCACAGGTCGCTCGCGTACCGAGATCACCGAGCAGAAGGTGCCGCGGCGCTTCCACGACCATTACGCGGCCACCCGACACCTGGCCGAGCAAAAGGTCTTCGGCGCTGGCGAGTTCGGTCTGGAGGTGCTGGCGTTGCGTCCGCGAATGGTCGTTGGCGCCGGGGATCGCCACCTGTTGCCGCGTTTGCTGGCGCAGCAGGCCAAGGGGCGTCTGGCGATCATCGGCAATGGCCTGAACAAGGCTGATTTCACCAGCGTGCACAACCTCAACGAGGCGCTGCTCGGCGCGCTGTTCGCCGACGACCAGGCACTGAATCAGGCCTACAACATCAGCAACGGCCAGCCGCTGCCGCTGTGGGATGTACTCAACTACGCGTTGCGCCAGGTACAGATGCCACAGGTCACCCGCTATCGCTCGACGAGCGCCGCCTACACCTGGGCTGCGCTGAACGAGGCGGCGTGCCTGCTTTGGCCTGGGCGCCCGCAGCCACGCAGCAGCCGCACGGCGGTGCAGACGCTCAGCCGCGACTTCACCCTCGACATCAGCCGCGCCCGGCAACTGCTCGACTACCGTCCAGGCGTGAGCCTGTGGAGCGCGCTGGATGAGTTCTGCCACTGGTGGCAGGGCCAGCGCCCGCAGTCCTGAACCGCCTGGGCAACGCCTGCGACAGACATTCATCAGCCGGCCAGGCAAGCGGTTTATACTCTCGCCTCCCAGCTCCTACCGTGGTTGAACTTCCCCATGCGCAACGATGACCGTGACGACTTCGACAATGTACCGACCCTGCGCGCCGGTACCCGCGATGACGACGAACTGCTGCCTGCCCATGTCAGCCGCACCCGGCAGAACGCCGCCAAACCGGCGTCTACCGGCGCGCTGTGGGCCTTGCTCGGTGCCGCCTTCATCGCCTTGGGCGGGTTGGGTTGGTGGAGCGTGCAGCAGATTTCCCTGCTTGAGCAGCAACTGGTGGCCACCCAGGAGTCGTTCGCGCGCATCAGTGAAGAAGCCGCAGGGCGGTTGCAGGCGATCAGTGGCAAGGTGGCGGCCAGCGAGTCGAGCGTGAGCACCGGTTCCGAGGCGTTGAAGCTGCAGATTCGTCAGTTGCAGGCCAGCCTCGCCGAGCAGGACAAACAGCAGCAAGGGGTGGCCGGGCAGGCCGGTGATCTGGGCAAGCGCCTGGAGCAGGTGCTGGCCGACACCCGTCAGCAACAGCAGGCCGTCACTGAGTTGCAGGGCCAGCTACAGGCGCAGCTCAAGGCAGTGAACGCTGAGCTGGCAGCGCTCAAATCAGGCCAGCTCGATGGCGGCAAACTCGAAGGGCAGCTCAAGAGCCTGAGCAGCGATGTCGCGGCGCTCAAGCAGAACAATCCGCGCGCGGCCATCGAAAGCCTGGAACAGGACGTGCTGGTGCTCAAGAGCCAGGCCGACAAGGCGCCGGCGGCCAACACCGCGGGCGCCTCGGTGCAGGAATTCGACGCCTTCCGCGGACAGACCACCCGCACCCTCAATACCCTGCAAAGCCAGGTGCAGAACCTGCAACAGCAGATCAATGCGCGGCCTTGAGAATATGAGGGGGTGTGGGGCCGGCTATGCCGGCCATCGCGGCTAAAGCCGCTCCTACAGACAAAATTGTAGGAGCAGGTTCACCCGCGAATGGCCGGCGCAGCGATGGAGCCGTTTCAGGCTGCCGCCATTGCCGGACTGCCGCCCTCGTTACAGCCGCGGATAATCGATATAACCCGCCGCACCGTGGCTGTAGAAGGTGTTGGAGTCGGCCTCGTTCAGCGGCGCATCGTCGCGCAGCCGCGCGGGCAGGTCAGGGTTGGCGATGAACGGCACGCCGAAGGCCACGGCATCGGCGGTGCCGGCGGCGATGGCAGCGTTGGCACTGGCCTTGTCGAAGCTTTCGTTGACGATGTAGACACCGCCGAAGGCCTGCTTCAGACGCGGCGCCAGGCTGTCGGCCGCTTCGTGTTCACGGGCGCAGATATAGGCGATACCGCGCTTGCCCAGCTCACTGGCGACGTAGGTGAAGGTTTCCGCCAGGTTGGCATCACCCATGTCGTGCAGGTCAGCGCGTGGCGACAGGTGCATGCCGACACGCCCGGCGCCCCACACTTCGATCACCGCATCGGTCACTTCCAGCAGCAAGCGCGCGCGGTTTTCCAGCGAACCGCCATAGGCGTCGGTGCGCTGGTTGGTGCTGCTCTGCAGGAACTGATCGAGCAAATAACCGTTCGCACCGTGGATTTCCACCCCGTCGAAGCCTGCCGCCTTGGCATTCTCGGCACCGGCGCGATAGGCCTCGACGATGTCGGCGATTTCTTCGCTGGCCAGTGCCCGGGGCGTCGGATAGTCGACTTTCGGACGAACCAGGCTGACATGCCCGGCCGGCTGGATGGCACTGGGCGCCACCGGCGCTTCGCCGTTCAGGTACAGCGAGTGGGAAATGCGCCCCACGTGCCACAGCTGTAGGGCTATGCGCCCGCCGGCAGCGTGTACGGCGCTGGTGACGTTGGTCCAGCCGCGTACCTGTTCGCTGCTCCAGATGCCTGGGGTTTGCGGGTAGCCGACGCCCATCGGCGTCACCGAGGTCGCTTCGCTGAGAATCAGCCCGGCGCTGGCGCGTTGCACGTAGTACTCGGCCATCAGCGCGTTGGGCACGCGGCCTTCATCGGCGCGGCAGCGGGTCAGCGGGGCCATGATGATGCGGTTGGGCAGCTCGAGGTCGCCCAGGGTGATTGGATCGAACAGCGTGGTCATAGGGTTACCTTAAGGGGTGAGTCGAGGAGGAATACCGTCACAGCTCTTCGCTCATCTGCGTGAGGAAGGCCTGGATGGTGGCTTCGTTGCGTTGGAAAAAGTGCCATTGGCCGATCTTCTGGCTGCTCACCAGGCCGGCGCGTTGCAAGGTCGCCAGATGCGCCGAGACGGTCGACTGCGACAGCCCGCAGCGCTGGTCGATCTGCCCGGCGCAGACCCCGTGCTCGGTGCTATGGTACTGGTCGGGAAACTCCACGGCAGGGTCTTTGAGCCAGTGCAGGATGTCGCGGCGCACGGGGTGAGACAGGGCTTTGATGATTTCGTCGAGGTCGAGGGGCATGGGCTTGGCAACGCATGGCTGAATATCGGGTTAGAACGAAATATAGATCGTTGGTTTCCGATATGGAAAGACCGTATGGCGCTAGGTTCAGTTAATTTCGCTATATCGGGTTATAACGATACGCGTGCTAGACTCGCCCGCATGAATTATCTGGCTCACCTACATCTGGGCGGCGATCAGCCCCAGCAACTGCTCGGCAGCCTGTATGGCGACTTCGTCAAGGGCAGTCTGGAAGGGCGGTTCCCGCCTGCCGTCGAGGCGGCCATTCGCCTGCATCGGCGCATCGACAGCTTCACCGACCAGCACCCGCGGGTGCTGACCGCGCTGGCGCGCTTTCCCCGTGAGCGTCGGCGCTTTGCCGGCATTGCCCTCGACGTTTTTTTCGATCATTGCCTGGCCCGTCACTGGCGCGACTATGCCGATGCGCCGCTGGCCGACTTCACCCAACGCTTCTACCGTGTGCTGCTCGCCGAGCCGGCCTTGCCGGAGCGTCTGGCGCGCATGGCACCGTTCATGGCGGCGGACGACTGGCTGGGCAGCTATGCCGATTTCGCTGTGCTCGAGGAGGTGTACGACGGCATCGCCCGACGCCTGTCGCGGCCCGAAGGGCTGCGCGGCGTCATGGCTGAGGTCGAGGCGCTGTATGAGCCGCTGCTGGAAGACTTTCGCCGCTTCTACCCGCAGTTGCAGGCGTTCGCTGCGCAAGCGCAACCTGCCTGATGCGGCTCAGGCGGCCTGGGCCCGCGGCGCTGGGGTGACGGCGCTGGGCGCGGCGCCGAACAGCGCCAGGTACACCGCCTGCTGGGCTTGCAGCGCCAGTACCGCGCGCTCCATGCCATGGCTTTCGATCGGTTCGAGCAGATGAATGCGCACCTGCCCGCGGGGCAGGGCGAACAACCGCAGCAGGTGCGACAGCAGATCGTCGTCGCCCACGAACGGCGCCAGTCGATCGGCCTCGCCACCACGCCGGTACTCGATGGCCACCGGTTGCACCGGCGTGCCGCTGTCGATGGCGCCGGCCAGCAGGCGGCCGTGGAAGGTGCGCAGCTCGCGGCCGTCGGTGGTGGTGCCCTCGGGGAAAATCAACAGCGGCTGCGCGCTGCGCAACTGCTCAGCGATCTGCCCGCGCAGGCGCTGGGCATCACCACCGCCGCGGCGAATGAACAAGGTGCCGGCCTTTTCCGCCAGCCAGCCAGCCAAGGGCCAGTGGCGCACCTCGGCCTTGGACAAGAACGACAGCGGCGTGAGCATGCCCAGCAGTGGGATGTCCGTCCAGGACACATGGTTGCTCAGCCAGAGCATCGGCCGTTGCGGCAGCGTGCCGATCACCTCGACCTGAAACGGCAGGGCCGCCACCAGGTGCCGCATGAAGCGCCGGCTCCAGCGCTGGCGGCGCTGCAGCGAAGGCTTGAGGCCGAGGCGCTCGGCGGCGGCCATGGCACTGGCCATGCCGATGCCCAGGCCGAGCACCGCCAGCAGCCGCGCCAGACGCGCGGTCACCCGCAGACGGCGCATCACACCGCAGCCTTGAAGTGGCGGGCGTAGCGTGGGCAGAGTTGGTCGCGCTTGAGCAGGATGAACACGTCGGCGACCTGGAAGTCTTCGTCCCAGCACGGCTCGCCGCAGATCTTCGCGCCCAGGCGCATGTAGGCCTTGAGCAGCGGCGGCAGTTCGGCAGTGATGTTGCTCGGCAGGGCCAGGCTGGGCAGCGGGTTCTTCGGTTCGGCGCGCAGGTGCTGGTTGCACAGGTAGCGTTCGCGCAGGCGCTGCATTACCGCATGGGCTTGCACCCCGCCATCCTGCATGGGAATGCTGGCGCAGCCCATCAGGTAGCTGTAGCCACCCTCGTTGAGCACCTCGGCCAGTTCGCTCCACAACACCGCGATGGTGCCACCATTGCGGTAGGCCGGGTCGACGCAGGTGCGCCCCAGTTCGAGGATCGGCCCTTGCAACTGCCCAAGGCCGTGCAAGCTGAATTCTTCTTCGCTGTAGAAGCGCCCCAGGCTGCTGGCGGCCTGATGGTCGAGCAGGCGGGTGGTGGCGACCAGCTTGCCGGTGTTGAGGTCGCGCACACCGATATGGCGGCAGTGGATGTCGTAGTCGTCCGTGTCCAGGCCCTGTTCGGCGCCGTTCAGACGCGCCTGGAATTCGCTGCTGAAAACGGTGTAGCGCAGCGCCTGGGCTTCCTCCAGGGCGGCGGGGCCAACCAGGCGTTCGGCGTGCAGACGGCGTTCGGTGCAGGTGTCGCCAGAGCGAGCGATCCGAGTCATTACGAGTCTCCATGTGCCAGCCTTGGAAGCGGGCAGGGCGGCTTGTTGTAGGCAAGCTCAGGCTAGGCAGGGCCAATGTCACGCCCATGAAGCTTTGGTGATGCTTGCGTGACACTCGGCAAGGCGTGCTGATGGGCGAGTTGTCATCAAGTGGCGGCATGCTGCGAGCAGGATTGGACGAGCAGGTGAAGCCCGCATGGTCAGGCTGTTGCAAGGGGTGGGATTGATGCTGCTGTGTGCCTGCGCCGCAGCGCAGGAGGTGTGGCCGGTGCCCGACTGGCAGCGCGCAGACAATGCCTTGAACTGGCAGGCGCTGGACGACTATGCCTTTCCCGCGCAGGCGGCATCTGGCCGGGCAGGGGTGCGCAGCGATGCGCTGCTGGTGATCCGCGATGGCCGCATCGTTTATGAGCGCTATCGCTCACCGACCACCGCAGCCACCGCCCACCTGACCTGGTCGGTGAGCAAGAGCGTGCTGGCGACAGTGCTAGGGGTGGCGTACGGGCAGCAGCGCTTTGCGCTTACCGACTCTGCCCACCGCTATTACTCGGCGCTGCACCAGCATGCCGGCATTCGTTTGATCGACCTGCTGCACTGGGCCAGTGGCCTGGACTGGCAGGAAGACTACGAATATGCCCCGCTCAACTCCTCGGTGGTCGCCATGCTCTATACCCGTGGCCGCCAGGACATGGCCGGCTACACCGCCGCGCGTCCGGCCGCGGCAGCGCCGGGAACGCGCTTTCTCTACTCCAGCGGCGACAGCAACCTGCTGGCCGCGGCCCTGCGCGGCATGCTGCCTGAGCAGGACGCCGGTCGCTTCGCCCGGCAGGCACTGTTCGATCCGTTAGGTATCGGCAGTGCGGTCTGGGAACGGGATGCTGCCGGCACCCTGGTCGGCTCTTCCTACCTCTACCTCAGCGCCCGTGACCTGGCGCGCATCGGCCTGTTGCTGCTGCGCGACGGGCGTTGGCAAGACCAGCAATTGCTACCCAAGGCCTGGGTCGACTTCAACCGCGCGCCGTTCGCGCTGGCCCAGGCCGAGGCCGCGCCGGGCGAGCCGATCGCCGGTGGCCACTGGTGGCTCAACCAGCCGGCTGCCGGGCGTGCTCGGCCCTGGCCGGACGCGCCGGCCGACACCTACGCGGCGCTGGGGCACTGGGGGCAGGCGCTGTACGTGGTGCCCAGCGAGCGATTGCTGATCGTGCGCTACGGCGATGATCGCGGTGCCAGCTTCAGCCACAACGCCTTGCTGGCACGGGTGCTGGCGGTGCTGGTCGAGGAGGCGCGATGAAGCGCTGGCTGTTGTTCGCGACGCTGCTGTTGATCGCTGGCGCTGCTCTGTGGGTGTGGAATACCCGCCAGGCGCTGGCTGACTTCCCCGACATCCTGCCCGCCTACTCGGCCAAGGAATACTGTTCCTGCCGTTTCGTCATGGGCTTTGACACTGCCTATTGCCGTGGTTATGTCGAGCAGTACCTGCCGCTCGATAGCCTCGAAGAAGACACCGCGCGGCAGTTGGTCAGCGCACGCGGGTTGGGGCGTCGCCAGCAGGCGGCCGTGCAGGGGCCGGGCGAGGGCTGTCGCTTGCTGCCGTGAAAGCCTGCGGGTAAGGTTGGCGATCTTGTTTCGCGAGATTTCCCATGTTCACGTTGCCCCGCCTGCTGCCCGCGCTGTTGCTCCTGCTGTGCCTGCCCGCCCATGCCAACTGGCATCTGGATGGCGAGTCGTCGCGTCTGTCGTTCGTCACCGGCAAGAATGGTGATGAGGTCGATGTGCACCGCTTCCTGGTGCTGCATGGCTCGGTCGATACCAAGGGCGCAGCCGGGTTGAGCATCGAAATGGATTCGGTCAGCAGCGGCACACCGTTGCTCGATGAGCGCATGCGCGAGCGCTTGTTCGAGGTGCGCAACTTCCCCGATGCGACCATCAAGGCGCAGATCGACCTGCGCCCGATCAACGACCTGGCCAATGGTGCCCAGGTCGAGCTACGTCTGCCGGTGACAGTCACTCTGCACGGCAAGTCGCAGCGCTACCAGGCGCAACTGCTGGCCACGCGCCTGGATGAACGGCGTTTCCAGGTGGTCACCCTCGAACCGCTGCTGCTGCGCGCCGAGGATTTCGACCTGCTACCGGGCCTGGAAACCCTGCGTAATGTCGCCAAACTCAAGACCATCAACCCGTCGGTGCCGGTCAATGCGGTGCTGATCTTCACGGCGCGCTGAAATGGCCGGGCCGGTTTTTCCCTGGCGTGAAGGCAACCAGTTCGAACTGCTGATCGACGGCCCGGCGTTCTTTCCGCGCATGTTGCTGGCCATCGTGCGCGCCGAACTCAAGGTCGACCTGGAGCTATACCTGGTCGAGGCCGGGGCCTGCGCCGATGCGGTGGTCGAGGCGCTGGAGCAGGCCGCGCAGCGCGGCGTGCAGGTGCGCTGTCTGTTCGACGACTACGGCTCGCAAGCCTTCGGCCGGCCGCTGCGCGAGCGTCTGCTCAATGCTGGCGTCGAGTTGCGCTGGTACAACCGCATCCACTGGCGACGCGGCCTGCGCAACCTGTACCGCGACCACCGCAAACTGCTGCTGGTGGACGAGCGCCTGGCGGTGGTCGGCGGCACCGGGGTCACCGATGAATTCTGGGTGCCGCAGGACGACTTCAGCCAATGGCATGAAGTGATGGTGGCCATCGAAGGGCCGCTGGTGAGCGACTGGCAATTGCTTTTCGACCGCCAGTGGCACGCCAACCAGCAGCGCACCGCCTGGCGCCCGCCCAAGGATTTCGACGGGCTGGCGCGGGTGCCTAACCAGCCAGCGCAAGGCCAGGGGCTGGGCCGGGTGGCCTACGCCGACGCCCGCCAGCACCGCGACATCCTGCGCTCACTGGTGCGCGCACTGAATGCCGGCGAGCGGCGCATCTGGCTGGCGACGCCGTACTTTCTGCCCACCTGGAGCGTGCGCCGCTCGTTGCGCCGCGCCGCCCAGAAGGGCGTCGATGTACGCCTGCTGCTCACCGGGCCGCGCACCGACCACGCAGCGGTGCGCTATGCCGGGCACCGCTACTACCCACGGCTGCTGCGCGCCGGGGTGAAGATCTTCGAATACCAGCCGCGTTTCCTGCACCTGAAGATGGTGCTGGTGGATGACTGGGTCAGCGTCGGCTCCTGCAACTTCGACCACTGGAACCTGCGCTTCAACCTGGAAGCCAATCTGGAAAGCCTCGACCCGGTGCTCACCGCTGAGGTGGCCGCCAGCTTCGACCGCGATTTCGCCCTGAGCGAGGAAGTCGACCTTGCCAGCTGGCGCGCGCGGCCACTGTGGCGGCGGGTCAAGCAGCGCCTGTGGGGCTGGCTCGACCGGATCGTGGCGAACCTGCTTGACCGCCGTGCCTGAGGCCGGCCTTCAGGCGACCTGCTCGATCCAGTCGTTGAGGTTGTAGTAGTTGGTCACCCGGGCGATCTTGCCGCAGTGAATGTAGAAGAACGCGCCGGCCGGCAGCACGTAGGTCTGGCCGTCGGCTGCTGGCAGGCCTTCGTCATTGGCCAGGTACTCGCCATGCACGGTGAATTCGGCAGCCGCGCGATTGCCCTCGGCGTTCTGCATGACCACGATGTCGGCCAGACGCTCACGGTAGCAGCGGTTCATTTTCTCCATGAAGCTGGCGAACTTGGCTTTGCCCATCTGCCGTTCGCCCTGGTTGATGTCGTGAATCACATCTTCGCTGAGCAGCGCGAGAAAGCCGGGCATGTCGCCGGCGTTGAAGGCGGCGTAGTAGGCCTGGACGAGTTCGGTAGCGGTCATGGCAAAGTTCCTGTCGTGTAGGGGCAAGGGATCGACGTTGGCCGGATGATAGGGTTTCCCCTCAGGCCCGGCTTAGCCGAGCGCGTCATCCACATCGACAAAACGACCTCTTCGCATGGAAATCCGCCTGTTGCACGGCGCTGCGATCGCGCCCTACATCGATGACCTCGCTCGCCTGCGCTTGACGGTGTTTCGCGAGTTCCCCTACCTCTACGACGGCTCGCTGGACTACGAGGCCGATTATCTGGCCGCCTATGCCCGCTCCGGGCGCAGCCTGCTGGTGCTGGCGCTGGACGACGGCAAGGTGGTCGGTGCCTCGACCGGTCTGCCGCTGGTCGACCAGGTGCCGGAGTTCCAGCAGCCGTTCCTCGATCAGGGCCGCGACCCCAACGCGGTGTACTACTTCGGCGAGTCGCTGGTGCTGCCCGAGTACCGCAACCAGGGCCTGGGCGTGCGCTTTTTCATCGAGCGCGAGTCGTACGCACACAAGCTGGCCGAGTTCGACTACTGCGCCTTCTGCGCCGTGGAGCGGCCCTCCGGCCACCCACTGCGCCCCGCCGATTACAAGCCACTGCAAGGCTTCTGGCGCAACCGAGGGTTTCTTCACGAACCGTCGCTGCGCACCCGCTATGCCTGGCGCGATCTGGATGAGGTCGAGGAGTCGGACAAGATCATGTCGTTCTGGCTCAAGGCCCTGCCGGTATGATTCGCCTGGCGGCCTGTCAATACGCCATCGAATTGCTGGAAACCTGGGACGCCTACGCCGAGCATCTGCAGGCGCTGTGCGCCGAGGCGGTGCACGGCGGGGCGCAATTGCTGCTGTTGCCCGAATACGCCGGACTGGTGCTCAGCGGCCAGTTGCCCGCTGCGCAGCGCGGTGATCTGCATGGCTCGATCAGCGGCATCCAGCCGCTGATTCCACGCTGGCTGGCGCTGTGTGAAGGCATTGCCCGCGAGCATGGAGTGTACCTGCAACCGGGCAGCCTGCCGGTGCTCGACAGCGATGGGCGCTACCGCAACCGCGCCTGGTTGTTCGGGCCGCAAGGGATGCTGGGCCACCAGGACAAACTGATGATGACCCGCTTCGAGAAAGAGCAGTGGGACATCAGCGCCGGCAGCGGGCTGAAGGTGTTCGACACGGCACTCGGCCGGCTCGGCATTCTGATCTGCTACGACAACGAATTTCCCCTGCTTGCCCGGCGCCTGGCCGAACAAGGCGCCGACCTGATTCTGGCGCCCAGTTGCACCGACACCGAGGCCGGTTACCACCGCGTGCGCATCGGCGCTCAGGCGCGGGCGCTGGAGAACCAGATCGCCGTGTTGCAAAGCCCGACCGTGGGGCTGGCGCCGTGGTCACCGGCGCTGGATGTGAACATCGGTCGGGCGGGGTTGTTCGTGCCGCCGGATTATGGGTTTCCTGCCAATGGGATCATGGCCGAGGGTGTCGATTTGAGCGCTTCGGGCAGTCATTGGTTAGTCTGTGCGCTGGACATTGACGCCTTGTTATCTGTCCGGGAGCGGGGTCAGGTGCATATCCGCAAGGACTGGCCTGGCCAGTTTTCCCAAAGCCAATACTCAGACCCCGTCACACATGATGAACTCTGAACTTGGGAGAGAAGTAGCGTGACGCCGCGAATCTTCCCATTTTGGGACGCCGCATCAGGATTTCTGTGAACGTTCTGGGTATTTCTTCCATAGGTAGGTTGAGTAACCCCGAGGCGTTGCGCAATGAGCCTGAGTTGCTGGGGTGGTTGACCCAGATCGCTTGTTTATAAGCAGTCACTGGGCGTCCAGTGACGTTGGCCACACGCTGAGCCGCACCTGATTCAGCAGCGTGGCAGGCCAACAATACGAATGGCTCGCCGTCTGCACGACCACTTGCGTTCAGCCAGGCTTGAGCTTCGTATCCCACCTTCTCGGCACGCGACATCATTCCCTTTGAATCCATCAGCATCCCAGTGGCGGAGCCGTGGGTTTCAAATGCAGATACACCTTGGCCCAGCCAATCGGGATGGAAGACAACTTCCGGACTTCCTCTTACAGTCCTGTGCAGAACGACAGGGGAAGAGCTTTTTTGTGGAGCCATAGGCGCATTTGTAGTACCAGAGGCCTGCCCTGCGAGCGAGCCTGAGCCAGGCTTTGCGGCCCGCCCAGCCAGTTTCTGACTACCCCTGCCGACTCTGCGGCTCAGGGTCGCCATCTTCGATGCGGCCTTCGGCGCCATCTCCAGCCCACTGCCCAACAGGCCTGTGCCCAACGAAATCCAACCCAGAATACTGGCCGCCTTGGAATCCTTGTCTACCGCTTCCAGTACGGTGGAGGCGATCCCGGTGCCCAGTGACACAGCGCCCAATGTGGCGGCGCCCATGGCCATCGCGCCGCTGGCGGTCAGGGCCGAAATGCCGCCGGCATACACTGCTGCGAACGCGGGTGCTGCCGCACCGAAGGTCGCCACGGTCGCCACCACGCCCAGGGCCAGGCCCACGCCGGCGATGACCCAGGTCCACCAGCTGTGACCATCCGGGTCGATACGATTCACCGGATCGCCTGCGCAATAAGCGTAAGCATTCAGGCCTCCCCGACTGAACGGGCTGGTGCTGTCCGGTGCGAGGAAGATCATCAGCAGTGGATCGTATGGGCGGTAGCCGCTGGGAATGTACCAGCCGGTCAGCGGCTCACGACGCTCACCGGCGAATCCGAACTGCATGTCATCGAGCGGTGGTGCGTCGTGCTCAGCGCCGTGAGCGGTGTAGCGGCGCGCACGTAGCTGTCGCTCGGCTTCGACGCGCACGCTGCCTTGCGCATCGCAACCATAGAGCGTGACGTTGCCCTGGCGCACGCCGTCCCGCAGCCGCTCAAGTCCCAGCAACTGACCGCCATCACCGAGCGGACGAAGGGTCTGGGCGCCGCGTTGCTCATGGGTCAACTGTCCGGCGCTGAAGAACCCACGTGCCAGCGTCCCGTCCACCGTGCGGTCGCACAGGTTGCCACTGGGATCGTAACCATAGCGGCACGTCTGGCCGCGATACTCGACCTGAGTCACCCGATCCTGCGCGTCCCATTGCAATGTGCGGCCGAGGCTGTCGCTTTCCAGGCGACCGCAGGCGTCGTAGTTCAGGCGAATCGATGTCGGCCAGGTTGCGTGGGTATGGCCGATAGCGCTGACCTGGCAGGGGTCGAGCGGGTTGTCATAGGTATAGGTAGCGCGGTCTTCGCTGCCGTCGGCGAAGGTGCTGACGATTTGCTCGTAGCCGTCGAGTGCGTTGAGGGAGAACACCTGCCTGACGACCCGATTACCGAAAGGATCGGTAGGCGCGATCGCAGCATCGGCGGTGTACACGCTCAAACGGCCCAGCAGGTCATAGCGGAAGGTTTCCTGGCCGGTATGAACATCATCCTGCCAGTGTCGCGTGCTGACCTGATCCAGGTCGGTGTAGGTCAGTGTTTGTACCGAGGTCTGCGTGTTGCCATCGACGATGGCAGTGAAACGACGGCGGTGTTCACGGCCCTGATCGTCGTAGTCGATGGCCTGCACCACGCTGCGGCCGCCAACCTGATCGAGCGTGGTGTACGTGCAGGGGCGAGAAAACTCGTCGTAGGTGATGTCGTAGCGGATCTCGCCCACCACGGTCTGGTACAGCCGGCCATGGGCATCGTAGGCGCGGCGATGCTCTACACCGTCGGCATCGACATAACTGAGCAATTGGCCGCCCAGGCTGTACTGCCAGAGCGTTACATGCTCTGCGCCGTCGATCTGCCAAGTGTCGCTCTTGGGCTGCCCGCTGGCCGTGTAGGTCGCAAGCGCGGTGCCCAGTGTGCCTTCGCTGCGTTGCACCATGCCCAGTTTGGCGTGGTAGCTGAACTGGTTGGCCGGCTCCCCGGCTGGCAGAATGGCTGCGACGGCGTTGTGCAGCTCCGCGATGTAGCTGAAGTCGATCCGCTTACCGTTGGCCAGGGTATTGGCGCAGGGAGGTAGTTGTGCCGGCTGATAGTGGTAGGCGGTGACGCGACCCCCGGCCTCTACGGTCAGTTGCCGGCCCAGGCCGTCGAAGGTCTGTCTGCCGAGGGTGGAATGGGTCATGGTCGATGGGGACGTCATGGCTGTTCTCCGATGCTCACGGCTGCGCAAATCGATTCGGGGTGGTCGCCGTCACTGTGCGCGGCGTAGGTGAACGCGACCGTGCGTACATGGGCTCGGTCCTGTTCGGTGAAGTGCTGATGGCGCTTGCAGATGCGCCCGTAGTGGTCGTATTCGAAACGCGTGATTTGCGCCGCCCCACCGCGCGGAGTGACGCGCTGTTCGATGAGCCGATCGAGGCCGTCGCGCAGGGAATCTTGGGTGCGTACGCTGCGTCCCTGGGAGTCGTAGAACACGCTCTGAACGGGGCTGCCTGCGACATTCAGGATGGTGAGTTGCCTGGCCGACAGGGCGCCGCCTGGGCTTTGCTGCCAATGCTCGATGCAGCGTTGGGACGGATCATTGCGGGTGTGCGTGACCACGCCGGTTGGGGCCGTCTGGCGACAGACGTTGCCCCAGTCGTCGTAGTCGTTGGTCTGCGTGAGGCTGAACAGCAGATCGCCCTCGGGCGACCAGTCCTGGGAGCGTTGTTCAATCATCCGTCCCCAGGCGTCGTAGCGGATACGCTCGATGTCGAGGAACACGCCTGGTCGGTGATCGAGGTCTTCGAGTTGCATCAGCACCAGGCGACCGCTGCCGTCGAGCCAGGAACGTTTGCGCTGGCCGGTAGCGTCAGTTTCTTCCAGCGCCACATGCACTTCGAGTTCATCGCCCAGGCGTGGGGCGTGCTCGGCGACGAACCCATCGTCCACGTGATACGCGCAGGTTCGGGCTGTTTCGTAGTCGGTGCCGTTGGCGATCACCGTACGCACTGCCCGTCCCAGCGCATCGTAGGCATACACCGTCTGGCTGCCATCGGCACTGGTTTCGGAGTGAGTCAGCCCGGTGATGAGCGAGCGCGTGTCTGCGCTGACCGACCGGCTCACCTCGGTATTCTCGAAGCCATCGATCTGTGTGCGGGTCTCGAGCAGCGCAGGCGCCCCAGGTGCGCGCACCACGCGGTAGTCGTAGCGGGTGGTGGTGGTCAGGCCGTTCAAGGTGCTCAGCACCAGCCGTTGTCGGCCGTAGTGGGTCTTGTCCTGCCGTTCGTAGGTTTGCGAGGTGCTTTCCAAAACCGTGTCGCGGCGCACATCCACCAGTTCTTCCAGGCAGACCACCGCATGATCCATATCGCCGTCGATCAACGACGCCAGCGCCTCGTATTCATAGCGTGTGCGCAGAACCGGCGCATCACCGGGGCAACCCGGCGCGGGATACACCGTCCTTGACTTGAGATACCGCACCATCCCCGAGGCGTCGGCGGGACAACCCATCAGATCGCCGGAGGCAGGATAGTAATCGTTGACCTCGATCACTCCAGTAGGGAAGGAGGTTTGCAGGGTGTTGCCGAACACATCGTAGGTGTAGGAGATTTCCTCACTGCAGCGGCTGCCTACCGCGTGATCGATGTAGGTGGTGCAGTTGAGGTGAGGTAACTGGCATTGAGGCGGTTGCACCAGCCAAGGTTGGTCGTAATCGACGCCATACACCGTCTCCTGGAGGATTTCGCAATCGCCGCTGACGGTGACCTCGCGAATTTGCAGGTGATGTCGGTCCCAGGTCCGAGTGATGGTGGTGCTGGGTGCGACGCCCTGTTGCCTGAGCTCAGCCAGTAGGGCATCGAGATCGTTCCGCGCACCCTGTTCGGTGTTTCGTTCACTGAGCTGAAACGCCTGGAGTAGCGCCAGGTCGCCAGCACTCTGGTACTCGATGCACTGGTATTCATAGCGTGTGCCGAGCCGATACAGCGAGTCACGGCCCTGCTCCCAATTGAAACCTTGCGGGCTTGCACCACCCAGATAGTTGTTCGAACCGACCCATCCGTAGGTTCGCAGCAACGCTGGTGCGCCAGGGCCGTCGGTGTGCAGCCAGCTCGTCACACGGGGCATGTAGGCGATTGGCGCGTTGTTGGGCAGACGGTGAGACGCTTCGAGGGTCTGGCTCCAGTTGACGCGGTCGGTTGCCCCAAGTGGCCCGGAAACCTGTGTAGGCAAACGCAGACGCTGATTGCCTACCGCCTGATCGAGGTAGCCGAATGTGAATGGGGCATGGATTTCCGGGACAACCAAGCGCGTCAATTCCTGATTGCTCAGGATGAACTGAAACTGTGACGGCTCGGAAGAGTCCGGCTCCAGGGTCAGGACACGCTGCTGCCTGTCGTAGCGCGCCAGTGTTCGCTGCCCGTCGCGTACTGTCTGCAGGTGCAGAACATCATTGGCGCGCGCCCAGTCGAAATGCAGGCTACGACCTTCGGGGCTGCGCAGTTCGTGCAACACGTACTGGCTACCGCTGCGTCCGACGCGACGCAAGAATTCCGCTTCGCCAGTCTTGTGCAGGATGCGAAAACCCACCTCCCCGGCAGGGTCGTTGTCAGTCCACAGGCTGACTTGCATGGCTTTGAGCTTGTAATCGTGAAAGGCCAACTGGCCGCCTGGGCCGAGATCGGAATTGGCCAGATCCACCGAGAACTGCTCGCCCGAGGACAGGCGAAGGGTCCAGAGGTTCTGTACCAGGGTCAGCTGGGTGTAGCGCAGCGACCAACCCAGGCCAAAGCCCTCGTCCTGCTGCGAGGCCATGGCGCTGTAGCCCAGGGCAAACGACCAGGTTGGACCGGCCAGGTCGTTGGCTTCGCCCAACGGCAGGTTGATGCTCAGATTGAACTGGCCGGTGCGGGGGTCGACGCTCGACTGCACAGCGTGCAGGAAGTTGTGCCCCTGGGTATGGATACTGCTCGCGTTGAGCGGCGCGGGTGACTGCGCGGGGTCGTGCGGAAATGACGGGGACATGCTATGCGGTCTCTATCCGTTGATGAGTCCGCCAGGGGCCTGAGCGGCCTCTGGCGGTGTGCCAGGCAGCTCAGATCGCTGATTCGTCCCTTGTCGGATAGCTCAGCATGAGCCTGCTGCGCCGTTCCAGCGCGCTGCCACCGTCGTCGAAGCGCAGAAGCACCTGATGGTCATTGCCGTGACGATCTATGAGGTTGATCGAGCACGGGCCTGCATGGCCCAGTCCTGGCCTGTTGAAGGGGATGTTGTCTGCGCCATTGAGCACCACCACCATCGAGTCGTTGCCGGGTGTCTTGGCGCGGGTGCTGGGTGTGAAGCGGTCACCGACGTCGATCGCAGCGTTGTATCGCACGGTCTTGTCGCCCGGCGGCGCGATGCCGACATAGGTGGCGTAGGTTTCCGTCAGCGTGTTGGTGTGCCAGCGAATCATTCCTGGCACTTCCAGTCGGGATTGCGTGGACAGGCCGAGTGTTTTCAGGCGCAGGGAGTATTCATGGAGAAAGACATTGTTGATGTCGCCTTCCCTGATGGTCTGCTGCCACTCGTAATCGTTTTCGCCAAAATAGGGCGGGCGAACGGTCGTTAAAGACACGTGACTATCGAACCCGTTGCCGATATCGGTGTAGTAGACCGTGTTCTCGTCTTTCTGAATGCGGGCACGAAGTCTGACGCTACTGCCACCGGGCTGCGAGGTCGAAACGTACATCAGTTTGTTCGCCGGTGGGGGCGGTGCACTGTTCGATGGCGATGCAGCGAGCGGCCCTGGCATGAGGTCGAAGCGTGTATCTCGTTCCGAGGTCTGCCACCAGTTGAGGGCGCCGGGACCATTGAAGGGCAGAGGCTCATACAAGCCGTCGGATCGCTCCATGACCAGGGTCAGGCTCGCCAGTTGCGCGGGAGTGAGCGCCGGCTGGTTGGCATGCACATGGGCAATGAGCCGAATCTCGGCCTGTTGACGGGCATTGCCATACAAGTTGCTGCTGGCCGAGGACAGCTCGAGGCGGAAGGTCTGTAACCAGAGTTGCGGATTGTCGAGGGTGTTCATGGCGCGATTCACCTGAAAATAGGTTCAAGAAACGGGTTGCAAGCGGATGCATAGCTCAGTTCAGTTGGTCAGCCACATGACATTCATACGGTCACGCACGGCGACCCAGACTGAGTGGTGGTTGCCGTTTTCGTCCTGAACGTTGCACAAGTAATCCCAGTTGCCATTGGATTCACCTTCGATCCAGGTTCGGTCGAGTTTCAGGCGGAACAGACTGACGCCTTCATTCGGCGTATTGAGCGACTGCGAGATATCGAGCCGAGCGGCAGTAACCGATGACTGGCCCAGCAAGACGCTCCAGAAGATCCAGTTGGTGATGTTATTGCCGTTGTAGTCCCAGCTCAGGCTTTGCGATTGGGGGTAATACACGATGCGATGGGGAATGGCGCTGCGGAAGGTCAGGTGATACCGGTCGATGTCCCTGACGCCGTTGCTGCGGTGATCGCTGGCATCGTGACGCACCAGGCTGAAGTCACCGGGTCGGTTGTAGAGGTAATCGACTGCGCGGGGCTCGATGATGGCCGAGCTATTGGACCTTCCCGCCACGGTCGTACCGTCGCCTGGCGGCAGCGTGCGGTCATGGGTGTGGTAGGTCTTGCCGTCGATCACCAAGCGTGCGGCGATTCGAACATTCGCACTTTGGTAGGTCTTGTAGAAGAACCGGATGGTTTGTGTATTGGGCCTGATGGGCAGCGATGGGTCAGCCCCGAACTGGTTCTGGTAATAGTTGAAGCGCTGATCGATCCGGCTTTGCGTACGGCTGACGCCATAGCCGGGAGGCATCGTCGAACCCGTGTTGTAGTCGATCAGTCGCACCTCGGCCAGGATACTGTCGGGAACGGTGACCGGAATACCGTACTCATCCACGGCCTCGATGATCACATCCACGTAAGTCTGTTGCGAGCCGTTGGCATAAAGCCGGCATGGCACCGCATCGGCGGCCAAGCCGCGGCCTGCGACTCGGAAAAAACTGATGTTGCTGATGCCGTGGCTGGCGATCGACCGGGCAGTCCTGACCTCAAGATCCAGGCGAGCGTCCGGGCTTGGACCGATAGTCAGAACATGCAGCCCACCTTGTCGATCTCGGGCTTCGATCGTCTGTGGCTGAGTGCGACCTCGACCGTCAAGCGGACTACCGCTGCAGCGCTGTGACTGAAGCACCACGACGAGTTGGTCGGTGGTCGAGGTGAGGGGCTGGGTCACCCATTGATCGTGTTCGACAGTCGCTGCGTGCATGTCGTCTGGATGAACGATGGTCGAGGTATTGGGCAGCGCAAAGCCTATCGCTGGCGCTCGGGCGCCGAGCGATGGCTGCGGATTGGTTGCTTGCATTGCATCGATTGGCGGCGCGACCAGTCTGGCGCTTGCGAAGCCACCCCATTTGGGGCGCAGCGAATACTCCAGGATGGCGTCTGAGTCACGGATGGCGACGTTGTCGAACAGACGCTCACCGACACGGACCTTGCGCTGCCATTCGTAGTCCTGGGGGAAGCGGTAGTGGGGCGACTGCTCGGCGATCAGTTCCTGTTGCAGCGGCTCTGGAGTAACGATCTGCTGGCCTGGTGCTGGTTGCACCGTGCCGAGCAGAGTGATGCACTGGCCATCAGCCGCACGGCAATGCACATACAGGCGTTTGATGCGCACGGTCGCATCCGCACGACAGGGCGCCACAGGCACCGCCATGTCTGTGCATGACCAATGGTAGTCGTATCGCTCGTCGTGTTGGGTGCGATAGAACCAGTCGGCGGTGTCATCGTCGTATGGAAGCGGTAGGCAGGACCCGTTGGCAGTCTGGTACATGAGGCTGAACGATTCGAATTGCTCATCGCTGATGACCTGGCCTTCTGCCGCAGCGGCGACCAGTGTCACTTCGACCTGCTGGTGCCCGTTGTTGAGGATGCGATCACTGCGCGACGTCAGGAAAATGCCGAAGTCCGCCAGCCAGGGCTCGGCATTGGCAGTTGGGTGGGTGGGGTGTGGCATGCTCGTCGCTCCTTGCTGATGTGGGCAACGAGCGTATCGGTGAGCCCGAACGGGCGGTACTGACAGAGCTGCCAGTAGGCGCCGGGCATCGGACATGCCCTATGACAACGCCCGGCCAAGGCCGGGCGTTCGGGTGACACGAGAGCGCTTACTTCACTTCCACCGCCAGGCTCTGGGCGATCTTGCCCTGCCACAGCGCGGGACCGGTGATATGCACCGATTCGCCGTTGCTGTCGACGGCAACCGTCACCGGCATGTCCTTGACCTCGAACTCGTAGATCGCTTCCATGCCCAGTTCGGCGAAGGCCAGCACCTTGGACTTGCGAATCGCCTGCGCCACCAGGTAGGCAGCGCCGCCGACGGCCATCAGGTATACAGCCTTGTTGTCCTTGATCGCTTCGATGGCGGTCGGGCCACGCTCCGACTTGCCGATCATGCCCAGCAGGCCAGTCTGCTCGAGAATCTGCCGGGTGAATTTGTCCATCCGCGTCGCGGTGGTCGGGCCGGCAGGGCCAACCACTTCGTCACCGACCGGGTCGACCGGGCCGACGTAGTAGATGAAGCGACCTTTGAGGTCGACCGGCAGTTCTTCACCACGGTTGAGCATCTCGACCATGCGCTTGTGCGCGGCATCGCGGCCGGTGAGCATCTTGCCGTTGAGCAGGATGGTTTCACCCGGCTGCCAGCTGGCGACTTCTTCCGGGGTGATGCTGTCGAGGTCGACGCGGCGCGCGCTTGGGCCGGCTTCCCAGACGATTTCCGGGTAAGCGTCCAGCGACGGTGCTTCCAGTTCGGCAGGGCCGGAGCCATCGAGCACGAAGTGCGCGTGGCGGGTGGCGGCGCAGTTGGGGATCATGCACACCGGCAGCGAAGCGGCGTGGGTCGGGTAATCCATGATCTTCACATCGAGGACGGTAGTCAGACCGCCCAGGCCTTGGGCGCCGATGCCCAGCTGGTTGACCTTGTCGAACAGCTCGAGGCGGATTTCCTCGATGCGGTTCTGCGGGCCGCGGGCCTTGAGTTCGTGAATGTCGATGGACTCCATCAACACTTCCTTGGCCATGACTGCGGCTTTTTCGGCAGTGCCACCGATGCCAATGCCGAGCATGCCCGGCGGGCACCAGCCGGCGCCCATGGTCGGCACGGTTTTCAGCACCCAGTCGACGATCGAGTCGGACGGGTTGAGCATGGCCATCTTGGATTTGTTTTCCGAGCCGCCGCCCTTGGCCGCCACGTCCACTTCGACCTTGTCGCCAGGGACGATGGAGTAGTGGATGACTGCCGGGGTGTTGTCCTTGGTGTTCTTGCGGGCACCGGCCGGGTCGGCCAGGATCGAGGCGCGCAGGACGTTCTCGGGCAGGTTGTAGGCGCGGCGCACGCCTTCGTTGATCATGTCGTCGACGCTCAGGGTGGCGCCGTCCCAGCGCACGTCCATGCCGACGCGCACGAACACGGTGACGATGCCGGTGTCCTGGCAGATCGGCCGGTGGCCGGTGGCGCACATGCGCGAGTTGATCAGGATCTGGGCGATGGAGTCGCGCGCGGCGGGCGACTCTTCACGCAGGTAGGCCTCGTGCATCGCCTGGATGAAATCGACGGGGTGGTAGTACGAGATGAATTGCAGGGCATCGGCGACGCTCTGAATCAGGTCGTCCTGCTTGATCACGGTCATGCAGCGCGCTCCTCTCTAAAGACGGGAACATTCGTAAAGGCACTCGGCGACCGCACGGTGCGGCGTGGAGTGCCTTGCAGGAGATGGCGGCTGGTCAGGCCGCCAGCGAAAAAGGCGCGGCATTATAGCGCACCTGTGTGGGTGAAACACCTTCGCCCTGAGCGGTTCTGACAGCCTTGTGTGCCCATGCATGGCATGCTGTGTGGCAGTGCTCAGGAGACCTTGCCCATGCCCGAATTACGCGTCGGCGCGCGCCACTGGCCGGTGGCGACCGACAGCAACCTGCTCGATGCCCTGCTCGCGGCGGGAATCAGCGTGCCCTATAGCTGCCGGGCGGGTCATTGCCATGCGTGCCTGGTGCGCTGCCTGCACGGCCAGCCCGCCGACGCCCGGCCTGACGTGCTGAGCACCGCCCAGCGTGCCGAGGGCTGGCGCCTGGCCTGTCAGTGCCGGGTGATCGAGGATCTGCACGTCGCGCCCTTCGATCCCAACGGCGACGGCGTGCCGGCCCAGGTTGCCGAGGTGCAGTGGTTCGGTGAGGTGCTGCGTGTGCGTCTGCTACCCGAGCGCCCGCTGCGTTATCAGGCGGGCCAGCACGCCGTGCTGTGGCTGCAGGGGGTCGCACGGCCGTATTCACTGGCCAGTCTGCCGGGCGAAGACCGTTATCTAGAGTTTCACATCGATTGCCGGCGTGAGGGCGCGTTCAGCGCGCGTGCTCGGCAGTTGCGCTGCGGCGATGCGATCAGCCTGGGCGAGCTGCGCGGCGGGGCGTTGCACTACGATCCGGACTGGCGCGACAAGCCTTTGTGGCTGCTCGCGGCTGGCACCGGACTGGCGCCGCTGTGGGGCATCTTGCGTGAGGCGCTGCGCCAGGGCCACGCGGGGCCGATCAGGCTGCTGCACGTCGCCCATGGGGCATCAGGGCACTATCTGGCAGAGGCGTTGAATGAATTGGCGCGCAAGCATCGGTCGTTGCGCGTAGAGGAGGTGCTGGCGGATGAGTTGCAAGCGGCGCTGGCGGCATTGCGCCTGGAGTCGCGGCAAACGGTGGCGCTGGCCTGCGGCGCGCCGGCAACCGTCGAGCAGTTCGCTCGACGGCTGTTCATTGCCGGATTGCCGAGAAATCAGCTGTATACCGACGTGTTCACTCCTGCAGAGGACACACCGTGATCAAACCAGCGGGTCACCGACATGCAGAATCTTCATGCCGTTGGTGCCACCGATGGTGTGGTAGCTGTCGCCTTTGGTCAGGATCACCCAGTCGCCCTGTTGCACCAGGCCACGCTTGAGCAGTTCGTCGACCGCTGCCTGGCTGACCTGCTCGGCCGGCAGTGCTGCCGGGTCGAACGCGATTGGATAGACGCCGCGGAACATCGCGGCCCGGGCCTGAGTGGCTTGGTGCGGCGAGAGTGCGAAGATCGGCACGTGCGAGCGCAGGCGCGACATGATCAGCGGGGTGTAGCCGCTTTCGGTGAGCGAGATGATCGCCTTGACCCCAGGGAAGTGGTTGGCGGTGTAGATCGCCGCCAGGGCGATGCTCTCGTCGCAGCGCTGGAAGGTGGTGTGCAGGCGGTGGCTGGACTTCTGGCTGGTCGGATGTTTTTCCGCCCCCAGGCAGATTCGCGCCATGGCCTGCACGGCCTCGATCGGGTAGGCGCCGGCAGCGCTTTCCGCCGACAGCATCACGGCGTCGGTATTGTCCAGCACGGCGTTGGCGACGTCCGAGACTTCGGCACGGGTCGGCATCGGGTTCTGGATCATCGACTCCATCATCTGCGTGGCGACGATCACGGCTTTGTTGTTGCGCCGGGCGTGCTGGATGATCTTCTTCTGGATGGCGATCAGCTCGGCATCGCCGATTTCCACACCCAGGTCACCGCGCGCGACCATCACGGCATCGGACGCGGCGATCAGCCCATCGAGGGTTTCGTCGTCTGCGACCGCTTCGGCACGCTCGATCTTCGCTACCAGCCAGGCGCTGCCGCCGGCGGCATCGCGCAAGGTGCGGGCGTATTCCATGTCCTTGGCATCGCGCGGGAAGGACACGGCCAGGTAGTCGAGGTCCATTTCCGCGGCCAGCTTGATGTCGGCCTTGTCTTTTTCGGTCAGCGCTGGCGCGGTCAAGCCGCCGCCCTTGCGGTTGATACCCTTGTGGTCGGACAGCGGCCCGCCGATCAGCACCACGCAGTGCAGGGAGTCGGCGGTGGCGGTTTCGACACGCATGACCACGCGGCCATCGTCGAGCAGCAGCTCGTCACCCACGCCGCAATCCTTGACCAGATCGGGGTAGTCGATGCCGACGATCTGCTGGTTGCCCTCGGTCAGCGGGTGAGCGGTGGAGAAGGTGAAGCGATCACCCACCTTCAGTTCGATGCGCTTGTCGCTGAACTTGGCGATGCGGATTTTCGGACCTTGCAGATCGCCCAGCAGCGCTACATGGCGGCCGTTGCGTGCGGCGATCTCACGGATCAGGCGGGCACGCGCCTTGTGCTCGTC
This sequence comes from Pseudomonas cremoricolorata, assembly GCF_000759535.1. Classification (NCBI taxonomy): domain Bacteria; kingdom Pseudomonadati; phylum Pseudomonadota; class Gammaproteobacteria; order Pseudomonadales; family Pseudomonadaceae; genus Pseudomonas; species Pseudomonas cremoricolorata. The sequence continues at coordinate 298,509 of NZ_CP009455.1, read as the reverse complement.
CGGGGTGCCATGGGAGAAGTTCAGACGTGCCACGTCGAGGCCGGCGAGGATCAGTTGCTCGATCACTTCCGGCGAGTTGCTGGCAGGGCCAAGGGTGGCGACGATTTTGGTACGGCGGATGGTCATGCATAGACTCCTTTAATGAAGCGCAGCGAGAGGCTACTCCTCAATCGTGTTGTAGTCATCGTTCAGTTGCACTACCTGGGTTGCACCTGGCTGCGGCGGGGTCAGGCTGGCACGTTGCTGTGAAGATTTGCCCGGCGCCGCCGATACAAAGCTCATCTGAGGAGAACCTGCATGAGAACCCTGATTCTACTGGCCGCCGCCGCCAGCCTGGTCGGCTGCACCCGGTGGTCGATGGACCACCATCTGGACAATGCCTACCGCGCCTATGACCGCGGCGACTGTGCGCGAGTGATGCTCGAGCTGTCGCAGGTCGATCGCACCAGCCGCGCCCGACCGTTCATCCACCCCGAGGTGTCGTTGCTGCGCGGCCAGTGTCTGGAGAGACAGAAGCTCTATGTCGATGCGGCGCAAACCTATCAGTACCTGATCGAGCGCTACCCCGGTAATGAATACGCCTACCGCGCCGCAGCGCGTCTGCAGACCCTCGAGCGTTTGGGTCATTACCGGGCAGGGCAACCTGCGCAGGTGTCACCGGCCCGGGCCGTACCCCTGCGCTGATCGGTTGCGGTGTGCGCAGGCATCCTCTGCTATACCGTTGAATGCTTTGTGCGATAAAGGCCTGCGCGCGGTGCAAGGCCAGTGCCCAGTGTTCGATGGATGCGGTGTCCGCTTGGCGCCTTTTTGTACGAGCGTTCCTACAATCTGTTAAACCTTTGTAACAAACTTCGCCAGTACCGAGTTTTCCTGGCCTCTTAAAGGAAAGCCATCACCGCCATGTTTACTGCCCGCCAAATCGAGCGTCATGAATTGTGTGCCGTGCTCCAGGTGTTCAACCGCATCACCGGCCAACCGCTGGGGTATCTGGGCAATGTCTCGGAAAACGGCATCATGCTGATCAGCGAGCTGCCGCTGATGGTCGGTCCGGATTTCGAACTGCAGATTCGTGTCCCGCTCAAAGGCGGCGGGCTGCAGTTCATCAATCTCACGGCCAGTTGCCTGTGGTGCCACGAAGATGAAACGCCCGGTCACTACGACTCCGGCTTCATGTTGCTGCAGGCGCCGCGCGACTATGATTCCTACGTTCGTGCCTTGCAGGAGTTCTTTAGCTTTCGCCAGGCCAGCGCCTCGGCCTAGGCTGGACTGGCCGCTGCCCCCCGCGCACCGCTAGACTCGGGTCGATCTTCTGACAGGACGACCCCGTGAGCTTCAGCATCTTCTGGCACGACTACGAAACCACCGGCATCAATCCACGTTGCGATCGCCCGCTGCAATTGGCCGGGGTGCGTACCGACCTCGACCTCAACGAGATCGACGAACCGATCAACCTGTATTGCCGTCCCAGCGACGATATCCTGCCCCATCCCATTGCCTGCCAGGTCACGGGTATCACCCCTCAGGTGCTCGCCCAGCAAGGCCTGGGCGAGGCCGAGTTCATGACCCGAGTGCATGCCGAATTGGCACGTCCCGGCACCTGCGGTGCCGGTTACAACACCTTGCGCTTCGACGATGAAATCACCCGTTACAGCCTTTACCGCAACTTCTTCGATCCCTATGCCCGCGAATGGCAGGGCGGCAACAGCCGCTGGGACCTCATCGATGTGGTGCGCACCGCCTGTGCCCTGCGCCCAGAGGGCTTGCAGTGGCCGCAGCAGGAGGGGCGCACGAGTTTGCGCCTGGAACTGCTCAGCCAGGCCAACGGTATCGACCATGGCAACGCCCACGAGGCCCTCTCCGACGTGCGTGCCACCCTGGGCCTGGCACGTCTGATTCGTGAGCGTCAGCCGAAGTTGTACAACTGGCTGTTCGAGCTGCGCAGCAAGCACAAGGTCATGGAGCAGATTCAGCTGCTGCAACCCTTGGTGCATATATCCGGGCGCTTTTCCGCCCAGCGCAACTACCTCGGGGTGGTATTGCCATTGGCTTGGCATCCAAGCAATCGCAATGCACTGATAGTCTGCGATTTGCATCATGACATTCTGCCTTTATTGCAGGAAAGTCCTGACAGCTTGCGTCAGCGTTTATACACACGACGTGAGGAATTGGCGGCGGAGGAGTTACCGGTTCCGCTTAAATGCATTCAGATAAACCGCTGTCCAGTGGTGGCGCCACTGTCGGTAATACGGCCGAACGACGAGCAGCGGCTGAATCTGGATATGTCGCGTTATCTGCAACGGGCCGAGCAACTGGTCAGTCAGGCCAGTCAGTGGCAGGACAAACTCGCACTGATTTATAGCGCGCAAGATTTCCCGCTCAGTGAAGATCCGGAACAGCAGTTGTACGACGGCTTTATCGGCGACCGCGACCGTCGACTGTGCGAACAGGTGCGTGCTGCAAGCCCGCAGGAGTTGGCCCAGGGGCGGTGGATATTCGATGACATGCGCCTGCCGGAACTGCTGTTCCGTTACCGGGCCCGCAACTTCCCGGCGACCTTGAATGACGCCGAACTGCAACGCTGGGATGCATTCTGTCGGCAGCGCCTGAGTGAGATCGCGGCGGGCGCGCCAAATACCCTGGCCGACTTCCGCCAGGCCCTGCAAGGCGCCCTGCAGAACGCTGCCATGCCCGTGCGGCCGGTGCTCGACGCCTGGCAGCGGGAGGCTGAGCGCTTGCAGGAGCGTTATGGACTGTAAGTTGAAGTCATGTTCACGCACATAAAAAAACGCCAGCAAGTGCTGGCGTTTTTTCAGGTGGGAAGACGGGCGTACCCGTCAGGCCATCAACCCAGCAGGGTCGACCAGCCTTCTACGACATCACCACCCCATTTGGCTTTCCACTCTTTCAAGGTCTTGTGATTGCCACCTTTGGTTTCAATCACTTCACCGTTGTGTGGGTTTTTGTATTGCTTGACCTTGCGCGCGCGTTTGCTGGTCACTGGCTTGGCAGCACCGCGCGGGGCTTTGCTCATTTTGGCTTCAGGGTCGAGCAGGGCAATAACATCACGCAGCGACTTGGAGTATTCGCCCATCAGTGCGCGCAATTTGCCTTCGAATTCCAGCTCTTGCTTGAGCTTGTCGTCTTGCGAGAGATTGGCCAGGCGCGCCTGAAGTTCTTTGATGGCTTCTTCGGTGGCGCGGTATTCGTTGATCAGGGACATGAGGCGTTCCTTGAGTACATAGTTTGGGAGACAGTGGCGCAATAATAGACAGACGTTTCTGGCAAGTAAACAACTAATCTTGAAGTCGATGTTTGCATGAGCCGTCGTCAGGATGTATTTGGTAAAAAAATTTTTACTTTAAGTGCCGGTGTTAACCGAACGCCGGCATCGAGGCGCCGGGGGGGCGAAGGTGCAACACGTCGATGATTACTGCGCTTTGTCCGGCACCCCGCTACAATCGGCGCCTTTGCGAAGTTCTGGAGTCTGTTCGATGCGCACCTTTCGTCTGGTGATCGCCTGCCCCGACCGTGTCGGTATCGTGGCCAAGGTCAGTAATTTTCTGGCGCTGTACAACGGCTGGATCACCGAAGCCAGTCACCACTCCGATCCGCAGAGTGGCTGGTTCTTCATGCGTCATGAAATTCGTGCCGAGACCCTGCCTTTTGGCATCGAGGCATTGCGCGAAGCTTTCGCTCCGATCGCTGCAGAGTTCTCGATGATCTGGCGCATCACCGATTCGGCGCAGAAAAAGCGCGTGGTGCTGATGGCCAGCCGCGAGTCGCACTGCCTGGCCGACCTGCTGCACCGCTGGCACAGCGATGAATTGGACTGCGATATCCCATGCGTGATTTCCAACCACAACGATCTGCGCAGCATGGTCGAGTGGCACGGCATTCCGTTCTTCCACGTACCGGTCGATCCGCAGGACAAACAGCCGGCCTTCGCCGAAGTGTCGCGGCTGGTCGCCGAACACAGCGCCGATGTCGTGGTGCTCGCGCGCTACATGCAGATCCTGCCGCCGCAGCTGTGCCAGGACTATGCCGAGCGGGTCATCAATATCCACCACAGTTTCCTGCCTTCATTCGTAGGCGCCAAGCCGTACCACCAAGCGGCGCTGCGTGGCGTCAAGCTGATCGGCGCCACGTGCCATTACGTTACCGAAGAGCTCGACGCCGGCCCGATCATCGAGCAGGACGTGGTGCGCGTCAGCCATGCCGACACCATCGAAGACATGGTGCGGTTCGGCCGCGATGTGGAAAAGATGGTGCTGGCCCGTGGTCTGCGTTACCACCTCGAAGACCGCGTGCAGGTGCATGGCAACAAGACCGTCGTGTTCGACTAACCCTCAGTCCACCTGCCGCCGCCAACGCTGCAGCAGCGGCCGCGCCAGCAGGCAGACGAACACCGGCGCACCGGCCAGCAGGTAGAAATAGTAGGTGATACCACGCCAGATGACGATCGCCGCCGCCGCTGCCGAGCCGCCTACCAGCGGCGTCAGCAGGGTGGCGCTGGTCAGCTCGGCGGCGCCGGCGCCACCCGGCAACAGGCTGAACTGCCCGGCGCTGAGCGCCAGCATCTGCACCAGAAAGCTCGGTATCCACGCCAGGTTCGCCCCCAGCCCCTGCAATACCAGGTACAGCACGCTGTAGCGCAGGCCCCAGTGCGCGCAGGTGAGGGCGAAGACCAGCGTCAGAGTGCGTTTGGGCAGGCGCCAGGTCTGCGCCAGTGCCTGCACGAAGCGCAACAGCTTGCGCGCCCACCGCCGCCTGCGACTGGCGGCCATGCCCAGGCGTTTGAGCATCCGACCATTCCAACGCATCACCTGACGCCGCCAGCGCAGCAGCGCGAGCAACAGCAGCAGTGCAGCGCAGAGCATCAGCGCGCTGCCCATCAGCATGCTCTGCTGGCTGTGGCCAAGGCGGTTGAACATGGCGTACCCGGCAATCGCCAGCATTGCGCAGAAGAAAAACAGCAAGTCGTTGAGCTGATCCATGGCGAACGCCGCACCGCTGCGCGCGGCGCTGACCCCTTCACGATGCAACAGCGCAATCAGCGCCACCGGTCCGCCGCTGCCGCCGGGCGTTGTGCAGATGGCAAACTCAGTGGCCATCACGACACCTACGCTGCGAACGACCTTCAGGTGCTCGCCTTGCTGACCCAGCAGCAAGCGCAGGCGCCAGGCGTTGATCACCCAGCACAGCACAATCATGCCCAGCAGACCCACCAGCAGCGTGGGCGAGAAATGACGCAACCGCGGCAGCAGGTCGGCGCCGCCCAGCCATAACGGCACCACGGCCCCCAGCAGCAGCGCCGCGCCGAGCCAGACCAGCCGACTCATGGCTGCAACTGGCGCTCGAGCCAGGCCGACTTGGTCAGCGGCTGACGACCTTGGGCGATCAGCGTGCGCAAGGTGTTCATCCAGTAGTCGCGCGATGAACGGTGGCGCATGTCCACCGGGTGCAGACCTAGGCGCAAGGTGCTGGCGCCTGCCAGGCGTCGGCATTGCCAGTCGCTGACCACCCGCGACAGGCCGCGGCGCCAGGCACTGCGCGCACTCCACACCAGGCCCGGTGCGTCGATGGCCTGAAAGTCAGGCAGGCGGTACAGGTGCTGGGGCGTACTGGTATAGGCCAGGGGCAACTGCCGCAGGGCCTGACGGGTGCCTTCGCTCATCAGCCAGGCCGGGGCGACGAAGCCCTTGACCGGTAGTCCCTGGGCGTCGAACACGGCAAGCCCTTCACGTAGACGGCGCATCGCCTCGGCCTGATCCAACCCATAGAATTCGCCCTCATGGGTGTAGATACGGCGCATGAACAGCTCGCGTGGGCTGCGTGGCGCCGGACCATCATCGGCATGGTAGAAACCATGCAAGGCCAGCTCATCGCCCAAGGTCAGGCGCCGTTGCAGCAGGCGGCAGAACGCCGGCGCGTGCTGCAGGGCATTGCGGTGGTGGAAATCGGGGACCACCAGCCAGGTCATCGGCACATCGCCCAAGGCATCGACGGCTTCGACGAACGGCTGATAGTCCGGCCAGGTTTCCGGCGCCACGTCGTGCAGCACCAGCATCACGCTGCGCGGCGCATCCTGCACCTCACCCATGGGCACGCACCGGCATTTGATGACCAAGCACCGCGTGATAATGCTCCAGCAGGCCATTGACCACGCTGTCCCACGAATAATGCTGCTCGACATGCTGGCGTGCCTGCGCACCCAGCTTGCGTGCGCCTTCTTCGAACACCTCACGCACGCTGGCCGCCATGGCCTGGGCGTCGTTCGGCGTGCACAGGCGGCCGGATTCGTCACGCACGATCTCGCTGAATGCCCCGGCACGCACGGCCACGACCGGCGTAGCACTGGCCATGGCTTCGAGAATCACCAAGCCGAAGGTTTCCTGGTCACCGGCGTGCACCAGCAGGTCGGCACTGGCCAGCAGGCCTGCCACTTCCTGGGGCGGGCAGAACTGGTTGATGACACTGACGTTGTCCGGCACGTTGGCCGGCATGCTCGAACCCACCAGCAAGAGGTGGTAATGGCTGCCCAGGGCGCGCATGCAGTCGAGCAGCACCGGCAGATTCTTCTCGCGCGAGCCGCGTCCGGCGAACACCAGCAGGCGCGTGGTATCGGCCAACCCCAGGCGTGCGCGCAGTTGTGGGTCACGTCGCGAGGGATTGAACAGGTTCAGATCGACCCCAAGCGGCTGCACATGCACCTCTTTGACCCCGAGGCGAATCAGTTTGTCGGCCATGACCTGGCTGGGCGCCAGCACGCGATCGAAGTTGCCGTACAGCTTGCTGACGTAGGCCTCGACGTTGGGCGTGAACCAGTTACCCATGCGGTTACTGACCAGCAGTGGCAGATCGGAGTGGTAAAAGCCAATGACCGGCACGTCCAGCTGGCGGCGCGCTTCGAGCGCGGCCCAGGCGGTGAAGTAGGGGTCACCGACTTCGATCAAGTCCGGTTGCAGTTTGCGCAGCGTGTTGCACCAGGGCGCCAGGCGCACCGGAAAGCGGTAGCCCTTGCCGAATGGCAGGGGCAGGGCGGGGACCTGGTAGATCCCATCCGCCTGAGTGGCGGTGGCGCCCGGAATGAGCAGGCTGTGCCGCACGCCAGGCATGGCGTCGAGGCGGCGGTGTTTGGCATCAAGATAGGTTCGTACGCCGCCGCTTGCGGGGGCGTAGAACATGGTGATGTCAGCAATGTGCACGATCGGTGTCCCTCCGGGATCATCTTCGGCGCTGTCTTACGGCTGTAACACACCGTTACAGGTAGCGCCTGAAGGTGGACCTTTCATCGGTGACATTTGTTCGATTTGGCTGACGACCACGCAGCGTGCATCGGTGCTGTGGCAGGGCTTGCCACGGCAACGGCCCAGCGCCGCAGCACGCGTCGCTGAGCCGGGAACGCAGCAGGTCAGATACGGAACGTGCCGACCAGGTGCTTGAGACGGCTGGCTTGTTGCTCCAGGTCCGAGCAGGCGCGCAGGGTGGCCTGGAGGTTCTCCACGCCTTCCTGGTTGAGCAGGTTGATCTCGCTGATGTCGATGTTGATCGCTTCGACCACGGCAGTCTGTTCCTCCGTGGCCGTGGCCACCGACTGGTTCATGCCGTCGATTTCACCGATGCGCTCGGTCACGCTGCCCAGACGCTCGCCAGCCTGATTGGCGATGTCGACGCTGTCCTGGCTGTGGCGCTGGCTCTGGTCCATGGTCTCCACCGAAGCGCGGGCGCCGACCTGCAGTTCTTCGATCATGGTCTGCACCTGTTGCGCCGACTCCTGGGTGCGATGGGCCAGGTTGCGCACTTCATCGGCAACCACGGCGAAGCCGCGTCCGGCCTCACCGGCACGGGCGGCTTCGATCGCCGCGTTGAGTGCCAGCAGGTTGGTTTGCTGGGAGATGCTGGTGATGACCTCGAGGATCTGGCCGATGTTGACGGTCTTGCCATTGAGCGTCTCGATATGCCCGCTGGAGGTGACGATCAGGTCCGACAGGCGGTTCATCGCCTGGATGTTGCGCTCCACTACCTGCTGGCCTTCTTCGGCCAGTACCCGAGCCGAACTGGCATGCTGCGAGGCCAGGGCGGCGTTGCCGGCGATTTCCTGGGCGGCAGCGCCGAGCTCGTTGATCGCCGCCGCGACACTGCTGGTGCGGTTGCTCTGCTCATCGGAGTTGGTCATCGACGAGTTGGAGGCGCTGATCACCCGCAAGGCCACTTCGTTGACCTGCTGGGTGGCCGAGGCGACCTCGCGGATCGATCCATGAATACGTTCGACGAAACGGTTGAACGCATTGCCGAGGATGCCGAACTCGTCATGGTGTTGCACATCCAGGCGCCGGGTCAGGTCACCTTCACCTTCGGCGATGTTCTCCATGGCGCGGGTCATCACGTGCAGCGGGCGCATCAGCACGCGGATCAGCAGGCCCAGCAGGGCCATGATGATAACCACCGCGACCAGCGTGGCGATCACTGCCGAGGTACGCAAGGTACTGAGCATGGCGAAGGCTTTGTCCTTGTCCACCGACAGACCGATGTACCAGTTGGCGGTGGGCAGCCCGGTGATGGGGGTGAAGCTCAGCAAGCGGGTTTCGCCGTTGACGCTGACTTCGGTGAGCTGGCTGGTCAGCTTCGGGGTGTCCTGCGCGAAGGCATCGGTGAGCGATTTCATCACCAGCTCCTTGTCCGGGTGGACGAGGATCTTGCCCTGGTCGCTGACCAGGAAGGCGTAGCCCATGCCGCCGAAGTTCAGCGAGTTGATGATCTTTACCAGACCATCCAGGGCCAGGTCTCCGCCCACCACACCTTCACTGGCGGAAACCTTGCTGAGGATGCCGATGACCATCTGCTGGGTGGTCAGGTCGATGTAGGGCTCGGTCAGGATGGCGCCGCTGGCCGCCATACCGTCCTTGTACCAAGGGCGTACCCGCGGGTCGTAGCCGTCGGGCATCTTGGCGTCCGGGCGCACGGTGAAGCGGCCGTCGGGCTGGCCGAGGTAGACCGTGAGAAAGCTTGAGGTCAGCGCCTGCTGGCCCATCAGCAGCGCCGCTTCGCCAGGATTTTGCGCGATGTTCTGCGCCAGGTTTTCGACCAGGCGAATACGGCCGTCGAACAGACTGCGCACGTTGGTCGCGGTCGATTGGCCCATCTCGTTGAGGTAGTTCTCGAGGTTGGCGCGCAGGGCGTTGCGTTGCAGGTAATCGTTGAACAGGGTGAACAGGGTGAAGGCAACGATCACGATCAATGATGCAGCGATCAGAATCTTGTGGCTGAAACGAAGGCTCTTGCGCATGGCGTCCTCGGGTCCGCTTGGCTGTCTATCGGGTTGGCATCTGCCACGGTGGGCACGCCGCGCGCCACGCTGCGGGAGGTGCAGGGGCGGTCAGAGACAGGTATCGGCCGGCAGAGCCGCTAGCTTGAGCGGTTTCTTCGAGGAAGGGGGCGGCGAAGGGTAGGGGCGCTGGCCTATGCGTTCAGGCCCCCTCCAGGCGCGGGCGCTGGAGAGGGCCTGAAGCGCGAGCAGACTTAGCTGATCGCCAGGGTCGCCAGCCAGAACAGGCCGGCGGCGAGTGCCACGGTAGCAGGCAGGGTCAGCACCCAGGCCAGCAGGATGGTCTTGATAGTGCCGCCCTGCAGGCCGCTCTTGTTGGCGACCATGGTGCCGGCCACGCCAGAAGACAGCACATGGGTGGTCGATACCGGCAGGCTGAAGATGTTGGCCATGCCGATGGCGCAGGCTGCGGTGATCTGCGCCGACATGCCCTGGGCATAGGTCATGCCCTGCTTGCCGATCTTCTCACCGACGGTCAGTACCACACGGCGCCAGCCGACCATGGTGCCCAGGCCCAGGGCCAGGGCGACGGCGACGATGACCCAGAACGGCGCGTACTCGGTAGTGGCCGTGAGGTCCTTGCGCAGCTTGTCGAGGTCGGCCCGCTCGCGGGCGTCCAGGCCTGGCAGTTTGCTGACCTTTTTCGCGGTGTCGTCCAGGCACAGCAGGTAACGACGCACTTCCACGCGCTTCTCGGCGCCGAGGTTGTGGTAGTCGGTCACCCCTTGCAGCGAGGTTTGCAGCGCGCTGATGGTCGGTTCGGTCTGCTGCGGGTTGCAGCTGAACTGCTCGGGCAGGTCGCCGGAGCGCGCCTTGCCCAGGGCCAGGTACTCGCCCAGGGTGGCTTCGTTGCGCTGGTAGAACTGGCTCAGGTGCAGAGTGGCGTCGCGTGTGCGTTCGATCTGGTAGGTGCTGCTGCCCAGGTCGAGCACGAACTGCGCCGGGACGATACCGATCAGCACCAGCATGATCAGGCCGATGCCTTTCTGGCCATCGTTGGAGCCGTGCACGAAGCTTACGGCCATGGCCGAAACCACCAGCACCATGCGGTTCCAGAAGGGCGGGTGCTTCTTGTCGTCGAGCTTGCGTCGCTGGTCCGGGGTCTTGTGCATCTTCGACAACGGACGCCACCACTTCAGGCCCAGCAGCACCAGCGCAGCGACGATGAAGCCGGCCAGAGGCGAGAACACCAGCGACAGGCCGATGTCGATCGCTTTCTGCCAGTTCACCCCATCACCCAAGGGAATATGGTTGATCAGCGCGTTGGCCAGGCCCACGCCGAGGATCGAGCCGATCAGCGTGTGCGAGCTGGACGCAGGAATACCGAAGTACCAGGTGCCCAGGTTCCAGGTGATCGCGGCGGCCAGCAGCGAGAAGACCATCGCCAGACCGTGACCGGTGTTGACGTTGATCAGCAGCTCGACGGGCAGCAGGTGGACGATGGCATAGGCAACGCCAACGCCTCCGAGCACGACCCCAAGGAAGTTGAACACCCCCGAGAAGAACACGGCCAGGTGCGGCGGCATGGCTTTGGTATAGATGACGGTAGCTACCGCGTTGGCGGTGTCATGAAAGCCATTGATGAACTCGAAGGCGAGCACAAAGGTCAGTGCGAGCACCAGGCTCACGGCTACCCAGGCGTCCAGTCCGCTGAATAAATCGATCATGAAAGGTTTTCTGGCGGTCGAAAGGGGGGCGGATTATGCCAGAAAACCATGACAATCGAAGCACCCGCTTGGACTCAAAAAGCCTGCGCGAAGTCACGCCTGCGACCGCAGTCTGAGGACGCTTCTCATTCGACCCCCGTCATCCTGCGCTGCAAGGCTTTGAAAACCTTTGAAATAAGGGCGAGAGTCGGTCGTCACGGCTTTTAAAACACGTGTATGAAATTTGTGTGAAAGCATGTCTGCGAAAGCTGCGTCGACACAGCTGAGAATCGATCTCAGGCAAGTTTCTCGATGACCGCTGATCTGCGTCAGGGTTTATCGCTGCGCAATTCCTTTTCCATCTTGTCCAGCTCTTCGGCGTAAGCCTGATCATGAACGGTAGCGCGCTTGCGCCAGGGCTTGCGCTCGGGGTCAGGTTGCGCGGCGTAAGTGGTGACTTCACCACCGTAGACTCCGGTATAACGCTCGGCTTGGCGCTCAAGTTCAGCGCGAAGTTCTTCTTTGGTCACAGTCTTACCTGTCAGTTGTAGATAACGCACCGGGCATGGGCTCAGCCACGGAGCGTGCAGAAAGAAGTGTTGCGATGCCCTCGCGAGCAGGCCGAACAACGTCGGCAAGGCAGTGGCTCAGCGCTGCGCGACGATCGAGGCATGACGCCGATCACACAGAGTGATCCTTGAACCGAGGGGGTGGCCAGGCGATGCCCTGACTAATCAAGGCAAGCGATTATAACCCCAGGTTCGTTCAAGGCCACTAGCTGGTCTTGGCTGAGTCGCGCCTGTTTGCCAGGAAGTTGTAATCGGATAAGTGCGCAGTAACAACCCGACTCAAACGTTGGAGTGTGCGCCACCCCCGCAAAGTTCCAGAGCCGGGCGTAAATGAAAACGGCCTCGCGCAAGAGCGAGGCCGCTGCCTTGAAGCTTCCACGGTGGGTACCTGACCAGTCTCTCCAAAGAAGCCACATGGGCACGAGAAAGGTATAAGCAAACGTGTCATCGGTCAATTGCGATTATCGGTCGTTTGTCCGATAATCGCACAAGGCAGTGAAATTCAAGCACCAATTTTTTGAGGCCTCTCCGTGAGTGACGACATCCCTGAAGCCACTGCAACCTCTGTGTCGCGCCCTGGCGCAGCCATGGCCCCGCCCATCGTGGCGTCGCCGGCCAAGCGCATTCAGGCCTTCACCGGCGATCCCGACTTCATGACCTCACTGGCGCGCGGCCTGGCGGTGATCCAGGCCTTCCAGGAACGCAAACGCCACCTGACCATCGCCCAGATCAGCCACCGTACGGAAATTCCCCGCGCTGCCGTTCGGCGCTGCCTGCACACGCTGATCAAACTTGGCTATGCCACCACCAACGGCCGCACCTACTCGTTGCTGCCCAAGGTCCTGACCCTGGGCCATGCCTATCTGTCGTCGACGCCGCTGGCGGTGTCGGCGCAGCCGTATCTGGACCGCATCAGCGAAGCGCTTCATGAAGCGGCCAACATGGCCACCCTCGAAGGCGACGACATTCTCTATATTGCCCGCTCTGCGACGGTGGAACGGCTGATCTCCGTCGACCTTTCGGTGGGCGGCCGACTGCCTGCCTATTGCACCTCCATGGGGCGCATCATGCTCGCCGCCCTGGACGATACGAGCCTGCGCGAATACCTGGAGCGCGCCGACCTCAAGCCGCGCACCAGCCGCACCTTGCACGACGCTGACTCGCTGTTCGCGTGCATTCAGCAGGTCCGCGAGCAGGGCTGGTGCGTGGTCGATCAGGAACTGGAACAAGGCCTGCGCTCGATCGCCGTGCCGATCTATGACGCCTCGGGGCAGGTGCTGGCGGCACTGAACGTCAGCACCCATGTCGGGCGCGTCAGTCGCAGCGAGCTGGAACAGCGCTTCTTACCCATTCTGCTGTCGACCAGCCAGGACCTGTGTCATCAGCTGTTCGGTTGAGCGGCAGTTCAGCGGTGAGCAGGTCATTCACTTAGTGTTCGATAATCGCCCATATACGCGATTATCGGATTGTCCTGCCCGGGTCAGTCTCCTTACTCTCAAGCCATCGCACAGCGGCGTTGCCAGCGCGGCCCGCTGCCCCGACTCGTCCTGACCAGGAGTCCCCAATGGCTGCAATCCTTTCGCTGCGCGATGCCGTGCAGCAGTTCGTCCACGATGGCGACACCGTCGCCCTGGAAGGTTTCACTCACCTGATTCCGACCGCTGCCGGTCACGAAATCATTCGTCAGAACAAGCGCGACCTGACCCTGGTGCGCATGACGCCTGACCTGATCTACGACCAGTTGATCGGCGCCGGTTGCGCCAGGCGTCTGGTGTTCTCCTGGGGCGGCAACCCCGGCGTGGGTTCGCTGCACCGCCTGCGCGACGCGGTCGAGAAGCAATGGCCGCATGCCATCGAGATCGAAGAACACAGCCACGCTGATCTGGCCAACGCGTACGTCGCCGGCGCGTCTGGCTTGCCGTTCGCCGTGCTGCGCGCCTATGCCGGCTCCGACCTGCCCAAGGTCAACCCGCTTATCAAGAGCGTGACCTGCCCGTTCACCGGCGAAGTGCTGGCGGCGGTGCCGTCGGTGCGCCCGGACGTCACGGTGATCCACGCGCAGAAAGCCGACCGCAAGGGCAACGTGCTGCTCTGGGGCATTCTTGGCGTGCAGAAGGAAGCGGCCCTGGCGGCCAAGCGCTGCATCGTCACGGTCGAGGAGATCGTCGACGACCTCGATGCACCGATGAATGCCTGCGTACTGCCCACCTGGGCGCTCAGCGCGGTGTGCCTGGTGCCCGGAGGCGCGCACCCGTCCTACGCCCATGGTTATTACGAGCGCGACAACCGCTTCTACCAGGCCTGGGACCCGATTGCCCGCAGCCGCGAGGCGTTCAGCGCCTGGATCGACACTTATATTCGCGGCACCGCCGATTTCGACGCATTCAAGGCCAAGCTGGCCAGCACCGTGGAGGCCGCACAATGAGCTACTCGACTGCAGAAATGATGACCGTCGCCGCGGCCCGCCGCCTGCGCAATGGTGCAGTGTGTTTCGTCGGCATCGGCCTGCCTTCGAAGGCGGCCAACCTGGCGCGGCTGACCTCTTCGCCGGATGTGGTGCTGATCTACGAGTCCGGCCCGATTGGCGCCAAGCCGAGCGTGCTGCCGCTGTCGATCGGCGACGGTGAACTGGCCGAGACCGCCGACACCGTGGTGCCGACCGGGGAAATCTTCCGCTACTGGCTGCAAGGCGGGCGAATCGATGTCGGTTTCCTCGGCGCTGCCCAGGTCGATCGCTTCGGCAACATCAATACCACCGTGGTCGGCGACTACCATGCGCCGCGCACGCGTCTGCCCGGGGCCGGCGGCGCTCCGGAAATTGCAGGTTCGGCCAAGCAGGTGCTGATCATCCTCAAGCAATCGACCCGGGCGTTCGTGGAAAAACTCGACTTCATCACCTCGGTAGGCCATGGCGAAGGCGGCGATTCGCGCAAGCGCCTGGGACTGCCCGGGGCAGGGCCGGTGGGCATCATCACCGACCTGTGCATCATGGAGCCGGAAGCTGGCAGCAACGAATTCGTCGTGACCTCGATGCACCCAGGCGTCACCCGCGAGCAGATCGTCGCCGCCACCGGTTGGGCGGTGCGCTTTGCCGACGACCTGCAGCACACCGCTGCGCCCAGCGATACCGAGCTCTCGGCGCTGCGCGACCTTGAAGCCCGTACCGCCCAGGCCCATGGCCAGGCGCCAGGAGAAGCCTGATGCGTGACGTATTCATCTGCGACGCCGTGCGTACCCCCATCGGCCGCTTCGGCGGCGCCCTGGCCAGCGTCCGGGCCGACGACCTGGCGGCGGTGCCGCTCAAGGCGCTGATCGAGCGCAACCCCAGCGTGCAGTGGGCGCAGCTCGATGAGGTGTTCCTCGGCTGCGCCAACCAGGCCGGTGAAGACAACCGCAACGTCGCGCGCATGGCGCTGCTGCTGGCCGGGTTGCCGGAGACGGTGCCGGGGGTGACCCTCAATCGCCTGTGCGCCTCGGGGCTCGATGCCATTGGCACGGCGTTTCGGGCCATCGCCAGTGGCGAGATGGAGCTTGCGATCGCTGGCGGGGTCGAGTCGATGTCCCGTGCGCCGTTCGTCATGGGCAAGGCTGAAAACGCTTACTCGCGTAACATGAAACTGGAAGACACGACCATCGGCTGGCGCTTCGTCAATCCGCTGATGCACCAGCAGTACGGCGTCGATGCCATGCCGCAGACCGCTGACAACGTCGCCGACGACTACCAGGTGTCGCGCGCCGATCAGGATGCCTTCGCCCTGCGTAGCCAGCAAAAAGCCGCTGCCGCCCAGGCGGCGGGGTACTTCGCTGAAGAGATCGTCCCGGTGTGCATCGTTCAGCGCAAAGGCGAAACCCTGGTCGAGCACGATGAGCACCTGCGCCCTGACACCACGCTCGAAGCGCTGAGCCGGCTCAAGCCGGTCAACGGCGCGGACAAGACCGTCACCGCTGGCAACGCCTCGGGGGTCAACGACGGTGCTGCGGCGCTGATTCTGGCCTCGGCCGAGGCGGTCAAGCGCCACGGGCTCACCCCCCGCGCCCGCGTGCTGGGCATGGCCAGCGCGGCGGTGGCGCCACGGGTGATGGGCATCGGCCCGGTGCCTGCGGTGCGCAAGCTGACCGAACGGCTGGGCCTGGCAATGAGCGATTTCGACGTCATCGAACTCAACGAAGCCTTCGCCAGCCAGGGCTTGGCGGTGCTGCGCGAGTTGGGCGTGGCTGACGACGCCCCACAGGTCAACCCCAACGGCGGCGCCATCGCTCTGGGGCATCCGCTGGGCATGAGCGGTGCACGGCTGGTGCTGACCGCGCTGCATCAGCTGGAAAAGAGCGGTGGACGCAAAGGCTTGGCGACCATGTGCGTGGGGGTCGGCCAGGGCCTGGCGCTGGCGATCGAGCGGGTCGAGGGCTGAAGGCTCACGGCCAGGGGCTGGGGGCTGAAGCTCGCCAGCCCCAGGCAAGCGGCACCTGAGGAACGACTTTGTTACCGACTGTGTCTAGAGTTGACCGTGAATCCCTAGGAGCATCTGCGCCATGACCTCAACCTATTACACCGGCGAAGAACGCAAGAAGCGCGTTTTCGCCATCGTCGGTGCCTCGTCAGGCAACCTGGTGGAGTGGTTCGACTTCTACGTCTACGCCTTCTGCGCCATCTACTTCGCCCCAGCCTTCTTCCCCTCCGATGACCCCACCGTGCAGTTGCTCAACACCGCCGGGGTGTTTGCCGCAGGCTTTCTGATGCGGCCTATCGGTGGCTGGATCTTCGGCCGTCTGGCCGACCGCCACGGGCGCAAGAATTCGCTGATGATCTCGGTACTGATGATGTGCGCCGGCTCGCTGATGATCGCCTGCTTGCCGACCTACGCCAGCATCGGCACCTGGGCGCCGGCGCTGCTGCTGTTGGCGCGGTTGATCCAGGGGTTGTCGGTGGGTGGCGAATACGGCACCACGGCGACCTACATGAGTGAAGTGGCGCTGCGTGGCCAGCGTGGCTTCTTCGCCTCGTTCCAGTACGTGACGCTGATCGGCGGGCAATTGCTCGCGGTGCTGGTGGTGGTGATTCTGCAGCAGCTGCTGAGCGACGAAGAGCTGCGCGCCTGGGGCTGGCGCATCCCGTTCGTGGTCGGCGCCGTGGCTGCGGTCATCTCGCTGATGCTGCGCCGTTCACTGGAAGAAACCAGCAGCGCCGAAACCCGTCAGGACAAGGACGCCGGCTCCATCGGCGGGCTGCTGCGCAACCATGGCGCGGCGTTCATCACCGTGCTCGGCTACACCGCCGGTGGCTCGTTGATCTTCTACACCTTCACCACCTACATGCAGAAGTTTCTGGTCAACACCGCCGGCATGCCGGCCAAGAGCGCCAGCTATGTGATGACCGGCGCGCTGTTCCTGTTCATGCTCATGCAGCCGCTGTTCGGCATGCTCTCCGACCGCATTGGCCGGCGTAACTCGATGCTGCTGTTCGGCGCCCTGGGCACACTGTTCACCGTGCCGCTCCTGATGGCACTGAAAACCGTGACCAGCCCGTTCCTGGCCTTCGTACTGGTAACCGTGGCGCTGTGCATCGTCAGCCTCTACACCTCGATCAGCGGTCTGGTCAAAGCCGAGATGTTCCCCCCGCAAGTGCGCGCGCTGGGTGTTGGCCTGGCCTACGCGGTGGCCAACGCCATGTTCGGCGGTTCGGCTGAATACGTGGCATTGAACCTGAAGTCGATGGGGATCGAAAACAGCTTCTATTGGTACGTCACCGCGATGATGGCGGTGGCCTTCCTGTTCAGCCTGCGCTTGCCCAAGCAGGCGGCGTACCTGCATGACGATCACTGACCCCCAACCTCAACCGGCATAGCCTCAAGGAGACCACCGTGGCACACGTGCAACTGGCCGATGGCGTACTGAACTACCAACTCGAGGGGCCTGCCCAGGCACCGGTGCTGGTGCTGTCCAACTCGTTGGGCACCGATCTGGGCATGTGGGATGAGCAGGTGCCGTTGTGGCGCGAGCACTTTCGCGTACTGCGCTACGACACTCGGGGTCACGGTGGTTCGACGGTCAGTGACGGCCCCTACAGCATCGAGCAGCTCGGTGGCGACGTGCTGGCCTTGCTCAATGCGCTGCACATCGAGCGTGCGCATTTCGTCGGGCTGTCGATGGGGGGCTTGATCGGCCAGTGGCTGGGCATCCATGCCGGGCATCGGCTGCACAGCCTGACTCTGTGCAACACCGCCGCGCAGATTGGCACTGCCCAGGTCTGGAACAGCCGCATCGACCTGGTGCTGGGCGGTGGTCAGCAGGCCATGGCCGAACTGCGCGATGCGTCGCTGGCACGCTGGTTCACCGCGGATTTCGTCGCCGATCATCCGCTGCAATGCCAGCGCATCACGCAAATGCTGGCAGGCACCTCGGCCCAAGGTTACGCAGCCAACTGCGCGGCGGTCCGCGATGCGGACTTTCGCAGCCAGTTGGGGCGCATCGAGGTGCCGACGCTGATCGTCGCCGGCAGCGGCGACGTGGTCACCACCCCGGAACATGGCCGCTTCCTGCAAAGCCATATCACTGGGGCGCAGATCGTCGAATACCCAGCGGCGCACTTGTCCAATGTCGAGATTGGCGAACCCTTTACCCGCCGAGTGCTGGCCTTTCTGCAAGGCCAAGGCTGAGGGATTGGACGACCTCAGACCCGCTCCGGCGTCGGCTGAGCGTCCACTACCAACAGCGTGTCGATCAGCGCTCGGGCTGCCGGCGATAGCTGATAGCCGCTGCGGCTGATCACTCCGCAACGCACGCTGAGCAAGTCCAGGCGCGGCGGCAGGTTGCGCCAGTGCAGGGTCACCAGCGTCCTGGCCGCCAGATCCTGTGCCAGCGCCTGGGTGCTGGCGCAGCCGATGGCATCGCTGCCCAGTACCACGCTGCGCACAACGTTGAAATCCTCGCACTGCACCTGCAGGCGCAGGTCGCTGCGCCCGCTCAGATTGGCCAGGTACTTGCGCACCCCAGGTGCCAGCCAATGGCTGACCAGCGGGTAGTCGAACAGTTCGTTGGTCGACAGGCTGTCCTTGCGCAGCAAAGGGTGGCCTGCGCGACAGAAGAACGTGCCGGCTCGCGCTTGCAGAGGCTGGGTGTGGAAGTAGGGGTCGGCTTCGAAGGGGCGCAGGTCGTCGACGAAGAATTCGATCTGTTCGCGGCGCAAGGCCTCGCCCAGTCGTTCAGGTGCGGCGGTGAGCAGGCGGGTATGGATGCCCGGCCGTTCGCCCATCAATTGCGTCAAAGCCTGCGGCACCAGACTCACCGCCATCGCCGGCCCGCAGCCAAAGTGCAGCTCGCCAGCATCCACCGCACTCATCTGCAACACCTCGTTGCTCAACTGTGCTGCGCCCTGCACCAGACGCCGCGCATGTTGCAGTACCACCAGCCCCTGCGCGGTCGGCGCCAAGGTCTTGTTGGCGCGGTCGATCAACTGACAACCTAAGGTCTGTTCAAGATTCTGGATCGCCCGGCTGAAGGCCGGCTGGGTGATGCCCATGGCGTCTGCTGCACGCACGAAGCTGCGGTAGTCGGTCAGCGCGATGAAATAGCGCAGTTGGCGAAGATCCATCTCGGGCTCAGCAGCAGGGGCGGGTAGGGCATGTTCCGTGCTGACTGATTATTCCGTCAACGAATATGTGTCTGGTTTTATATTCGATTATTGAATTTCTATAGAAGCGTTGGCGTGTGACCGCCGCGCTGGAGAGGGGTGGGGCAAGTCAGTTAGTTCTGCCTTCAATCGCAGCTCGACCGGAGCGAGGGACGTTCCGATCGAGCTGCGAAGGCGTTGCGATCGATCAGCCCTTGGGCGTCTGCACCGACGCTTGCTGGGCCTGGCCGGTGCGCTCGTACCAGCCGCCACCGAGGGCCTTGTACAGATTGACCTCGCTGGTCAGCTGCGACAGGCGATCACTGATCAGCGCCTGTTGCGCGCTGAACAGCGTGCGCTGGGCGTCGAGGAAAGTCAGGTTGCTGTCGATGCCGATGCGGTAGCGACGTTCGGCCAGGCGGTAGTAGTCCTGGTTGGCGGCGACCAGATCGCGCTGGGCCTGCAACTGCTCTTCGAAGGTCTTGCGCGCGGCCAGGCCATCGGCGACTTCCTGGAAGGCGGTCTGGATGGTCTTTTCGTACTTGGCGACGTTGATGTCCTTCTGGATCTTCGCGTAGTCGAGGCTGGCGCGCAGCGCACCGGCGTTAAAGATCGGCAGGTTGATCTGCGGCTGGAATAGCCAGGTGCCCGAGCCGGCACTGAACAGCCCGCTCATGTCGGGGCTGAGGGTGCCGGCATTGGCGGTCAGGCTGATGCTGGGGAAGAACGCTGCGCGCGCCGCGCCGATATTGGCGTTGGCGGCCTTGAGCAGGTGCTCGGCTTCCTGGATGTCAGGACGCCGCTGCAGCAGGTCGGACGGCAGGCCCGCCGGCACTTCGGCCAGCTGGTCGGCATCGAGCTTGAGCGGCGCCGGCAGGTTGCTCGGCACGCCAGTGCCGATCAGCACGGTCAGGCTGTTGAGGTCTTGCGCCACCAGGCGTTGATACTGCGCCAGCTTGACCCGCGCGCCTTCCACGGCGGTGCGTGCCTGGCTCAGATCGAGCGCCGAAGCAACCCCGACCTCGCTGCTGCGGCGAGTCAGGTTGAAGCTCTGCTCGTAGGCGTCGAGGGTGTCCTTGGTCAGCTTGAGCAAGTCCTGATCGGCCTGCCAGGTGTAATAGGCATTGGCGATGCTGGCGACCAGGGCGATCTGCGTCGAGCGCCGTGCCTCTTCGCTGGACAGGTAGATCTCCAGGGCCTGTTGGCTGAGGCTGCGTACCCGACCGAACAGATCCAGTTCATAGGCGCTGACCCCGACCGTGGCCGAGTACTGGCTGGTGATGCCAGCCCGGCCGGTCTGCGACAGATCGGCCGGCACCCGCTGGCGACTGCCGCTGCCGTTGGCCGACACCGCCGGGAACAGATCGGCCCGCTGGATGCGGTACTGCGCGCGGTAGGCGTCGATGTTCAGGGCTGCGACGCGCAGGTCACGGTTGTTTTCCAAGCCGGTCTGGATCAGCTGTTGCAGCGCACGGTCGGTGAAGAACTGGCGCCAGCCTTGTTCGGCTGCGGCGACATCGGCCGACTCGGCGGGCGAGTAGGCCGGCCCCTGCGGCCACTGCGCCGCGACCGGGGCTTCCGGGGTCTGGTAGTCAGGAATCAGCGAGCAACCGCCGAGGATGAAAGCGGTTACTGCCAGGGACAGCAGGGACTTGGTCATTGCCCAGCCTCATTACGTGGAGTGACGGGATGTTCGGAGTGTTCGTCGGTTTTACGCTTGCTGCCGCCGAACACCGAGGAAACGGCGACGAAGAACAGCGGTACCCAGAAGATGGCCAGTACCGTGGCGCTGATCATGCCGCCAATCACGCCGGTGCCGATGGCGTGCTGGCTGCCCGAGCCTGCGCCGCTGGCGATGGTCAACGGTACCACGCCGAGAATGAACGCCAGCGAGGTCATGATGATCGGGCGCAAACGCATGCGGCAGGCTTCGATGGTGGCGTCGTACAGACTGCGCCCCTGTTCATGCAGCTCTTTGGCGAATTCGACGATGAGAATCGCGTTCTTCGCCGCCAGGCCGATGGTGGTCAGCAGGCCGACCAGGAAGTACACATCGTTGGACAGACCGCGCAGGCTGGTGGCGATCAGCGCACCAATGATGCCCAGCGGCACCACCAGCACCACGGCGATCGGAATCGACCAGCTTTCGTACAGCGCTGCCAGGCAGAGGAAGACGAACAGGATCGACAGCGCGAACAGAGCCGGCATCTGCGAACCCGAGAGTTTTTCTTCGTAGGACATGCCGGTCCAGGCGTAGCCGATGCCGTCCGGCAGCTCGCCGGCAATGCGCTCGACCTCGGCCATCGCTTCACCGGTGCTGTAGCCCGGCGCCGGCGTACCGAGCACCTCGACCGCTTCCACACCGTTGTAGCGCGACAGCTTGGGCGAACCGTAGGTCCACTCGCCGCTGGCGAAGGAGGAGAACGGCACCATCTCGCCCTGGCCGTTGCGCACGTACCATTTCTGCAGGTCTTCCGGGCTCATGCGCGCGCTGGACTGCCCCTGGATGTAGACCTTCTTGACCCGACCGCGGTCGATGAAGTCGTTGACGTAGCTGCCGCCCAAGGCAATCGACAGGGTGTTGTTGATGTCAGCGATGGTCACGCCCAAGGCACTGGCGCGCTCGTCGTCGACGATCAGCTGGTACTGCGGTTCATCGTTCAGGCCGTTGGGGCGCACGCCGGCCAGAATCTTGCTCTGCGAGGCCTTGGCCAGGAACTGGTTGCGCGCCTCCATGAGTTTTTCATGGCCGACGCCGGCGCGGTCCTGAAGGAACACGTCGAAGCCGCTGGCGTTGCCCAGCTCCAGCACCGCAGGCGGTGCGAAGGCGAACACCATGGCGTCGCGGAAGGTGAAGAAATGCTGCTGGGCGCGGGTGGCGAGGTTGAACACGCTGTTCTCCGCCGAGCGCTCGCCCCATGGCTTGAGCATGATGAAGGCCATGCCCGAGCTCTGCCCACGACCGGCGAAGTTGAAGCCGGTCACGGTGAACACCGACGACACCGTGTCGGATTCGTCCTTGAGCAGGTAGCTGCGCATCTGGTCGACCACATCCTGGGTGCGCTCGGCACTGGAGCCGGCGGGCGTCTGCACCTGGGCGAACAGCACGCCTTGGTCTTCCTCGGGAAGGAAGGCAGCGGGGATGCGGTTGAACAGCAAGACCATGCCGACCACGATCAGCGCATAGGCCAGCAGGAACGGAATCTTGCGTCGCAGAACGAAGCCGACGCTGCGTTCGTAACCCTGCACGCTGCGGTCGAAGCTGCGGTTGAACCAGCCGAAGAAGCCGCCCTTGGCGTGGTGGTGCTCGCCCTTTTTCAGCGGGGTGAGCATGGTGGCGCACAAAGCCGGGGTGAACACCAGTGCGACCAATACCGACAGGCCCATGGCCGAAACGATGGTGATCGAGAACTGCCGGTAGATGACCCCGGTCGAGCCGCCGAAGAAAGCCATCGGCAGCAGCACCGCCGACAGCACCAGGGCGATACCGACCAGCGCACCCTGGATCTGCTCCATGGACTTCTTGGTCGCCGCCTTGGGCGGTAGCCCCTCTTCTGACATCACCCGCTCGACGTTCTCCACCACGACGATGGCGTCGTCCACCAGCAAGCCGATGGCCAGGACCATGGCGAACATAGTCAGGGTGTTGATGCTGAAACCGAACGCGGCAAGGATGCCGAAGGTGCCGAGCAGCACCACCGGAACGGTCATGGTGGTGATGATGGTGGCGCGGAAGTTCTGCAGGAACAGGTACATCACCAGGAACACCAGCACCACGGCTTCGATCAGGGTGTGGATCACCCCGCTGATCGACTCGGTGACCACTGGCGTGGTGTCGTACGGGAACACCGCTTTCATGCCCGGCGGGAAGAACGGCTCCAAGTCGCTGATGGTCTGGCGCAGTGCCTTGGCCGTATCCAGGGCGTTGGCGCCGGTGGCCAGCTTGATCGCCATGCCCGAGGCAGGCTTGCCGTTGAACTGGGCGCTGACCGAATAGTTTTCGCCGCCCAGGCCAACCTTGGCAACGTCACGCAGGCGCACCTGCGAGCCATCGCTGTTGACCTTGAGCAGAATCTTCTCGAACTGCTCGGCGGTCTGCAGGCGGGTCTTGCCGATGATGGTGGCATTGAGCTGGGTGCCCGGCATGGCCGGCAGGCCGCCGAGCTGGCCGGAGGACACCTGCACGTTCTGCGCGGTAACCGCGGTGCGCACATCGACGGGAGTCAGCTGATACTTGTTGAGCTTGGCCGGATCGAGCCAGATACGCATGGCGTACTGGGCACCGAACACCTGGAAGTCGCCGACACCTGCGGTGCGCGAGATCGGGTCCTGCATGGTCGAAACGATGTAGTTGGCCAGGTCGTCCTTGGTCATCGAGCCATCTTCGGACACCAGGCCGATCACCATCAGGAAGTTCTTCACCGCCTTGGTCACGCGAATACCTTGCTGCTGCACTTCCTGCGGCAACAGCGGGGTGGCCAGGTTGAGCTTGTTCTGCACCTGCACCTGGGCGGTGTCGGGGTTGGTGCCCTGCTCGAAGGTGGCGGTGATGGTCATGCTGCCGTCGGAGTTACTTTCCGACGACACATAACGCAGGTTGTCGATGCCGTTGAGCTGTTGCTCGATGACCTGCACCACGGTGTCCTGCACGGTCTGCGCCGAGGCCCCCGGGTAGGTCACGGCGATGGCGATGGCCGGCGGCGCGATGCTGGGGTACTGGTTGATCGGCAATTTGAGGATCGACAGGGCGCCGACCAGCATGATCACCAAGGCGATCACCCAGGCGAAGATCGGGCGATCGATAAAGAACTTCGACATGGTTTACTCCGCTTTGGCGTCTGCGTCGGCTGCCTTGGCCTGATCAGGGCTGTTCGGCTTCTTCAGGTTGCTGGCTTCGCTGACCTTGACCTCGACGCCAGGGCGCACGTACTGCAGGCCTTCGGTGATCAGACGGTCGCCCGGGTTGAGGCCTTCCTCGATCAGCCAGTCGCTGCCCAGGGTGCGGCTGGCCTTGAGTTCGCGCAGCTCGACCTTGTTGTCCTGGTTGACCACCAGCGCGGTCGGGGTGCCCTTGAGGTCTCGGGTCACGCCTTGTTGCGGGGCGAGAATGGCGTTGGCGTTGACGCCGGCCTTGAGTCGGGCGTGGACGAACATGCCCGGCAGCAACTCGTGCTCAGGGTTGGGGAACACCGCGCGCAGGGTCACCGAACCGGTGGTTTCATCCACCGCCACTTCAGAGAACTCCAGGCGGCCCTGATGCTTGAACAGGCTGTCGTCCTCCAGCACGAGCTGCACCTGCGCGGCGTTGTCGCCGGCCTTCTGCAACTGGCCGCTGGCAAGATCACGGCGCAGCTTGAGCAGCTCGGCGGTGGACTGGGTAACGTCGACGTAGATGGTGTCGAGCTGCTGGATGGTGGCCATGGCGTTGGCCTGGCCATTGCTCACCAGCGCACCTTCGGTGACTGCCGAGCGGCCGATGCGACCGCTGATCGGTGCCAGCACCTTGGTGTAGCGCAGGTCGATCTGCGCGCTCTTGAGGCTGGCCTCGGCTTGCAGGCGCTTGGCGTTGGCGTCGTCGTATTCCTGGCGGCTGACCGCCTGCTCGTCGATCAACTGCTTGTAGCGACCGGCCAGCGAACGGGTGGCCTGCAAGTTGGCCTGGGCGGTGGCCAGGGTGGTTTCGTAGACGGCCGGGTCGATCTGGTAGAGCTGCTGACCCTGCTTGACGTCACTGCCTTCCTTGAACAGACGCTTGAGAATGATGCCGTTGACCTGTGGCCGGACTTCCGCGACGCGGAACGCCGAGGTGCGTCCCGGCAGCTCCGAGGTGAGCGTGAAGGCTTGCGGTTGCAGGGTGATGACCCCGACCTGAGGCGCGGGCTGCGCAGCTGGCGGCGCCTCTTCTTTCTTACAGCCGCTGAGCAGTGTGGCCAGGGCGACGGCGGAAACCAGAGCGGTGACAGCTGGCTTGAAGTGCATGAGGATCCTCGGATCGCGGGAGCAGGGGAGCTCAACAGTTGGGAGACAGAGTGGAGCGCCATGTTATCGGGTGGATAAATAGCTTGCTAAGGAATATACTTACGTTCATGGTTGTTTGTAAATACCGCAGGGTGGTACTTGGCTACTACTCACGTCTTGTCGAATACAGTTCCGGGAGACGCACGCCAGAGGCGTCCCCGGGGGATTTCCACGCCGCACCCCAAGCGTGGGACCTGATTGAGGTTGTGCTGCCATGGTTCGTCGTACCAAAGAAGAAGCTCAGGAAACCCGCGCGCAGATCATTGCGGCTGCGGAAAAGGCCTTCTACCGCCGCGGCGTCGCCCGCACCACCCTGGCCGATATCGCCGAACTGGCCGGCGTTACCCGCGGTGCCATCTACTGGCATTTCAACAACAAGGCCGAGCTGGTCCAGGCCTTGCTCGACATGCTCCACGAAACCCATGACCATTTGGCTCGCGCCAGCGAAAGCGAGGATGAACTCGACCCGCTTGGCTGCATGCGCACGCTGCTGCTGCAGGTGCTCGACGAAGTGGTACTGGACGCCCGGACCCGGCGTATCAATGAGATTCTGCATTACAAGTGCGAGTTCACCGACGATATGTGCGAAATCCGTCAGCAGCGGCAACGCGCGGTGCTCGATTGCCACAACAGTATCGTCGTAGCCATGGCCAATGCAGTGCGCCGCGGTCAGCTGCCGCCAGAACTCGACCCGGAACAGGCCGCCGTGGTGCTGTTCGCCTACTTCGACGGGCTGATTGGCCGCTGGCTGCTGCTGCCGGGCAGCTTCGACCTGCAAGGCCAGGGTGAACGCTGGGTCGATGCCGGGCTGGACATGCTGCGCTTGAGCCCGGCCCTGCGCAAACACGGATTTGTGAACGATTGTGAGGGCAGCGCTTCCCGGCTTTGATTCAGCGCCCACGCAGCTGTCGGTCAGGCAGGGCAAGGGCGGCGAAGAGCGCCACCGCCGCCACCCCGGCGCTGCCCAGCAGCACGTCTCGGAACACCCGCAGCAATTGCGCCTGGGTCTGTGCACTGACGCCGTCGTCGTTCAGGCTGCCGAGCAGGGGATTGTCGAGCAGTGCCACGCCATCGTGCTGCAGCAAGGCCAGCAGCAGGCTGGACATGATCGCCACACCCATCGCCCCACCGAGCGAGCGGAACAGGTTGGTCGTACTGGTGGCCACGCCCATGTCGCGGTGCTCCACGGCGCTTTGCGTACCGACCAGCGAGGTGGGGAACTGCAAGCCGCCGGCGATTCCCGCCAATAGCATGAACACCCCGCTGAACCACACCGCCTGAGGCGGGCTGAGCGCCATGCCCAGAATCGCCAGGGGCATCAGCACGGCTCCGGCGAGAATCTGCGGTTTGTAGCGCCCGGTGCGGCTGGTCAGGCGGCCGCCGGTGAAGGCGCCCACCGGCAAGCCCATCGCCAGCGGCAGCAGGTGCAGCGCCGCGCTGTCGGCCCCGGCGCCGGTAATCGCCTGGTAGCGCAGCGGCATCAGCATGGTCAGGGAAATCGCCTGGAAGCTGGCGAAGAAGATCACGCACCAGCACAGCACCGCCACGCGGTTGCTGAACAGCTGCAGTGGCAGCAACGGCTCGGCGCAGCGCCGTTCATGGGCCACCAGTGCCAGCAGACCGAGCACCGCGCCGGCCAGCAGCGCCAGTACCGCAGGCGAGCCCCAGGCGCTGCCCTGGCCGACCAGGCTGATCGCCAGCAGCAGGCTGCCCACACCGATTATCATCAGCACCCCGCCCAGGTAGTCGACTTGCGCCTTGCGGCGCTTGACCGGCAACCCACCCAGCGCGCGGTGGATCGCCCACAGTGCCACCAGCCCCAGTGGCAGGTTGATCCAGAACACCCAGTGCCAGGACAGGTAGGCGGTCAGCCAGCCGCCGAGCACGGGACCGGCGACGCTGGCCAGGGCATACATGCTGCTGAAATAGCCCTGATAACGGCCGCGCTCGCGAGGCGGCACGTAGTCGCCGATGATCGCCTGACTGACCGAAACCATGCCGCCTGCACCCAGGCCTTGCAGCACCCGCGCCAGCACCAGTTGTTCCATGCTCTGCGCCAGCGCGCAGCCCACTGAGGCCAAGGTGAACAGCGCGGTGCCGGTGAGGATCATCCGTCGACGACCGTACAGGTCGCCGAGCTTGCCGTAGATCGGTACGGCCACGGTCATCGCCACCAGATAGGCGGAGATCACCCAGGCCAGCAGGCCGACGTCATTGAACTGCGCGGAGATGGCCGGCAATGACACGGCGACGATGGTCTGGTCGAGCGCACCTAGCAGAATCGCCAGCATCAGGGCGGTCAGTACGGCGCGTAGATGGGTGTCGTTGAGCGTGGTGGTCACGGGCTGTCCGCTGCGCTGGAGGTCATATCGATCGAAGGTTATCGAAGGGCCAGTGTACGCCGAGTTAGGTAGCTTCCTATGTAGAATCTGCATCCCCTATGCAAGATCGGCATACAGGGTTTCATCGTTTGAAACATGGCTGCGTGCTATCGTGGCGGCGTCAAATAGCCTGAATCAAAGGCTTTGCACCAGGATAGTGCAGCATTTTGTCACGGGGTCATCCACTGCTGTATCCCGTACGGTCTATTCCCTCCCTGCATGCCTTGCGCGGAGTGCCTTCATCATAATGATTGGAACAGGTCGGCAATGCCGGCTCTGGGAGCCAGTTGAACAGTTGACGTAACAGCGGAGTGATCATGCCCAAGGCTTCCCACCACGATCTGCGTATTGCCTTCCGCGACCTGCTCGCGTCCCAATCCTGCTACCACACCGCCTCGGTGTTCGACCCGATGTCGGCGCGCATCGCTTCCGACCTGGGTTTCGAAGTGGGCATCCTCGGCGGCTCGGTCGCCTCCTTGCAAGTGCTGGCCGCTCCGGACTTCGCCCTGATCACCCTGAGCGAATTCGTCGAGCAGGCCACACGCATCGGTCGGGTCGCGCAATTGCCGTTCCTGGCCGATGCCGACCACGGTTACGGCAACGCACTCAACGTGATGCGCACGGTCATCGAGCTTGAGCGGGCCGGGGTCAGCGCCCTGACCATCGAAGACACCCTGCTGCCGGCGCAATTTGGCCGCAAGTCCACCGACTTGATCTCGGTCGACGAAGGTGTCGGCAAGATTCGCGCAGCCATCGAAGCACGGGTCGACTCGGCCATGGCCATCATCGGCCGGACCAACGCCGGGGTGCTCAGCACCGAAGAAGTCATCCATCGCACGCAGAGCTACCAGAAGGCCGGCGCCGATGGCATCTGCATGGTTGG
This sequence comes from Pseudomonas cremoricolorata, assembly GCF_000759535.1. Classification (NCBI taxonomy): domain Bacteria; kingdom Pseudomonadati; phylum Pseudomonadota; class Gammaproteobacteria; order Pseudomonadales; family Pseudomonadaceae; genus Pseudomonas; species Pseudomonas cremoricolorata. The sequence continues at coordinate 270,081 of NZ_CP009455.1, read as the reverse complement.
CATCAAGGACTTCGACCACCTCGAACAGATTTCCAGCCATCTGAGCGTGCCGCTCATGCTGGTCAGCTACGGCAATCCGAACCTGCGCGACGACCAGCGCCTGGCCGAGCTGGGGGTACGCATCGTGGTCGATGGCCATGCGGCTTACTTCGCCGCGATCAAGGCCACTTACGATTGCCTGCGCCTGCAGCGCGGCCAGCAGAACAAGTCGGAAAACCTCAGCGCCACCGAGCTGTCGCACACCTACACCCAGCCCGAGGACTACATCCGTTGGGCCAAGGAGTACATGAACGTCGAGGAGTGATCCTCGCCTTCATTCGCCGGAGCCGGGCACATGTTCCTGCGCAGTCAGGCTCCACGGCGAGCCGTCTGCGAAGCGCTCGACCAGAAAGTCGAGCATGCTGCGCAGCGCCGCTGGCATGTGTTTGCGTGAGGTGTACACCGCGTTGAGCATCAGCTCACGGGGTTTGGCCTGGGGCAACACGCTGATCAGCTCGCCGCTGCGCAGCGCGGGTGCGGCGAGGTAGGCCGGCAACAGCGCGATGCCGGCACCCAGTACCGCAGCTTTTTGCAGGCTGATCGCCTCGTTGCAACTGATGTTGCCCTTCACAGCCACCTCCAACGGCTCGCCGTCTACCTCGAAGTACCAGCGCGCGTTGCTGAAGTAGGTGTGCGTCAGGCAGTTGTGCTGCGCCAGTTCCTCGACGTGCAGGGGCATGCCATGTGCCTTCAGGTAGGCCGGGCTGGCGCAGACCACCGAGCGGCACAGGGTCAGCGGGCGGGCGATCAGGCCTGGGTCGAGCACGTGGCACGAGCGCACCGCCAGATCGATGCGTTCCTCGACCAGATCCACCGTGCGGTCGAGCATCTGCAATTCGACCTTCACCGCCGGGTAACGTTGGGCGTAGTCCACCACCGCATCGATCAGCTGCGCCTGGCCGAACGAGCTGCTGACGCTGATGCGCAAGGTGCCGTGCGGTGTGTCATCGGGGCGCTGCACGGCCATTTGCAGATCGCCCGCCAGCTCCAGCAATTGGCGACAGCGTGGCAGGGTTTGCGCCCCGGCGGCGGTCAGGCTGAGCTTGCGCGTGGTGCGCTGCATCAATCGCGCACCCACCCAGCCTTCCAACTCGGCGAGGTAGCGTGACACCACTGGTCTGGACAGGTGCAGGTGCTCCGCGGCGGCCGACTGGCTACCCAGATCGACCACGCTGACGAATACCCGCATGGCAGTGAGACGGTCCATGATTTGTCCGATTCGCGAAATGCACTGTGTCCGATGATGGCATTTTTTGCGCGCGATCGAGCGAATAAGCTCAGGGCCTTCGTTGATCGGGCAAAGGCGGGTGGCGCATGACGGCTGAACCAGCCTGTTTATCTGCCCATGGCCCGACTGTCATTTCCACGAGGATGTCCCATGCCGTTACGCGCCGTGCTGGGCAGGTTGCTGCTGGCCTGTTGTCTGGTTTCGACACCGCTGCTTGCCGCCGAGCCACTGCAGCTTGAGGTTTACAACCCGGGTAAGGACGCGCTGTTTCCGGTCAGCTCGGTGATCATCAGTGGCAAGCGCGACGCGCTGCTGATCGACGCGCAGTTCGGCAAAACCCAGGCCAGGCAACTGGTGCGTCGACTTAAGGCCAGCGGCAAGCGTCTCAAGGCCATCTACATCAGCCATGGCGACCCAGACTACTATTTCGGGCTGTACACCGTACTCAGGGCCTTTCCGCGCACGCCCGTGCTGGCCTCGCCGGCGACAGCCAAGTACATCCGCAAGACCATGAATGCCAAGCGCCTGTTCTGGGGGCCCAAGCTCGGCGCCGACGCCCCCGAGCGGCTGATCGCACCCAAGGTGCTCAAGGGTGACCGGCTGATTCTGGAAGGTCAGGCCATACAGGTGGTCGGCCTCGATGGGCCGCAAGCCGAGCGCAGTTTCGTGTGGATTCCTTCGATCGCTGCGGTGGCCGGTGGCGTGGTGGTCTCGCAGGGTCTGCACGTGTGGATGGCCGACACGCAGTCGGCGCAGTCCCATGTCGACTGGTTGAGCACCTTGGAGCGCATCGAGTCGCTGCAGCCGCGCACGGTGATTCCGGGCCATTACCTGGGTGAAAGCACCCGCGACGTGCGCGCGGTGCAGTTCACCGCCCAGTACATTCGCGATTTCGATGACGAAGCCAGCAAGGCGCGTGATGCCGTCGAGCTGATCGCGGCAATGAAATTGCGCTACCCGCGCCTTGCCGACGACAGCGCGCTGGAGCTGAGCGCCAAGGTCGCCAAGGGCGAGATGAGCTGGCCGTGACCCGGCTCAGTCCTGAGCCGGCGGTTGTCTCACCGCCACCCGCTTGAGCGCGTCCTCGAAGTCTCGTACGAAACGTGGCGTGTCGAACAGCACCGACGATTCGCGTCCGGCCCGCAAGCGCTGGCGCAGGCTGGCCAGGCGCTGCGGGTCGCTCGCCAGCTCCACGGCGCGGTCTTCATAGGCTTGCAGCGACTGGCAGATCAGTTCCGGAAGGCCCAGCGCGGTGAGCAGGCTGCCAGCCATGCGCGAGGCGAAGGTGCGGCCCGAGCGGGTCAGTACCGGCAGGCCCATCCACAGCGCATCGTTGGCGGTGGTGCCGGCGTTGAACGGGTAGGTGTCGAGGAACAGGTCGGCGGCACTGTAGCGGGCCAGGTACTGCGCCGGCGCCACCCGTGGGGCGAACAGCAGGCGCTGCGCATCGACGCCCTGTTCGGCCGCGCGGGCGCACAGGTTGCCCTGGGCCCAGGGGTTGTCGGCCAGCAGCCAGAGCACGCTGCCCGGGGTACGCTTGAGAATGCGCATCCAGCAGTCGAACACCGCTTCGTTGAATTTGTAGTTGTTGTTGAACGAGCAGAACACGAAGCGCTCGGCCGGCAGGCCGCAGTCGGCGCGGCTGGGCAGTTCGGCCACCGGGCGTTGGCGGTCGCTGCACTGGTAAATCTGCGCCAGGTACAGCGGGGTTTCGCTGTAGTAAGGCTTTTCCCGATCGGGAATCAGGTACTGGTCGGCGATGACGTAGTCGATGCCGGGCAGGCCGGTGCTGCCGGGAAAACCCAGATACGTCATTTGCACCGGCGCCGGACGCTGGGCGGGGATGTCCGGGCGGGCCCCGGCGGTCAGGCCATGCAGGTCGATGAGGATGTCGATTTCATGGCTGCGGATGCAGTTCGCTGCGGCGTTGTCATCCAGCGCGCCGATGGGCACGAAGTGATCCATCGCCTGGCGCACTCGCTGGCGCAGGGCCGAGCCGTCCTCGCGGCTCCAGCAAAAGCCATACACCTCGAACTGGCTGCGGTCGATCAGCTCGAACAGCTCGACGGTCAGCAGCGACACCGCGTGCAGGCAGAAATCCGATGACAGAAAGCCGATGCGCAGTTTCGTGTGCGCATAGCCCTGGGCCGGCGCCAGGGCCACGCCCGATTGCCTGACCCGCTCACGAACGAAGCGCATGGCCGCTGCCAGTTGCAGGCCCGGATCGTCGCTGGCTGCCAGCAGCGCCAAGGGCGAGGCGGCCTTGAGCAGTTCGCCGGCAGTCACGCCCGGCAAGGTGGTGAAGGCTGGCCAGACGCACTGTTTCTGGCGCAGGTGCAGCCAATGCTGAATGACCTTCGGCTGCGCGGGCGCAGCGATCAGGCTGGCCTGCAACGCCGTTTCCGCGGCGGCGAACGCACGGGTTTCCTCAGACAGTCGGCCCAGGGCGTTGCAGGTCATCAGGTACAGCTCGCGGCTGTGTTCGGCCTCGACCAGGCGTTGGTCGAGCATCGTTTGCCAGGTGGCCAGCGCTTGTTGCGACTGTTGCTGGCGCTCTTGCAGGGCGCCGAGGTTGAACCAGGCCTGGGCGAACTGAGGGTTTTGCGCGATGGCGGCGCGGTAGGCGTGCTCGGCCTCGGCCAGCTCGCCCAGCCCGGTCAGGGTCGCGCCCAGGTTGAACTGAATGATGTAGTTGACCGACGAGTGACAATGGCGCAGCCAGTGCTGATAGAGCACGGCCACATCACGCGGACGCTGGGCGGCATTGAGGCGCTCGGCGGTTTCCAGCAGGCGCATGGGTTCGAGCGCGGCGCGCTCGGCCAGTTGCAGGGCGGCTGCCAGCACCGCGTCGAGGTCGGGGCTGTGAAGGATGTCTGTAGGCATGGCGCCAGGTTCTCCGCCAATAAAAAAATACCGAGCTCTTTCGAGCTCGGTATCAGGTCAGTCAAGGTTTACCACTGACGATCAGTGAATCCAAGTCTGCACATCGGTCGCGACCAGCAGTTGCACATCGCCGTCGTTGAACACGTTGTAGCTGGCGCCATCGACTTCGGTGGTGCCCGCCGCCTGCCACTGACCGGCATCGCCATTGAGGTTGACGCTGTCGTTGTGCGCGCCGTCGACGATCAACTGCACTGGCGCTGCGGCGCCGTTGCCGGCATCGCCCTGCACGGCCTGGCCCAGCGCTGCCACGGCTGCGGCATCGAGGGTCAGGCTGGTGGCCTGGGCGCCGTTGGCGGCCAGATCGACATGCGCCACGGTCTGCCCGTCACGCTGGCTCAGGTCGATGGCCTGGGCGCTGTTGCCGTCGGTGCGGAACCACACGTCGGCAATGCTGTGGCTCTGGCCATCGCTGGTTTCGAAGCTGGCGTTGAGGCCGATCAGGTTGCCGTGGTTGAGCTCGGCGGTCTTGCTCACATCGAGGTTGAACTGGGTGATGCCCAGGTCGCTCAGGCTGTGCAGCTCGCCGGCATCGGTGATGCCATCGTTATTGCGATCGACCCATACTTGCAGGGCAGCGAACAGCGCGTCGGAGGCATTGACCACGCCATCGTGGTTGCTGTCCAGGCTGGCCAGGGCTTCGAAGCCGTCCTTGGCCAGCGAGCCGTCGGGCAGGCGGAAGGCCGAACCGAACAGCTCCGAGCCGTCGTTGACCAGGCCGTCGCCGTTGCGGTCGAGCACCAGCAGGCCGTCACCGCCACTGGCCCAGCCGGTGGTTTCCTTGTGGCCGTCGGCGTTGAGGTCGAACTTGACCCCATTGCTCAGGTGGCGGGTTTGCACACCGTCGCCATTGAGGTCGAGCACCAGCGGGGTCGACAGGGCCAGGGCATCGATCTGGCCGGCGCTCATGGCCTGCAATTGCGCGGTGGTGAAGGCATCGACCTGGGTCATCGACAGGTGCGACAACTGCGCGGTGGTCAGGGCTGCCGCCTGGGTGGTGGTCAGCGCGGCCACTTGCGCGGTGGTCAGGGCGGCCATGTCGGTGGTTTCGATGGCGATGATCTGCGCGGTGGTCAGCGCTGCGATGTCAGCGGTTTCCATGGCCGCGAACTGGGTCGCCTTGAGCGCGACGATCTGCGCGGTAGTCAACGCCGCCACCTGGGCGGTGGTCAACGCCACCACTTGAGCGTTGGTCAGCGCCGCGACATCAGCGGTTTCCATGGCCGCCACTTGCGTGGTGGTCAGCGCAGCGATCTGCGTGACCTTGAGCGCCGCCACTTGCGCGGTGGTCAGTGCCACCACTTGGGCCGTGGTCAGTGCTGCGGTCTGCGCGGTGGTCAGGCTCGCCACGCTGGCCAGCGACAACGCCGCAACGTCGGCGGTTTCCAGCGCGGCCACTTGGGTGGTGGTCAGCGCTGCGGCCTGGGCGGTGGTCAACGCGGCCACTTGCGCGGTGGTCAGCGCCACCACCTGAGCGGTGGTCAATGCAGCGATGTCGGCGTTTTCCATCGCAGCGATCTGCGTCGGTTTCAGCGCGGCCACTTGTGCGGTGGTCAGTGCGGCGACCTGGGCAGTGGTCAGGGCCACCAGTTGTGGGTTGCTCAGGGCTGCCAGGTCGGCATTTTCCAAGGCCGCCACTTGCGTGGTGGTGAGGGCTGCGATCTGCGTCGGCTTGAGCGCGGCCACCTGGGCAGTGCTCAGCGCGACCACCTGGGCGGTGGTCAAGGCGGCCAGGTCGGCGTTCTCCATCGCGGCGATCTGCGTCGGTTTCAGCGCAGCGACCTGAGCGGTGGTCATCGCGGCCACCTGGGCGGTGGTCAGCGCGACGATGCCGGCGGTGCTCAGGGCTGCGATGTCGACGGTCTGCATGGCCGCCACTTGCGTGGTGGTCAGGGCCGCAACCTGGGCCGGTTTCAGCGCCGCAACCTGTGCGGTGGTCAGGGCGACGACCTGGTCGGTGGTCAGCGCGGCGGTCTGTGCAGGGGTCAGGGCAGCGATGCTGTTGACCGGCAGGGCGGCCAGGTCAGCGGTTTCCAGCGCGGCGACCTGGGCGGTGGTGAGGGCTGCCACCTGGGCCGTGGTCAGTGCGGCGACCTGGGCGGTGGTCAGCGCAACGATCTGCGCGGTAGTCAGCGAAGCGACATCCACGGTTTGCATCGCCGCGATCTGGGCCGGTTTCAGGGCGGCCACTTGCGCGGTCGTCAGCGCCGCAACCTGTGCGGTGGTCAGGGCGATGACTCCGGCCGTGGTCAGCGCGGCGATGTCGACGGCCTCGATGGCCGCGACTTGGGTAGTGGTCAGTGCCGCCACCTGGGCGGTCGTCAGCGCGGCGACCTGGGCAGTGCCGAGGGCCACCACCTGAGCGGTGGTCAGGGCCGCGACGTCAGCGGTTTCCATGGCGCTGATCTGTGTCGGTTTCAGCGCCGCGACCTGGGCGGTAGTCAAGGCGGCGACCTGCGCGGTGGTCAGTGCAACGATGCCTGCGCTGCTCAGCGAAGCCAGATCAGCCGGCTGCATGGCCGCCACTTGCGTGGTGGTCAGTGCGGCGACCTGAGCAGGCTTGAGCGCACCGGCCTGGGCGGTGGTCAGGGCGACGATCTGCGCGGTGGTCAGCGCCGCGGTCTGTGCGGTGGTCAGTGCGGCGATGCTACCCAGCGGCAGGGCGGCGATGTCAGCGGTCTCCATCGCGGCGATCTGCGCGGTGGTGAGGGCGGCGATTTGCGTGGGCTTGAGCGCGGCCACCTGGGCCGTGGTCAGCGCCACCACTTGAGCGGTGGTCAGCGCGGCGACGTCGGCGGTTTCCATGGCAACGATCTGCGTCGGTTTGAGCGCGGCGACCTGAGCGGTGGTCAGCGCCGCCACCTGCGCGGTGGTCAGGGCGACGATGCTGGTGGTGGTCAGCGCAGCGACGTCGACGGTTTCCATGGCCGCCACTTGCGCGGTGGTCAGTGCGGCGATCTGCGTGGGCTTGAGGGCAGCGACCTGGACCGTGGTCAGGGCCGCCACCTGAGCGGTGGTCAGTGCGGCGACATCAGCGGTTTCCAGGGCGACGACCTGGGTCGGCTTCAGCGCAGCGATCTGCGCAGTGGTCAGTGCCGCTACCTGGGCAGTCGTCAGGGCGACGATGCTGGCGGTGGTCAGCGCCGCCACATCAACGGTTTGCAGCGCTGCCACTTGCGTGGTGGTCAGTGCGGCAATCTGCGCCGGCTTGAGCGCGGCCACCTGCGCGGTCGTCAGCGCCACCACTTGTGCAGTGGTGAGCGCGGCGGTCTGCGCGGTGGTCAATGCGGCGACGCCGTTGACGGTCAATGCGGCAACATCGGCGGTTTCCATGGCCGCCACCTGGGCGGTGCTCAGGGCCGCGACCTGCGCCGTGGTGAGGGCTGCGACTTGCGCGGTGGTCAGGGCCACCACTTGCGCGGTGGTCAGCGCAGCGACATCGACGGTCTGCATCGCTGCCACTTGCGCCGGCTTGAGCGCGGCGACCTGGGCCGTGGTCAGGGCCGCGACCTGAGCGGTGGTCAACGCCACCACGCCTGCGGTGGTGAGGGCAGCGATGTCGGCGGTTTCGATGGCCGCCACTTGCGTGGTGGTCAGTGCGGCGATTTGGGCGGTGGTCAAGGCGGCCACCTGCGCAGTGGTCAGTGCCACGACCTGGGCGGTGGTCAGCGCTGCGACGTCGGCGGTTTCCATGGCCGCGACCTGGCTTGGCTTGAGTGCTGCCACCTGGGCGGTGGTCAGCGCGGCGACCTGAGCGGTGGTCAATGCAACCACGGCAGCGTTGCTCAGCGAGGCGACATCCACCGGCTGCATGGCGGCGATTTGTTCGGTAGTCAGCGCAGCCACTTGCGTTGGCTTGAGTGCGGCCACCTGAGCGGTGGTCAGGGCGACCACTTGCGCGGTGGTCAGGGCTGCGGTCTGGGCGGTGGTCAGCGCGGCAACGCTGTTCACTGGCAGGGCGGCGACGTCAGCCGTTTCCATCGCGGCGATTTGCGCGGTGGTCAGCGCGGCCACTTGCGCGGTGGTGAGTGCTGCCACTTGCGCAGTGGTCAGGGCGACTACCTGGGCGGTCGTCAGCGCCGCGACATCAGCAGTCTCCATGGCGGAAACCTGGCTTGGCTTGAGCGCGGCGACCTGAGCGGCAGTCAGTGCGGCAACCTGGGCAGTGGTCAGGGCCACGACGGCGGCCGTGCTCAGGGCCGCCACGTCGACGGTTTGCAGCGCGGCGACTTGAGTAGTCGTCAGCGCGGCTACCTGGGCAGGCTTGAGCGCGGCCACTTGCGCGGTGGTCAGCGCCACCACCTGAGCGGTGGTCAGCGCGGCAGTCTGCGCAGTGGTCAGGGCGGCGACGCTGGTCACCGGCAGGGCGGCGATATCGGCGGTTTCCATGGCGGCCACTTGCGTGGTGGTGAGCGCGGCGACCTGGGCGGTGGTCAGCGCAGCCACTTGCGCGGTGGTCAAGGCCCCCACCTGGGCGGTGGTCAGGGCGGCGACGTCGACGGTCTGCATGGCGGCGATTTGCGTCGGTTTGAGTGCCGCCACCTGCGCGGTGGTCAGCGCCGCGACCTGGGCGGTGGTCAGTGCCACGACGCTGGCGTTGGTCAGTGCGCCGATATCGACGGTTTCCATGGCGGCCACTTGCGTGGTGGTCAGGGCGGCGACTTGTGCCGTGGTCAGTGCCGCGACCTGAGCGGTGGTCAGCGCCACCACCTGGGCGGTGGTCAGAGCGGCGATATCAGCCGTTTCCATGGCCGCGACCTGGTTGGCCTTGAGCGCGGCGACCTGTGCGGTGGTCAGTGCCGCGACCTGGGCGGTGGTCAGCGCAACGATACCGGCGGTGCTGAGCGCAGCGATATCGACGGCTTGCATGGCGGCCACCTGGGCGGTGCTCAGTGCGGCCACCTGGGCTGGCTTGAGGGCGGCGACCTGGGCGGTGGTCAGGGCCACGATCTGGTCGGTGGTCAGGGCTGCGGCCTGGGCCGTGGTCAGCGCGGCAACGCTGGTGACGGGCAGGGCAGCGATGTCAGCGGTTTCCAGCGCGGCGATCTGCGCGGTGCTCAACGCTGCGACCTGGGTGGTCTTCAGTGCGGCAACCTGAGCGGTGGTCAGCGCCACGATCTGCGCGGTGGTCAGCGCGGCAACGTCGGCGGTTTCCATGGCGGCGATCTGCGTCGACTTGAGCGCGGCGACTTGAGCGGTGGTGAGCGCTGCGACCTGCGCGGTAGTCAGCGCCACGACGCCGGCGGTGGTCAGGGCAGCGATGTCGACAGTCTGCATGGCCGCGACCTGTGCGGTGGTCAGTGCGGCGACCTGGGTGGTTTTCAGCGCCGCGACTTGCGCGGTGGTCAGCGCCACGACCTGGTCGGTGGTGAGCGCGGCGGTCTGCGCGGTGGTCAGCGCTGCGATGCTGATCACCGGCAGGGCGGCGAGGTCAGCGGTTTCAAGGGCGGCGACCTGGGTGGTGGTCAGTGCGGCGACCTGGGTGGCCTTCAGCGCGGTCACCTGGGCGGTGGTCAGGGCGACGATCTGCGCGGTGGTCAGTGCCGGCAGTTGGGTGGCCGACAGCACGGCGATGTTGGGTTTGCTGATCACGGCGATCTGCGCTGTGGTCATCTGGGCGATCTGGGCAGTGCTCAGGGCGGCGATATCCTGGGTCGCCAAGCGGGCGATGGTGGCCGTACTCAAGGCAGCGACTTGCGCCGGGGTCAACGAAGAGATGTAGCTCATGAACGCATCCTGTCTAAGGTTTCTGTGCGCTGCCAGCGTTGTCGCCGTAGCCTTGGGCCGGGAATGGATATCCCCCCACGTCGTTTAGCGACCTGGCCGTTGAAAACCTTAAGACCATTTATTGATGGCGTTTTGCCGTTTCCAGCTTTTTGGTTATAAAAAGCAAGCTATCTATAGGCTGAGCTTGTAAAACAACGGTCATCGCAGCTACGGCGTTGGCTCTGCGACGCGGGTTTGACGCGTGTGAGGCGAGGCCGGGGCGGGCGCTTGACCGGTGATCGACGCGCCACTAGTGTGCGCGGGACGCTGCGTTCGTTCGCCCATTGGCAAGGGCGCTGACGTTCTTCTTTCCTGGCACTTCTGCGCGAGTACCCATCAGTGAAAACCTTCCTTCATGTCGGTTGCGGTCCCAAGAACAAGAGCGGTACCACCAAAGGGTTTGCCACTGACGACTGGCAGGAACTGCGCTTCGACATCGACCAGAGCGTCAACCCGGACATCCTCGGCACCATGACCGACATGTCCCAGGTGCCCGACGCCTCGGTCGATGCGCTGTTTTCCAGCCACAACATCGAGCACCTCTACCCCCATGAAGTGCCGGTGGCCCTGGCCGAGTTCAAGCGTGTGCTCAAGCCGGGCGGGTTCGTGGTCATCACCTGTCCGGACCTGCAATCGGTGTGCGCGCTGGTGGCTGAAGACAAACTTACCGACGAAGCCTACCGCTCGCCTGCCGGGCCCATCGCGCCGATCGACATTCTCTACGGCCATCGTCCGGCCATGGCCAACGGCAACCTGTACATGGCTCACCGCTGCGGCTTCACCAAGAAGGTGCTGACCGCCTCGCTGCAGGCGGCCGGCTTCGACATGGTGCTGCCGATCCAGCGCGCCTACCCGGCGTTCGACCTGTGGGCCGTTGCCGCCCTGGCGCCGATCAACGAGCAGCAGGTGGTGGAAATCGCCCAGCAGCACTTCCCTGATTGATCCAGACCCCTTGCCAGGCGGGCCTCGCGCTCGCCGCGGGCAGAGTTCACTTAATCTTTCGCAAATGCAGGTGTATCGTATTCGCCCTTGATCGCCGGCCATGCTGGCAAATTGATTTGGCCTTACGAGGTACCCGCACCGATGTCCGTAACCCGTCGACAAATGCTCATGGGCCTCAGTGGCCTGGTGGTGGTAGGCCTGGGCGCAGGGGGCGCGGCGCGCTACTGGCTCGGCAAGGTCGAAGACGACAACGCCGGCCACGACTACGAGCTGATCGCGGCGCCGCTGGATGTCGAACTGGTGCCAGGCTTCAAGACCCAAGCCTGGGCCTTCGGCCCATCGGCGCCGGGCACCGAGTTGCGGGTGCGTCAGGGCACCTGGCTGCGGGTACGCTTCATCAACCATCTGCCGGTGGAAACCACCATTCACTGGCACGGTATCCGCCTGCCGCTTGAGATGGACGGTGTGCCGTATGTGTCGCAATTGCCGGTCAAGCCAGGCGAATACTTCGACTACAAGTTCCGTGTACCGGACGCCGGCAGCTACTGGTATCACCCCCATGTCAGCAGTTCCGAAGAACTGGGCCGCGGGTTGGTCGGCCCGCTGATCGTCGAGGAACGCGAACCCACCGGCTTCGCCCACGAACGCACGTTGAGCCTGAAAACCTGGCACGTCGACGAGCAGGGCGCGTTCATGCCCTTCAGCGTACCCCGCGAGGCAGCGCGCAACGGCACTGCCGGGCGGCTGATCACCATCAACGGCGCGGCCGATGCAGTGACTGAACTGCCGGCCGGGCAGGTGGTACGGGTGCGTTTGCTGAACCTCGACAACACCTGGACCTACCGCATCAACCTGCGCGGCAATTGCGAGGCGCGCATCTACGCCCTGGACGGTAACCCGATCACCCCGCGGCCGCTGGAGGACGACTACTGGCTCGGCCCGGGCATGCGTATCTGCCTGGCCATTCGCATTCCCCAGGCCGGCGAAGAGATTTCCCTGCGCGACGGCTTCGTGCGCCTCGGCACCTTGCGCTCGGTGCCCAGCGAGCAGGCGCCCGGCGACTGGCCGAAGGCACTGCCGGCCAACCCGATTGCCGAGCCCGACCTGGACAATGCCGAGAAGCTCAATTTCAATTTCGAGTGGGCCGGCAAGGTCTCGGTGGACACCGACAATGGCCGTCCGCCGAGCCTGTGGCAGATCAACGGCCAGGCCTGGGACATTACCGACAAGACCTGTGCCGACCGCCCCATCGCCACCCTGCAGAAGGGCAAGAGCTACATCTTCGAACTGAAGAACATGACCCAGTACCAGCACCCGATCCACCTGCATGGCATGAGCTTCAAGGTGATCAACTCCAACCGCCACGAGATCCGTGAGCCTTGGTTCACCGACACCTACCTGCTGGGCAAGAACGAGCGCGCCCAGGTCGCCCTGGTGGCCGATAACCCCGGCACCTGGATGTTCCACTGCCACGTCATCGACCACATGGAAACCGGCCTGATGGCCGCGATCGCGGTGGTGTGATGCGCCCGCAGATCATTGATCGCAGCCGTGATCAGGCATTCATGCGCCTGGCCCTGGCCCTGGCTGCCGAAGGCGCGGCGTTGGGCGAGGTACCGGTCGGTGCGGTGCTGGTGCACGATGGCGAGGTCATTGGCCAGGGCTTCAACCGTCCCATCCTCGACAGCGACCCCAGCGCCCATGCCGAAATGGTCGCCATCCGCGCCGCCGCCCAGGCCGCGAGCAACTACCGCCTGCCGGGCAGCACCCTGTACGTGACCCTCGAGCCGTGCAGCATGTGCGCCGGGCTGATCGTCCACGCCCGCGTGGCGCGCGTGGTCTACGGCGCCAGCGAACCCAAGGCCGGCGTGGTGCAGAGCCAGGGACAGTTCTTCGCCCAGGGGTTTCTCAATCACCGGGTGATGGTGGAGGGCGGGGTCTTGGCCGAGGACTGCGGGCGGGTGCTGAGCGAGTTCTTCAAGGCGCGGCGGGGGAAGGGGTGAGGGGGGCGCTTCGATGCGAGGGGTGCAAGCAGGAGCGGGTGACCGCCTGAACTGGGGTCGCTTCGCGGCCCATCGCGGCTAAAGCCGCTCCTACAGGAGCGCGAATCCCGACGTCTCCACGATCCCTGTAGGAGCGGCTTTAGCCGCGATGGCCTGCGCAGCAGGCCCACCCCCCTACCGGCCCGACACTCAAGGCTGCGCCGCGTCCGCCGGCTTGTCCTTGTTCACCCCCGGCACATGCAAACCGCCTTCACCCGGCTGGCCTTCGAGCTGCGGCTGGGTTACCCAGGTGAGAATGTCGTAATAACGGCGGATGTTGGCGACGAAATGCACCGGCTCACCGCCACGGGCATAGCCATAGCGGGTCTTGCTGTACCACTGCTTCTGCGCCAGACGCGGCAGCATTTTCTTCACGTCCAGCCATTTGTTCGGGTTCAGCCCTTCGCGCTTGGCCAGGGTGCGGGCGTCTTCCAAGTGGCCGCTGCCGACGTTGTAACCGGCCAGGGCGAACCAGGTGCGGTCCGGCTCTTTGATGCTGTCGTCGAGCTGGTCCTTGACCAGCATGAAGTACTTGGCCCCGCCCTGGATGCTCTGGCGGGCATCGAGGCGGTTGGAAATGCCCATGGCCTGGGCGGTGCGCTGGGTCAGCATCATCAGCCCGCGCACGCCGGTCTTGGAGGTGACTTCCGGCTGCCACATCGATTCCTGATAGCCAATGGCGGCCAGCAGTCGCCAGTCGACCTGCTCGACCTTGGCACTGGCCTTGAAGTGTTTTTCGTACTTGGGCAGGCGCTGCTGCAAGTGCTGGGCGAAGGTGTAGGCGCCGACATAGCCAAGCACGTCGACATGCCCGTAGTAGCGGTCCTTGAGGCGCTGCAAGGTGCCGTCCTTCTGCGCCTTGTCGATGAAGTCGTTGACCTTGTTGAGCAGGCTGTCGTCTTCGCCGGCGGCTACTGCCCAGCGCTGGTCGCGGGTATCGCCCAAGTCGAAGGCCACGCGCACGTTGGAGAAGTACACCTGGTTCATCGCCAGTTCGTTGGAGTCGACCAGGGTCAGGTCGATCTGCCCTTCGTCGACCATGCGCAGCAGGTCGACCACCTCCACCGCATCCGACTCTTCGTATTCCAGCCCCGGATACTGCTGCTTGAGCGCGGCCAGCTGTTCGGCGTGGCTGCTGCCTTTGAGCACCATGATCTTCTTGCCCACCAGCCCGCTGGGCTGGGTCGGACGCGGGCGACCGTTGCGGTAGATGACCTGTGGCGTTACTTGCAGATACGGGTGGGAGAACCTGGCCTGGGTCGTGCGTTTTTCGCTGCTCACCAGCCCCGCCGCGGCCAGCACCGGACCTGAAGGGCTGCCCAGTTGGCTGAAGAGGTCGTCGAGGTTGTCTGCGGTTTCGATCTTCAGCTCGACCCCGAGGTCGTCGGCGAAGCGCTTGACCAGCTCGTATTCGAAGCCGGTTTCGCCGTTGCGATCCTGGAAGTAGGTCGCTGGGCTGTTGCGGGTGACCACGCGCAGGACGCCGTCATCCTTGACGCGTTCGAGTGTGCTGGGTTTTTCAACACAGGCACCGAGCATCAGGAGGAGTCCGGTTGCGATGAGCCATCTGGCGCAACGCTGGCGCAAAGCAGTCTGGGCGAACATGGGGTGCAGTATACGCAAAGCCCAGCCCGCGCCATATCTCGACAACGACAGGCAGGTCTGCTAGCAGGTCAGGGGAATCGGAGCTGTTTCAGCCACGCCCAGGGAGCGAGTGAGCGCTGGCAGACTCGGCAAGCCACGCAGGTGCTCATTTTTCTGACCCCCAAGTCCGATTCGGCCACTTGGCAGCATTAGCCTCTGGCGGGTGCCGAAAGCCGTGGACTTAGGCTAGAATGCACGGCCTCCAAGCACACCCCTTCTTGAGGCTGTCCCGACGATGTTGATCCTGCGCGGCGCTCCTGCCCTTTCTGCCTTTCGCCACGGTAAGTTACTCGAGCAACTGAGCCAGAAAGTTTCCGCTGTTACCGGTTTGTATGCCGAATTCGCCCACTTTGCCGACGTCGAAGGCGAACTGGGCACCGACCAGCAGCAGGTGCTGGGCCGGTTGCTCAAGTACGGGCCTAGCGTGCCGGTGCAGGAGCCTGCGGGCCGCCTGTTCCTCGTCGTGCCGCGCCTGGGCACCATTTCGCCGTGGGCCAGCAAGGCCACCGACATCGCCCACAACTGCGGCCTGCAGAGCATTCAGCGTCTGGAGCGGGGCATCGCCTACTACGTAGCGGGCGAGCTCAGCGAAGCCGATGCTGCGCTGGTCGCCGCCGAACTGCACGACCGCATGACCCAGCGTGTGCTGAATCGGTTGCAGGACGCCGCCGACCTCTTCAGCCACGCCGAGCCACGCCCGATGACCTCAGTCGACGTGCTTGGCGGCGGCCGCGCCGCCCTGGCCCAGGCCAACCTCGACCTGGGCCTGGCCCTGGCCGACGATGAAATCGACTACCTGGTCGAGGCCTTCCAGGGCTTGCAGCGCAACCCCAACGACATCGAACTGATGATGTTCGCCCAGGCCAACTCCGAGCATTGCCGGCACAAGATCTTCAATGCCACCTGGGATATCGACGGCCAGGCACAGGAAAAAAGCCTGTTCGGCATGATCAAGAACACCTACCAGATGCACAACGAGGGCGTGCTCTCGGCCTACAAGGACAACGCCTCGGTCATCATCGGCAACGTCGCCGGGCGCTTCTTCCCCAACCCTGAAACCCGCCAGTACGGCGCGGTGCAGGAGCCTGTGCACATTCTGATGAAGGTCGAGACGCACAACCACCCGACCGCCATCGCACCGTTCTCCGGCGCCTCCACCGGTTCCGGTGGCGAGATCCGCGATGAAGGCGCAACCGGCCGCGGCGCCAAGCCCAAGGCGGGCCTGACCGGCTTCAGCGTATCCAACCTGCGCATTCCAGGTTTCGCCCAACCGTGGGAGCAGGCCTACGGCAAGCCCGAACGCATCGTCGATGCGCTGGACATCATGATCGAAGGCCCGCTGGGTGGTGCGGCGTTCAACAATGAGTTCGGCCGTCCGGCGCTGACCGGCTACTTCCGTACCTTCGAGCAGGCCATCAGCACCCCGCATGGCGATGAAGTACGCGGCTACCACAAGCCGATCATGCTCGCCGGCGGCATGGGCAACATCCGCGAAGACCACGTGCAGAAAGGTGAAATCACCGTCGGCGCCAAGCTGATCGTGCTCGGCGGCCCGGCCATGCTCATCGGCCTGGGCGGCGGCGCTGCCTCGTCGGTGGCCACCGGGGCCAGCTCGGCCGACCTCGATTTTGCCTCGGTCCAGCGCGAAAACCCGGAAATGGAGCGCCGCTGCCAGGAGGTCATCGACCGCTGCTGGCAGCTCGGCGACGCCAACCCCATCGCCTTCATCCATGACGTGGGCGCCGGCGGCATTTCCAATGCCCTGCCGGAGCTGGTCAACGACGGCGGTCGCGGCGGGCGCTTCGAACTGCGCAACGTGCCCAACGACGAGCCGGGCATGGCCCCGCATGAAATCTGGAGCAACGAATCCCAGGAGCGCTACGTGCTGGCCGTCAGCAGTGAGCACTTCGAGCGCTTCCAGGCCATCTGCGAGCGCGAGCGCTGCCCGTTCGCGGTGGTCGGCGAGGCCACCGAAGAGCCGCACCTGACCGTCACCGACAGCCACTTCGACAACACCCCGGTAGACATGCCGCTCGATGTGCTGCTGGGCAAACCGCCGCGCATGCACCGTTCGGTCAGCCGCGAAGCCGAGCTGGGCGACGCCTTCGACCCGGCTGCCCTGGCGCTGCAAGACAGCATCGAGCGCGTGCTGCACCACCCGGCGGTGGCCAGCAAGAGCTTCCTGATCACCATCGGCGACCGCACCATCACAGGCCTGGTGGCCCGCGACCAGATGGTCGGACCGTGGCAGGTGCCGGTGGCCGACTGCGCCGTCACCGCGACCAGCTTCGACGTCTACACCGGCGAAGCCATGGCCATGGGCGAGCGCACCCCGCTGGCCCTGCTCGATGCCCCGGCGTCCGGGCGCATGGCCATCGGCGAAACCATCACCAACCTGGCCGCCGCGCGCATTGGCAAACTGTCCGACATCAAGCTGTCGGCCAACTGGATGTCCGCCGCCGGCCACCCGGGTGAAGATGCCCGCCTGTACGACACGGTCAAGGCGGTCGGCATGGAGCTGTGCCCTGAGCTGGGCATCACCATTCCGGTGGGCAAGGATTCGATGTCGATGAAGACCCAGTGGAGCGAAGCCGGCCAGGACAAGAGCGTCACTTCGCCGCTGTCGCTGATCATCACCGGCTTCGCCCCGGTCAGCGATGTGCGTCAGACCCAGACCCCGCAACTGCGCATGGACAAGGGCGAGACCGACCTGATTCTCATCGACCTGGGCCGCGGGCAGAACCGCATGGGCGCCTCGATCCTGGCGCAGACCCACGGCAAGCTGGCCGACAAGGCTCCGGATGTCGACAACGCCGAAGACCTCAAGGCCTTCTTCGCGGTGATCCAGGGCCTCAACGCCGACGGTCACCTGCTGGCCTACCACGACCGTTCCGACGGCGGCCTGATGACCACCGTGCTGGAAATGGCCTTTGCCGGGCACTGCGGCCTGAACCTCGACCTCAAGACCCTCACCGGCAGCGTGGACAAAGCCTGCGCGGTCCTGTTCAACGAAGAGCTGGGCGCGGTGATTCAGGTGCGTCGTGATTCCACCCCCGTGGTGCTGAGCCAGTTCAGCGCCGCCGGCCTTGGCGAGAACTGCGCTGCCGTGATCGGCCAGCCGATCAACAACAACGATATCTACGTGCGCCTGGGCGACGAGGTGCTCTACAGCGGCAAGCGCTCGACCTTGCAACGCCAATGGGCCGAGACCAGCTACCAGATTCAGCGCCTGCGCGACAACGCCGACTGCGCCGAGCAGGAATTCGACGCATTGCTGGAGGAAGACAACCCCGGCTTGTCGGTCAAGCTCGGCTACGACGTCAACGAGGATGTCGCAGCGCCCTACATCAAGAAAGGCGTGCGCCCGCAGGTGGCGATTCTGCGCGAGCAGGGCGTCAACGGTCAGGTCGAAATGGCCGCGGCCTTCGACCGTGCCGGCTTTGCCGCCATCGATGTGCACATGAGCGACATCCTCGCCGGTCGGGTCGATTTCGAAGCCTTCAAGGGCCTGGTGGCCTGTGGTGGCTTCTCGTACGGCGACGTGCTCGGCGCGGGTGAGGGCTGGGCCAAGTCGGCGCTGTTCAACAGCCGCGCCCGCGACGCCTTCCAGGCCTTCTTCGAACGCAGCGACAGCTTCGCGCTGGGCGTGTGCAACGGTTGCCAGATGATGTCCAACCTGCACGAACTGATTCCTGGCACCGAGTACTGGCCGCACTTCGTACGTAACCGCTCGGAGCAGTTCGAGGCCCGTGTGGCCATGGTAGAGGTGCAGAAATCCAACTCGATCTTCCTCGACGGCATGGCCGGCTCGCGTATGCCGATCGCCATCGCCCACGGTGAAGGCCATGCGGAATTTGCCAGCGAGCAGGCCCTGCAGGCCGCCGATGCCTCCGGTTGCGTGGCGCTGCGCTTCGTCGACAACCACGGCAAGGTCACCGAAACCTACCCGGCCAACCCCAACGGCTCGCCCCGTGGCATCACCGGGCTGACCAGCCGTGACGGCCGCGTGACGATCATGATGCCTCACCCCGAGCGGGTCTTCCGCGCGGTGCAGAACTCGTGGCGCCCGGATGAGTGGCAGGAAGATGCAGCGCTGATGCGCATGTTCCGCAACGCTCGGGTATGGGTGGACTGACGGTGTACAAGCTGGCCTTCTTCGTTCCGGACAGCCATGTCGAACAGGTCAAGGCCGCGGTGTTCGCCGCTGGCGGCGGACGCATCGGCGACTACGAGCATTGCGCCTGGCAGACCCTGGGCCAGGGCCAGTTTCGGCCGATGCAGGGCAGCCAGCCCTTCATCGGTCGCGCCGGCGAGGTCGAGGTACTGGAAGAATGGAAGGTCGAGCTGGTGGTGGCCGACGAGGCGATCACTGCGGTGATCGATGCGTTGCGCCAGCACCACCCGTATGAAACGCCCGCTTACGAGGTCCAGCCGCTGCTGGACATCTGAAGCACTCGCCTGGGCCTGATCATCAGGCCCAGCGTCTATTGCCCTCTGAAAACCTCCCTTACTTCTGACTCAACGCCGCAATCGACAGCCCGGCTGCGATGAACGTCATGCCTGCCCCCATATTCAGCCCATCAGCCAGTCGTGGCCGCGCTTTGATGCAGCCCGATAGCCGGGTGGCGAAGACCCCCATCAAGGCGAAGCCAACCGCTGTGAGCAGGGCGAACCACAGCCCGTAGACCAGCATCTGCACGGTGACCGAGCCCAGTACCGGATCGACGAACTGCGGAATGAACGCCAGCACGAACAGCCCAGGCTTGGGATTGAGCGCGGCCGACAGGAAGCCGGTGAGAAAGATCGTGCGCAGCGGCTGCTGCGCGGTGGCGGTGAAGGTCACCAGGCTGCGCGAACGCAGCACCTTGACCCCCAGCCACAGCAAGTAGCCCGCGCCGATCAGCTTGACCACCCAGAAGGCCACCTCTGACGTCTTGATCAGCAGGGTCAGCCCCAGCGCCGCCGTGGTGATGTGAAACACGATACCCATCCCCGACGACACCCCGGACACCAGCGCAGCCAGGCGCCCCTGGCTCAGCCCGCGGCCGATAGCGAGCAGGTTGTCAGGCCCGGGTGAGAGCACCAGCAACAGGCAGGCAGTGGTGTAGGCAAGCCAGATTTTCATTGGAAACATGTTCGCGATCCTTGCGTGGTGGGGGAAGTGCTACTGCACGTACTGGCGAATAAAGCTGCGAAACAGCTCAAGACCGTTCTCGGTGAGAATGCTTTCCGGGTGGAACTGCACGCCCTCGACCGCAAGCGAGCGATGGCGCACGCCCATGATGTAGTTGTCATCGGTCGAGCGCGAACTGACCTCCAGGCATTCGGGCAGCGCCTGGTCGAGGATCATCAGTGAGTGGTAGCGAGTCGCCTGGATCGGCTGCCCGCCGGTATGGGCATAAACCCCCTTGCCATCGTTGACGATGGTGCTGACCTTGCCGTGCATCACGTGCGGCGCTCGGCCGACCTGAGCGCCGTAGGCCAGGCCCAGGGCCTGATGACCAAGGCACACCCCGAGCAACGGCAAGCGCCCTTCGAAGTAGCGGATCAGCTCGATGTAGCCGACGTCGGCAGGATGTCCAGGGCCTGGGCCGAGCACGCAGAAGTCCGGCGCGAAGGCTTCGATGCGTTCGATCAGGTCCGGCGTATCGTGGCGCTCGACGCGGGTCTCCAAGCCCAACTGTTCGAGGTACTGGCTGATGATGAAGACGAAGCTGTCGTAGGCGTCGATCAAGAATACGTTCACAGGGCAATCTCCTGGCCGGTCACGGCCCGGTACACCGAGCCCATCTTGTACAAGGTTTCCTTCCATTCCAGTTCGGCGACCGAGTCAGCCACCACGCCGGCAGACGCCCGCAGGTGGTAGGTGCCCTGGTCATGCACGGTGGAGCGGATGCACAGCGCGGTGTTGACGCTGCCGTCGAAGCCGATCAGACCCAGCGCCCCGGCGTAGATACCGCGGCGGTTGCTCTCCATGCCCTCGATTAACTGCATGGCCCTGACTTTGGGCGCACCGGACATGGTGCCTGCAGGGAACGACGCCTTGATCACGTCGTAGGCATCCAGGCCCGGACGCATCAGACCGCGCACATTGGAAACCATGTGGTAGAGATGCGAGTACTCTTCCACTCGCATGAATTCATCGACCTCCAGCGACCCTGCCTGGCAGACACGGCCGATATCGTTGCGGCACAGGTCGATGAGCATCAGGTGTTCGGCGCCTTCTTTTTCCGAGCGCGTCAGCTCCCGCACCAGTTCAGTGGGGTCGACCCCGGGCTTCTTGCCCACGGTGCCGGCGATCGGGCGCATTTCGATGAGGTCATCCTTGATGCGTACGAACAGCTCCGGACTGGCGCCGATCAGGTCGATGCCACCGACGTGGGCCAGGTACATGTAGGGCGACGGATTGCGCTGACGCAGACTCTTGTAGACCTCAAAGGGCGTTACCGTCGAGCGAATGCAGATCTCGTGGCCGAGCTGAATCTGATACACGTCACCGGCGCGGATATGCTCCATCGCCACGTTCACCCGTTGCAGGAACTGTTCGATGGACACGCTGCGGGTCTCTTCGAACACTTGCGGGTACAGCGGCGCCGAGTGCGAAGTCGCCGGCGCTTGTGCGTGGAGAAATGGATAGTCTTCCAGGCTACGGGTCGGCCACAGCGGGTGGTTGTTGATCAGTGTTTCCACGGTGCCGTTGCTGTGCAGGTACACCAGTGTCTGGTACACCGAAAGGGCGATCAGCGGGTAGTGATGGGTCTTCTCGGTGTGGTCGGGCAGGCGCTCGATCAGGCGAACGCAGTCGTAGGAAAAGTAACCGAAGAACGCCAGGCTACCCGGAGCCTGATGCGCAGGTTCGAAGCAGGCCTGCACCTGCCGCAGCAGATCCCAGGCCGCGTCGCGGTCGGGCAGGGCAATGTTCAGCGACGCATCGATGCTCACCCCGCGCTGGCGCAGGCTGGCATATAAGTGCTCGCACAACTGCGCACAGCCGCGCAGCCAGGCGCGATCCTCATCGATGCACACTTCCAACAGAGGCTCCAGGCCAATAATCGTGGCGCGCCGATCGCGGCTCGGCCCGGACAAGGATTCGAGAATGAACACCGAGGCGTCGCCCAGTTGCTGGGTCGCCTGCGCATACACGGCAAGTGCATCGGTAGGCCGGCGTTCTTCGCGACGTAATACATCGACAGCGATAGAGTGAATGGTCATGTTAATTACCGTATTTAGTGTGCAGCGGTTCGAGCACTATCAAATAGAAAGTGCCAAGAGATATAACGTGTGGAAGCACGTTATTCAGGGGTAACGAAGGGATTACTGAACATCAGCTCATACGCACGCGGCGGGCGTGGCATGTCGTGCGCAAACACAGCCGAGCACACGCAAGGCATAACGCACCGCACGCTACGGCAGACAGGCGCACGCCATGGGCTGTAAGAGTTCAGGAGAGCAGATCAGACGTGACCGCAGGGCGGCACGAACACCTGTCTTCGCGTATTAGCGACGCCAGGTATTGCTTTTGAAGACGGCCAGGACGGCCCGGGAACAGCTGTCGCTGAATCGGTGGGAAGAGCGGATAGCAGAGAGATGATAGTACATGTGCAGACATCCCAGTCTTGGCGAATTACTGCGGCAAAAGACCTCAGTGCTGCGAAACTACAGGTGGACTTTTAGTGTGTCAACTGGGCGATGCACGTGATACTGCGACTGTCGGATCGGCGGTGTTTTAATTGTATCAAGTGCCGCGACAGTTCAAGGCGCAGCGCGCCGTCTCCCCGGCGTCTCAGAACTCTTCGTACAGAGCCTCATGTGGATGTCGCTGAGTTGACCCACCTTGACCGAAGCGCCTGAAATGCAAGGATCGTTGGATACCTTCAAGAAACGCTACGACGCGGTTCACCACGTCTGCCGGACTGACGACACGGCTCGGCGTGCTGTACAGGTGACCAATGAACTTCGCTGATCGCCTGCTGCTGGCGGCGTTGCGCGCTACAACCGCTGGCGCTTCACGCTGCGCCAGCGCAGCAGATCGATGGCTTCTGCGTTGCACCGTTCTGGATCGAAGTGCAGGGCCTCGACTGGTTCGCGAGTCGCCCTGCTATCGGCCGCTGCGCCGGATGAGGACAGCGGGCTGCATTCAGTCGCAAGGCAGCCCGCTCGAGCGCCGCTCAAAGGGCGCGGTACGTTCGCCGGCAAAGGCAGTAACCCGCCCCACAGCGTGCGATCAACCGATCAAGCCTGCACCGGCCTCGGTGACATCGATGATGTTGAGCGAATGTTTCTGATCCATTTCCTTGAGCCGCGCGCGGCCCTGCTCGCTGATTTCGCGTTTGCGGCGGGTCAATTCGTCTGCAGACTCGCCAGCAGTGATCGCGTCGGGATGGGCGTTCGCCCACGTCGCCACGATTTCATCCTGCCAGTCGTCGACGTCCGGGTGGCCGATGAAACTCTTCGCCACAGTGGCCGGATCGCGATCATGATCGCCGGCCCAATAGGCGTGCATGGACCAACCCACCCGCTCGACCGCATAGGCGGCCAGCAATGCGGCCAGTTCATGAAAGGGGTGCGTATCGTGGTCCTTGGCCAGTTGCGAGTGAGTGGCATAGGTGCCGGGTTTGACGTTGGGATCGTTCTGCAAGAGTGTCTGGATATCGTCGATCTGATCACCCGCCCAGGTCAGCAGATTTTTCAGCACCACATCCTGTGCGCTACCGAGCAGCGCCAACGGTAGGGTCAGGGCCCATTTGGCGAGCGCGGAGTATTTCAGCAGTGGGTTGTCTGCCAGTTTGTCGCGAAACTCCAACGCGGTGACCAGATCCTCGCGCAACTTCGGATTCGGGTGCTCCTTGAGCAGAATCAGCAACATCTGCTCTTGGTCGCTGCGCGCGCCGGGTTCGATGGGTTTGTAGATATGGCCGTTGGCAGGGAACAGCACCTTGGCCATGGGCTCGGCAACGCTTGCCAGGACATCGAGGCCGCCGAACAGCCCGGTGATTACAGGGTGTTCGCGCTGACTCTCGACCCCGCAGACCCAGGGCAGCACCTTGTCGTGGCC
The DNA here is from genome assembly GCF_000759535.1 of Pseudomonas cremoricolorata. Lineage (NCBI taxonomy): Bacteria > Pseudomonadati > Pseudomonadota > Gammaproteobacteria > Pseudomonadales > Pseudomonadaceae > Pseudomonas > Pseudomonas cremoricolorata. The sequence goes on along the minus strand of NZ_CP009455.1, from coordinate 246,425 downwards.
GACCTTGCGCAGGCTCAGTTCGACGAAGTTCGAATGGGCGAAAAAGTCCTCGAGGGTGTGAAGACCCGCGCCGAACTCACGCAAGCCTTTCGGGGTTGGGCCTTCGGACATGGCCTCAATCATCTTGTTGTACATGAAGTCGACGGCGTCATCGATGTGTCGGCGCATGGCGCGCTGCTCATCGATCTGAGCCTGCGGGCTGTCGGCCAGCACCAGGGGCTCGAAGTCCGGATCGATGCTCCGGGGATCTTTGGCGTCGGCATCGAGGGTCAGTGGATTGTCGATATGCTCGGAGGGTTTGTACACGCCGAGCACCTGGGGTGTGACGGTGTAGAACGCGCGACCTCTGTCGTCTTGCTGCAGGTGATGAAACTCCTTGAGTGCCAGCAGATCCACCACTTCGGTGAGGACTTCTCTGGATAGCTTGGAGGGGAAATCCTTGGGGGCATCCTGGGTGCGAACGATCTTGGGATCGACCAATTGCGAGTAGTCACGCAGCCAATTGCCGAAGTAGATGGCATCGATCTGCTCGCGGGTGAAGCCGACATTGCCCAGCGCCTTGGCGATACGGCCATGTCCGAACGAATGGGTGCCGTTACCTTCTCCTGCCCCAAACAGACGAGAGGCCAGCAAAGCCGGTGCGGCATCGACCGTATCGACCTCGCTCGGGGCGGCGCTGTTGGTTGGCAAGGTCAGGATCAAGTTGGCCGTCAGTTCGCTGCTGGTGTATTCGGCGAAGGCCAGTTCGCCCTGCACAACGGGATCATGTACCAAGGCGAACACAGCATAGCGCTGGCCCGCAGTGCTGGGTTCAGAGGGTTCGAACAGCGCATCGACCGCAGCCGCCTGGTCGATGTCACTGTCGTGCAATCCGGTCCGCAAGTAATCACCGAATGCTTCGATCAGGCTGACCAGCAGTGGTGCGCTGGCTTGCGAGTCTTGCAAGGCCTGTTCGATGACACTGCGCGGCAGCTGGATCGTACCGTCTGCCGGATCGTAGACCGCGCCGCTGGCGTCACTGTCGTCAAGTACTCGGTACCCGGGATTGGGCAAGGCATCGGCGAGCAGATCACTGTGCAGCTTGAGGTATTGTTCGGCTGAAACGCGACGGCCGAACACCGCGACCGTCAACGCCTCGAACGACTTGGCGGAGAACTGCGCAGCGATGCGCTGCAGTTGTTCGAGGGCGAAGCGGCTATGGAAAGAAGGGGTGTCGTGCATGATGAGCTCCTTGTTGAATGGCGCTCATCATGCAAACAGGTGTTGGGCGCTGGAACGGGTTCGTGATCAATCAGAGCGTTCCTTCGCCCTTGAGGTCATCGGCCCACACCCCAGCAGGCTCCTTCCTAACGCAGTGCAACCATTTTCAGCGTGCCTGCCGGGTTGCCCGGGAAGCCTGTTCCGGTCTCACGCCGTACCGATCTCACCGCCATCGTCGCGCTGGATCACCACCGTTGCCGAGCGGGGTCTGACGCTGTGGCCTGGCGCAGTGACGTCAGTCGCCCGCTCGCTGCTAGGCCAGTTGGCCGGGTGCTGGATGTTGACGAACAGCGTCTTGTTGTCGGGGGTGAAGGCGATGCCGGTCACTTCGCAGCCATTGGGGCCGACGAAGAAGCGGCGCAGGTCGGCCTGGTTGCTGGCGTCGATCGGCACCTGTTGACCGGCGGCGTCGAGCAACTGCGTAGGGACTACCGCCAGCAACTGGTCGTTGGTGTAGTCGGTGAGGGTGGTTTCGCTGTTGTCGGTCTCGAACCACAGCACACCACGGCTATCGAAGCGCATGCCGTCGGGGCTGGCGAACTGGTTGAGTTCGCTCAGGCCCGAGCGGTTGATGTCGGCGGCGCCGCTGGCGTTGCCGCCGAAGACGAAGATATCCCAGGTGAAGCTTCGTTGGTCGTCACTGTCATGCCAGCGCACGATGTGACCGTGGCGGTTGGGGCCGCGTGGATTGGCCGCGTTGACCGTGCTCGGGGTGCGCACGCTGTTGTTGGTCAGGGTCACGTAACCGTCGCCGTTGAGCGGGTTGACGGCGGTCCACTCGGGGCGATCCATGGGCGTTGCACCGACGGCGTCGGCGGCACCACGGGTGTTGAGCAGGATGCTGGCCAGATCGCCGAAGCGCGTGCCAAGGGTGCTGCCGTCGGTGGTTTGACTGGTGCTCTCCAGCGCCAGCCAGACGCCGCTGCCGTCGGCATCGAAGCGCGCCACGTAGAGCGTGCCATGGTCGAGGTACTTGGCGCCGGTGGCGAGGCGGTCGTGGGGATTGGCGTCGGCCGGGTCCCAGCGTGCGCTGGAGACGAACTTGTACAGGTACTCGTTGTTGGAGTCATCGCCCATGTACCAGACCAGCGGCTTGCCGGCTTCGGCACGGCCTGGGCAGCAGCCTTCGTGGCGGAAACGGCCCAGGGCGGTGCGCTTGGTGGCCAGCGCCTGGCCGTCGTAGGGGTCGATCTCGACGATGTAGCCGAAGGTGCTGGCTTCGTTGCGGTAGTCATCGGCGGCGCCCGCCCCGCGTGGGGTGATGTCGAAGCGGGCGAACTCGTCCTGCGCTTCGCTGGCATCACCCGCGGCACTTTCCCAGCGGTACTGGCCGCTGGAGGTGGCGACGCCCAAGCGTGCCTGGTCGGCGGGCAGCGGCGCCTTGTTGACGAAGATGGTCGGCCAGTTCTCTTCGCAGGTCAGGTAGGTGCCCCACGGTGTATAGCCATTGCCGCAGTTGTTGTTGGTGCCGCGGCAGTGGGTTCCGTCGGGTGAGTAGCGGGTCTTGACGTGCTCGCTGCCGCGCAAGGGGCCGGCGATGAGCATGCGTGAGGCGGTGGTGAAGCGGCGGTTGAGCGGGTCGTTGTCGATCACCTGCCAGCGCCCGTTGCGCTTGCTCAGGCGGACCACACCAGCACCGTGGGCGTTGATTTCCTTGCGCACTTCTTCGGCAGGACGCTTACCGTCGGCAGTGCTGGTCGGACCGTGTGGGTGCAGGGCCGCCGGGTCGATGTATTCGAAGTTGATCGCCAGCAGGCCATCGTCGCTGCGTCCATCGAGGGGAAAGAAGTGCATGCCGTCGTGGTGCATACCCATGGCGTTTGCCTGATCCCTGGCAGTGTTGCTGCCATCGGCCTGCCAAGGCCGGGCCTGATCGTTCAGCGGGGTGCCCCAGGGCGCCAGGACATAAGCGCTGTAGCCGGCGGCCAGGGTGCAGGCATCGGTGCGCGAGCCTGGGATCGACGTAAAATCCAGTCGCACTGGCTTGCCGTTGGCGGTAGTAGGCCGTGTCGGGGCGAGTGTGGGACTGGCGGCCTGGGCCAGCAGACTGCCCCCTAACCCTGCGCCGGCGATCATGGCGACGGCCGCACCAAGGCTTCCGCGCAGCATGCTGCGCCGGCTCAGGTGGGCCTGCATGACGTCGGCCATGGGCAGGTTGGCGCTGCGGTTACGGTTGAGGTTGTCGCCGCTGTCTCGACTCATCGGGGTGTCCTTGTTCTTGGGCGGGTTGCGAGAACCGCGACTCTAGGCAGGGGGTGTGATGGTTCTGTGACGGTGCGGTTAAAGGCTGATGACAGAAACTGGTGTGGTTTGGCTCATTGCCCACGGCAACGATCTGCCGTGGACAACGACTGCGGCTTACTCGCTACGGCGCTGCTCGATGATGCCCGCCTGCCATTCGCTGCTGTTGCTGTGACCGCTGGTACGGATCAGACCGAGGTCCACGGCATTGTCGCCGTCGGCCGCGCCGCGGTTCTTGGTGATTTCAGCCACCGCCGTACCCAGATCGACCGCAGAGTTCGAGGCATCGAGGTTGATGTCGCGGCGGTAGTCCTGGCCCCGCAGGTTTTCCAGCGACAGGTTGCCGCCGCCCAGTTCCACTGCGCCCTGCGGCGCCTGCAGACGCGCGCCGACCAGTCGGGTATCGCCGCCTACGTCAAGACGGATGCCCTGATTGCCCTTGATTGCGCTGGCATGGGCGACACCGTCGCTCTGCTGACGCTGCACGTCGACCTTGAGGGTCGGCGACCAGGTCGGGTCGAGGCTGGCCACGGTGTCGCCAGCCTTTTCCTGGACCTTGCCCGCCGCTGGACCGGCCAGGGAGCTGACGGCGTTGAGGTAGCCCTGGGGGTTCTTTTCCTGGCTCAGACGGGCATCGACCTGCACCGAGGTGCTGTCGCGCGCGTCCTTGCGACTGGCCACCAGCAAGTCACCGCCGACGCTGCCGCGCACCTGGTCGGCATCGATGCGGGCGCCCTCGATGCTGACATCGCCGGCACTGCTCACGGTCACCTGATCGGCACGCAACGCGCTGTCGTTGAAGGTGTGTTCATTGCGCTTGTCGACATCGACCTTGACCCGGCCATGCAGGGCACGGATGTCATCGCTGGGCGCCTCGGCCTTGCTCAGGCTGAAGCCGGCACCTGCGGTCAGTTCCAGGTTGTCGCGGCGCTCAAGGTTGGCCGACGACTCGATCAGCATGCCGCCCTTGCTGGCCTCGAGCTCGATGGCCTTGGCGTTGGCCTGCAAGCCTTGCAGATGGATGGCCTGGTCTTCCCGGGCCTGGCTGGCGATGCGCAAGGTGCCGCTGGTGTGGATGCTCGGGTCGAGCGCGGTGCTGCTCTGCTCGTCGATCTTGCCGTTGGTAAGGTGACCGCCCAGACCACCACCGCTCATCGCGCCCTGACTGGCAGCAACCTCGGCGCCGCCGCCGAGGGTCTTGCCGCTGGCACTGTGCTCGTTGGCGCCGGCCAGCACCTGCACCACGCCGGCGCTTTCCAGGGTGGTCGCCGCCACGGGTGCCTGACGGGTGCCGATGCGGACACCTTCGAGGTTCAGCTCGCTGCCACCGCGCAGGGTCACCGCGCCACTGGTATCGATCTGCGCCGCGTGGGCTGTGCGGTCCTGCGACTGGTAGGTGGGGTAGTCGGCGTAGCCACGAACATCGACGCCGGTCTTGCCTGGGCGGTTGCCGCCCTTGCTCCACAGACTGCCATCGAACTGGGTGTGATCCTTGCTCACGCTGTCCAGCGCGGTGCTGAACTGCAGGCCCTGGGCAGCCTCGACCACGACCGGGCCGCTGCCGCCGTCGATGCGAGTGCCTTCATACAGACCGTCGCTGCCCAGTTGCACCTGCACGCCGGTCTGGCCTTGCAGGCTGCCGACCCGAGCGTTCAGCTGTTCGCTGGCCGTGTCGCTCTGGCTCACGCCTGCGGTGATGCGGCCGTTGATGTCTTGACCGGTACTGGTGTCGACCCTGAGCGTGCCGTCGATCTGCTGGATGTGCTCGCGATGGCTGCTGCGGTCGTAGGCGGCGAGCATCTGGTGCTCTTGCGCATCGATCTGCAGTTGGCCCTCATCGGCGCGGTAGTCGGTGCCGATGTCGAGAATCTGATCGGCCTTGACCTGCACCGCAGCGCCGCTCAATTCGGTGACTTGCGCGGTGTGCTCGGTATGCTCGATGTCTTTGCGCAGGTGCGCAAGACCTGCATCGGCGCCCAGGCTCGGTGGGCTCATGGCATCTTCCGTCGAGGCCTGCTGGAAACGCGCCGCTTCACTGCCTTCGACCAGGCGCTCTATGGGCCGGGTCAGGTCGCGGTATTCCAGGCTGGCGCCCAAACTACCGCGCCAGTCGCGGATGGTTTCCTCGCGGCTGTGGGTGTCTTCGGCAGCGCGGTTTTCGATGCGCTCGGCCGTGGCCAGCAGGGTCTTGCCGGCCTCGATGCGGGCGCCTTCGTTGACCAGTTCCTTGCTGTCGAGGGTAATGTCGCCAGTGGCGCGCAGTTCGCTGCGCTGCACCGTGCTGTCCTGTTCATCGATGCGGGTTTGCAGGCGATGGCCTTCGAACTGGCTGCCCAGCTTGTCGATGCCGCCGGACACTTGCAGACCGCCGCCGCTGTGCGTTGTGGTTTCTTCGTGCTCGGTTTCGTTGCGGGTGACGCCGGTCTCGATGCGCGGCGCCGTGACCTTCAGATCGCCTGCTTCGGCCGTGACCTTGGAGCCGTCCACACGTAGCGTCTCACCGCTAGTGAGCACAACGTTCGCGCCCTGCAACTGGCTGCCGGTCTGTTGCGTACTGCGGGTGCGCTCGTCGACGCTGACCACTTCATAGCCCACGCCAGCCTCGAACTGGCGCGAACCGGGTTTGTCACCGTCGGCCTCGCGGGTCTGCCCGGCCGATGCGTTCAGCCCACGCTGCTGCTGATGGCTTTCGCCGGTGTGGGTGCTGGCGGCGCTGGTGATGGTCAGGTCGCCAGCGGCGCTCATCTCCAGTTGCTGGGCGGCGGCGATACGCGCCCCTTCGATCTTCATTTCACCGGCGCTGGCCAGGCGCAGATTGCTGGTGGAGTTAACGTCGCTGGTCAGCACTTGCTGATCGCTCTGGCGTTTCTCGCTGTTGCTGCCGAACAGGCTGAACAATTGGCTATCGCTTTGCGTGTCGCTGCGCTCGCGCTTGCTCAGGGCTGAACTCACTTCCAGCAGCCCCTGTTCGCTGTACACCACGCCATCGCCTTGGCTGGTCACCTGGCTACCGCGGATGGTCGCCTGCTGCGCGGTGACCTTGAGCGTACCTTCCGAGCGTAGGGTGCTGCCCACCGCGTTGCTGGCCTTGCTGTCACTGCCTTGGCGGTCAGCGAAGAAGGTGCCGGAGACCAGGTCGCCGCGGTAGTCCTTGAGGCCGCGCTCATCGCGTACCTGGGTGTCCGCCACTTCGACATGCTGGCCTTTGAGCTCCATGTGCTGCTCGGCCTCCAGGCGACTGCCTTTGATGTGCAGATCACCGCCGGCATCGACCAGCACCTGATTGCCTTTGAGCACACTGGGGTCGGCGGTTTCCTCGTAATGGTCGGTATCCTTGTCACCGCGCCAGAGGTTCTTGCGGTGACGCACCTCGACCTGCGTGCGGCGACTGTCGAGAGCAGCGTCGATGTCGACATCGCCGGCGGCTTTCACGCTCACCTGCTGACCCGCCTCGACGGTGGCACCGGTCAGGCGCAGGTCACTGCCGGCGTTGAGATTGACCTCGTCGCGAGCACTGAGCATCACCCCTTGCTGGCTGCGCTCGGTGGTGGTGGTGTCACTGCTGTAGGTCTCGTTGGTGACGAAGAGAAACGTGTTGCTCCAGGCTTCGTTCTGCCGGGTGACCTTTTCCCGGGTCTTGCCGTCGAGGGTCAGCTTCTTGCCGGCACTGACGTCGATCCGATCGGCGCTGCCGGTCACCGCGCTCATCGAAAGATCATCGGCAGCGCCGAGCTTGAGTTCGCCGCGCTTGACCTGCAAGTGGGCCTTGCGCTGGGCGCTGCCTTCGACTGTCAGGGCGCCTGCCGAGCTGACGCTGATGCCCTCATCGGCCTCTAGGTGCGGCGCGCCCAGGCGTACGCCAGCACCCTCGCCGGTGGAGACGATACGGATGCGCCCGGCGCGCATGGCGCCGAACAGACTGGCATCGATGGCACCCGGCTCGCCCGGCAGGTGTTCGAGCACCTCCAGCGAGTCACCCAGCAGGCGGTTGCGCCCGGCGATGATGCTCAACTCGCCGCCATTGTCGATCGGACCCTGGCTAACCACCTTCGGCGCCACCAGGTCGAGCGCGCCGCCAGGATGGCTGACGCCGCCTTCGAGTACCGACAACTGACCACTGGCGTGCAGGGTATCGAGCTGGATGTGCTGCGGGTCGTCCAGTAGCGGCTTGCCGACCAGGAAGCCGGCGCGGGTGGTGTTGATGAAGCTGGCGCCATTGAGGCTGATGCCGTTGGGGTTGGCGAGGATGTAGTCGGCCGGGCGACCGAAGATTTCCTGGGCGCCGGCCACCAGCGAGGCATTGCTGCTGATCACCTCGTTGATGATGGTCGAAGCCGCCTGGCCCTGGAATTGTGGGTTGGCCGCCAGCGCGCCGGCCAACTGTGACTGACCCGGCTCCAGGGCGTTGTTCATCACCAGACCCGCAGCGCCGACGTTGTAGTCGAGGAACTGGTTGTGCGACAGGCCATGGCCGTTGGGCGCGACGATGTCGATCACCGGCACGCCATGCCCGGGGTTGATCAAAGGCGTGCCACCGGGGCCTGCGGCGGCCTCCAGGCCCGGGTTGGCGAAGCCGCTGGCGGGGGTGGCCAGGCACAGGAAGATGGTCCAGCGCAGGGTGTCTGCGCGCAGCGGGGGGTGACGGAGGTCAGTCATGGTTGTCTCTCTTGTTGTGGGTGAATCAGAGGCTCAGGTTCAGCTCGAACAGCCAGAAACCGGGTTCCAGTGCGCTGCGAGGTACGGCGCTGGCGTAGAGCGGCTGCTGGTATTCCAGGCGCAGGCTGTGCTTGGGCAGCAGCAGCTCGACACCGGCACTGGCGCCGGCGAGGCGTTGCGAGTCGTGTTCGCTGGGGTGGCGGTAGGCCGTGTCGCGCTGTGCGCGGCGGCTCAGGCCCAGGTCCAGGGCGATGAATGGGCGCAGGTGCAGGGCGGGTAGGGAGGAGGGCAGGGGCCGTTGCGTGTGGTCGAGCGTGTTGCGCCAGACAGCGCCGTTGGCGTTGCTGACGCTGAGCTGGCGGAAGCCGCGCACGGCGTAGTAGCTGGTCAGGCTCAGTTGTTCCAGAGCGGGAAGGCGCTCAGCGCTGTACTGAAGGGCTACTTCGCTCCTCCAGCGCAGTTTGGAGTCGGCGTTGCCCACGCTCGAATAGCCAAGGCTGGCGCGGTATTTGTCCAGCCATGAGCTTGACCGATGGTTACGCCAGTCACTCAGGCGTTGACGCACTTGTCTGACGCCCAGTGATGCGTTCCACAAACCGTGCTCCAGCCACAACAGCGTCAGGCCGGTGTCGATGCTGAGTAGATCAGGACTTTGCACTGTCAGGCGTTGGCCGAGGATGCGGTTTCGCAGGCGCGCCTGACTAACCTGCACACCGGCGCTGAGCAAGCCGCGCTGGTTGCGCCACAAGGTCCGCTCGGCTGTGAAAAGAACGGTTTGACTGGTGCCGTGGGTGCCAATGTCCAGTCCCCAGCCATTGACTTGGGGCGATACCGTAGATCCTTGACTGGCGCCCAGTGCAAAGCGCCACGGACCGTAAGGCACGCTGTAGCTCAGGCTGGTCATCTCAGCTTGCCCTAGTGCATTGAATACCGTGCTGTGCAGGTTCAGACGCAAGTCGCCGTTGAGTCCGAACGGGCTGTCTACGCCCAAGCCCACGCCCAATTGATGACGGCTGCTCGCATCACTGCCACGGTTCTCAAGGTGGACGTCCAGATGCCATGGCACCTCCCGCCGCAACGTCTTGACCACCACCCGCGTCCCCCCTTCCAGCTCGCCCGGCAGCAGATCGCTGCCCAGCTCGAAGGCGCGCAGGCGGTTGAGCTGGTCCAGCCCTTGTTCCAGGTCGGGCAGGTGCAAAGGCTCACCGAGCAGATCGGGAAAGGCTCCGCGCAACGACAGTGGCAGGCTGTCATCGGCGAACTCGATCGACTCCACGAAACCCTCGACGATGACGATATCCAGCGGCTCGCCACGTTGTGGTTGACTGCGCAGCAGCGGGCGCGCCATGGGATAACCCGCGTCGATGTAGCGCTGGGTAATGGCCCGCAGTAACTGATTGATACCGGCAACGCCCATGCAGGGGCGCAGATAAGGCTCGACGATACGCTGCAACTGGGCGTCGTCGAGTTGCCGATGGCCGCTCAGGCGGATGCCGCTGACCGGCTGACACGGTTCATCGAGAGCAGGGCTGGCCGTTGCCGGGGCCGACGGCTCGCTGCGTTCGCGCTGCCAGCGTTGCAGGCGCTGCTGGGTCTGTTCGGCCTGTCGGGCATTGTGTTGCTCGCGCAACTGACGGCTGGCCAGATCGTCTGCCATGCCCTGGGAGGTCACGACAAGGCTCAGCAGCAGGCCTGTGGCGTGAAGGCGTAACGAACCAAAGCGTCGCAGCGAACGGGTGGAGGGCGTCGACATCGAGGAATCCCGCAATCAGGTACCGGGTGGTACTTTTTTATTTGCGGTGATTCTAAAAATGCGGCGTGAGGACTGGCTGCGGTCCCGTACTGACCTAGGCGTCAGCCGAAAGTGGTAACACCGTAGGAATTTTCCTCTTGCACATATTCAGACCCATAGGTCATGGGCGAATTTCGATCATCGTGCCGTCCTTGACCAGACTCCACACCTCGCGCATGTCGGCGTTGCGCATGGCGATGCAGCCTTCGGTCCAGTCCAGGGTGTGGAAGTACCACTCGGGGTAGTCTTCGTTGATCGGCGTGCCATGGATCATGATCATGCTGCCGGGCGCCACGCCCTCGCGGCGAGCCCGGGCGGCGTCGCTGACGTTGGGGTAGGAGATGTGCATGGCCAGGTTGTAGCGGGTGCTGGCTTTGCGCCAGTCGATCCAGTAGAAACCCTCGGGGGTGCGTTTGTCGCCCTCACGTTCCTTGGCGCCCTTGGGCTGCTTGCCGAGCGAGATGCGATAGGTCTTGAGCGGCTCGCCACGGCTGAGCAGTTGCAGGCGGCGTTCGGATTTGAGCACCAGGATCTTGTCCACCGACTGGGTGGTCAGTGCCTTGCTCGCGGTGCCCGCAGGCGGGGTGGCCACGCTGTCGAGCGGCTTGCGGATGAGGGTCTCGGTGAAGCCGGCCTGGGCCAGCGGAGCAAGACACAGGCAGATCACAGCAAGCAAGCAACGCATGGAACGCTATTCCCGGGGAAGAGGGTTGGAAGAGGCGAGGTTCATCGGCGCCACGTATTCGTGGCCGACCGGATAAGACTGCGCGAGGCGGTCGCGATAGTAACATTGCAGGGTGCGCGCCACGGTGCGAAATGCCAGGTGGTCCCAGGGGATTTCGTGTTCTTCGAACAAGCGCACCTCCAGGCTCTCGGCACCCACTGCGAAGTCCAGGTCGCTGAGTTCGGCGCGGAAGAACACGTGCACCTGATTGATGTGTGGCAGGTCGAACAGCTGGTACAGATGCGCCTCATCCACCCGCGCGCAGGCTTCCTCGTCGGTTTCCCGACGTGCGGCCTGTTCCAGGGTCTCGCCGTTTTCCATGAAGCCGGCCGGCAAGGTCCAGAAGCCGCGGCGCGGTTCGATGGCGCGCCGGCACAGCAAGACCTGACTGCCGTGGATCGGCAACACGCCGGCGACCATGTTGGGGTTCTGGTAATGGATGGTGTGACAGGACGAGCAAACGAACCGCAGCCGGCTGTCGCCCTCAGGGATACGCTGGATGACCGGGTTGCCGCAGGCGCTGCAGAATTTCATGCTGGGAATCCTGTAGTGAGACGCCTATCTTGGCGCGTGCGTGTCTGCCACGGCAAGCCGTCGCTGGCCAGGGGCTTGGGTGCCTTGCGGCTTTTGGTGCATCATGCTCGGCAGGCCTTGGAACCGAGAGTGTGCAGATGCTGGATGAGCTTGTTCGGCGGATGAGCAGCCACAGCCCCGTGTCGATGGAGGTCGACCGGCGCTTCCCGGAAGCTGCGGTGCTGCTGCCGATCACCCGTTGTGAAGAGCCTGAGTTGGTGCTGACCCTGCGCGCCCAAGGCCTGTCGACCCATGGTGGCGAGGTGGCCTTCCCCGGTGGTCGACGTGACCCGGAAGACCCCAGCCTGGTGTTCACCGCCCTGCGTGAAGCCGAAGAGGAAATCGGCTTGCCGCCGGGTCTGGTGGAAGTGCTGGGGCCATTGAGCCCGCTGATTTCCCTGCACGGGCTGAAGGTGACGCCATTCGTCGGGTTGATTCCCGACTATGTCGAGTATCGCCCCAACGACGCAGAAATCGCCGCGGTGTTCAGCGTGCCGCTGGCGTTCTTCCGCCAGGACCCGCGCGAACACACTCACCGCATCGACTACCAGGGGCGCAGCTGGTACGTGCCCAGCTACCGCTACGACGACTACAAGATCTGGGGGCTGTCGGCGATCATGATCGTCGAGCTGGTCAACCTGCTGTACGACGCCGGCATCAGCCTGCACCAGCCGCCGGACTGTTTCGTCCAATCCTGAGCGGGGCCCACCCTGTCATCGGCATCACCGTGAGGAATCCGTCATGAAATACCGCTTGGGTGATCAGCGTGTCGAAGCCCATCCCAGCAGCTGGGCTGCCCCCAACGCCACGCTGATCGGCAAGGTGCGCTTGCAGGCGCGCGCCAGTGTCTGGTTCGGGGCGGTACTGCGCGGCGATAACGAACTGATCGACATCGGCGCCGACAGCAATGTCCAGGACGGTGTGGTGATGCACACCGACATGGGCTCGCCGTTGACCCTCGGCACGGGCGTCACCGTCGGGCACAACGCCATGCTGCACGGCTGCAGCGTGGGCGATTACAGCCTGATCGGCATCAACGCCGTGGTGCTCAACGGTGCCCGGATCGGCAAGCATTGCATCATCGGCGCCAACGCGCTCATACCCGAGGGCAGGGTGATTCCCGACGGCTCGCTGGTGGTCGGCTCGCCGGGCAAGATCGCCCGAGAACTGACCGAGGCGCAGAAGCGCATGCTCGAAGCCAGTGCTGCCCATTACGTGGCCAACGCCCAGCGCTATGCGCGCGATCTGGTGGTTGACGATGAGTGAAGTAGCTGCGCGTCCAGTGGCCTCGCCCTGCGTCAGTATCTGCGCGTTGGATGAACAGGACATCTGCACCGGCTGCCAGCGCAGCGTCGAGGAAATCAGCCGTTGGTCGCGCATGAGCGATCAGCAGCGCCGTGAGGTATTGCAGCTGTGCCATCAGCGGGCGCTGGCGGCGGGGCTGATTCTCGGCGGCTGAGCAGGTCGACCGGTAGCTGCCAGGGGCGAGGAAATCCAGTACCCTGTGCGGCTTGTCCGAAGGTCTCCTGTCATGCTTTTTCTCATCGCCTATATCAGCAGCGTAGTGCTGATCAACTTCGCCTTTTCCAGCGCCCCGCACCTGGATGTCATCTGGTCGGCCTGGGGCGGCCTGGTGTTCATCCTGCGCGACATGGTGCAGACCCGCTTTGGTCACGGCGCGCTGCTGGCGATGCTGGTCGCACTGGTGCTGTCGTACATCACCTCCGAGCCTGCCATCGCGCTGGCCAGCGCCACGGCGTTCTTCCTCTCCGAGCTGATCGACTGGCTGGTGTTCAGCATCACCCGCCGGCCTTTGCGTGATCGCCTCTGGCTCAGTTCGGCGCTGAGCATTCCGGTCGATACCTTCATCTTCTTCGGCATGATCGGCGCACTCACCCCAGCGGTGGTCGGTACGGCCATGGCCTCGAAGTTCGCCGGAGTCAGCGCGGTGTGGCTGGCGATGAGCTGGCGCGCCCGTAAGGCGACGCTGGCCGGCTGACCCCTGGAGGCGATGGTGTAGAATGGCGCTCCTTTTCTCCCGGGCAGCGCTTCCTGCACGCGATCCCGACCGTCTCAGAGGACCTCTAATGACCCGTATCGGAACCCCTTTGTCGCCGAGCGCGACCCGTGTACTGCTCTGTGGCTGCGGCGAGCTGGGCAAGGAAGTGGTGATCGAACTGCAACGTCTGGGGGTCGAGGTGATCGCCGTTGACCGCTACGCCAACGCGCCGGCCATGCAGGTGGCGCATCGCAGCCACGTGGTCAACATGCTCGATGGCGCGGCCCTGCGCGCGGTAATCGAAGCCGAGCGGCCGCATTACATCGTGCCGGAAATCGAAGCCATCGCCACGGCCACCCTGGTCGAGCTGGAAAGCGAAGGCTTTACCGTGGTACCTACGGCGCGCGCCACTCAGCTGACCATGAACCGCGAGGGCATCCGCCGCCTGGCCGCCGAAGACCTCGACCTGCCGACCTCGCCGTACCATTTTGCCGATACCTACGAAGACTATGCCAAGGGCGTCGCCGATGTCGGTTACCCGTGCGTGGTCAAGCCCGTGATGAGCTCGTCCGGCAAAGGGCAGAGCTTGCTGCGTAGCGACGCCGACCTGCAGAGCGCCTGGACCTACGCCCAGGAAGGTGGGCGCGCGGGCGGCGGGCGAGTGATCGTCGAAGGTTTCATCGATTTCGACTACGAAATCACCTTGCTGACCGTGCGCCATGTGGGGGGAACCACCTTCCTCGACCCGGTCGGCCACCGCCAGGAAAAAGGCGACTATCAGGAGTCGTGGCAGCCGCAGGCCATGAGCGCCAAGGCCCTGGCCGAATCGCAACGGGTGGCCAAGGCGGTCACCGATGCGCTCGGCGGGCGCGGCCTGTTCGGCGTCGAGCTGTTCGTCAAAGGGGATCAGGTGTGGTTCAGCGAAGTCTCGCCACGCCCGCACGACACCGGGCTGGTGACCTTGATCTCCCAGGACCTGTCGCAGTTCGCCCTCCATGCGCGAGCGATTCTCGGCCTGCCGATTCCTGCGGTACACCAGTTCGGCCCTTCGGCCTCGGCGGTGATCCTGCCCCAGGGCACTTCCACCCAGACCGCCTTCGCCAATCTCGGCGCTGCGCTGAGCGAGCCTGATACCGCGTTGCGTCTGTTCGGCAAGCCGCAGATCGACGGCCAGCGGCGCATGGGCGTGTGCCTGGCGCGCGATGAATCCATCGAGGCGGCGCGGGCCAAGGCCAGCCGCGCAGCACAGGCGGTCAGCGTCGAGTTCTGATAGCCCGTGCCCGCCGCGACACCGCGGCGGGCATCCGCTACATTTTCCTTCAGCGCTGCAACGGCGCCTCGAACAAGAAGGAAACGCCATGCGCCACGAATTCAGCGACGTGCTCAACGACCTGATCGACTATTTCCTGCTCGCCGATTTGCAACGCCTCAAGCGTTTCCAGGACGATCACGATCTGCCCGATGATCTGGCCCATGCCTTCACCCACGGCGACAGCGGCGACCGTGCGGTGCTCGAAGGGGTGGTGTTGCCGCTGGCAGGGGTGGAAAACCTGCCGTATCGCATCATCTTTACCCTCGACGGGCAGTCGCCGGCGTTGCTCGAAGCAGGCAGCAGCCTGCGCCATCGCCGGTCCGGGTACATTCTTCAGGTGGAAAGTGGCGCGGTGCTGCTATTCACCTGGCGGTTGTTGCAGCACTTCACCAACAAGACACTCGGTGATGTGCTGGCGCGCTACCAGGCGCCGGAGCGACCGATGATCGAGCTGGAAAATGGCTGGTACGAGGTGCAAGTGCTGGCCGGAGCGGTGCTGCGCGACGAGCTGTACGAGCCGGCGTTCGAATTCGTGCTGCGCAAGACCTGGAGCAGGCCGGCGGCTGGCGACCTCGACGTGGGCTACCGCTATACGCTCAACGACGAACTAGCGGACTCAGCGCCGCGCCGCTAGCGACGAACCCACGTTCCAGGCCAGCACCTTGCTCGCGCAGTTGTCCTGGGTTTCGAGAATTTCCAGGCGGTAGCGGCCGATCCTCAAGCACACAGCGGTTTCGGGAATGCTTTCAAGGGCTTCGATGACCAGGCCATTGAGGGTCTTCGGTGCGCCGTCGCAGGGCAAGTGCCAGCCCAGGCAGCGGTTGATTTCCCGCAAGGTGGTGGCGCCGTCGATGATGAAGCGGCCATCGGCCTGGGTTTCGATGTGCGGGTTGTTCAGGTGCTGTTCCTGCTCGAACTCGCCGACGATTTCTTCCAGCAAGTCTTCTAGGGTCACGATGCCGAGCACTTCGCCGTACTCGTCGACCACCATCGCCATGCGCCGCTGCTGCTTGTGAAAGTTCAGCAGCTGCAATTGCAGGGGTGTGGTTTCTGGAATGAAGTAGGGCGGATGGCAGGCCGCCAGGAGTGCGTCCTTGGTCAGTGCGCCCGCGCTCAGCAAATGGCGCACCAGCTTGATGTTGAGCACGGCCTCGACCTGATTGATGTCGGCATGGAATACCGGCAGGCGAGTGTGCTGGCTGCCCAGCAATTGCGCGCTGATCCGTTCGATCGGGTCGTCGAGGTTGATGCCGTCGACATCGTTGCGCGGTACCAGAATGTCATTGACGGTGACCCCTTCGAGGGCCTGTACACCGCGGGAAATGCCAGGGCGCACAGGGCCGGGGCTGGCTTGGTCGTCGAACGGATCGTCGGTCGCGCCCACTGCAGTGGCTTGGGCGGCCTGCCGGCGCAGCGGTCGCAGCAGCAGGCGTGCGCAGGCATCTAGCAGGCAGGCCAGTGGTTGCAGTAGCCAGAGCGGCACGCGCAGCACTTGTCGTCCCAGGTTCAGACAGCCGCGCGGGTAGCGCCGGGCCAGACGCCGCGGCAGGTATTCGCTGAGCACCAGCAGGGTCAGCGCCGCGCCCAGACCGGACAGCCAGAAACCGTGCTCACTGAAGTGGCGCCAGCCCTCCAGGCAGGCCAGGCCCAGCACCAGCAGCTTGCCGAGGCTGGCGCCAAGCACCAGGGCCTGGGCAGGCAGCGCAGGAGCGTCGTCTTCATCGGCGGGGGGTATTTGGGCGGCGGCGTCGACCGTGCTCAACAGCACCGACCAGAGCAGCGCCAGGGCCAGGATACCGAGCAGGGTGGCATGCGGCAGGGTGTACATGGGCAAGGGTCAGATGTGCAGGATGAATTCGCGAACCAGCTTGCTGCCGAAATAGGCCAGCATCAGCAGGCAGAAGCCGGCCAGGGTCCAGCGGATCGCCTTGTGCCCACGCCAGCCAAGGCGCGTACGGCCCCACAGCAGTACGCCGAACACCACCCAGGCCAGGCAGGCGAGGGACGTCTTGTGCACCAGATGCTGGGCGAACAGGTTATCGAGGAACAACCAGCCCGACACCAGCGAGGCACTGAGCAGCGCCCAGCCAGCCCAGAGGAAGCCGAACAGCAGGCTTTCCATGGTCTGCAGGGGCGGGAAGTTGCGGATCAGGCCTGACGGATGCTTGTGCTTGAGCTGGTAATCCTGCAGCAACAGCAGCAGCGACTGGAACACGGCAATGGTGAACAGGCCATAGGCGAGAATCGACAGCAGGATGTGCGCCAGGATGCCCGGTTCTTCGTTGGTCAGCGGTACCGTACCTGCCGGGGCGAACTGCGCCAGCAGCGCGGTCACCGCGCCAAGCGGGAACAGCAGCACCAGCAGGTTCTCCACCGGAATGCTCAGGCAGGCGAGCAGGGTCAGGGCAATCACCGCCACGGCGATCAGGCTGGCGGCACTGAAGAAGTCCAGGCTCAGGCCCAGCGGAGTGTTCAGCTGAAAGAACAGTGCGCCGCCCTGGGCCAGCACGGCCAGGCCGCCGAGCAGGCCCAGCAGGCGCTTGTCGGCGCGCGAGCCCTGACGAATGCGCATGGCGTGATACAGCGTCGCCAGCAGGTAGAGGCCGGCGGCGAGCAGATTGGGAATGAGGCTGGGTGAAGAGAGCATAAGTCCTGGCAGGCAAGCCCTTGAAGAAACGGAGTGTGGCATAGAAGGTGGCGGGCAAGGAAGTCTGCGACGGCGTGGCTGCGGCTGTGCCGGCCTGGATCAGCGAAGCGTGCGTCTGTCAGCGCCGAGGTGTGCGTAATCGGTGCGCTGCGCTATAATCGCCGGCTTGCTGTGCCCTGGGCCTTTTCATCGAGGACCAGGTTGCCTGACCACCCTCGGCTTTACTGGGCCTGAAAGGATCACCATGTTCGAAAACCTGACCGACCGCCTGTCACAGACGCTGCGCCACGTTACCGGCAAGGCCAAGCTGACCGAAGACAACATCAAGGACACCTTGCGCGAAGTGCGCATGGCGCTGCTTGAGGCCGAC
Organism: Pseudomonas cremoricolorata; assembly: GCF_000759535.1. NCBI lineage: Bacteria > Pseudomonadati > Pseudomonadota > Gammaproteobacteria > Pseudomonadales > Pseudomonadaceae > Pseudomonas > Pseudomonas cremoricolorata. The sequence continues at coordinate 228,851 of NZ_CP009455.1, read as the reverse complement.
GTGGCCCTGCCGGTGGTCAAGGATTTCGTCAACAGCGTGAAAGAACGTGCGGTCGGCACCGAGGTGTCGCGCAGCCTGACCCCGGGTCAGGCGTTCGTGAAGATCGTCCAGGCCGAACTCGAAGGCCTGATGGGTGCGGCCAACGAAGAGCTGGCGCTCAACGCGGCGCCCCCCGCCGTGGTGCTCATGGCCGGCCTGCAGGGTGCGGGCAAGACCACCACCGCTGGCAAGCTGGCGCGCCACCTCAAGGAGCGCAAGAAGAAGAGCGTGATGGTGGTGTCGGCCGACGTCTATCGTCCTGCCGCGATCAAGCAGCTCGAAACCCTGGCCAACGACATCGGCGTGACCTTCTTCCCGTCCGATATCAGCCAGAAGCCGGTAGCCATCGCCGAGGCGGCGATTCGCGAGGCCAAGCTCAAGTACATCGACGTGGTGATCGTCGACACCGCCGGCCGTCTGCACATCGACGCCGACATGATGGACGAGATCAAGTCCCTGCATGCCGCGGTCAAGCCTGTGGAAACGCTGTTCGTGGTCGACGCCATGACCGGTCAGGACGCGGCCAACACCGCCAAGGCCTTCGGTGAAGCGCTGCCGCTGACCGGTGTGATTCTCACCAAGGTCGATGGCGATGCCCGTGGCGGTGCTGCCCTCTCGGTGCGCGCCATCACCGGCAAGCCGATCAAGTTCATCGGCATGGGCGAGAAGAGCGAAGCCCTCGAGCCGTTCCACCCTGATCGTATCGCCTCGCGCATCCTGGGTATGGGCGATGTGCTCAGCCTGATCGAGCAGGCCGAGCAGACCATCGACAAGGCCAAGGCCGACAAGCTCGCCAAGAAGCTGAAGAAGGGCAAGGGCTTCGACCTCGAAGACTTCCGCGACCAACTGCTGCAAATGAAGAATATGGGCGGCCTCGGTGGCCTGATGGACAAGCTGCCGAGCATCGGCGGCGTCAACCTGTCGCAGATGGGCAATGCCCAGGGCGCGGCCGAGAAGCAGTTCAAGCAGATGGAAGCGATCATCAACTCGATGACCCCGGCCGAGCGCCGCGATCCTGAATTGCTCAGTGGCTCGCGCAAGCGCCGCATCGCCCTGGGTTCCGGCACCCAGGTGCAGGATGTCGGACGGCTGATCAAGCAGCACAAGCAGATGCAGAAAATGATGAAGAAATTCTCCAGCAAAGGCGGCATGTCGAAGATGATGCGCGGGCTGGGCGGAATGCTGCCAGGCGGCGGCATGCCGAAGCTGTAACCCATTCAGGGCTTGGGCGTGTTCGCCCGAGTCCAGGATCCCCGCTGCCGCGGGGTCAACGCTGCCCGCTTCGGCAGGCAGCCAATTGTGCAGATCGACAGGCAGGCCTTCATTCAACTGAAAAAGGCATTTGCAAAAGTCCGTACATTCCTTGAGAATATGCGGCCTTTCGGGTACCCGTGTGCCCGCTGGGATCATGATTTGCAGCACCGACTACAGGAACGATGTTCAATGCTAACCATCCGTCTTGCCCGTGGCGGCTCCAAAAAGCGCCCATTCTACCAACTGACCGTAACCGACTCGCGTAACCCGCGTGACGGCTCCCACATCGAGCAGGTTGGCTTCTTCAACCCTGTCGCTCGTGGTCAGGAAGTTCGCCTGTCCGTTAAAGAAGATCGCGTCGCTCACTGGCTGAGCGTTGGCGCGCAGCCGTCTGAGCGCGTTGCTCAGCTGCTGAAGGAAGCGGCCAAGGCTGCAGCCTGAACCGTATGAGCGCGACGCCAGAAATGGCTGACGACCTCATCGTCGTTGGCAAGATTTTTTCGGTTCACGGCGTTCGCGGCGAGGTGAAGGTCTTTTCCTTTACCGATCCGATTGAAAACCTGTTGGATTACCGTCACTGGACGCTTCGGCGTGAAGGGTCGGTCAAACAGGTCGAGCTGGTGAGTGGCCGTTCCACGCAAAAGGATCTGGTCGCGAAACTCAAAGGGCTAGACGATCGTGACGAAGCACGTCTTCTGAGCGGTTACGAGATCTGTATCTCACGCAGCCTTTTGCCCAACTTGAGCGAAGACGAATACTACTGGCATCAACTGGTAGGTCTGAGCGTCATCAACCAGGACGAACAACTGTTCGGCAAGGTCGATCACCTGTTGGAAACCGGCGCCAATGATGTAGTAGTGGTCAAGCCTTGCACGGGCAGCCTGGATGATCGTGAGCGTCTGTTGCCGTATACCCGGCAATGCGTGCTGGCAATCGACCTGGAAGCAGGTGTGATGCGGGTCGAATGGGATGCGGATTTCTGACTGATGGGCAACCTTCGAGTAGAAGTCGTCACGCTGTTCCCTGAGATGTTTTCGGCCATTACCGAGTACGGCATTACCAGCCGCGCGGTGAAGCAGGGGTTGTTGCAACTGACCTGCTGGAATCCGCGGGACTACACCACTGATCGCCACCACACGGTGGATGATCGGCCTTTTGGCGGTGGTCCGGGGATGGTGATGAAGATCAAGCCTCTGGAAGACGCCCTGGCCAGCGCCAGGCAAGCGACCGGAGCATCGGCGAAGGTGATTTACCTCTCGCCACAAGGCCGCACGCTGACTCAGCAAGCGGTCAAAGGCCTGGCTGAACAGGAGTCGTTGATCCTGATCGCCGGTCGTTACGAAGGCATCGACGAGCGTTTTATCGAAGCTCATGTCGATGAAGAGTGGTCGATTGGCGACTATGTACTGTCTGGTGGCGAGCTGCCGGCCATGGTGTTGATCGATGCGGTTACACGACTGCTGCCCGGAGCTTTGGGGCATGTGGGTTCGGCGGAGGAAGACTCCTTCACCGATGGCCTGCTTGATTGCCCGCACTACACCCGACCTGAGGTGTATGCGGATCAGCGTGTACCCGACGTGTTGCTCAGTGGCAACCATGCACACATCCGGCAATGGCGGTTGAAGCAGTCCTTAGGCAGGACATTCGAACGTCGCGCCGATCTTCTGGAAAGTCGCTCGCTTTCTGGAGAAGAGAAGAAGCTGCTCGAGGAATACCTCCGAGAGCGGAACGATAGTTAACGTATCGATGGTGGATCACGGTATCCATCTTAGGAGCACAGCATGACCAACAAGATCATCCAGCAGCTCGAAGCAGAGCAGATGAGCAAGGAAATCCCAACTTTCGCACCCGGCGACACCGTTGTCGTCCAGGTTAAAGTGAAAGAAGGTGAGCGTTCCCGTCTGCAGGCGTTCGAAGGCGTCGTCATCGCCAAGCGCAACCGCGGTCTGAACAGCGCCTTCACCGTGCGCAAGATCTCCAGCGGCGTCGGCGTAGAGCGTACCTTCCAGACCTACAGCCCGCAGATCGACAGCCTGGCCGTGAAACGTCGTGGTGACGTGCGTAAAGCCAAGCTGTACTACCTGCGTGACCTGTCCGGTAAAGCAGCTCGCATCAAGGAAAAACTGTCCTGAGTGCAGTTTGACCGGCAGCCCAGGCTGCCATGCGAAAGAAAAAGCAGCCTTCGGGCTGCTTTTTTGTGGGCGTGGGTTTTTCCGCGTATAACACCCTCTGCCGCGTAAACCCTTGCGATGGGAGCAATCGATGACGCCGCGTGACCAGGAAATCCAGCGCCGTACCGAATTGTCGGTCACCCGTGTGACCAAGACGGTATTCCCCAACACCACCAACCACCACAACACCCTGTTCGGTGGCACCGCCCTGGCCTGGATGGACGAAGTGTCGTTCATCGCCGCCACGCGCTTTTGCCGCTTGCCACTGGTGACGGTCTCCACCGACCGCATCGACTTCAAGCACCCGATTCCGGCCGGCACCATCGTCGAGCTGGTTGGCAGCGTGATCAAGGTGGGCAACACCAGCCTGCAAGTGCAGGTCGATGTATTCGTCGAAAACATGTACCTCGATGGCCGTGAACGTGCCATCCACGGTGTGTTCAGCTTCGTGGCCATCGACGAAGACAAGCGCCCGGTGCCGGTACTGCCGCACTTGAGCGGCGAAGACGCCGCCGCTGAGCCACTATGATTCGCCCGACCGAGTAAGCTTGCCTGTATGCCTGCACTGGACCACCCCTTGATCGACCCTTTTCTCGATGCGCTCTGGCTCGAGAAAGGTCTTTCCGCCAATACCCGTGTCTCCTACAAGAGCGACCTGACCCTGTTCAATGGCTGGCTGGACGAGCGCGGTGTCGATCTGGCGCAGGCGGGGCGCGACTCGATTCTCGATCATCTCGCCTGGCGTCTGGATCAAGGCTACAAGCCGCGATCGACGGCGCGTTTCATTTCGGGGGTGCGGGGCTTTTATCGCTATCTCCTGCGCGAGAAGCTGATAGCGGTCGACCCGACGCTGCTGGTGGAAATGCCGCAGTTGGGGCGGCCACTGCCCAAGTCGCTGTCCGAAGCCGATGTCGAAGCGCTGTTGCAGGCCCCCGATCTGGCCGAGGCGATCGGTCAGCGTGACCGCGCCATGCTGGAGGTGCTGTACGCCTGCGGCCTGCGGGTCACCGAGCTGATCAGCCTGACCCTCGATCAGATCAACCTGCGCCAGGAGGTGGTGCGGGTGATGGGCAAGGGCAGCAAGGAACGGCTGGTGCCCATGGGTGAGGAGGCCGTGGTCTGGCTGGAGCGCTACCTGCGCCATGGCCGAGCCGAGCTGCTCGACGAGCGGCCCAGCGACGTGCTGTTTCCCAGCCTGCGCGGCGAGCAGATGACCCGTCAGACCTTCTGGCACCGTATCAAGCACCACGCCAAGGTCGCCGGAATCGACAAGCCGCTGTCGCCGCACACCTTGCGCCACGCTTTCGCCACGCATCTGCTCAACCACGGCGCCGACCTGCGTGTGGTGCAGATGCTGCTCGGCCACAGCGACCTGTCGACCACGCAGATCTATACCCACGTGGCCAAGGCACGGCTGCAGCAGTTGCACGCGCAGCACCACCCGCGCGGATGAATGAAATTCATGTTCTGCCAGGCGGCGCGTGCAACGACAGTCAGCGCCAGCCCGTTGTGGTAGTCTTGGCCAGTTTGTAGCAGGGGCCGTCTGGTCGTCGCGCCGTGGGCGCAGGCCACACCCGCAAGCCCCCGCCCGCCTTCAGGAGTTCCCATGCGCGTGACCCGGATTTTCGCAGCTGCCGCCCTGGCGCTGTGCAGCACCCTTGCCGCTGCGGCGGCGACCGACGCCAATACCGGCGCCGAACAGGCAATTCGCAAGACCCTGCAAAGCCTTGAACTGGATGTGCCGGTGGAAAGCGTTTCCAGCAGTCCGGTCGGCGGCCTGTACGAAGTCAAGCTGCAAGGCGGTCGAGTACTGTATGCCAGCCCCGATGGACAGTTCGTCATGCAGGGCTACCTGTATCAGATTCAGGATGGCAAGCCGGTGAACCTCACCGAAAAGACCGAGCGTCAGGGTGTGGCCAAGCTCATCAATGGCATCCCGGCCGCCGAAATGGTGATTTACCCTGCCAAGGGCGAGACCAAGTCTCACATCACCGTGTTCACCGACACCACCTGCCCGTATTGCCACAAGCTGCACGCCGAAGTGCCCGAGCTCAACCGCCGCGGTATCGAAGTGCGCTACCTGGCCTTCCCGCGCCAGGGCATCGGCTCTGACGGCGACCAGCAGCTGCAGGCGGTGTGGTGCTCCAGCGACCGCCGTGCGGCGATGGACAAGATGGTCGATGGCAAGGACATCAAGGCTGCCAAGTGCGCCAACCCGGTCGGCAAGCAGTTCGAGCTGGGCCAGTCGATCGGTGTCAATGGCACACCGGCCATCGTTCTGGAAAGCGGCCAGGTGATTCCGGGCTACCAGCCGGCGCCGCAGGTGGCCAAGCTGGCCCTGGCCAAGTAATCGATTTTTTGCACGCCGTCGCTATGGGGCGACGGCACGTTTCACGGTCGACCGAGGTGGTGGGCCGTTCTATGGGGAGTTCACAGTGAAACCGGTCAAAGTAGGCATCTGTGGGTTGGGGACCGTCGGTGGCGGAACCTTCAATGTGCTTCAGCGTAACGCCGAGGAGATCGCCCGCCGTGCCGGGCGCGGTATTGAAGTGGCACAGATCGCCATGCGCTCGCCCAACCCGAACTGCCAGATTACCGGTACCCCCATTACCGCCGATGTGTTCGAGGTCGCCAGCAACCCGGAAATCGACATTGTCATCGAGCTGATCGGTGGCTACACCATCGCCCGCGACCTGGTGCTAAAGGCCATCGACAATGGCAAGCACGTGGTCACCGCGAACAAGGCGCTGATCGCCGTACACGGCAACGAGATCTTCGCCCGCGCCCGCGACAAGGGTGTGATCGTCGCCTTCGAAGCGGCGGTGGCCGGCGGTATCCCGGTGATCAAGGCCATTCGCGAAGGCCTGTCGGCTAACCGCATCAACTGGCTGGCCGGCATCATCAACGGCACCGGCAACTTCATCCTCACCGAAATGCGTGAGAAGGGCCGCGCCTTCCCCGACGTACTGGCCGAGGCCCAGGCGCTGGGCTACGCCGAAGCCGATCCGACCTTCGACGTCGAAGGCATCGATGCCGCGCACAAGCTGACCATCCTTGCCTCCATCGCCTTCGGCATCCCGCTGCAATTCGAAAAGGCCTACACCGAAGGCATCACCCAGCTGACCACGGCCGACGTCAACTACGCCGAAGCGTTGGGCTATCGCATCAAGCATCTGGGCGTGGCGCGCAGCACCGCGGCCGGTATCGAGCTGCGCGTACACCCGACCCTGATCCCCAGCGATCGCCTGATCGCCAACGTCAATGGCGTGATGAACGCTGTGATGGTCAACGGCGATGCCGCAGGATCGACCCTGTACTACGGTGCTGGCGCCGGCATGGAGCCGACCGCTTCTTCGGTGGTGGCAGACTTGGTCGACGTGGTGCGCGCCATGACCTCGGACCCGGAAAACCGCGTACCGCACCTGGCCTTCCAGCCCGATTCGCTGTCTTCCCACCCGATCCTGCCGATCGAAGCCTGCGAGAGCGCCTACTACCTACGTATCCAGGCCAAGGATCACCCCGGCGTGCTGGCCCAGGTGGCGAGTATTCTTTCCGAGCGTGGTATCAACATCGAGTCGATCATGCAGAAGGAAGCCGAGGAGCAGGACGGCCTGGTGCCGATGATCCTGCTCACTCACCGGGTCATCGAGCAGAACATCAACGATGCCATCGTCGCCCTGGAAGACCTGCAGGATGTGGTCGGCAACGTCGTACGCATCCGCGTCGAACAGCTGAACTGAACTGACCTGAAGCTGCAAGCTTGGAGCTGCAAGCTGCAAGAAACAGCAGCGCAGCGTTGAGGTTGAAAGATTAATTACGTGGCGACGCCTGAGTGCAGCTCGCGAGAAAACGCCGATCGGCTTTTACTTGCAGCTTGCAGCTACAAGCTCCCCACTCAAACCAAAGGTTTGCCCCCCATGCGCTATATCAGTACCCGCGGCCAGGCGCCGGCCCTGAATTTCGAAGATGTCTTGCTGGCCGGCCTTGCCAGTGATGGCGGTCTCTACGTGCCAGAGAACCTGCCGCGCTTCACCCAGGAAGAAATCGCTTCCTGGGCCGGCCTGCCGTACCACGAGCTGGCCTTCCGGGTGATGCGCCCGTTCGTTGCCGGCAGCATCGCCGATGCCGATTTCAAGCAGATTCTCGAGCAGACCTACGGTGCCTTCGCCCACGCGGCCGTGGCGCCGCTGCGTCAGCTCAATGGCAATGAATGGGTCATGGAACTGTTCCATGGCCCGACCCTGGCCTTCAAGGACTTCGCCCTGCAACTGCTCGGCCGCCTGCTCGACCATGTGCTGGCCAAGCGCAACGAGCGTGTGGTGATCGTCGGTGCCACCAGTGGTGACACCGGTTCTGCCGCCATCGAAGGCTGCCGCCAGTGCGAAAACGTCGACATCTTCATCCTCCACCCGCACCAGCGTGTGTCTGAGGTGCAGCGCCGGCAGATGACCACCATCCTCGGCGAAAACATCCATAACATCGCCATCGAGGGCAACTTCGACGACTGCCAGGAGATGGTCAAGGCCAGCTTCGCTGATCAGTCGTTCCTCAAGGGCACGCGCCTGGTAGCGGTCAACTCGATCAACTGGGCGCGGATCATGGCCCAGGTCGTCTACTACTTCCACGCCGCCCTGCAGCTCGGTGGCCCGGCACGTTCGGTGGCGTTCTCGGTGCCGACCGGCAACTTCGGCGACATCTTCGCCGGTTACCTTGCGCGCAACATGGGCCTGCCGATCAGTCAGCTGGTGGTGGCAACCAACCGTAACGACATCCTGCACCGCTTCATGAGCGGCAACCAGTACGTCAAGCAAACCCTGCACGCCACCTTGTCGCCGTCGATGGACATCATGGTCTCGTCCAACTTCGAGCGCCTGCTGTTCGACCTGCACGGTCGCAACGGCGCCGCGATTGCCGGTTTGATGGACACCTTCCGCCAAGGCGGCGGCTTCAGCGTCGATGACGATCGCTGGAGCGAGGCGCGCAAGCTGTTCGACTCGCTGGCCGTCAGCGATGAGCAAACCTGCGAAACCATCGCCGAGGTGTTCGCCAGCACGGGTGAGGTGCTCGATCCGCATACCGCCATTGGCGTGCGCGCGGCCCGCGAATGCCGCCGCAGCCTGGACACCCCGATGGTGGTGCTGGGTACCGCGCATCCAGTCAAGTTCCCCGAAGCGGTGGAGAAGGCTGGCGTCGGCAAGGCGTTGGAGCTGCCCCCTCACCTGAGCGACCTGTTCAGCCGTGAAGAGCGCTGCACGGTCCTGGCCAACGACCTGAAAACTGTTCAGGCGTTCGTCAGCCAACACGGCAACCGCGGCAAGCCGCTGTAACGCCGCAGCGGGCGAGGACAGTGCCGTTGGGTGCTGCCTCGCCGTCGGTACCGTCGGTGCGAGGCTCCGCCCGTTGCGGGCCGTCTGGATTGGGCCTGCTGCGTAGGCCATCGCGGGTCAACCCGCTGCTACCGAGGTCATCTCCCGCAGGGCGGCTGTGCCGGGAGTGCCGCCAGATACACCCCACTGTCGTTTCAGAGTTTTCTTATGGAGAAGCATTACCTGCGTGTCTAGAGTGGCGGGTCTTTCCGGCTGCCCTACGGCATCGAGGCGCGACTCATGAAACGGCTGACCGTCCTGATCCATCAACAGCATCCCTATCACCAGCTCACCCTGCACCAGGCCTGCAATGCCCAAGGCGTATTCGACGTTCGCCTGGTCGACGACCTGCGCACGATACCTGGCCGGCTCCAAGCGGGCAGGGCGCCTGACCTGCTGATGCTCGACCAGCGCATGCCTTCGTCTGCCGGCACGGCCTTGCTGCAGCGCCTGCGGGCGGAGCGCAAGGTGCCAGCCTTGCTGTTCACCGGTCAGGCCGACAGTCCCTGTCACGACTTCGCCCGCCTGGCGCAGCAACAGGGGTTATGGGTCGTGGGAGAACTGCACTGGCCGCTGTCAGCGAACGCATTGCGCATGATCCTGCAGCGCTTGGATGGCATCACCCGGTCTTTGCCGCTGCACAGCCGTTCCGAGGTCGTCGGATACGCCTGCCGATGAGCGTCCAACACCGAACTTTCCGCTTCGCTTGCAGGTCAGTACGACTGTATCCAACACAACAAGCGAGTACGCCGGATGGAAAGAATCTGCAGACTGCTCAACGATGCACTGTCCCCTTACCACACTCGCCTCAGTGACGAAGATGCCAGCGGCCAGCGCCTGCTGACCGTATTCAACCGCCAGGGCGCGGAAACCTTGAAATGCCAGGTCAGCCTGCGCCAGCTGGAAGATCGCCGCCTGCTGGTCGATCTGGTCGACGGCCTGCACCGTGACCTGCAAATTGCCGAAGGGCGCCTGCAACCGTGCGTCATCGCTGCCTTGCAGCATCAGAAACTGCCGCAAGGAACCTTCGCCTGACGCAAACGTCAGACACTTCATTGGCACCCGTCTCGATGCTTTGCTCCGGTAGCGAGACGTTGCCACGGGAAGCCCAGATGGCTTCTTGCTTGAACCCCGGTCGACTACCCCAGCGGCCGGGGTTTCTTTTTTTCCACGCCAGCGCAGTGCCGGATGCCCCTACGGACAGGCCTGCGCACAGTCGACAGACCAACGTTACGGGGGCTAATCGGTTAGACTGGCGTACTTTTTTCGCGAGCATGAAGCCCCACCTATGGCCCAGCCGTCCACCACCTACAAATTCGAACTCAACCTCACCGACCTTGACCGCGGCGTTTACGAAAACGTGCGTCAGACCATCGCTCGCCATCCTTCGGAAACCGAAGAGCGAATGGCGGTACGCTTGCTGGCCTACGCGCTCTGGTACAACGAGCAGTTGTCGTTCGGCCGCGGGCTGTCAGACGTCGATGAAGCCGCGCTGTGGGAAAAGAGTCTGGATGACCGCATCCTGCACTGGATCGAGGTTGGCCAGCCCGACGCCGAACGCCTGACCTGGTGTTCGCGGCGCACCGAGCGCACCAGCCTGCTGGCCTACGGCAGCTTGCGTGTGTGGGAGGGCAAGGTAGTGCCGGCGGTGAAGTCGCTGAAGAACCTGAACATCGCCGCCGTCCCGCAGGACGTGCTGGAAACCCTGGCCAGCAACATGCCGCGCACCATCAAGTGGGACGTGATGATCAGCGAGGGTACCGTGTTCGTGACCGACGACCAGGGTCAACACGAAGTTCAGCTGCAATGGCTGCTCGGCGAACGCGGCTGAACCGACTGACAAGGAAACCCCTGTAGACCCCATGCGTATCGAACCTCGTGCACTGCCTTCACCGTTGCCATCACTCGGCAATCTGCCGCCGCTACTGACTCGCCTGTACGCTGCCCGAGGCGTGCAGAGCGAAGCCGAACTGGATAAAAGCCTCAAGCAGTTGCTCCCTTACCAGCAGCTCAAAGGCATCGAGGCCGCGGTGCAATTGCTGGTCGAGGCCATCGATCAGCGTCAACGCATTCTCATTGTCGGCGACTTCGATGCCGATGGCGCCACTGCCAGTACTGTCGGCGTGCTCGGTCTGCGCCTGTTGGGTGCCGCCGAGGTCGACTATCTGGTGCCGAACCGCTTCGAGTACGGCTACGGCCTGACCCCGGAGATCGTCGAGGTCGCGCTGCAACGCCAGCCGCAGTTGCTGATGACGGTCGACAACGGCATCTCCAGCGTCGAAGGCGTGGCCGCGGCCAAGGCGGCGGGGCTCAAGGTGCTGGTCACCGACCACCACCTGCCAGGCCCGCAGCTACCCGCTGCCGATGCCATCGTCAACCCCAACCAGCCCGGCTGCGAGTTCCCCAGCAAGGCCCTGGCCGGTGTCGGGGTGATCTTCTACGTGCTGATGGCCCTGCGTGCGCAGTTGCGCAACCTGGGTCGCTACGCCGACCGAGCGCAGCCGAACATCGGTGAGCTGCTTGACCTTGTGGCACTGGGTAGCGTTGCCGACGTGGTGCCGCTGGATGCCAACAACCGCATCCTGGTCCATCAGGGCCTGGAACGCATCCGCGCCGGTCGCGCGCGGCCTGGGATCAAGGCGATTCTGCAAGTGGCCCGGCGTGAGCATGGGCGCATCACCTCCACCGACCTGGGCTTCATCCTTGGCCCACGGCTCAATGCTGCCGGACGCCTGGATGACATGAGCCTGGGCATCGAGTGCCTGCTGTGCGAAGACCCGGGCCTGGCCCTGGACATGGCCCAGCAGCTCGATGGTCTCAATCAGGACCGCAAGTCGATCGAGCAGGGCATGCAGCGCGAGGCCCTGGCCCAGCTCAAGGATCTGCCACTGCAAGACATGCCCTACGGCCTGTGCCTGTTCGAGGCCGAATGGCACCAGGGGGTCATCGGCATCCTCGCTTCGCGTCTGAAAGAGCGCTACCACCGGCCAACCATCGCCTTTGCCGATGCCGGCGAGGGCATGCTCAAGGGCTCGGCGCGCTCGATTCCGGGTTTGCATATCCGTGATGCGCTCGATGCCGTGGCCGCCCGCCATCCGGCGCTGATCAGCAAGTTCGGCGGGCATGCCATGGCCGCCGGCCTGTCGCTGCCCAGCGAGCACTTCACGGATTTTGCCCAGGCCTTCGATGAAGAGGTGCGCCGGCAACTGGTGGAAGACGACCTGACCGGTCGGTTGCTCTCCGATGGCACCCTGGCGGTGGAGGAGTTTCACCTCGACCTGGCCCGTGCGCTGCGCAATGCCGGACCCTGGGGCAGCACTTCCCTGAGCCGCTGTTCCATGGCGTGTTCCAGCTGGTCGAGCAGCGCATCGTCGGCGAGCGCCATCTGAAGGTGGTGCTCAAGAGCGAATGCGGCTCGCTGCGCCTGGATGGTATCGCCTTTGGCGTTGATCGTGAGGTGTGGCCAAACCCCAGCGTGCGTTGGGTCGAGCTGGCCTACAAACTGGACGTCAACGAGTTCCGCGGCAATGAAAGCGTGCAGTTGCTGATCGCCCACATCGAGCCGCGCTGAGCCACGGGGGCAAATCCGCGGGAACCATTGGCCGGGGCAAACTGGTCTAGTCTCACAGGAGCGACACCGGGTCGAGGGCGGTCACGAGTGCCCGGGTCGCATTTCTTCTTGGAGTCCTGGGAGGTCTTTCATGAGCCTGCTGCTAGAGCCCTATACCCTGCGTCAACTGACCCTGCCCAATCGCATTGCCGTATCGCCGATGTGCCAGTACTCGGCCGTCGATGGCCTGGCCAACGACTGGCACCTGGTGCACCTGGGCAGTCGCGCAGTGGGTGGCGCCGGACTGGTCATCGCCGAAGCCACGGCGGTGACGGCCGACGGTCGTATCACTGCTCAAGACCTCGGTCTGTGGAACGACGAACAGATCGCGCCGCTGCAACGGGTCACCCGTTTCATCACAGCCCAAGGCAGCGTTCCTGGTGTGCAGCTGGCCCATGCCGGGCGCAAGGCCAGCACTCACCGGCCGTGGCTGGGCAAGCACGGCAGCGTCAATGAACAGGAGGGCGGCTGGCAACCGGTCGGGCCCTCGCCGATTGCCTTCGATCCTGAGCATGCGGCGCCACGCGAGTTGAGCGAGCCCGACATCGCCGGCATCGTCCAGGCGTTCACCGATGCCGCGCGCCGCGCCCTTGCCGCTGGCTTCAAGGTGGTCGAGGTGCACGCGGCGCATGGCTACCTGCTGCACCAGTTCCTCTCGCCGCTGAGCAACCAGCGTCGCGATCAGTACGGCAGTTGCTTCGAGAACCGTATCCGCCTCACCCTGGAAGTGACCCAGGGCGTGCGTGACGTGTGGCCAGCTGAGTTGCCACTGTTCGTGCGTGTCTCGGCCACCGATTGGGTCGAAGACGGCTGGAACCCCGACGAAACCGTGGAACTGGCCAGGCGCCTGCGCGCCATCGGCGTCGACCTGATCGATGTCTCCTCGGGCGGCACCTCGGTCAACGCCGAGATTCCCACCGGCCCGGGCTACCAGACCCGCTTCGCCGAGCGGGTGCGCAAGGAATCGGAAATCGCCACTGGTACCGTGGGCATGATCACCGAGCCGGCCCAGGCCGAGCATATCCTGCGCACCGGCCAGGCCGATCTGATCTTCCTTGCCCGTGAACTGCTGCGCGATCCGTACTGGCCGCTGCATGCCGATGACGACCTGGGCGGCCACAAGGCGACCTGGCCTGCGCAGTACCAGCGCGCCACCAGCCGTTCCAGCCCAATTCACGAGTCCGATCTGCGCGACTGAGACCTCGCCCCCGCGCAATGCCGAGCGGCGCGTCCCTCAACGGGCGTGCTGCTCGCCTGGCAACATCCAGATGCATATCTCATGACCCGCCCGGCGCTCGCCAGAGAACCGGGTGAGTGCCTGCCTGTCCGATCCTGAGCATGATTCCCTAGTCCATGGAGACGCTGGCATGAATACGCGTGGCTTGCTCGATCAACTGCTCAAATCCGGTCAGGACCTGCTAGCGCAGCACACTGGCAAAGGCACAGGTTCCGGCGCTGGTAGCGGGTTGGGCGCTGGGTTGGGTGGCTTGTTGTCAGGCGTAGGTGGCAAGGCGCTGGGGGCCGGTGCGCTCGGTGCATTGCTCGGCAACAAGAAGACCCGCAAGCTCGGTGGCAAGGTGATCACCTACGGCGGCCTGGCCGCACTCGGCGTGCTGGCCTACAAGGCCTATGGCAACTGGCAGGCCAGCCAGGCCGGTGCGCCGCAGCGCGAGCCGCAGACCGTCGACCGGCTGCCGGCCGCTGAAGCCGAACTGCACAGCCAGGCCGTACTGCGCGCACTGGTCGCCGCAGCCAAGGCCGATGGTCATGTCGATGAGCGCGAGCGTGAGCTGATCGAAGGCGAATTCACCCGCCTGGACAACGATGCCGAACTGCGCCAGTGGTTGCACACCGAGCTGAACAAACCGCTGGACCCGGCTGACGTGGCCCGCGCTGCGCAAACCCCGGAAATGGCCGCCGAGATGTACCTCGCCAGCCTGATGATGGTCGATCAGGAAAACTTCATGGAGCGCGCCTACCTGGACGAGCTGGCCAAGCAACTGCGTCTGGACCCTGGGCTGCGCCAGGAACTGGAGGCGCAGCGGCAGTTGGCGGGTTGATCAGGGCCGGCACTGCCGGCCGCTCCTGTAGGACTCAATACCCTCAGTCCGGGAATTTCTCCCGGAATTACGTAAGAGCCCTGGGCTATACTCTGGCGATTTTTCCCCGCTTGTAGCGTATTTCCGAGGGCTGACTGTGAAGAACTGGACCATGCGCCAAAGGATCCTGGCGAGTTTCGCCGTGATCATCGCCATCATGTTGCTGATGATCGTGGCGGCCTATTCGCGCCTGGTGGCCATCGAAGCCAGCGAAGAGGCGGTCGGTTCCGACAGCATTCCCGGGGTTTACTACAGCTCGATGATCCGCAGCGCCTGGGTCGACAGTTACGTCAGCAGTCAGCAATTGGTGGGCCTGTCGCGTCACCGCGAGATCAGCAGCGCCGATGTCGAAATGTTCAAGGGCTTCGAAGAGCGTCTGCGCCAGTCTATGGCGAGCTATCAGCGCACCCTTCGCAACAGCGAAGATCAGGTCAGCTATGAAGCCTTCGTGGCCATGGAGCAGCAGTACGTCGCCCTGGTCAACCAGGTGCTGCAGACCTACCGCGAGCAGAACTACGTGGAAGCCGAGCGGCTGATCATCGAGGTGCTGACGCCGGTCTGGGTAGAAGGCCGGCGGCACCTGAACGAAGTCATCGAGCGCAACCGCGACCGCGCCAACCAGGCGACCAGCGACATCGTCGCCGCGGTAGCCACGGCCAAGGTGAGCATGATCGTTTCCCTGGCCCTGGCCATCGTCGTTGCTGGCATCTGCGGCCTGCTGCTGCTGCGCGCGATCTTCGATCCGATGCGCAAGATCGTCCATGCCCTCGACCGGCTGCGCTCGGGTGACTTGAGCATCCGCCTGAACCTGGCACGCAAGGACGAATTCGGCGCCATCGAAACCGGTTTCAACGAAATGGCCGAGGCGCTCGCCAGCCTGGTCTCCCAGGCCCAGCGTTCATCGGTGCAGGTGACCACCTCGGTGACCGAAATCGCCGCCACCTCCAAGCAGCAGCAGGCCACCGCCACCGAGACCGCCGCGACCACCACCGAGATCGGCGCCACCTCGCGGGAAATTGCCGCCACCTCGCGTGACCTGGTGCGCACCATGACCGAAGTCACCAGTGCCGCCGATCAGGCGTCGAGCCTGGCCGGTGCCGGGCAGCAAGGGCTGGCGCGCATGGAAGACACCATGCATCAGGTGATGGGCGCCGCCGAGCTGGTCAACGCCAAGCTGGGCATCCTCAATGAGAAGGCCGGCAACATCAATCAGGTGGTGGTGACCATCGTCAAGGTCGCCGACCAGACCAACCTGCTCTCGCTCAACGCCGCCATCGAGGCCGAGAAGGCCGGCGAGTACGGCCGCGGCTTCGCCGTGGTCGCCACCGAGGTGCGTCGCCTGGCCGACCAGACGGCGGTCGCCACCTATGACATCGAGCAGATGGTGCGCGAGATCCAGTCGGCGGTCTCGGCCGGGGTGATGGGCATGGACAAGTTTTCCGAGGAAGTGCGCCGCGGCATGTTCGAAGTCACCCAGGTCGGCGAGCAACTGACGCAGATCATTCATCAGGTCCAGGCCCTGGCGCCGCGCGTACTGATGGTCAACGAAGGCATGCAGGCCCAGGCCACCGGTGCCGAACAGATCAACCAGGCGCTGGCTCAGCTGAGCGACGCCAGTACGCAGACGGTCGAGTCGCTGCGTCAGGCCAGCTTCGCCATCGACGAGCTGAGCCAGGTGGCGGCAGGCCTGCGCGGCGGCGTGTCGCGCTTCAAAGTCTGAAGCGGCCATGAGTGAAGTCCGTGGTGCAGTGGCCGAAGGGGGGGCACGTCAGCGTGCGCTGTACCTGCTGTTTCGTCTGGGCAGCGAGCGCTTCGCGCTGGATGTTTGCGAGGTCATCGAGGTGCTTCATCACCGCCCGCTCAAACCGATTGCCCAGGCGCCGGCCTGGGTGGCCGGGGTGTTCGCCCATCGCGGCCTGCTGGTGCCGGTGATCGATCTGGCGCAACTGACCTTCGCCGTCCATTCGCGTCAGCGCACCAGTACGCGTCTGGTGCTGGTGCACTACCGCCCGGCTGACGGTCGCGACTTGCAGCTGGGGCTGATTCTCGAGCAGGCCAGCCAGACCCTGCGCTGCGCGGTGGACGAGTTCCAGCCCTACGGCCTGGACAACCGTGAAGCGCCTTATCTGGGGCCGGTGCGCCAAGACGCCGAAGGGTTGCTGCAGCGCATTCAGGTCGATGAACTGCTGCCCGAGGCCGTGCGCCTGCAGCTGTTTCCTCCAGGCGGCGAGCAGGTAGCCCATGAGTGAAGACCGTTTCCACCGCTTCCTGCAACAGCGTATCGGCCTGGATGTCGAGTCGGTCGGCGCGGCGATGATCGAGCGCGCCTTGCGCCAGCGCAGTGGCGCCTTGCAGGCCCGCGATCTGGACGACTACTGGCTGCACCTGCAGCAGTCGGCAGCCGAGCAGCAGGCCTTGATCGAGGCGGTGATCGTTCCGGAAACCTGGTTCTTCCGCTATCCCGAATCCTTCGCCGCGCTGGCCAATCTGGCGCGCAAGCGTCAGGGCGAGCTGGCCGGGCGGCGCCCGCTGCGTATCCTCAGCCTGCCCTGTTCGACTGGCGAAGAACCGTATTCCATCGCCATGGCCCTGCTCGACAGCGGCCTTGCCGTGGGCAGCTTCAGCGTCGAGGCGATGGACATCAGCCCGCTGTCGATCGCCAAGGCGCAGCAGGCGGTGTATGGCCGCAACTCGTTCCGCGGCAGCGACCTGGCCTTTCGCGAACGGCATTTCAGTGCCACGGAGGAGGGTTACCGGCTTGGCGAGCACGTGCGCGAGCAGGTCAGGTTGCAGGTCGGCAACGTGCTCGACCCGGCGCTGGCCGCCCGCGAAGGCCTGTACGACTTCGTGTTCTGCCGCAACTTGCTGATCTATTTCGATGTACCGACCCAGCAGCGGGTGTTCGAAGTGCTCAAACGACTCATGCACGCCAGCGGTGTGTTGTTCATCGGCCCGGCTGAAGGCAGTCTGCTGGCCCGTTTGGGCATGCGTCCGCTGGGCATTGCCCAGTCCTTCGCCTACGTGCGGTACAGCCCGCCGAGCGTGGCCGCAGCGCCGGTGTCCAGTGCCCCGGCCAAGCCTGCGCCGACCCGGATGACAGCGCCCCTTGCCCCGGCGCCACGGCCACTGCGCAGCGCGCGTGCGCTGCCGGTGGTCGATGCGCCCGTAACATCACCGGCGCCAGCCGGCGAGGCCGCTTTGCTGGCGCAGATCACGCGTCAAGCCAATGCCGGCGAAAGCCGCGACGCCCAGGCCAGCTGCCTGCGCTACTTGCAGCAGTTCCCCCCGCATGCGCAGGTCTACTACTGGCTGGGCCTGCTCAGTGACACCCAGGGCGAGGCGACCCAGGCCATCGCTCATTACCGCAAGGCGCTGTACCTGCAGCCGCAGCACCCCGAAGCGTTGATGCACCTGGCGACCCTGTTGGCGGCCCAGGGCGACACGGTCGGTGCGCGGCGCCTGCAAGATCGCGCCGCACGGGCCGGACGGGAGCCTGAACGATGATCGACAGCCATAGCAGCGGCGTGCTGGCCCAGGGCGCTGAGGCCATCGACGATTGCTGGAACCGCATCGGCGTGCGCGGCGACAAACAATGCCCGCTGTTGGCGCGGCACATTCACTGCCGCAACTGTGAGGTCTATGCGGCGGCGGCTACGCGCCTGCTCGACCGTTATGCGCTGATGCCCGAGGCCCAGGCCTCGACGCCGGCCGAGGTGCCCAGCGCCACTGGCCGCTCGATGCTGCTGCTGCGCCTGGGCGAGGAGTGGCTGGCGCTGGCCACCGCGAGCCTGGCCGAGATCGCCCCGACACAGACCGTGCATGCCTTGCCGCACCAGCGCTCGCGGGCCTTGCAGGGGGTGGTGAACGTGCGCGGAGCGCTGGTGCCGTGCCTGTCGCTGGCGCAGTTACTGGAGATCGACCTCAGCGCTGCGCCCGAACGCGCCACCCGCAGCCTGCCACGCATGTTGATCCTGGCTGCCGAAGGCGGCCCGGTGGTGCTGCCGGTCGACGAGATCGAGGGCATCCATCGCCTCGACCCGGCACGCCTGCCGGCTGAACCGGCCTCGACGCCGTACACCTTGGGCGTGCTGCACTGGCGTGGACGCAGCGTGCGAGTACTGGATGAGCGTCAGCTACTGGCGGCAGTCAAGCGGAGCCTGTCATGACCCCTGAGCAAATGCGCGATGCCTCGTTGCTCGAACTGTTCAGCCTGGAAGCCGAGGCACAGACCCAAGTGCTCAGCGCCGGGCTGATGGCACTGGAACGCAGTCCGACCCAGGCTGACCAGCTCGAAGCCTGCATGCGCGCCGCGCACTCGCTCAAGGGAGCGGCGCGTATCGTCGGCATCGACGCCGGGGTCAGCGTTGCCCATGTCATGGAGGATTGCCTGGTGGCGGCGCAGGAAGGGCGTCTGCGTCTGACGCCGGAGCATATCGATGCACTGCTGCAAGGCACTGACCTGTTGATGCGCATCGCCACCCCGGGCGATACCGCCAGTAGTGCTGGCGTGGCGCCGTTCCTGGCGCAGATGGCGGCGTTGCTCGACCCGGCCAGCCTGGCCGGGGCCGCGCGTCCTGCGCCTGCCGCGCCCAGTCCGCCGTTACCGGACCTGCCACCAGCAGCGCCAGCGCCTGCCATTCAGGCTCCAGCACCTGCCGAAATGCCCGACCCAGCGCAGCCTGCCGCACCACGTCGGGGCGCTGGCAGCGCCGCAGGCGAGGGCGGCGAACGGGTCTTGCGGGTCACCGCCGACCGGCTCAACAGCCTGCTCGATCTGTCGAGCAAATCGCTGGTGGAAACCCAGCGCCTCAAGCCCTACCTGGCGACATTGCAACGCCTCAAGCGTATGCACGGGCAGGGCATGCGCGCGCTCGATGGACTGCGCGCGCAGCTCGAACAGGGTGGACAGAGCCCGGAAGTGCTCGAAGCACTGGCGC
Source organism: Pseudomonas cremoricolorata (assembly GCF_000759535.1). Classification (NCBI taxonomy): domain Bacteria; kingdom Pseudomonadati; phylum Pseudomonadota; class Gammaproteobacteria; order Pseudomonadales; family Pseudomonadaceae; genus Pseudomonas; species Pseudomonas cremoricolorata. The sequence continues at coordinate 209,375 of NZ_CP009455.1, read as the reverse complement.
AGACCCAGCGCATGCTCAGCGAAACCCAGGACATCCTCGCCCAGCAGGCGGCCGACCTCGATGAGTTCGGCTGGCAGGCCAGTCAGCGCGCGCAACTGCTATACGACACCGCCCTGGCTTGTCGCATGCGCCCGTTCGCCGATGTTCTCAGCGGGCAGAGCCGTATGGTCCGCGACCTGGGCCGCTCGCTGGGCAAGCAGGTGACCCTGCACATCGACGGCGACAAGACCCAGGTCGATCGCGATGTGCTGGAGAAACTCGAAGCGCCGCTCACGCACCTGCTGCGCAACGCTGTCGACCATGGCATCGAATTGCCCGAGCGGCGCCTGCTGGCCGGCAAACCTGAGGCTGGCGAGATTCGCCTGCGCGCTTCGCACCAGGCCGGGCAACTGGTGCTGGAACTGAGCGACGACGGTGCCGGCATCGACCTGCAGCGCTTGCGCCAGAGCATCATCGAGCGCGCGCTGTCGCCGGCCGAGACGGTGGCGCAGATGAGCGAGGACGAGCTGCTGACGTTCCTGTTCCTGCCCGGATTCAGCCTGCGCGATACCGTGACCCACGTGTCGGGACGTGGCGTTGGCCTGGATGCGGTGCAGCACATGGTGCGCAACCTGCGCGGCGCCATCGAACTGACCCAGCAGCCGGGACATGGCTGTTGTTTTCATATTCAGGTGCCGCTGACCCTGTCGGTGGTGCGCAGCCTGGTGGTAGACGTCGGCGGTGAGGCCTATGCCTTCCCGCTGGCGCACATCGAACGCACGCTCGAGGTGGCGGCCGAAGACATCGTGCAGATCGAGGGGCGTCAACACTTCTGGCACGAGGGCCGGCATGTCGGCCTGGTCGCTGCCAACCAGTTGCTCAATCGCCCACCGGTGCAGGGTGAGCGCAGCAGCTTGCGCGTGGTGGTGATCCGCGAGCGCGAGCACTTGTACGGCGTGGCTGTGGAGCGCCTGGTGGGCGAGCGGGTGCTGGTGGTCATGCCGCTGGATGCACGCCTGGGCAAGGTTCAGGACATTTCTTCCGGGGCACTGCTCGACGATGGCTCGGTGGTGCTGATCATCGATGTCGAAGACCTCCTGCGCTCGGTCGAAAAACTGCTCAGCACCGGGCGCCTGGAGCGCATCGAGCGCAGCCCGCAGGGTGCCCGTGGCGCGGTACGCAAGCGCGTGCTGGTGGTCGACGACTCGCTGACGGTGCGCGAGCTGCAGCGCAAGCTGCTCGGCAATCGCGGCTATGAGGTGGCCGTGGCGGTGGATGGCATGGACGGCTGGAACGCCTTGCGCAGCGAGGACTTCGATCTGCTGATCACCGATATCGACATGCCGCGCATGGACGGCATCGAGCTGGTCACCCTGGTGCGACGCGACAACCGGTTGCAGTCATTGCCGGTGATGGTGGTGTCCTACAAGGACCGCGAGGAAGACCGCCGCCGCGGGTTGGATGCTGGCGCCGACTATTATCTGGCCAAGGCCAGCTTCCATGATGACGCGCTGCTGGATGCGGTGGTCGAGCTCATTGGAGGGGCGCAAGGGTGAGGATCGCCATCGTCAACGACATGCCCATGGCCGTGGAAGCGTTACGCCGTGCCGTCGCGCTGGAGCCTGCGCATCAGGTGATCTGGGTCGCCGGCAACGGCGCCGAGGCCGTCGATCGCTGCCGCGAGGATACGCCCGACCTGATTCTCATGGACCTGATCATGCCGGTGATGGATGGCGTCGAGGCGACCCGGCGGATCATGGCCGACACGCCCTGTGCCATCGTCATCGTCACCGTCGATCGCAAGCAGAACGTGCACCGCGTGTTCGAGGCCATGGGCCATGGCGCGCTGGATGTGGTCGATACCCCGGCATTGGGTGCCGGTGATGCACGCGAGGCGGCGGCGCCGCTGCTGCGCAAGATCTTCAACATCGGCTGGCTGATCGGCCAGCAGCGGCCCAGCGCGCCGCGAGCGATGCCCTCGACGCAGCGCCAGGTCGTGCAGCGCCGCGCGCTGGTGGCGATAGGCTCGTCGGCCGGCGGCCCGGCTGCGCTGGAAGTCCTGCTCAAGGGCCTGCCGAAGGACTTTCCCGCAGCCATCGTGCTGGTGCAGCACGTCGACCAGGTGTTCGCCGCCGGCATGGCCGAGTGGCTCAGCGGGGTCTCGGGGTTGCCGGTGCGCCTGGCCCGCGAGGGCGAGCCGCCGCAGGCCGGGCACGTGTTGCTGGCCGGCACCAATCACCACATCCGTCTGCTGCACAATGGCCAGCTGGCCTATACCCCCGAGCCTGTGAATGAAATCTACCGGCCCTCGATCGATGTGTTCTTCGAGAGCGTGGCGCGTTACTGGAACGGCGAGGCAGTAGGCGTGTTGCTGACCGGCATGGGTCGCGACGGCGCCCAGGGCCTGAAACTGATGCGTGAGCAGGGCTTTCTGACCATCGCCCAGGACCAGCACAGCAGTGCGGTGTACGGCATGCCCAAGGCTGCCGCGGCGATCGATGCCGCAGTGGAAATCCGCCCGTTGGAGCGTATCGCCGGGCGACTGATGGAAGTCTTCTCCAAATGACGATAGTTGAGTCGTGCCGCATGACCGGCAATGACCTGGTGAATAGGCATGAATGATCTGCTGCAAGAGGGTTTCAACGTCGGTAACGACAATTCGGCGATGGTCTTGCTGGTCGACGACCAGGCGATGATCGGCGAAGCGGTGCGCCGTGGGCTGGCCGACGAGGAGAACATCGATTTCCACTTCTGCGCCGACCCGCACCAGGCGGTGGCCCAGGCCATCCGCATCAAGCCAACGGTGATCCTGCAGGATCTGATCATGCCGGGCCTGGACGGGCTGACATTGGTGCGCGAGTACCGCAACAACCCGGCGACCCAGGACATTCCGATCATCGTCCTGTCGACCAAGGAAGACCCGCTGGTCAAAAGCGCGGCGTTCGCTGCCGGGGCCAACGATTACCTGGTCAAGCTGCCCGACACCATCGAACTGGTGGCGCGCATCCGCTACCACTCCCGCTCGTACCTGACCCTGCTGCAACGCGATGAAGCCTATCGCGCGCTGCGCGTGAGCCAGCAGCAGTTGCTCGACACCAACCTGATGCTGCAGCGGCTGATGAACTCCGACGGCCTCACCGGGCTGTCCAACCGCCGTCACTTCGATGAATACCTGGAGCTGGAATGGCGCCGGGCCATGCGCGAGCAGACCCAGCTGTCGCTGCTGATGATCGATGTCGACTACTTCAAGTCGTTCAACGACACCTTCGGCCATCTGGCCGGTGACGAAGCCTTGCGTCAGGTGGCCGATGCCATCCGCCGTTCCTGCGCCCGCCCGAGCGACCTGCCGGCGCGTTATGGCGGCGAAGAATTCGCCCTGGTGCTGCCCAACACCTCGCCCGGCGGCGCGCGCCTGGTGGCCGAGAAACTGCGCCAGACCGTGCTGGCGCTGGACATCCCGCATACCACCCCGGCGGCCGATTCGCGCCTGACCGTGAGCATTGGTCTTGCCACCCAGACCCCGGAAATCGGCAGCCTGTGCCGGCAGTTGATCTCGGCGGCGGACAAAGGGCTGTATCAGGCGAAGAAGGAAGGGCGTAACCGGGTCGGGGTGGCCTGAGGTGCGTGCGCAGCGGCACAGCCGCTACGCCGTTCGCGAGCTGCCGAGCGCCCGATGGGCCTGCCGCGACAAGTCAGACTGGTTTATACTCTCCGGCTTTTCACCGAATCCTGCGAGAGAGTCCGCCGCCCATGGAAATCCAACCGATCCTCAATACCATCAAGGACCTCAACGAGCGGTCCCAGTCGATTCGGGGGTATCTTTGACTACGATCAAAAGCATGACCGCCTGATCGAAGTCAATCGCGAGCTGGAAGACCCGGCCGTGTGGAACAAGCCTGAATACGCCCAGGCCCTGGGCCGCGAGCGCGCCATGCTGGCGCAGGTGGTCGAGACCCTCGACAAGATGGCCAACGGCCTTGCCGACTGCAAGGACCTGCTCGACATGGCCGTCGAAGAAGACGACGAGGGCACCGTCGGCGACGTCGAGAGCGAGCTGCAGAGCCTGGAAGAAGCGCTGGCCCAGCTCGAATTCCGCCGTATGTTCAGCGGTGAGATGGACATGAACAACGCCTACCTGGACATCCAGGCCGGCTCTGGCGGCACCGAGGCCCAGGACTGGGCCAACATCCTCTTGCGCATGTACCTGCGCTGGGCCGACAAGCGCGGCTTCGACGCCACCATCATCGAGCTCTCAGAAGGCGAAGTGGCCGGCATCAAGGGCGCCACGGTGCACATCAAGGGCGAATACGTGTTCGGCTGGCTGCGCACCGAAATCGGCGTGCACCGCCTGGTGCGCAAGAGCCCGTTCGACTCCGGCGCACGTCGCCACACCTCGTTCTCGGCGGTGTTCGTCTCGCCCGAGATCGATGACAAGGTCGAGATCGACATCAACCCGTCCGACCTGCGCATCGACACTTACCGCTCCTCGGGCGCCGGTGGTCAGCACGTCAACACCACCGACTCGGCGGTGCGTATCACCCACGTGCCGACCAACACCGTGGTCGCGTGCCAGAACGAACGCTCGCAGCACGCCAACAAGGACACCGCCATGAAAATGCTGCGGGCCAAGTTGTACGAGCTGGAAATGCAGAAACGCAATGCCGCCTCCCAGGCCCTGGAAGACAGCAAGTCCGACATCGGCTGGGGCCACCAGATTCGCTCCTACGTGCTGGACGACTCGCGGATCAAGGATCTGCGCACCGGCGTCGAGCGCAGCGACTGCCAGAAGGTCCTCGATGGCGACCTCGACCAGTACCTGGAGGCCAGCCTCAAGCAGGGGCTGTAAGCCGCACACCACCGCCGCGCAGGCCGGTCGCCCCCGGCCTCGCGCGCCTTGCCCGCCAAGGGCCACGAATACCTGATGGAAAGACTGACGACATGAGCGACCAGAACACCGCAACCCCCGACCTGCAGCAAGAAGAAAACGCCCTGATCGCCCTGCGCAAGAGCAAGCTTGCCGCCGAGCGCGCCAAGGGCAATGCCTTCCCCAACGACTTCCGCCGCGACAGCTACTGCAACGATCTGCAGCAGCAATATGTCGACCAGACCAAGGAAGCCCTGGAAGCTGCAGCGATTCCGGTCAAGGTTGCCGGTCGTATCATGCTCAACCGCGGCTCGTTCATGGTCATTCAGGACATGACCGGGCGCATACAGGTCTACGTCAACCGCAAGACTCTGCCGGCCGAAACCCTGGCCGAGGTGAAAACCTGGGACCTGGGCGACATCATCAGCGCCGAAGGCACCCTGGCCCGTTCCGGCAAGGGCGACCTGTACGTCGAGATGACCCAGGTGCGCCTGCTGACCAAATCGCTGCGCCCGCTGCCCGACAAGCACCACGGCCTGACCGATACCGAGCAGCGCTATCGCCAGCGCTACGTCGACCTGATGGTCAACGAAGAAACCCGTCACACCTTCCGCGTGCGCTCGCAGGTGATCTCGCACATTCGCAGCTTCCTGGCCAAGCGCGACTTCCTCGAAGTCGAGACACCGATGCTGCAGACCATCCCTGGCGGCGCCGCGGCCAAGCCGTTCGAAACCCACCACAATGCCCTGGACATGGCCATGTTCCTGCGCATCGCGCCTGAGCTGTACCTCAAGCGTCTGGTGGTCGGTGGCTTCGAGAAGGTCTTCGAAATCAACCGCAACTTCCGTAACGAAGGTGTCTCGACCCGGCACAACCCCGAGTTCACCATGCTCGAGTTCTACCAGGCCTACGCCGATTACCGCGACAACATGGACCTCACCGAGGAACTGTTCCGCGAGCTGGCCGAACTGGTACTGGGCAGCACCGACGTGCCATACGGCGACAAAGTGTTCCACTTCGGCGAACCGTTCGCCCGCCTGAGCGTGTTCGACTCGATCCTCAAGTACAACCCGGAACTGACCGCGGCTGACCTGCAGGATGTCGACAAGGCGCGCGCCATCGCCAAACAGGCCGGCGCCAAGGTGCTTGGCCATGAAGGCCTGGGCAAGTTGCAGGTGATGATTTTCGAAGAGCTGGTCGAGCACAAGCTCGAGCAGCCGCACTTCATCACCGAGTACCCGTTCGAAGTCTCGCCGCTGGCCCGTCGCAACGACGACAACCCGGCGGTGACCGACCGCTTCGAACTGTTCATCGGCGGCCGCGAGATCGCCAACGCCTACTCCGAGCTCAACGACGCTGAAGACCAGGCCGAACGCTTCCTGGCCCAGGTGGCCGAGAAGGACGCCGGTGACGACGAAGCCATGCACTTCGACGCCGACTTCGTCCAGGCGCTGGAATACGGCATGCCGCCAACGGCGGGCGAGGGTATCGGCATCGACCGCCTGGTGATGCTGCTGACCAACTCACCGTCGATCCGCGACGTGATCCTGTTCCCGCACATGCGTCCACAGGCCTGAGCAAGAAGCCGCCCCTACGGGCGGCTTTTTTAGCTGCAAGCGGTTAGCGGCAAGCTGTAAGCCAAAGCCGAGTGCGTATCCGCTTTTGCTTGCAGCTTGCAGCTAGCCACTCTACTGAGGTTGAGCCGTGCCCCCAACACTTGTCTCCCAGGGCGCCGCCGGCATCGCCAGCGCCGTCGCTGAAAACGTGCAGTACCAAGGTCGCAAGACCGCCCGCCAGGGCAGCGAGCAGCGTCGCCAGGCGATTCTCGATGCGGCGATGCGCGTGGTCGTGCGTGATGGCGTGCGGGGTGTGCGTCACCGTGCGGTGGCGGCCGAGGCGCAGGTTCCGCTGTCGGCCACGACGTACTACTTCAAGGACATCGAAGACCTGCTCACCGACACCTTCGCCCAGTACGTGGCGCGCAGCGCCGACTACATGGCCAAGTTGTGGGCGACCACCGAGGGCGTGCTGCGTGAGCTGATCGCCCGCGGTGACGGCAGCCTCGCCGCGCGGGCACGGCTGGCCGACGAGATCGCGCAGATGACCGCCGACTATGTCAGTCGCCAGTTGCTCAATCGGCGTGATTTTCTCATCGCCGAGCAGGCGTTCCGCCAGGAAGCGCTGCTGTGCCCGCGCCTGGCCGAACTGGTGTGCGCCCATGAGCAAATTTTGCTGCACGGTGCGCGACAGATGCTCGAGGTGATCGGCTCGCCGCAGCCCGAGCAGGACGCCCTGGTGTTGACGGCGATCATCGAGCAGATGGAGTATCAGGGCCTGCTGCGTCAGGCCGATACGCCTGACGATGGGCAAATGCTCGCGATCCTCAGCCGTTACCTGCATCTGGTGCTGGCAGCTGGCTAAGACGCGACCCTCTTTCTGGAGAAGCCGATGAACCCCTGGCGTGCGCTGTTGGCCCTGTCATTTCTGTTGTTGGGCGGTTGTCTGGTGACCTTCGACGAACCCTTGCCGGGCGCCGACAGCGCGCCCAAGGGGCTGCTCGGACAGTGGCGCAGCCAGGATGCCTGGGGTGAATCGCTGACCCTGAACATCAGCCAGGACAAGGCCGGCGCCTACACCGCCACCACCCAGGCCCAGGGCAGGGCGGCCCAGCGTCATCGTTTCACGGTGGTGCAGCGCGGTAACCGCTGGTACCTCTCGGCACCCGTCCCGGCAGCCTTCGGTTCAGGTTTCACCGTGGCAGGCTTCGACCTGGTGGGGCAGCGTGAGCTGGTGATCTACAGTCTGGATGTCGAGCAGATCAGGCAGGCAGTCGCGGCCGGTGAGCTCAAGGGCCATGCCCTCGAGGCCGTCGCAGACGACGGCCCGGGCATGCGCATCGACAGTCCGATTGCCCAGGTCCAGGCTTATCTGGATGATTCGGCCAACACCGACCTGTTCGTCGAGGCCGCCCGTTTTCAGCGCACGGGGCAGTGATTCCGGCGCTTCAAGGAGTCCTCGATGGACGAATACCAGCAGACCATTCGTGCGCTGTCCGACCGCATCGTCGCCGCGCAGACACCGATTCGTGTGCTCGATGCGGTGAAGTGGGACGACAGCATCAAGCAGGCCTTCCTCGACGCCAAGGGCAAGGCGCCTCCGGCCGTCGACCGTGCCTACTACCAGAACCGCCCGCTGGGGTTTGACTCCAGCGCGGTGAAGGCCGAGTTCCAGGCCATCGAGCGTGACATCACCCGGCGTCTGGGGCAGTTCAACCCGGTCGGGCAGATCATGCGGCGCATGTGCAAGGAATACCGCATGGTGGTGCGCATGCTCGAAGCGCGGGGCACCGAGGATTTCGGGCTGATTTCCCAGGAGCTGTACGGCGCCGCATCCGATGCCTTCCACGCCGGTGATCCGACCCTGGCGGACCTGGGCTTGATGCTGTCGAACTACCTGGACAACATCGATGGTCGCGGTGATCTGAAGGACGAAGCCAAGGACCTGAGTGCCAAACAGGCAGTGGAGATTCTCCAGCGGCGCCTCAATACGGTGTTCGGTGAGGCCGAGGGCACCATCCGCGTGTTCGAGTCCGATGGCATCGTCGCCGATGCAGCAGCCGGCGCCGATTACATCAAGGTGCGCGCCGATGCTCGCTTCAACAGCCGCGACGTGCGTGCGCTGGAGGTCCACGAAGGGCTGGTGCACGTCGGCACCACACTCAACGGCCTCAATCAGCCGATCTGCACCTTCCTTGCCAAGGGTCCGCCTTCTTCGACGGTGACCCAGGAAGGCCTGGCCATTCTGATGGAAGTCATCGCCTTCGCCTCCTACCCCAGCCGCCTGCGCAAGCTGACCAACCGCACCCGCGCCATCCACATGGTCGAGGAGGGCGCCGACTTCATGCAGGTCTATGCCTTCTTCCGCGAGCAGGGCTTCGACCTGGGCAACAGCTATAGCAATGCCAGCCGGGTGTTCCGTGGCTCGGTGCCCAACGGCCTGCCGTTCACCAAGGATTTGTCCTATCTCAAGGGTTTCATCATGGTTTACAACTACATTCAGTTGGCCGTGAAGAAGGGCAAGCTGGAGCAGATACCGCTGTTGTTCTGCGGCAAGACCACCCTGGAAGACATGCGCACCTTGCGCCAACTGGTCGAAGAGGGCCTGGTCGAGCCACCCAAGTACTTGCCCGAGCAATTCCGCGACCTCAATGCGTTGTCGGCCTGGATGTGCTTCTCCAACTTCCTCAACCACCTGAGCCTCGACCGCATTGAAGCCGACTACGCCAACATTCTCTAAGCGCCTGCGCGGTCTGCTCGTCGCCGGCGCCCTGCTACTCTCGGCCGGTTGCAGCAGCCTGCTGTTCTACCCCGAGCCAGGCCAGCCGTTCACCCCCGAGCGGGCCAGCATCGCCTGGCGTGATGTGAGCTTGACCACCGCCGATGGCGTGAAACTGCATGGTTGGTGGCTGCCGGCAAAACAGGGGGTTGCGGTCAAGGGTACGGTGCTGCACCTGCATGGCAATGGCGGCAACCTGGCGGGCCACCTGGGCGGCAGTTACTGGCTGCCCGAACAGGGCTATCAGGTGCTGATGCTCGACTACCGCGGCTATGGCCTTTCGCAGGGCACACCAAGCCTGCCGGCGGTGTATCAGGACTTGGCGGCGGCATTCGATTGGCTCGACCAGGCACCTGAAGTACGCGGCACGCCACGGTTCTTGCTCGGCCAAAGCCTGGGCGGCGCTCTGGCGATTCACTACCTGGCGCAACACCCCGAGCAGCGCCGGCGTTTTACGGCGCTGATTTTCGATGGCGTACCGGCCAGTTACCGCGATGTCGGCCGCTACGCCCTCGGCACCTCCTGGCTGACCTGGCCGTTGCAGGTGCCACTGGCCTGGCTGGTGCCTGACGGCGACAGCGCGATCCGTTCCATTGAACGCCTCGACAGCCCGCCCAAACTGTTTTTCCACAGCATCGACGACAACCTGGTGCCGCTGGACAACGGCATCCGCCTGTACCAGCACGCGCCGCCCCCACGCGTGCTGCAGTTGACCCGAGGCGGCCATGTGCAGACCTTTGCCGACCCCAACTGGCGCCAGGTGATGCTGCGTTTCATGGACGACCCCACGCATTTCAACGGCCTGCGGCGTCTGGCCGAAGTGCCCAACTACCCCGACGAGAAAGCCCCGCAATGAGCGAAGAACGCAACGCCATCCCGCTGATCCTGACTGGCCTGGCGAGCATCTTCGTCACCGTCGGTGCGCTCTGGTACTACGGCTACCTGCATTTCGCCAAACCTGAAGATGCCTTGCTGCTGCAGGACTACACCATGCTCAAGACCGTGCCCGGCGAGGACTACAAAGTCTCGCTGGCCCCAGCCGAACAGGTCGCCCATTGCATCGAGGGTGTGCTGGTGCTGTTCGATACCCAGCAGAAAGGTCTGACCGGCGTACTGGTGGACAACCGCAAGCGTGCGGTGCGCTGCGTGCAGGACCCGCTCTGAAGCCTGTGCCATGGCAGAGCACCTGAACTCTGCCGTGGCGTGCGTGGGGATCAGCTGATCAGTGGCTGATCCACGAGTGGGCGCTGCCAGGCATGATCGCTGCCGGGCCGTTCAACCTGAAGGGAAAGTAGTGATCGAGGGTCTCTCGGTGCAATGCGTCGTAGGCCTCAGAGCGGACAGCCGAATGACCCTCCACATAGTCGATCAACGACAGGTAGTCAGGTCGCGTGGTTTCCAGCAGTTGATGGAAGGCGTCCGGCCCCGCCAGCGACGAAATCACCTGCATGTGCGCATTCAGCTCCTGGCCCTCTTGCACAGGCCGGGGTGTGACCAGAAACGCCTCGGGTAACAGCTGGAAGCGTTCGTTGGCCGTTTGCAACATGCGCTTGAGCACCGGGTTGCCAGGGTGGCTGGCGAAGTGCGAATTGCCCACCCGGACCTTGCCGCTCCACGGCATCTTGTAGCAGCCCCCCAGCAAGACATCATGCGGCGCTGCATTCAGCGGCGTGACCGGTAGCTTGACCAACTCGTCGTCGACGTCCATGTACAACCCACCGTATTCCTCGATCAGCCGGTAGCGCAGAAAATCCGCTGCGGCTGCATAGTTGCGCGCTGGGCTTTGCGGATTCCGAAAATACCGGTAGCCCTGTCCCTCATCGTTTTCATTGAAACGGGTGAAAAAATCTTGCTCGCGCAGGTCTTGCACCTCGATCCCCAGCGACTCGCACAACGCACGATTGGTTTCCAGCACGCCTGGATCATTGTCCAAGTGCATGATGAAGCGGTAGCCTCCCTTGTCGAGGTTCTTGCGCAGCTTCCAGGCGATCTTGTGCGGTACAGGCTTGTCACCGACCCAGATCATGTGCACTTCACGTGCAATGGGCTCGATCGACTGCGGCAGCTGCGGCAGGTCAGGGAAGCGGTAGTCTGCGAACAGGGTCTCGGCCGGCAAGTGTTCGCGTACTTGCTCGTACTGCTCGGCGCTTCCTGCCCGCCAGCGGACTTTGTCGCGCAGCGGCAGCTTTTCCCGCCACAGATACAGGTCCTGGAAGTACAGACGCCAGGCTGCAGCATCGGCGTCGTACCACACGGGCATCTCGACAATTCGCTGATCGATCTCCAGCCCTTGCGCCTGACGACGGGTCAATTGCACGGTAGCGCCATAACCATCGCTTTGTTCGCTGATGTCATCGAGCGCCAACGTGGTCTCGATGCGCGGCAGCAACGGTTGGCGCTGGATGTCATCGACATGCTGCACCGGCAGGTCTTGCACGGGCAGTTCCCGGGCAGAGGCACCACCGCGTAGTCCGAAGCGCAGATTGATATCCCAGTAGCCGTTTTCCAGCGCTGTGATGAACGGCCCGTGCGCGGCCGAATCATCCTCGGCACAGATACGCAGTTGCTGTTCGTGTTCGAGCCACTGCACACGGTACACATCCTTGCGCAGGTTGATGTAGAGCTTGCCGTCGTCGACGAAGACGCCTTTACCGCCACCGCTGACATGTACCTCACGTGTCACCCTGAGTTCTGCCAGACGCGCCCTCAGTTCAGGGGCAAGGCTGTCCAGTACAGGCCGCTGGGTCTGGAACTCGGCGATCAGTGGCCAGCGTGCGCCGGCGTCTGCCTGGGGGGAAATGTCGCTGGCTTGCAGCAGTTCGCGTTGTCCGGCGGCCTCGGCGATGTCGGCCGCTTCCAGCGCTGCACCTTGCAAGGTTTCTCTGACCGCCAGCAGTTGACTGGCCTTGCCGACCAGCGGTAGCGCATTGAGCAAACCGAAGGCCAGACGTTGCCCGCCCTGAACGACCTCGGTGGCGTCCTTGGCGGCGATCATCTGACCTGCACCTACCGCGAGCAGGGCTACACCCAGTGCTGCGGCTACGGTATCCAGAGCCGGCACCACCAGGGCGATGGCGCCGACAACGTTGGTCGCGGTCCCAAGGCCATACGCCACCTGCTTGCGCTGGTAGTCGGCCTGAGTGGTGATGTCGTAGTCTGCATCGCTGTAAAGACGGCTCTTGATGGCGTCACGGACACGCGAGAACGTGTAAGGGTAGAGCGATGCTGCCAGGTTGATGGTGCTGCTGAGCGACCATAGCCCGGTAGTGTCGTCGAGCCGCTCGGGATATGCACCCAGGCCCCGTAGCGCGGTGTCTACACCGCTGTAGAAGACTCCGTCGCGACGATCCTTGCGACTGAAGTGGCTGGCCAGCACGGCGCGCTTGCGCGGGTCGCGACAGGTGTGGCCGATCCACTCACGCAGCTCTTGCACAGACGCGAAGCCGTGCAGTGGGGAGGCATTGCCAGGGATGTACAGCACGACAGCGTCTTCACCCTGCTTTTGAAAGCTGATGATGTCCGTGGCCGTATAGCCATGGATCTGCAACGGCCTGACCTGATGCCGCGCAGACATCGGGTTATCGACGAAATAACGCATCGAAGTGCCCGACCAACTGGTGTTTGCGTGCAACATCATGCTGTTGAGCACCAATTGCGCATGGGCCTCACTGAGACTGCCCTCCTCGCGCTGGAGCAAGGTGGCCCGCACGACATTGCCCTTGAGCATGAGGTGGTAGATGCTCTCGTGTTGACTCCAGAAGCGTCGCAGATAACCGATGTACTTGCCTTGCAGATCAGCGTCCCATACCGCCCGCTGGAAAGTGGCAGGATCGAGCTCGATCTGGTTGTCTGGGCCATAGACCTGCGGCGAGGTGCGCCGATACACCGCATCGTACGCTTCACTGTCTGCCAGCTCGGCAGGTCCCAGCGTGACCAGCTCACTGATCGGGTAACCGGCCGTGCGCCAGGCCATCGGATGCCCGAGATGATCGAGCGCATCACCGCTGCCACGCTGTTGCCAATTGGCCAGCATCGCCTGTGGCAAGGTCATGGCGTGGGCTACTTGCGCTTTCCAGGGAGACTCTTTGATATGCACTTGGTCGATGTACAGCGTCGCCAGAATCAAATCATCCGCGCTATCTTCGATAGCGTGCTGATCGAGAAGCGTGCGTAGGGTCTGGGCGGCGAACTGGTGGGGTGTTTGCAGCGAGATGTGCTCACGTTCGAATGCCTGGCTGATCGAGAGCAGGATGTCCTCGTCTTCTTCTGGCGTGGCAGGGATGATCGACAGCAGGTCGTATTCGCCGGGCGACAAGACACGATCAGGATGGCTGGCGGGCTCTGGAGAGAAGGGCTCGCCAGGGGCAGGGTATTCGGGGTGTTGTGGTTGATAGTCCATGTTCGTACTCGATGATGGCTGGAAGCCCCACCGTGCGCCATGGCTTGAATACATCGGCAATAGAGATGTGACACCTGGGGCGTTGCCGTCGCTGCCAAAGGCGTATGCGCCGGAACGAAAAACCCCGCCACGAAGGCGGGGTTCTTGTATTCAACCTACGCGGTTAGCGGATGGTCGAACGCGGTGCGACAGGCTGGTTGTCGTTGGAGATGGTAACTTCCACACGACGGTTCTGCGCACGGCCCGAGTTGCTGGAGTTGTCAGCCACTGGGTATTGCTTGCCATAGCCTTGCGAAACGATGCGCGATGGATCGACACCGGCACGTACCAGGGCAGTGCTAACGGCACCAGCGCGGCGGTCGGACAGCGACAGGTTGTAGCTGTCGGAACCAACGCTGTCGGTGTAACCCTCGACGATGACCTTACGTTCCGGATTCTCGCTCAGGAACTGCGCCAGCTTGGTGATGTTCGGCAGGGCGCTGCTTTTCAGCTCGGCCTTGTTGAAGTCGAACAGCACGTCGCCGAAGGTCACCAGGGTGCCGCGGTCGGTCTGCTTGGCGTTCAGCTCGTTCTGCAGTTTCTTGATCTGCGCGTCACGGGCGTCCAGGCGGGCCTTGGCGCGCTCGGCAGCTGCACCCTTGAGCTCGGCTTCGGCGGTGCGCAGGGCGATGGTCTGCTTGGCGACTTCAACGCGCTGGTTGGTCAGGTAGGCCAGCTGGTCGACCTTCTTGTCGTCTTCGCGATCCATGTAGGCTTTGTCAGCCTTGTTCAGCCAATCCTGGGCGTCCTTGGTTTCCAGGGCCGCGACTTTGCTCGACTGCGGGTCGCTTTGCAGCGCCGAGAAGTTGCTGCGAGCCGATTCCAGGTTAGGGTTCGGGTCGTGGGAGCAGGCAGCCAGACCAACGCTCAGAGCGAGCAGGGCAGGGATCATTACGTGTTTGCGCATGGTGTTCATCCTTTGATCGTTAACGAAGGCTTAGGGTCGGAAAACGCGGCTTATTCAGCGGCGCGCATACCTTCCTCACGCACTTCCTGAACCCCTTGACGGGCGTCCTGTACAGCCTTCTGGGCCTTGGCGGCCTGAGCTTTACGCTCGGCTACGCGGGCATCCCACTCAGCCTGCTCGGCCAGGATTCGGGCGTCTTCGTACTTCTTGTCGTGCATGGCGATTTCAGCTTTCTTGAACTTGTCCTGGGCTGCCTTCATCTCGACCGCCGCGAACTCGGTGCCGCCAGCGCTGACCGCCGAGTTGACCGCCGATTGGGTCACGGCGTACTGCTCGGTCGGGGGCTTGCCAGCACAACCGGCCAGCACCAGGCTGCTGCCCAGGGCCAGTGCGGCCAGCTTGAGCCCGCGCATGTTGAAGGAAGAAGGTTTTGCGATGCGGGTCTTCATGGTGGTCAACTCCATTGGTCACTCCTGATAACGACGATGTCCGCAGTGGATCCATCGCTGTTTCCCTGATGCTCCCGAGCGCCGCAACGCCCGCATTTACAGGGTTTTGCCGTGATGGCTACCGTTTGTGACCGAGGCGTTTTTTGAATAGTTCCGATAAATTCGCGCGCTAACGATCTTTTTCCCTGACTGATTGGTCAGGCGTTTTTGCACGGAACTTACCGCTTGCCCAAGGGTATGTCGGCGCAGCCAGCGGCGGTTGACCATCACTTTTTCTCGTCGTCGGCCTGGCCATCCAGGCTGTGTAGATGCTGCTTGGACAGGGCGAGAAAACGTGGGGTGGAGCCGACGTCTTCATACAGCGGATCACCTTCCTCATCAGTGGCGATGACCTGCTGACCTTTGACGTAGGGGAAGCTCTCTTCCAGCTCTTCCAGTGCGGCGCCGACCAGTTCGCCCAGCAACTCCTGAGCTGTACGCTTGGGGTACATGTCGATCAGCGCCGCCAGGCGCGCTTCAGCCTCCAGGTCCAGATGCAGGACGTGGCTGGTCGGGCTCAGGCGGCCCTTGGCGTTTTGCTCCCAGTGCTGGGCAAGTTCGCGGATTTTCACGGTGACCTCCAGGGGTGTGTCATGACATTGCTTGTGAGTGAACCTGCACCGGGTTAGTTGCGCGCGATTCGCTCGGCTTGCCTTGGGCACCCCGCCGTGGGCACTCTTGGGGGTAAGCGGTTTCCTCGAAGGGAGAAGGGCTGATGACCGATATCGATGTGCGCTTGCGCGAAGACGTCCATCTACTGGGCGAGCTATTGGGTGAAACGATTCGTCAGCAGCACGGCGAAGCATTTGTGCAGAAGATCGAAGCCATTCGCCACAGCGCCAAGGCCGACCGCAGCGGTGCCGGGGAACAGCTGAGCAGCACCCTCGACAGCCTGGCTGACGATGAGTTGCTGCCGGTGGCGCGGGCGTTCAACCAGTTTCTCAACCTGGCCAACATTGCCGAGCAGTACCAGTTGATCCACCGCCGCAGCGACGATCAGCCCCTACCGTTCGAAGCCCGCGTGCTGCCCGAACTGCTCGCCCGACTCAAGCAGGCCGGGCACGATGAACGGGGCCTGGCCGAGCAGTTGGCGCAGTTGCAGATCGAACTGGTCCTCACTGCACACCCCACGGAAGTGGCCAGGCGTACGTTGATCCAGAAATACGACGCCATCGCTGCGCAACTGGCTGCACAAGACCACCGGGACCTCACCGAGGCCGAGCGTCAGCAGGTGCGTGAGCGCTTGCAGCGGCTGATCGCCGAGGCCTGGCATACCGAGGAAATCCGTCGCACTCGACCCACGCCCGTGGATGAAGCGAAGTGGGGCTTCGCGGTGATCGAGCATTCACTCTGGCAGGCCATTCCCAACCATCTGCGCAAGGTCGATGCGGCGTTGCACGCCGCCACCGGGCAACGGCTGCCGCTGCAGGCTGCGCCCATCCGCTTCGCCTCGTGGATGGGGGGCGACCGTGATGGCAACCCCAACGTCACGGCCTCGGTCACCCGTGAAGTGCTGCTGCTGGCACGCTGGATGGCCGCTGATCTGTTCCTGCGCGACGTCGATGCACTGGCTGCCGAGCTGTCCATGCAGCAGGCCAGCGCGGCGCTGCGCGAACAGGTCGGTGATAGCCGTGAGCCTTACCGGGCGGTGCTCAAGCAACTGCGCGAGCGTCTGCGAGCCACCCGTGCCTGGGCCCATGCCAGCCTTGAGGTCACCCAGCCCGCCGGGCCTGAGGTACTGGTCGACAACCAGCAACTGATCGCGCCGCTGCAACTGTGCCATGCCTCGCTGCACGCCTGTGGGATGGGGGTAATCGCCGACGGCCCGTTGCTCGACTGCTTGCGCCGAGCCGTGACCTTCGGCCTGTTCCTGGTACGCCTGGACGTGCGCCAGGACGCCGGCCGCCACCGCGACGCGCTGTCGGAAATCACCGCCTACCTCGGCCTTGGCCACTACGCCCAGTGGAGCGAGGTGCAGCGCATGGACTTTCTGCAAGCCGAGCTGAACAATCCAAGGCCGCTGTTGCCGGCGCACTTCCAGGCCGAGGACGACACCGCCGAAGTGCTCGCCACCTGCCGTGAAGTGGCGTCGGCGCCTGCGGCTTCGCTGGGCTCCTACGTGATTTCCATGGCCGGTGCAGCTTCCGATGTGCTGGCCGTGCAACTGCTGCTCAAGGAAGCCGGTCTGACCCGGCCGATGCGTGTGGTGCCGTTGTTCGAGACGTTGGCTGATCTGGACAACGCAGGCCCGGTGATCGAGCAACTGCTGCAGTTGCAGGGTTACCGCGCCAGCCTGCAAGGCCCGCAGGAAGTGATGATCGGCTATTCCGATTCGGCCAAGGATGCCGGCACCACGGCGGCTGCCTGGGCGCAGTACCGCGCCCAGGAAAGCCTGGTGAACATCTGCCGCGCACACGATGTCGAGCTGCTGCTGTTCCATGGCCGTGGCGGCACGGTGGGACGCGGCGGTGGACCGGCCCATGCGGCGATCCTGTCGCAGCCACCCGGCTCGGTGGCCGGGCGCTTCCGAACCACCGAACAGGGCGAGATGATCCGCTTCAAGTTCGGTCTGCCGGGCATTGCCGAGCAGAACCTCAACCTTTACCTGGCGGCGGTGCTGGAGGCGACCCTGCTGCCGCCGCCCTTGCCGCAGCCGGCCTGGCGCCAGGTCATGGATCAGCTCGCCAGCGATGGGGTGGCTGCCTACCGCCAGGTGGTGCGGGAAAACTCGGACTTCGTCGAGTACTTCCGCCAGTCGACGCCGGAACAGGAGCTTGGCCGTCTGCCGTTGGGCAGTCGTCCGGCCAAACGGCGTGCCGGCGGAATCGAGAGCCTGCGGGCGATTCCGTGGATCTTCGGCTGGACTCAGACGCGCTTGATGCTGCCGGCCTGGCTCGGCTGGGAAACGGCCCTGGACAATGCGCTGGCACGCGGTGAGGGCGATCTGCTGGGGCAGATGCGTGAGCAGTGGCCGTTTTTCCGCACCCGCATCGACATGCTGGAGATGGTTCTGGCCAAGGCTGACGCACAAATCGCCGAGGCCTACGACCAACGTCTGGTGCAACCGCACCTGCTGGGGTTAGGCAGTCATTTGCGCGACCTATTGTCGCAGTCGTGCGAGCTGGTATTGGGGCTTACCGGGCAGTCGGTGCTACTCGCCCACAGCCCCGACACCCTGGAGTTTATCCGCCTGCGCAACACCTACCTCGACCCCTTGCACCGCTTGCAGGCCGAACTGCTGGCCCGCACCCGAGGCCGCGAAGCCGCTCTGGACAGCCCGCTGGAGCAGGCCTTGCTGGTGACCGTAGCAGGCATCGCCGCGGGCTTGCGTAATACTGGCTGAGGCATCGCGCGGCTGCGCACAGCGCTTCCCGGGTCGGTCGCCAGTGGCCGGGCCGCGCCAGGGTGGCACCAGGCGCAACCCCTGCGACGCTGGGTCGCAAGGGGGGCATTCCTGCCACTTTGGGATGCTTGTCTGCCTGACAGGCGCTGTGTATCTTGAGCAGCCTTTTGACCGATTTTCCGGTCGAGACCGTTTTTCCGGAGTTGGCCCGTTCAGCCGAATCCATTGATTTACATAAAAATTATGAGGAGCACGAGATGCGCGTAATTCTGCTGGGAGCTCCCGGGGCCGGCAAAGGTACTCAGGCAAAGTTCATCACCGAAAAGTTCGGTATCCCTCAGATCTCCACCGGCGACATGCTGCGCGCCGCGGTCAAAGCCGGTACGCCGCTGGGCCTGGAGCTGAAGAAAGTCATGGATGCCGGCCAACTGGTGTCGGACGAGCTGATCATCGATTTGGTCAAGGAGCGCATCGCCCAGTCTGATTGCGCCAATGGCTGCCTGTTCGATGGCTTCCCGCGCACCATTCCCCAGGCCGAAGCCATGCAGCAGGCCGGTGTCGCGATCGACAACGTGGTCGAGATCGCCGTCGACGATGAAGAAATCGTCGGTCGCATGGCCGGTCGCCGTGTGCACCTGGCCTCGGGTCGTACCTACCACATCCAGTACAACCCGCCGAAGGTCGAGGGCAAGGACGACGTCACAGGCGAAGACCTGATCCAGCGCGACGACGACCGCGAAGAAACCGTGCGTCATCGCCTGTCGGTCTACCACACCCAGACCAAGCCGCTGGTGGACTTCTATCAGAAACTCGCCGCTGTTCAAGGCAAGCCCAAATACAGCCACATCGAAGGCGTCGGTTCGGTCGACTCGATCACCGCCAAGGTGCTCGCAGCGCTCAGCTGAGCCCCGCGTCCATCGCACCACGGCCCGCTTGCGGGCCGTTGTCGTTTATACTGCCGCTCTTTTTTGCCTGGATACCCTGTTCGATGACCACCCTGCTGGCCCTGGATACCGCCACCGAAGCCTGTTCCGTCGCGCTGCTGCAAGGCGGTGAGGTCATCAGCCATCACCAGGTCATTCCGCGACAGCACGCGCAAAAGCTGCTGCCGATGATCAAGCAACTGATGGCCGAGGCAGGCGTGCCGCTGAGCGCGCTGGATGCCATCGCCTTTGGCCGTGGCCCTGGCGCATTCACCGGGGTTCGCATCGCCATCGGTGTAGTACAGGGTTTGGCGTTTGCCTTGGAGCGGCCAGTGCTGCCGGTGTCCAATCTGGCAGCGCTCGCCCAGGGTGCGTTGCGCGAGCAGGGTCACACCCAGGTCGCCGCTGCCATCGATGCGCGCATGGACGAGGTGTACTGGGGCTGCTACCGCGCCCAGGCCGGTGAAATGCGCCTGCAGGGCGAGGAAGCGGTGCTTTCGCCCGAACGTGTCGCGTTGCCCGCTGAGCGTGCCGGCGACTGGTTCGGCACGGGCACGGGCTGGGGTTACGCCGAACGTCTGGCGGTCCCGGTGACGGCATTCGACGCCACGCGCCTGCCTACGGCGCAGGATATTCTGGCCCTGGCGACCTTCGCCTGGGGCCGTGATGAAGCAGTGGCTGCCGACCAGGCCCAGCCGGTCTACCTGCGGGACAACGTGGCAACGCCCAAGGCCCGTTAACGCGCTTCGACCAAGCCCGAAAGCGGTCGTCCGTCGGCCCGGTCTTCCCAGCGCCAAACCTTCTGCGATAAGTGTGGTCAAGTTAACACTAGAGCATTAGCGAAGGACCACCGATGCTGCTAGATTGCCATCATTGGTCCCGAGTCTGCCGTTCATGCGCATCGATGGTTTTCCTGCTTCTTCCTATCCGGTCAAGCGCACGCCTGCGCGCCGCGCGCCCGTGGCCGACGAACAGATCGATGACGCCCAGTTGGCCGAGGAGGTCGACCTGGTCGAGCTGGCCAAGGGCAATCGCCGCGGGGGTCTACCGGTGCGCCAGCAGGATGTGATCTTTCCCCGCGCGCGCGATCGGCGCACCGCCTGCGCCCTGGCCAGTTACCTGGCCACGGCCGGCTACAGCGAGTGGGACATGGACATACTGGGCCTGGATCTGTACATCTGACCCATGAGCTCAAGCGTACTGCCTTATTTTCTCGGATGCCCGTCCTGGGCCGACAACACCTGGCGCGACTACTTCTATCCAGATGACGCCCGCGGTAGCGACTACCTGGCCCTGTATGCCCAGGTATTCAATGCCGTCGAAGGCAATACAACCTTCTATGCGCGCCCCTCGGCCGACATCCTGGCCCGCTGGGCTCAGGTCATGCCAGAGCACTTTCGCTTCACCGCCAAGTTTCCCCGTGACATCAGCCACAGCGATGACCTGCGACTGCAACTGGATGCGGCCCAGGCTTTCGTTGCCTTGATGGCCCCGTTGGGCAAGCGGGTCTCGCCGTTCTGGCTGCAACTGCCGGCAAGCTTTGGCCCGCCGCGCCTGCCAGAGCTGGCCCACGTGCTGGCCGAACTGGCGGTGCCAGTCGCGGTGGAGGTGCGTCATCCGGCGTTCTTCGCCCGAGGCGATGAAGAGCGCCAGCTCAATCGGCTACTGCACGGTCTGGGCGTAGAGCGCATCTGCCTCGACCCGCGGGCGCTGTTCAGCTGCACCTCCCGTGACCCGGCGGTGCTCCATGCGCAGAGCAAGAAGCCCAACGTGCCGGTACGTCCGGCCGCCTTCACCGAGTATCCGCAGGTGCGTTTCATCGGTCACCCACAGCTGGCGGGCAATGAGCCATTTCTGGGGGCGTGGGTGGAAAAGGTCGCCACCTGGATCGAGGCGGGCAAGCGCCCCTACGTGTTCCTGCACACCGCTGACAACCACTTGGCCGCAGCCCTGGCCCAACGCTTTCATGAGCGCTTGAGCGAGCGGCTGCCCGGCCTGGCGGCGCTGGCGCAACTGGCACGTGGGCCAGAAGTCGAACAGCTCGGCCTACTCTGATACCTTCGTCGCTCTGCGGTCGAACCCATCGACCGCTCACATGTTCTCTTCCGACCCGAGGTGCTGATCATGGATGTGCAAACCCTGCGCGGTGAAGCTTTCAAGGCGTTGCACGAACGCGACGGTGCATTCGTCGTGGCCAATGCCTGGGATGCCGGCTCGGCGCGGCTGTTGGCCAGCCTCGGGTTCGATGCGCTGGCCACCACCAGCGCGGGTCTGGCGTTCAGCCTTGGCCGACCGGACGCTGAGGGTGCATTGAGCGTCGAGGACGTCCTGGGCAATGCCGCAAGCATCGTCGAAGCCACTGCGTTGCCGGTGACCGCCGATCTCGAGAATGGCTTTGGCGATACGCCGCAGGACTGCGCCGCGAGTATCCGCCGCGCCGCCGAGGTCGGGCTGGTCGGCGGCTCCATCGAAGATGCGAGCGGGCGCAGCGAGGCGCCGATCTATGATTTTCAGCAGTCCGTCGAGCGTGTTCAGGCCGCCGTGCAGGCTGCAAGTGAGCTGGCATTCCCGTTCACTCTGTGCGCCCGTGCCGAGAACCTGCTGCACGGACGAATCGATCTGGCCGACACTATCAAGCGCCTGCAAGCCTATGCTGAGGCCGGCGCCGATGTGCTCTACGCACCGGGCCTGAGCACTGCCCAGGATATCCGCAGCGTGGTGCAGGCGCTGGCGCCCAGGCCGGTGAACGTGCTGATGGGCATGGCCGGCGTGACGCTGACCGTGCAGCAGCTGCAGGATCTGGGCGTGCGCCGCATCAGCGTTGGCTCGTCCATGGCCCGGGTGGCGTTCGGTGCCTTGCTGCGTGCCGGGCTGGAAATCCGCGAGCGCGGAACCTTCACCTACGGCGAGCAGGGCATGCCGTTCACTGAACTCAACGATCTGTTCCGGCGCTGAAGGCAATGCGCGGGCTGGTGCTGTTCTGTCTGTTCGTCCTGCTCGGTGTCGGGGCGTTGTGGTCCAGCGGCTGGCGTCCGCCAGCGCAGTGGAACCCGTGGGCGCCGCTGGATGTGCGGCAGCCGCCGAACCTGCTGACGCCCTATAAACTCTCGCGCCTGCGCGACGACCCGCAGTTGTGCAGCCGCGCTCTGGCCAGTTCCGGCTTGCGCTACCGGGCCCAGGCCGACAGCCCGGCCGACGTCAATTGTCCGCTGCGTAACGTCTGGCGGATCGAGGGCGGGCAGGCGCGGCTGAGCAGCAGTTTCCTGGCCAGTTGCCCGTTGGCCGTCGCCTACGCATCATTCGAATTGCACGGCCTGCAACCCGTCGCCCAGCAGGTGCTGGGCCAGTCGGTCGCTCAGGTCGATCATCTCGGCAGCTTCGCCTGCCGCAACGTCTACCACCGCAAGCAGGGGCGGCTCAGCCAGCATGCCAGTGCCAATGCCTTGGATATCAGCGGCTTTCGTCTGACCAATGGCGAGCGCATCATCCTGGCCCGCGATTGGCAGGGTGATGGGCGCAAGGCGCAGTTTCTAAGGGCTGTGCAGCAGTCGGCGTGCAAGCATTTCAGCACTGTGCTCGGGCCGGACTACAACGCCGCACACGCCAACCATTTCCACCTCGACATGGGTCTGTGGCAGGTCTGTCGCTGAAGTCTCGAGGGCATCAGGCGTAGGCGCGCACGTTGTTCAGCACCACGGGGCGCGTCCAGTGCAGGTCGAACTCCAGGTCGTGCTGCAGGGCCGCTACCGCGGCCTCGGAGAACGGCTCAGGTGCTTCATCGAGCAGGTCCAGCTCGAACTCGGCGATGGGCAAATGCAGCGGCCGCGGGCTGGGTGCAGTGCCAGGAACGGGCGGCTCACTGCCTTGGCTGATGACCAGCGGTCGCAGCCAGCTGCTGTTGAGGTCGAGCTGGCGCTGCTGTTCGATCAATTCGGCGCTGCTGAAGGGCTCAGGGGCGGGAGGCAGCAGTGCTGCGTCAAGTTCGGCCTTGGGCAGAAACAGCGGCTCGGGAGGCTCGACGTGACGTTCGCTGACTGCGCAGGCGCGCTGGGTGTCGATCAGCTCCAGTGCGCGGGCACCCCCGCAGGGCTCGCCGCTCAGTGGATCGAGCCGGCTCAGCGACTCACTGAAGGCATCTGCCGGCACGTGCTGCTGATCTGCCAGTGCGCGGGCGAAGAAGTCCTGCCACAGCTGGCTGACACCGCTCAGCGCCTGGGTGTTCTGCCGGGCATAGTTGCCGACAGAGGACAGGTAGGTCAGGCCGATGGCAGGGGAGATGTCGGTCATGGCGGTGGCGAAGCAGGCGCTCTGGCACAATGGCGGATACTGGGTGTATCGGCCGTGGCCGGGGTTTCATTAAATTTTTTGGGTGCGTGAACCGATGGTCGAGCAACAGCAACAGGTGGGCATCAGGGTCGAGGCCTTGTCGGCGCCGTTCCAGGCGCAGGCGCAGCACTGGGCAGAGCGCCTGGGTCTGCCGCTGGTCGATGAGCAGGCCGAGTTCGCCGTGCAGTTCGGTGGCGATGGCCTGCAGATTCAGCAACTCGGGCCACAGGCGCCGGGGCCGGTCCGGGTCGATTTCGTCGAAGGTCAGGCGGCGCATCGCCGACTGTTCGGCGGCGGCAATGGGCAGATGATCGCCAAGGCCGTGGGCATCGCCCAGGGCATTCGCCCGCAGGTGCTCGATGCCACCGCCGGGCTGGGCAAGGATGCCTTCGTGCTGGCCAGCCTGGGCTGTCAGGTGACGCTGATCGAGCGTCAGCCGCTGATTGCCGCGTTGCTCGAAGATGGCCTGGTTCGCGGCCGCCTGGATGCCGAGGTGGCGCCGATCGTCGAGCGCATGCGCCTGCTCACGGGTAACGCCATCGAGCACCTGCGCAACTGGCAGGGCGAGCCGCCCCAGGTGATCTACCTCGACCCGATGTTTCCACACCGCGACAAGAGCGCGTTGGTGAAAAAGGAAATGCGCGTGTTCCGCCCGCTGGTGGGCGACGATCTGGACGCCCCGGCGTTGCTGGCGGCAGCCTTGCAGTTGGCCAGCCACCGCGTAGTGGTCAAGCGCCCGCGCAAGGCGCCGATCATCGACGGCGCCAAGCCCAGCCATAGCATCGACGGCAAATCGAGCCGCTACGACATCTACCCGAAAAAGACCCTCAAGGCCTGAGGCCGGTGCCGGCCAGGCCTTTTACTTGCGTGCCAGCAGCGTCGCCCGGCGCGGCGCCGGCAGGCCCTCGACGGTGCGCGAGTGGTCGTGCGGGTCGAGGAAGTCGGCCAGCGACTGGTAACGCATCCACTCGGTGCTGCGCTGCTCCTCGATGCTGGTGACACTGACGTCCACGCAACGTACGTCGCTGAAGCCTGCACGGCGCAGCCAGCGCTCCAGCGCCGGAACCGACGGCAGGTACCAGACGTTGCGCATCTGCGCGTAACGGTCTTCAGGTACCAGCACCTGCTGCTCGTCGCCTTCCACCACCAGGGTTTCCAGCACCAGTTCACCGCCCTTGATCAGGCAATCCTTGAGCGCCAGCAGGTGCTCGATAGGGGAGCGCCGGTGGTAGAACACGCCCATGGAAAACACCGTGTCGAAGCCTTCCAGCTGGGCCGGCAGCTCTTCCAGAGCGAACGGCAGGTGCCAGGCCGGCAGATCGGGCAGATAGCGCTGCACGGCCTGGAACTGGCAGAAGAACAGCCAGTTGGGGTCGACGCCAAGCACCATGTCGGCACCGGCACCGAGCATGCGCCACTGGTAGTAGCCGTTGCCGCAGCCGACATCGAGCACGCGCTTGCCGCGCAGATCCAGGTGCGGGGCGATGCGTTGCCATTTCCAGTCCGAGCGCCACTCGGTGTCGACGTGCACGCCGAACAGGTCGAAAGGGCCCTTGCGCCAAGGCGACAGACCCATCAGAGCGCTGCGCATCTGCGCGCGGGTGGAGTCGTCGCAAGGGCAATCCAGGCGCAGACCATTGCGCAGGTCGATATCGCTGGGCTGGATATCCGGCAGCGCGGCAAGCGCATCGCGCCAGCGCGCCAGATCGCCGTGGCCTTTTTCCAGCTTGAGGTTCAGTTGCGCTTGCAAGCCAGCTGCCCAGGATGCCAGCGGAGTGCCAGCCAGACGCTGGACGAGGGGAGTGAGATCGATCATGGCAGGGCTATCAACGACGCGAAGTTAAGGCATTGGAACCAGGGCACCACCTTGCTGAAGCCGGCGGCGTGCAGGCGTTCGGTGTGGGCCTGCAAGGTATCGGGTTTCATCACGTTTTCAATGGCGCTGCGTTTCTGGGCGATTTCCAGTTCGCTGTAGCCATTGGCGCGCTTGAAGCCCAGGTGCAGGTCATTGAGCAGTTGCTGTGCCTGCGCATCGGCCATCAGCAGCTTTTCCGAAAGGATCAGCGCACCGCCCGGCAACAGCGTCTGGCGGATGCGTGTGAGCAGCTCCAGACGCTGTTGCGGGGCGATGAACTGCAGGGTGAAGTTCATCGCCACCAGTGATGCCGGCTCGAAGGGCAGGGTGAGGATGTCGGCTTCCACCACCTCGACTGGCAGCAGTTCCTGGAACATCGAGTCCTGCGCCGTGAGGTACTGGCGGCAGCGCTCGACCATCGCCGCCGAGTTGTCCACCGCTACCACCCGGCAGCCTTCGCTGCGCACATGCCGGCGCAGCGCCTGGCTGACCGCGCCCAGTGAGGCGCCGAGGTCATACAGTATGCTGCCTGGCTGGGCGAAGCGGGCAGCGAGCACCCCGAGGTTCTCGACGATGGTCGGGTAACCGGGCACCGAGCGCTTGATCATGTCTGGAAACACTTGCACCACGTCTTCGTTGAAGACGAAGTCGGGCACCTGCTCCAGCGGCTGGGCGAATAGGCGGTCGGGGGCTTTGCTCACGGAACTACCACTGCGGTGACGATGAAGGGCACGCATTCTAGCCAAACTGGGCTTGCTGCGCATCGCCACCGGGCTGATGGTCCTGACGACGCGTAACCCTGGCGCTGCAACCGTTCCAGCTGCGGGAATCAGTGCCAAATGCTCGTGGTAGCGAGGTCGATTTACTGTCCTGTTCTCCCGGCCATCGGGCCGAGTACACAGGAAAATATTCATGAGCGTTGATAGTCCGCTTTATTTGCAGCAGTTCGATGATGCCGCAGGGCAGCCTGGCAAACTGGTGTCGGCGATGTTGCAGCGTGATGGTGAGGCCGGTGGGCTGACCCTCAGTCGCGAACACATCATCACCCTCAATCGCTACGCCAATTACGTGTTCACGCTACCGTCGGAGTTGAGTGATCTCAATCGTTGGCTGGGGTACACCAGCATCGAAGAGCCACACCTGACCGGGGAAAGCCTGCTGGAATTGTTCGACCTGCTCCGCCAGCACGCTCGTAGCTGGCGACCGTTGTCCGATGCGAGTAAACAGTTGGCGAGTCAGTTGGGCAGCAGTGCCCGTTCGATCGCCTCGATTGGTACAGACATCATCGTCGAGTGCCGAGCGATCAAAGCACTGGGTGACAAACAGTCGAGATGGCCGCAGATCGTCTTTGACGAGCCGGTGGCACTGGATGGGAGTGAGCGCATGGCGGTCCGAAGCCTTGCTGAGTTCTTCACGGTGCTACTGGAGGATGTGCGTAACTACGCCGAGCGCGTCATTGAAGTAGGGCGGATGAGTCAGCAGTTTCGTGACACGGCCTCCCTGACGCTGATTCCTGCGGTACATGACAAGCGTCGCGCGGTGCAGCGGCAGCAGTCAGATGGCGCAGTAGAGGGGTTGCGTGAGCGGCTCAAGGAGCTCGATGACGATATCTCGAGCCTCAACAAACAATATGACGAGTACGTCAAGGCGGCGCTTTCCGGGCTCGCTGCGGGTCCGCTCGGTGTGGCCATCACTGGCGGTATCTATGGCAGCAAGGCCGAGTCGGTGCGCAAGGAGCGTAACCGCCAGCAGGCGCAGCGACACGTGGTTGCCCAGGATCTCGCAAGCCGATTGGCGCTTGAAGGACGCATGGAAGACCTGGCGACCTTCATCGATGAACTCAAGTCGCGTCTGGATGACGTGGTGACAGCCAGCAGCCACCTGCACACGGCCTGGACCAGTGTGGAGAGCTACATCAGTGCCTCGCTGGACAAGCTCGAACACATCCAGACCAACCATCAGCTTGCAGCGTTCATCGTCCGGTTCAATCAGTTCCTCGCCCAGTGGGAACAGATCGAACTGCAGTCGCAGCAACTGACCCGTATTTTCGATGACGCCGCCGCAGCCTGAGCCCAAGGAGCATGATCATGACCATTACCCAACTGCACCCCGAAGCACCCGCCGCTGACCTCACCGCGATGCTTGAGGCAACGCGCACTCACCTTCAGCTATGGCAGCGCGGCACGTTGAAATTCGTCCCGAGCCAACAGGAAATCCTTCAGCGGCATGTCACGTTGTTCAGAGGCGCAGGCGATCAGTTGCGCGCTACTGCACAACGATTGGTTGCCGAGCTTTCCACCGATGCCCTGACCGACATACTCGCTGCGCAAGAGGCTACAGAATTCGAGGAGTTGCTCAGCCTCGCTACCGATGAGGCTTCTGCGGTCTTGCGTAGACTCGCTGCACAAATCGACCTGGTGCGACGCGAGCAGCTCGCACTGCTCGCGTTACCGCTGCTCGACCCGAATGACAGCGTGCAGCGCGTCATGAGCCAGCGGGAGCGTAACAGCACCGAGCAAACGGCCTTGCAGGGTGAAATCACGCGCCTGGGCGAAGATTTGAAGGTCGTCGAAGCCTCGATCAATGCGCTCGTGAACAATGGTCTGGAGATCGAGTTCGGCGGTGTGGTGCCGTCGCTTGAAACCCTCAATGCCTTCGCCGCGCCTGGAGGGGAAGCGTTGCTGACCGTTCAGGCAGTGAGCAAGGCCATCGAAGACTTGCGCAACGTGCTGGGCGATATCATCGAGGGTATGCGCTACGGACAGCTCAACGATCAGGCAATGCGTCTGCGCGCGCGTATCGCGACTGACCAGGAACGTCTGCGCGAGATGCGTCGCAGGGATGGGGAATTGGCCGACCAACTGAGTGTGCTTGAGCAGTTTCCTCAGTTGAGCAGTCTGCGAGAAGCAGCGGCCGGCGATCTGGCTCGCGTGTTGCTGGGCTTGCAGCAACTTCACGCAGCGATCGCTGATGTGGCGCTGACAGACCGCGCTGGGGTCGCTGCGCTGGACACCGCGTTCAATCGGTTAAGGACGCTCGAACGGGAGATCGTCACTCAGCTTACCCGCTGACCCTTGAAGAAGCCGCCCAGTGGGCGGCTTCCGGTGTCATGGCAACCGTGCGGGGAGGGGGCGTGTCAACCGAACAAGACCTTCGCCACGTCACTGAAGCGTTTGGCAAAGTGCACGGTCAAGCCTTCGCGCAGGTACTCTGGCAGTTCGTTGTAATCGCCACGGTTGGCTTCGGGCAGGACCAATTCGTAGATCTTCTGCCGCCGCGCAGCGATGACTTTTTCCCGCACCCCGCCAATGGGCAGCACCTGACCGGTCAGTGTCAGCTCGCCGGTCATGGCCACGCCTTTCTTCGGCGCCTGGTCGCGTGCCAGTGACAGCAGTGCGCTGGCCATGGTCACACCGGCACTGGGACCGTCCTTAGGCGTGGCGCCTTCGGGCACATGCAGGTGGATAAAGGCTTCGTTGAAGAAGCTCAAGTCACCGCCGTATTGCGCAAGGTTCGAGCTGACATAGCTGTAGGCAATTTCCGCCGACTCCTTCATCACATCACCCAATTTGCCGGTGAGCTTGAAGCCGCGGTTGAGGGTATGCACACGGGTTGCCTCGATCGGCAACGTGGCGCCACCCATGCTGGTCCAGGCAAGCCCGGTGATGACGCCTTTACCCGACAGCACCTGCTCACTGCGAAACACCGGCGTACCCAGTGCAGGCTCAAGGTCTTTAGGGCCGATCTTGAGTTTCGCCTCGGGGTTTTCCAGCAGCTTGAGCACGGCCTTGCGCACCAGTTTGCCCAATTGCTTTTCCAGCTGACGCACGCCGGCCTCGCGGGCATAGCCCTCGATCACCTGGCGCAGCGCGGTGTCGCTGATGCTCAGGCTGGTCTTGGCCACCCCGGCCTTGGCCAGTTGCTTGGGCCACAAGTGGCGCTTGGCGATGGCGAGTTTTTCTTCGGTGATGTAGCCCGAGAGGCGAATCACTTCCATACGGTCGAGCAGGGGGCCTGGGATCGAGTCGAGGGTATTGGCGGTGCACACGAACAGCACCTTGGACAAATCCAGGCGCAGGTCGAGGTAGTGGTCGAGGAATTCGACGTTCTGCTCCGGGTCGAGGGTTTCCAGCAAGGCCGAGGCCGGATCGCCCTGGTAGCTCTGGCCCATCTTGTCGATCTCGTCGAGCATGATCACCGGGTTCATCACCTCGACATCCTTCAGCGCCTGCACCAGCTTGCCCGGTTGGGCGCCGATATAGGTGCGGCGGTGACCCTTGATTTCCGCCTCGTCGCGCATGCCGCCGAGGCTGAAGCGGTAGAACGGTCGGCCCAGGGACTCGGCGATGGATTTGCCGACGCTGGTCTTGCCCACACCAGGCGGGCCGACCAACAGCACGATCGAGCCGCTGATCTCGCCTTTCCAGGCGCCGACGGCCAGGAATTCGAGAATCCGTTCCTTGATATCGTCCAGCCCGGCATGGTGCTGGTCGAGCACTTTGCGTGCGTGCTTGAGGTCGAGCTTGTCGTCGCCGTACACCCCCCACGGCAGGGCGGTGGCCCAGTCGAGGTAGTTGCGGGTCACGGCGTATTCGGGCGAGCCGGTTTCCAGGATCGCAAGCTTGCCCATTTCCTCGTCGATGCGCTTTTGCGCCTGTTCGGGGACTTTCTTTTCTTGCAGACGCTGCTGGAACTGCTCGAGGTCGGCGCTGCGGTCGTCCTTGCTCAGGCCCAGTTCCTGCTGAATGACCTTGAGCTGTTCCTTGAGGAAGAACTGGCGTTGATGCTCGCCGACCTGGCGATTGACCTCGGCGGAGATCTCGTTCTGCAGGTGCGCGACCTCGACCTCCTTGCGCAGCATCGGCAGGACTTTTTCCATGCGCTTGAGCATCGGCACGCAATCGAGCACTTCCTGCAACTGCACGCCGGTGGCCGAGGTCAGCGCGGCGGCGAAGTCGGTGAGGGGCGAGGGGTCGTTGGGGCTGAAGCGGTTGAGGTAGTTCTTCAGCTCTTCGCTGTACAGCGGGTTGAGCGGCAGCAGTTCCTTGATCGCGTTGATCAGCGCCATGCCGTAGGCCTTGACCTCATCGGTCGGCTCGGAGAGCTGGCGCGGGTACTCGACCTCGACCAGATACGGGGGACGGTGGTGCTTGAGCCAGGTGCGGATGCGTACGCGGGTCAGGCCCTGGGCGACGAACTGCAGCTTGCCATTTTCCTTGCTAGCGTGGTGCACCTTGACCAGCGTGCCGTACTCGGGAAGCGCCTTGGTGTCGAAATGGCGGTGGTCTTCGGCTGGAGTATCCATGAAGAACAGCGCCAGCGAGTGGTGTGGAGTCTTGGCGACCAGGTCGAGGGTCTCGGCCCACGGCTCTTCGTTGACGATGACCGGCAACACCTGGGCGGGGAAGAACGGGCGGTTGTGAATCGGGATGACGTAGACCTTGTCCGGCAGTTGCTGGCCTGGCAGGGCGAGGAAGCGGCCGGCCTCGGCATCGGCCTCGATATGTTCGACTTCGTCGCTTTCGTCGGAATGATCAGGAAGATCCTGCTGGTCGCTCATGGGGCACCTGCGTGATTGGCTATGGTGCTTAGATGGGGCAGCGGGTGAGTGGTTTCAATGGCGAGTGCTGGGCATGGCAAGCGCCGCGGCGCGCAGGGCTGCGCGCCTTGGCAGAGGCGCCCCGCAAGTGGGGCGCGCGGCCTTGAGGCTGGTCTTCAGTCAGCCAGCTTGTAGGCGATGATGTAGTCACCCATCTTGGTGCCCAGCGAGCCATGGCCACCGGCGGTCACCAGCACATATTGCTTGCCGTCTTCACCGGTATAGGTCATCGGCGTGGCCTGACCACCTGCCGGCAGGCGGCCTTTCCACAGCTCCTTGCCGTCGTTGACGTCGTAGGCGCGCAGGTACTGGTCGAGGGTGCCGCTGAGGAAACCAACGCCGCCTGCGGTGACGATCGAGCCGCCCATGCTCGGCACGCCGACCGGCAGACCGATCGGCACCGGGGTGCTGTCACGGGTGGTGCCGTTCTTGTGCTTCCACACCACCTTGTTGGTGAACAGGTCGATGGCCGCCACATAACCCCAGGCCGGCGCCTGGCATGGCAGGCCGATGGGCGAGAGGAACGGGTGCATGGTCACGGCATAGGGCGCGCCGGTGTTGGGCTGCACGCCGCTGGTTTCGCTCATCCGCTTGCTGCCGGCAGCGACCTGCTCACGGGGCACCATCTTCGACACGAAGGCCATGTAGTTGGGCGAGGTGAACAGCAACTGGCGCACCGGATCGACCGACACGCTGCCCCAGTTGAATACCCCGACGTTGCCTGGGTATACCAGCGAACCCTGCTCCGACGGCGGGGTGTACTGACCTTCGTAGCGCAGCTGGCGGAACTGGATGCGGCAGAGCATCTGGTCGAACGGGGTGGCGCCCCACATGGCCTCTTCGGTCAGCTCAGGGCCGAGCAGGTTGAGGTCGGAGCGGGCCTGGGTCGGTGCAGTGTGGTCACCCTTCACTGCGCCTTGCGGCACCGGAATTTCGCGGATCGGCACGATCGGCGTACCGTCGCGGCGGTCCAGCACGTACAGGCTGCCCTGTTTGGTCGGCACGATGACCGCAGGCTTGACGCCGTCGTCGGTCTTCAGGTGCACCAGGGTCGGCTGGCTGCCAACGTCCATGTCCCACAGGTCGTGGTGGGTGAACTGGTAGTTCCAGCGTGGCTTGCCGGTGGCCAGGTCCAGGGCGACCACGCCAGCGCTGTACTTCTCCGCGCCTGGGGTACGGTCGGCGCCCCACTGGTCGGGGGTCTGGTTGCCCAGCGGCAGGTAGATCATGCCCAGTTCTTCATCGACGCTGGCGATCGACCACATGTTCGCCGAGTTGCGCGTGTAGACCTCACCGGCGCCCAGCGGACGGGTGTCTTCGGGCTTGTTGCTGTCCCAGTTCCACACCAGGTGGCCGTCGTGTACGTCGTAGGCACGGATCACCCCGGATGGCTCGTCGACCGACTCGTTGTCGGTGACGTGACCGCCGATGATCACCAGGTCGCGAGTGATGGCGGCGGGCGAGGTGGAGTAGTAGCCGCCAGCCGAGAACGGGCCGATGTTGCGGGTCAGATCAACCACGCCCTGGTTGGCGAAGCCTTCGCAGACTTTGCCGGTGTCGGCGTTGATGGCGATCAGACGGGCATCGGCTGTCGGCAGGTAGAGGCGACGTGGGCAGGCCTGGGCGACCAGTTTGCCGGCTTCGCTGATCTTCGGTGCGGGACTGCCGTCGCGGCTGACGTAGCGGTTTTCGTCATAGTACGAAACGCCACGGCAGGTCATGTGGGCGAAGCCTTTGAAGGTCTTGGTCGGGCTCTTGATCTGCGGATCGTAACGCCAGATCTCTGCACCGGTGTCAGGGTTCAGGGCCAGCAGCTTGCTGTGCGCCGTGCAGGCATAGAGCATGCCATTGACCTTGAGCGGGGTGTTCTGGTTGGTCAGCTCGACCGGGTCATCGTCGCTCGGCAGGTCGCCGGTGCGAATGCGCCAGGCTTCTTCGAGGCGGCCGACGTTCTGCGCAGTGATCTGGCGCAGCGGCGAGTAGCGGTCGCCGTATTCGGTACGGCCATAGGCCTGCCATTCGCCGTCGGGCATGGCCGGGGCGGCACTGGCCATTTCGCTGCTGTCACGGCCCAGTTCGCCGCGGATTTCACCCGGGTGAGTGAATTGGCTGGCGACTGCAGTGGCGCCCGAGGCGATCACCGCAACGGTCAGCAGTGCGGTGTTGGCGCGACTGGCAGAGCCGATCAGCGGGCGACGCGCCCACGGCAGCAGTAACACCACGCCCAGGGCGAACCACAACGACAGGCGCGGTACCAGTTGCCACCAGTCCAGACCGATTTCCAGCAGTGCCCAGACCGTGCTGCCCAGCAGCACCAGGCCGTACAGGCCCAGGCCAAGGCGTCGGCGCGCCAGCAGCAACCCGCCCGACAGGGCGAAGCCGGCGCCTGCGATCAGGTAATACAGCGAGCCGTGCAGCTGGGTCAGGTAGATGCCGCCAGCCAGCAGCGCCAGGCCCATCAACAGCAGCACAATGCCCATCAGGCGGGGCAGCCAGGGGACGCCGGGTTTGGCACCGTCAGTGCTCATGGGGGTGTTCTCCGTAGGTCAGTAGAAATCGAAAGATGATCAAAAGCTGCTCTGAATCTTCACGCCGGCCACCAGCGCGTCGTCGACCTGGCTAACCCCACCTGGATGGCGGATGTACTGCAGGTTGGGACGCACGGTGAGCCAGTTGGCCACGTGCACGCCATAGTTGAGTTCAGCGCTGTATTCGGTGTCCTGAACTGGCAGGAACGCCGGGTCGGCGTAGTCATTGAGCCCCGCAGCCTCGTTGGCCAGACGCGCATTCTTGCGAAACGCCGGGTTGACGTGCACCTGGGCCACGGCGAAGCCGAGGTCGTCCTTGGGCCTTGCGTCGAACGGGCCGCGGTACACCAGGCCCGCCTGCAGGTAGTGGTCGATCACGTTGGTCTTCTTGTCGTGAGCGGTGGCATTGGCGAACAGGCTCAGGCCGCGCGAGGCATCGGAGGCCTTCGCGCTTACCTGCTGCTGCACGCCAAGCCACACACCGTGCTTGCTGGCACGGCTGCGGTAGGCGTTGCCGCTGCTGGCGGCTGGCTGTCCATGGCTGTCGTCGAGGACGTCTTGCGCCCTGGCGTTACTATAGTAGTAGCCGGCGCGGTACTCGCCCTCAAGGCCATTGACCTTGGGCTTCCACACCAGTTCGACGGGGATCAGCGCACCTTGCGTGCCGCTGCCGCTGAGCTTGAAGCCATTGCCGGTTTCCAAGTTCGAGGGGTTCTGCTCGAACGCGCCGACCTGCACGAACAGCTCCGGCGTGAGGTGGTACTTGACCCGCAACGCCCACTGGCTCACCGGCCAGTTGTACCAGATGCCGCCGACCCAGTTGCCCACCTGCGAGCCGCAGAAGGCCAGGTTCTGGAAGTCGCAGGGGAAGCTGTTGAAGTCCTCGCCCTCGCCGAAGCGGCCGACTTTCACGTCCAGCGCGCCCTCGAAATACTTCTGTCGAACCCACATCTGCGTCAGCCGCCAGGTCTGCCCGCGGCCCCAGACTTCCTGGGCCGAGGTGAAGCCGCCGACCCGCGGGTCGTTGATGCGGTCGTTGCTGATATTGCGGCCGCTGCGCTCGGTGATGGTCAACTGGGCATCGGTGTCGGCCCAGCCAGCGATTTTGGCCAGATCGAAATGGCTGCCCAGGGTGAACTGATCGCTGTAGCGGGCGCTGCGGTCGTGGTCGTAGCCACCCTGCAGGTTGGCGCCGACTTCACCGGTGTAGCCGAGGGTGAAGTCGTAGCCTTTTTCGAGTAACTGGCTACGGCTGCCGTTCCAGTCACCGAGCATCCATGGCGATTGGCTATCGAACGCATCGTGCGCTGCGGCACTGGGCGTCAGGGCTGCGAGCATGGGGTAGAGGGTCAGGGCGAGCAGGGTGGGGCGAGGCAGGTTGAGCGAAAGATAGCGCTGTCTTGTCATTGTCGAAGCATGCCGAAGGCCTCGAGGGCGCAAGCGACCTCGATGCGGAATCAAAAAAAGTGAAGCTGAAGCGTTTCAGCGTGGCGCGAAGGATATAGAGGAACGCAACGGAAAAAAAGACAAAATGTCGCAGGGCACTGTTGCCGGGGCGGTAACAGTGCCCTTATTTAACCGCTACCGGACGCGTATTGCACGCGCCCGGCACAGGCTGGGTCAGATCAGAACGAGGTGCGCAGGCCCACCTCGACGCTGCGCCCAGGGGCCGGTGCGACGTCACGCAGGATCGAGCTGGCGTAGCGCACGGTCTGGTCGGTGAGGTTCTCACCGCGAACGAAGGCCAGCCATTGGCTTTCACCGATGTCGAAGCGGTAGCCGACGCTGGCGCCCAAGGTGGTGTAGCCGGCGGTGTGGCTTTCGTTCTCGGGCGTGCGCCGCTGCGCGGCGGCGTGCTGCACATCGACCCGCGCCTGCCAGCGATCCTTCGACCACAACAGCCCGCTGTTCAGGCGCAACGGGGCAATGCGCGGCAGCGGCTGGCCGCTGTCGAGGTTCTTCGCGCGGGTGTAGTCACCGGACAGTTCCAGGGCGAACTGACCATATTGGTTGTCGGCCAGTTGCCAGCGATCCTGGGCCTCGATGCCGTAGAAGCGTGCGCGCACGCCCTGGTACAGGTACTCGGGGATTTCACCGTGCTCGTGGTCATGGTCATCGTCGTGATCGTCATCGCCATGGTCATGCTCATGGCCTTCACGCAGGTTGCCGCTGCCGATCAGGCCGATGTAATTGCGAAAGTGGCTATAGAACACACCCACCGAGCCCTTGTGGGTGCCGTTGTCGAAACGCAGGGCCACGTCGGCGGACAGCGCCTTTTCCTTGTTCAGGCCTGCATCGCCCACCTCATACGCGCCGGTAGCCACATGGGCACCGTCGGCATACAGCTCGTAGAAGGTCGGCGCGCGCTCGGTATAGCCCAGGTTTCCGGCCAGGGCCCACACCGGATCAAGCTGGTACACCGCCCCAGAGGATAGGCTCAGGGCATTGAAGCTGCTGGTGCTGTCGGCCGCGGCGAAGGTGGCGTTGCCTTTGGCGTCGGGGTCGACGCGGGTGTGTTCCAGGCGGCTGCCGAAGCTCAGGTTCAGGCGCTCGGTGGCCTGCCACTGCTCCAGCAGGAACAGCGCCAGGCTGTCGGTATTGGTGTGCGGCACGAAGGCTTCCTCGCCCAACGCGGAGAACTCGTTACGCGATAGATGTGCACCGATGACTCCTTCCAGCGGCCCCAGCGGCTGGTGGCGCGCCTCCACACGGGCTTCATAGCCCTTGTTCTTGAAGGTGGTGTGCACCTCGCCACTTTCGATTTCGCGGTGCTGGTAGTCGGTGTAGCCGGCGTCGAACTTCAGCGAGGTGAACGGGCCTGCCAAGTCGCGCAGTTCCGATGTGAAGGCGTAATGGTCTTGCTGCATGTCCAGGCGCACGCCCGGCTCGGCCACAGAGCCGTAGTTGCTGTCGTAGCGGCTGTACGAAAGCCCCGTGTAGCCGTGCTCCCAGTTGTACGAGCCGCCGATGGCGCCGCCGTCCTGGCGTCCGTCGCTGTTTTCCAGACGGCCTTTGCGGCCCGGATCATCTGCATCGCGCAGGTTGCTGCGCTTGGCATAGCCTGGAATACGCAGATCGTTGAACTGACGGCTGTTGGCATCGAGGTGCAGGGCGAAGGTGCCGTCACCGGCTTCCAGCTTGCCGGCGCTGCTGCGGGTGGTGTCGGCGCCGCCGTAGCGCAACTCCCCGGCGCCATGAATGCCGTCGATGGGTGAGCTGGGGATGCGGTTGTCGAAGGTGTTGACCACTCCACCAATGGCGTTGCCGCCATACAGCAGCGCTGCGGGGCCGCGGACGATTTCGATGCGCTCGACGCTGTTGGGGTCCAGTGGCACGGCGTGGTCATACGACAGCGATGAGGCGTCCAGCGCGCCGACGCCATTGCGCAGGATACGGATGCGGTCGCCGTCCAGGCCGCGGATCACCGGGCGGCTGGCACCGGGTCCGAACCAGGTGGAGGCCACGCCGGGTTGCTTGTTGAGGGTTTCGCCAAGGCTGGAGTGCTGCTGTTGCAGCAGCTCATCGCCTTCCAGGACGGTGCTGGGCGCGGCCAGTTGTGCGCTACCCAGCGGGTTGGCGGTGATCACCTGGGGTTGCAGTTCCAGCGCCTGGCTGGACATCGACGCCAGGCACAGCGCGGCGGCCAGGGGGGAAAGGGTGAACGAAAAACGGAGCATGGCGGGTGACGTTCCTTGGCAGATAATTATTACGTTATAAAGTAACATAATTATTCCAGCACAAAGCCGTCACGGCTGACCAGCACTTTGTCGCCGTTGTCTGCAGTCAGTGGTTGTGAAAGAAACCGCTGGCGCTGTAGGGGGTCAGAATCAACCTGGGCGGCCTTACCGGTGTAAAGTGCGTCCCTTGCTAATTCTGGAGCGCGGCATGAGTACGTCGGAACACAACGCCTTGCATGGCAAGACCCTCGAACAGATCCTCACCGAACTGGTGGCCCACTACCAATGGGCCGGGCTGGCCGAGCGGGTCGAGGTGCGCTGTTTTCAGCGCGACCCGAGCATCAAGTCGAGCCTGACCTTTCTGCGCAAGACCCCTTGGGCGCGGGAAAAAGTCGAGCAGCTGTACGTGAAGATGCAGCGCCGCGGTTGAGCATCCGGCATCCGTGGCTGACGCTGGCGGCATTGCTCGGCTGGACCGGCCTGAGCGTGCAGATCTGGTTGGTGCTGATAGCCCGCTGGCAGGCCGAGGCGAACCTGGTCGGTGGGCTGGTGAGCGTGTTCGGTTACTTCACCGTCCTCAGCAATACCTTGGTGGCGACCGTGCTGAGCCACGCCGCGTGGGGTCGGGAAGGGCCGGCGCGGCGCTGGTTTCTCAGCGCGCCGGTCAGCACCGGCATCGCCGTCAGCATCAGCCTGGTGGCACTGGCCTACAGTCTGCTGCTACGCCACTTGTGGCAGCCCAGCGGTTGGCAGTGGCTGGCCGATGAGTTGCTGCACGATGTGATGCCGGCGCTGTTCGTCCTGTACTGGTGGCGGGTGGTGCCCAAGGGAAGTCTGCGTCTGCACCATCTGGCGGCGTGGAGTCTCTACCCGCTGGGCTATTTTGCTTTCGCACTGTGGCGCGGCTTCGAGATTGGGGTGTATCCCTATCCCTTCATCAACGTGGCCGAACTGGGCTATGGCCGGGTACTGCTCAATGCCCTTGGGTTGCTGCTGGGCTTTTGCCTGGTCGGTGGTCTGTTCATCGCCATCGACCGCTGGCGCGCCAGGCGCCGCGCGTGACGATCAGGCCTCGTCGGCGCTGGCATCAGCGCGCCAATAGGCGGCAGCCTTGAGATGCTGCTCGTTGACGCCTTTGTCCAGCAGCAGCGCCTTGACCTCGCGAGTCAGGCTCTTTTCCAGCGCGACCCAGCTGTACAGACGGCCTGCGGGCAGCTCAAGGGCCTCGATCTGCGCGGCCAGCTCGGCCTCATGGCGCACTACCCAGCGTATCTCGACCTGCGCCTGGCTGGGCAACAGCTGGCGCTCGGCGGCATCTTCGATCTGGATCAGCGCCAGTACCTGACGCCCCGCTGGTAGTTCCTCCAGGCGCCGGGCGATGGCTGGCAGAGCGGTTTCGTCGCCGATCAGCAGGTAGCTGTCGAAGATGTCCGGTACCACCAGTGACGCGCGCGGACCGGCGATGTGCAGGGTCTGGCCGGGAGCTGCCTGGGCGGCCCAGGTCGAGGCAGGGCCATCGCCATGCAGGACGAAGTCGATGTCCAACTCCAGGGCGTCGAGGTCGATGCGCCGCGGTGTGTACTCGCGCAAGGTCGGCTTGACCTCGGCATCGCGGCCCAACTGGCGCGCCTCGATGGCCGCCTGTTGTGCGGCGTCGCTGGCGAACAGCAGCTTGATGTGATCGTCGCTGCCCAGGCTGGTGAAGCCCTCCAGCTCGGCGCCGCCCAAGGTGATGCGGCGCATGCGCGGGGTCAGCTCGGTGACCCTGAGCACGCTCAGGCAGCGCTGACGGAGGGTGTGATTGACGCGATGGACACTGTCGTTCATGAGCGATTCTCCGACGTCGGGTGAGGGCCGGCGGCAATGGCGCTGGCGGCATCGTTGAGCAGGCGAGTGACGCGCTCGATTTCTTCGGCGCTCCAGTGGCCGTTGTGCATGTGCAGGGCATGGCGCAGGTTGCCCACCGCCTGGTGGATCTGTTCCGGACGCTGCTGGCCGGTCAGCGCACGCTTGCTGATGTCCAGGCGCATGCGCAGGTTGTCCAGCGCCACGCGTTGCTCGGCAAGGCTGCTTTGGCCAAGATCGGTGATCAGGTACAGGCGCTTGCTGCCCTGCGCCTGGCCGCGGATCAACTCGGCTTCTTCGAGGAAGTTGAGGGTGGGGTAGATCACCCCGGGGCTTGGGCTGTAGCCGCCGTCGAAGCGCTTTTCGATCTGGCGGATCAGGTCGTAGCCGTGGCCAGGCTGTTCAGCCAGCAGCGACAGCAGCAGCAGTTTCAGGTCGCCCGGAGCGAACATGCGCGGGCCACGGCCGCCACGGCGCTCGAACGGGTCTTGGGCAAGGGGGTTGCGCATGGGCAGGCTCCGCGATGAGAGGTATCGCAAAAGCTTACGCAAGATATATCTTTTATCAAGCAATAAATGCGCATGATTCCCATTTATTGATCGTGCGCTGGTTTGTTCAGGCCTTGAGGGGTGTCTAGGACGCCCCGTTGGCGGCTACCTGCGGTGCCGTGCATTCGGTCGCGCTGCCGGGCTCGAGATACGGCATGAGAATCGGTGCCATGCCCTTGAGCACCTGCACGGGTAAGGCGGAGGTGAATTTGAACGCCTCGGCCGTGCGGCCTGGCACGAAGGCAGTGAGCGTGCCGAAATGGTTGTCACCGAGGAAGAACACGAAGGTGGCGGTGCGGTTCAGCGAGCGTGAGCCGATCAGCCGACCGCCGGCACCGAAGCTTTCGATGCGGTTATCGCCAGTGCCAGTCTTGCCACCCATCACCAGCGGGGTGCCATCGTGCAAGATGAAGCTGCCGGAAATACGCCGCGCAGTACCGGCGTCGACTACCTGCGACATGGCGCCCTTGAGCGCCTGGGCCACTTCCACCGGCAGAATCCGCTTGCCGCGGTCAGGATCGCTGACCAACTGCGTCTCGTACGGGGTGCCTGCGGCCAGGTGCAAGGTGTCGATCCGCAAGGTCGGCAGGCGCACGCCATCGTTCTGGATGATGCCGACCAGCTCGGACAACGCCGCCGGCCGATCACCCGAACTGCCAATGGCCGTGGCCAGCGATGGCACCAGGTGATCGAACGGGTAGCCGACGCGTTTCCAGCGCTGATGGATATCGAGGAAGGCTTCGATCTCGACCATGGTCCGCACCCGGCTGTCGCGCGCGCCCTGGTGGCGGCTCTTGAACAGCCAGCTGTACACCTCCTGGCGCTCGAAGCGACTGGCGTTGATTGCCTCACGCTGGGTGGCGCCGGGATTTTTCAGCAGGTAACCGAGCAACCACAGATCGAGCGGGTGCACCTTGGCGATGTAGCCCTGATCCGGCAGGTCGTACTTGCCCGGCCCGTAGGCGGCGTACATCTCCACCAGGCGACTGTCGCTGAGTTTGGCCAGGGCCGCCGGACTGCCCTGGCTGTGGGCGCGGACGAAGGCGTTGAAGGTTTCCTGACGTGACTCGGGGAACAGGTAGCGGTGCACGGCGGCCAGGCGCTGCGGGGTGACGCGCAGGCTGTCGAGGAAGGTGTCCAGGCGTTGCTGCGAGGTCTTGCGCTGGTATTTCTTCCAGAAGCGCAGGAGGTAATTGGTGCCTTCGCGGTCGGCGAAGCGCGCCAGGTATTCCTGGCGGCGCGGATCGGCGTCGTCCTTGAGCAGCGGTTCACGGTTGTAGGGCTGCTGGTAGGTCACGTAGCGCACGATGTCGCGCATCAGGCGAATGAACGGCAGGTTGATCGATTCGCGCAGGGCGTCCTTGAGCGTCGGGTTGCGGCCATTGTCTTCCTTGCGGAAGTTGTTGAACACGTGCATGCCGCCGCCGGTGAAGAACGACTCCCCGGTGTTGGCCGAGTATTTGCGCTCCAATGCGGCATCGAGCATGGCCGCAAGGTTCTGGTCCTTGGGGTTCTGTAGCAGCCAGTCGAGCGACCAGCGGCTGAGGCGGTCGAGGTCGGCGACCTGCACCTTGCGCAGTTCAGCGGCTGGCTTGCCGGCATATTGCCCGTGCAGCTCGGCGATGATTTCCAGGTAGGTGGTGAGCACCCGCAACTTGGCGGTCGAACCCAGCTCCAGCTTGCTGCCTTCGTTGATGTCGAACGGCTGGTTGGTGCTGTCGGTTTGCACGCGCACCCGTGAGCCGTCGGCGGTGCGTTCGAACAGGGTGAAGCTGTAGCTGACCTGGTCGGTGGTCTTGGGGGTGAGCAAGCGCTCGCCGATCAGGCCGATCTGCGCGGCGAAGGCGGGGTCGGCGAGGTGCTTGAGGTAGTCGCTGACCTGCAACTGCAGGTCGGCCTGCAAGGTACTGGTGGCCGACAGGTCGAGACGATCGAGGTCGTAGAGGGGGCGGTTGAACATCGCCGCCAGGCGGTTGCGCGCCAGGCTGATGCCCTTGTTGGTGACGATCGGCACGATGGTCGGCTGTGCTACCCAGTCGCGGTAGATGGCCTTGCTGGCCAGGGCAGCGTCGGCCAAGGCTGGTTCGATGATGCCGTTGGCAGCCAGCACGCGCACGTGCGAATCGGTCAGCTCGGCCAGCTCGATGCGGCCCTTGGACAAATAATGCGAGGGCCGGCGCTGGGCGATCATCAGCGACAGCACCTGGCGCAGGGCAAGGCCGCGCTCGGCCAACTGCTCGGCATCGCTGGAGGTGCTTTTCAACGCGGCGTTGACCTGATCGAAATCAGCCCCGTACCACACCCGCAAGCCCTCGGCCATGCCGTGCACCTCGCCGTGGCCCGGCACGGCCGACAGCGGCACGCTGTTGAGGTAGTCGCGCACGATGCGCTGGCGCGCCAGCGTGGTATCGGGGCCGCCCTGGTAGGCGCGCACGCTGGCGGAAAACATCTGCCGCAGCTTTTCCGCACCCGAGACGGTCAGCCCATCGGGCGAATGACGGTATTTTTCCAGTTGTGTGGCCAGGGTACTGCCGCCTGCTGACTGACCGGGCAGGGCCAAGTACTTGGCGATCTGGCTGTAGGCCGCCTTGGCGAAGCGTGGCCAGTCTACGGCCGGGTTGTTCTGCGGGTCTCTG
Organism: Pseudomonas cremoricolorata; assembly: GCF_000759535.1. Classification (NCBI taxonomy): domain Bacteria; kingdom Pseudomonadati; phylum Pseudomonadota; class Gammaproteobacteria; order Pseudomonadales; family Pseudomonadaceae; genus Pseudomonas; species Pseudomonas cremoricolorata. The sequence goes on along the minus strand of NZ_CP009455.1, from coordinate 167,084 downwards.
GGGTCGAGCAGGCCGCGGTTTTCGATGAACAGCAGGCTGTTGACCATCACCGGCGGGATGTCGCTGAACGCCGGGTAGAGGTGCTGTGGGTATTGGTAGCGGTAAAGGCTGTCGCCGCGACAATCGGTGATGGAAAGGCCTGCCTGGATTTTCTCCACATAGGGGACGAACAGCCCGTGACCGACGTAGTCCATCAGCGCGGGCGAGAAGCGCGTCTGCTCGCTGATGACATAGTCACGCTTGAGCAGGCGCGGGATGAACTCGCCAATGCCGCTGTAGCCCAGGCGTTTGTCGAACGGCCCTTCGCCGGGGTAAATCACCGCGTCGCTGGGACCGGGTTGCAGCGAGTAGGTCAGCGTACTGGCCAGGCGGCTGAAGGTGCGGGCCTGCAAGGCTGAGGTCTGGCTTTCCTGGTAGACGGCGATGCCCAGCGCGATCAGTGCAAGCAGCACCAGAAGGGCCAGCAGCCGCCACCACAGGCGACGGCGGCGGCGGGGTGGTGGCGCTGGGGCAGAGGGCTGCTCGGTATCGGTTGCTTCCATTCGGGGAGGTTCCGTGTGCCACAGTGCGCCCATAGTTCTAAATCCGACCAGGTAGTTTCATCTTGCTGGGCAGAAGCTTAGACGCTGGGTGGGCGATGTGAAAATTTTGTCAAAGGAAGCGGAGACTTACTTGTGACAAACGGTACCGGGCAGAGGTTGCGCGATTATTCCGGCGTAGCGCATTTAATCACTGAGCAGTTGTCAGGAACGATTCCTGATTGATATGTTATATGGTATCAATTATCTCAGGAGTACCCACCATGAAACCTGGCATCCACCCGCAATACCGTACCGTGCTGTTCCACGACACCGCCGCAGACGTGTACTTCCTCATCGGCTCCAGCGTCGACACCGACCGCACCCAGGTGCACAGCGACGGCAACACCTACCCCTACGTGGCCCTCGATGTGTCCAGCGCATCTCACCCGGTGTATACCGGTCAGCAGCGCAAGACCACCGTCGAAGGCCGTGTCGCCGGCTTCAACAAGCGCTTCGCCGGCTTCGCCAGCAAGCCTGCACCGTGACCTGCCGCTTGTCTGAGCACCGTGGGCGTGTAATGCTCGCACGCCCATTCAGGCAGCCCCTTCATGTCCAACATCATTCGCATCGCCGCCGCTCTGCTGGTCGACCCGCAGGGCCGTACCCTGCTGGTGCGCAAACGCGGCACCCAGGCCTTCATGCAGCCTGGTGGCAAGATCGATTCCGGTGAAACCGCGCCCCAGGCCCTTGCTCGCGAGCTGTTCGAAGAGCTTGGCGTGCGCATCGAACCGCAGGCTGCCCAGCACCTGGGCAGCTTCAGCGCTCCGGCAGCCAACGAGCCTGGCTGTCAGGTGCACGCCGAGCTGTTCCAGGTGCTCACCGATCAACCCGTCGCACCTGCCGCCGAGATCGAGCAGGTGTTGTGGCTAAGCGCAGACCAAACCCCAGATGTCGAGCTCGCGCCACTGACGGCCGAGCAGATCCTGCCGCTGTACCGCGAACGCTTCAGCGCACCGCACTGACCCCATCGAGGGTGGCGAACGAGGTGTCCTTGGCGGTCAACAGGAAATCGCGCATGTAGGGCGCGTCGAGCATGTCGGTGCGCACCGCCGCGTACAGCGTGGCGAACAGGCCTTTCTCGCCCAGGCGCTTGCCCTTCACATAGCCGCGCGAGCTGTACTCGTGCAGCGCCCAATGCGGCATGCCGCACACGCCACGGCCGCTGGCGACCAGTTGCATCATCATGACCGTCAGCTCCGAGGTGCGTACCCCCGCCGGTTCGATATCGGCCGGCTCGAGAAAGCGGGTGAAGATGTCCAGCCGGTCGCGTTCCACCGGGTAGGTGATCAGGGTCTGGTCGAGCAGGTCTTGCGGCACGATGTAGGGCTTGCTCGCCAGCGGGTGCTGATTGGCCACTGCCAGCATGGCCTCGTAGGTGAACAGCGGCACGTACGTGATGCCTGCCAGGTCCAGCGGGTCGGAGGTCACGACCAGGTCAAGGTCACCGCGGGCCAGCGCCGGCAAGGGTGCGAAGGCAAACCCCGAGGCCAGGTCGAGTTCCACTTCCGGCCAGGCGTCGCGAAACTGATCGATGGTCGGCATCAGCCACTGAAAGCAACTATGGCACTCGATGGCCATGTGCAGGCGCCCGGCGGTACCGCCGGCCAGACGCGCGATATCGCGCTCGGCACTGCGCAGCAAGGGCAAGGTGGCATCGGCCAGTTGCAGCAGACGCAGGCCGGCGCTGGTAAAGCGCAGCGGCTTGCTCTTGCGCACGAACAGCGGCAGGCCCAGGCGCTCTTCCAGTTCCTTGAACTGATGAGAGAGTGCCGACTGGGTCAGGTGCAGGCGTTCCGCCGCTTCCACCAGACTGTCGGCCTCGCGCAGGGCATGAAGGGTTTTCAGGTGACGGATTTCCAGCACAGCAAACTCCGGGGTCATTCCCACCGATGTGATCAGGGCGATGAGTTTCCCTCATGTTATGGCAGGTGTCGACCCGTGCCGACATGACCGCTTGGCCGGCTTCATCAAACTGTCATTGAAGTGTGGCAGCGCGCTTGAACGCAATTCATCACACTCGCGCTCTACTGGGAATCTGCAATCTGGTGTTCAGGGCATGCGAGCGTTGTTGGTGTGGGTGATGTTGTGGGTGGGGGTTCCCGGAATCGCAGCGGCGCGCTGTGATGCGCAGGTGCCGGTGCAGCAGGCCGAGCTGGGTCAGCTGAGCCTGGCCTATCAGAGCGTGGGCGCCGCAAATGATCCGGCGTTGCTGCTGGTCATGGGCCTGGGCGGGCAGTTGATCGACTGGCCCGATGACGTGGTCGAGGCGCTGTGTCGCCAGGGCTTTCGGGTCATTCGATATGACAACCGCGACGCCGGCCTGACCCGCTGGACGCAGCCGCCAGCGTCGGCCAGCCTGACCCTCGAACTGCTGCGCTACAAGCTCGGCCTGCCGGTGGCAGCGCCCTACGGCCTCACCGACATGGCCGACGACGGCCTGCAGTTGATGGACCAGCTGGGTATCGAGCACTTTCACGTACTGGGTGTGAGCATGGGTGGCATGATCGCCCAGCATCTGGCGGCCAAAGCACCTGAGCGGGTCAGCAGCCTGACGCTGCTGATGTCCAGCTCGGGCGCGGTGGGCTTGCCGGCGCCCAGTGCGGCGCTGGTGCAGCTGTTCGCTCGGCGCGGCGCCGGTGACCGCGACACGGCGTTGCAGCAGCAGGTCGAGCTGTTGTCTGCGCTGGGCAACCCGCGGGTCGCCGATGATCGAACGCAGTTGCTGCAACAGGCGGCGCGCGCCTATGACCGCGGCTTCAACCCCGAAGGTGGGCGGCGCCAGATCATGGCGATTCTTGCCGAGCCAAGTCGCGTGGCGCTGCTCAACCAGCTGCGGGTGCCGACGCTGGTGGTGCACGGCACGGCCGACCCACTGCTGCCGGTGATGCACGGGGTGCACCTGGCAGCGCACATCCGCGGCAGCCAGCTGCGACTGATTCCAGGCCTTGCCCACCGTCTGCAAGAACCGTTCAAGGCACCCTTGCTGGGGGCGATCCTGCCTTACCTGCGTGCCCAGCGCCTTGAACCTGCGCACATCGCCGGGCTTTAAGCGCAGCGTTCAGCCCAGGCCGTATTTCTTCACCTTGTCGAACAGGGTGGTCTTGGCCATGCCCAGATCCTGACTGGCCTGGCTGAGGTTGCCGCCGGTACGCAGCAGCGCCTCGCTGAGCAGGTTGCGCTCGAACGCCTCGACCGCTTCGGCAAAACCCAGCCCCTGGCTGGCGCCGCTCGGGCTCTTCTTGAACGCCGGCAAACCCAATGCGAAGCGCTCTGCCACGTTGCGCAACTCACGCACGTTGCCCAGCCACTCGTGGGCCATGATCTGCGACAGGGTCTGGCTGTCCAGCGTCAGTGCTTCGCGGTCGAAACGCAGCGCCGCCTGTTCGAGGAAATGTTCGAACAGTTGCAGGACGTCCTCGCGCCGCTCGCGCAGCGGCGGCAACTCCAGGGTCACCACGTTCAGGCGGTAATACAGGTCGCTGCGGAACTCGCCGCGCTGACCGAGGCTTTGCAGGTCGGCTTTGGTCGCCGCGATGATCCGGCAGTCGACCGGAATGCTGGTGTTCGAGCCCAGCCGCTCGAGGGTGCGCTCCTGCAGCACGCGCAACAGTTTGATCTGCAGGTTGATCGGCATGCTTTCGATTTCATCGAGGAACAGCGTGCCGCCATTGGCATGTTCGATCTTGCCGATGCGCCGTTTGCCGGCGCCAGTGAAAGCATTGGCCTCATGCCCGAAGATTTCGCTTTCGAACAGGTTCTCGGGTAGCCCGCCGCAGTTGATGGCGACGAAGGGCTGGCCCTGACGCCGGCTGAAATCGTGCAGGCAGCGGGCGACCAGTTCCTTGCCGCTGCCGGTCTCGCCTTCGATCAGCACATTGGCCGAGGTATCGGCGACATTGCCGATCAGCTCGCGCAGGTGCTGCATGGCCGGCGAGCGACCGATGATGCGCGCCTCCAGCGAGCCTTGCCCGGCCAGTTGGCGGCGCAGGGCTACCACCTCGCGGGCCAGCCCGCGCTGCTCCAGGGCGCGGCGTACCACATCCACCAGACGCTCGGGTGAGAACGGCTTTTCCATGAAGTCGTAGGCGCCATTGCGCATCGCGCCCACGGCCATGTCGATGTCGCCGTGACCGGTGATCAGCACCACTGGCAGGCTGCGGTCGCGGGCCTTGAGCCTTGCCAGCAACTCCAGGCCATCGATACCGGGCAGGCGGATGTCGCTGACCACGATACCGGCGAAGTCATCGCCGATGCGTTCCAGCGCCGCCTCGGCGCTGCCCACCCCCTCGCAAGCGATGTCCTCCAGCGCCAGGGCCTGCTGGCAGCCCAGCAGTACATGGGGATCGTCTTCGACGATCAGGACGGTCAGGGGGGCTTGGGTCATGGATGCTCAGCCGTATCGAGGGATGGGTTTGCCAGGGGCAGCACCAGCACGAAAGCGGTGCCGCCTTCGCTGGGATGCTCGACATTGAGACTGCCCTGGGCGGCGGCGGCGAGGCTGGCCGACAAGGTCAATCCCAGGCCGAGGCCATGTTCGCCTGGCTTGGTGGTGAAGAACGGTTCGAACAGGTGCTTGCGTGCTTCGAGGTCGATGCCGTGGCCATTGTCGCGTATTTGCAGGCGGTAGCGTTCGCCCTGCAGTTCGCCCTCCAGCCACAGGGTCGGGCGGGGTTGGTCCTGGGTGGCGTCCAGGGCATTGGCCAGCAGGTTGGCGAGGATCTGCTCGAGGCGGGTCTGGTCGATGGCCAGGCGCTGCTCGTCGAAGTCGCGATGAATCCGCAGGCGACTGCTGGAAAGGCGCGCGGCCAGCAATTGCTGGCAGGCATCCACGGCTTTGCACAGCGACGCCTGACCGCCATCGTCGCTGCGCTTGGCGAACGAGCGCAGGCTGGCTGTGATGCGGCCCATGCGGTCGATCAGCTCGTTCATGGTGCGCAGGTTGGCACTGGCGACATCCAGCGCGCCGCGCTCCAGGAAGCGCACGCTGTTGCCCGACAAGGTGCGCAGTGCCGCCAGTGGCTGATTGAGTTCATGGGCGATGCTGGTGGACATCTGGCCGATGGCGGCCAGTTTACCGGCCTGCACCAGCTCATCCTGGGCCTGGCGCAGGGTCTGTTCTGCGTGCCTGCGCTCGCGAATCTGTCCCTTGAGCCGCTCGTTGCTGGCGCGCAGGTCGGCGGTACGCTCGGCGATGCGCCGTTCGAGCTGGGCGTTGGCTTCCTGCAGCGCTTCGCGGGCGGCCAGGCGCGTGGCGATGACCTTGCGCCGCTCGTTCCAGGCGATACCGAGGATGGTCAACAAAGCGAAGGCGAAGGCCACCAGCGCGCCCTGCACCATGGCTTCGCGGCGCAGGTCCTGCAATGGCGTCAGCAGGGTGAAGTGCCAGGGCGTGTCGGCCAGACGGCGGGTCTGTGACAGGTAGGTGACTTCCCTCTGCTCGCCATGGGCGGTTTCGCTGTTGGCCGGGAAGGTGAGCTTTTCGACGCCATCGGCCAGTGGCTCGCGGGCCAGCGGTTGCAGTTCCTCCAGCGGCCACCAGTAGTACTGCAGGCTGCGCGCGAGCTGTTCCTTGACCTGCGGCGTCAGCGGCTGCAACGACTTCAGGCGTCGCGCCGGATCGCTGGAAAGAATGATGATGCCGTTCTCGTCGCTGACGAAGGCTTCCAGGCGCGCGCGCTGCCAGCGTTCCTCCAGGGTGTCGAGGCGTACCTTGATCACCGCTACGCCGATGATCTTGCCGTGTTCTTCCAGGCCGTGGGCGAGGTAGTAGCCAGCCTCGCCGGTGGTGCTGCCAATGCCGTAGAAGCGTCCCGGCTGGCCGCGCACGGCATCCTGGAAGTAGGGGCGGAACGACAGGTCTTCACCGAGGAACGAGTCGGCATCGCGCCAGTTGCTGGTGGCCTGGACGCGGCCCTGGGTATCGAGAATGTAGATGGCCCGGCTGCGGCTGCGCCGCTGCATGCCTTCGAGGTATTCGTTGACCGACTGCCGAGCGCCGCCATCGGGGTCGAGCAGCAACTGCGACACGCTGTCATTGAGCTCCAGCAGGCTGGGCAGGTAGGTGTACTTGCTGATCTCGCTTTCCACCGTGCGCGCGTGCAGCTCGAGCTGACGCTCGCCGGTTTCGCTGAGGGTACGGATGCCGTTGCTCTGGCTGACCAGGAAGGCGACCAGGCCGATGCCCACCATCAGCAGGATGATCAGCGGCGGAATGAGCAATTGGCGAAGCAGACGGGATTTCACGGTGGGCCGGGTAAGGCGAAGCAGCGCGGGGTTGCATTTCATCACAGTGGCCTTGTCACCACCAGCCTGCGCTGCCGAGGCAACGCAGGCTGATGACACTCAGTGCTGCAGGATCTTGCTCAGGAAGTGCTGGGTGCGCTCGTGGCGTCCGCTTGGATCACCGAAGAAGGCTTCTTTCTGGCAATCTTCGATGATATGCCCCTTGTCCATGAAGATCACCCGGTTGGCCACCTTGCGGGCGAAGCCCATTTCGTGGGTGACGCACATCATGGTCATGCCTTCGTGGGCCAGCTCGACCATCACATCGAGCACTTCGTTGACCATTTCCGGGTCGAGCGCCGAGGTCGGTTCGTCGAACAGCATGACGATCGGGTCCATCGACAACGCACGGGCAATCGCCACGCGCTGCTGCTGACCACCAGAGAGTTGGCCGGGATGCTTCTTGGCGTGGGCGCTCAGGCCCACACGGTCGAGCAGCGCCAGGCCCTTCTTGGTCGCTTCGGCTTCACTGCGGCCGAGCACCTTGCGCTGGGCGATGGTCAGGTTCTCGGTGATGCTCAGGTGCGGGAACAGCTCGAAGTGCTGGAACACCATGCCCACCCGCGAACGCAGTTTGGGCAGGTTGGTCTTGGAGTCGGCGATCGAGGTTCCGTCGACCACGATGTCACCTTTCTGGAACGGCTCCAGCGCGTTGACGCACTTGATCAGGGTCGATTTGCCCGAGCCGGACGGACCGCAGACCACCACCACTTCACCTTTCTTGACCTCGGTGTTGCAGTCGGTCAGTACCTGGAAGTCCCCGTACCACTTGTTGACGTTCTTGATGGAAATCATACGGCGATCCTTTTTTGCAGACGCTTGACCAGCCACGAAGCGGAGAAGCTGATGATGAAGTACACCGCCCCGGCGAAGATCAGGAACTCGTGGGAGCGTCCGATGATGTCGCCGTTGGCACGTGCCGAGTTGAGGAAGTCCACCAGGCCGACGGTGTACACCAGCGACGTGTCCTGGAACAGGATGATGCTCTGTTGCAGCAGCAGGGGCGTCATCTTGCGAAACGCCTGGGGCAGGATGATCAAGCGCATGGTCTGCCCATAGGTCATGCCCAGCGCCTGTGCGGCGCCCATCTGACCCTTGGAGATGGCCTGCACGCCGGCGCGGACGATTTCGCAGAAATACGCCGCCTCGAACATCATGAACGCCACCACGCAGGAGGTGAACGCGCCGATTGGCGTGTCTTCTCCGGTGATCCAACGCAGCACGAACGGCACCGCCAGGTAGAACCAGGTGATCACCAGCAGCAGCGGAATGGAGCGGAAGTAGTTGACATAAGCGCCGGCAAGGCGCGACAGCAGTTTGCTCGACGACAGCCGCATCAGGGCCAGCACGGTGCCCAGGGCGATACCGCCGACCACGCCCATGATCATCAGCTCGAGGGTCAGCAGCATGCCATCCCACAGTGCCGGCAGTGCAGGAATGATTTCGCTGAAATCCAGTTCCATTTACTTGCCTCCTACGGAAATCAGGCCGGGCACGGCGACTTTCTTCTCGACCAGGCGCATGAGCAGCATCAGCCCCATGTTGAGGGTGAAGTAGATCAGCGTTGCCAGGGTGAAGGCTTCGAACAGGTTGGCGGAGAACTCGGCGGTCTGCTTGGTCTGCGCCAGCAGTTCCATCAAGCCGATCAGGGACGCGACCGAGGAGTTCTTGAAGACGTTGAGAAACTCGGAGGTAAGCGGCGGAATGATGATGCGGAAGGCCTGGGGCAGCAGCACGTTGCTGTAGATCTGCGTGAGGCTGAAGCCCATGGCGCGTGCTGCCGATTCCTGGCCGCGCGGCAGCGCCTGGATACCGGTGCGCACCTGCTCGCAGACCCGCGCTGCGGTGAACAGGCCCAGGCAGATGATCACGCTGATGAGCGCCGAGGTAGTCGGGTTGAGGTCTTGCTTGAACCATTCCTGCAGGCCTTCAGGCAGCAGATCGGGTACCAGGAAGTACCAGATGAACAGTTGCACCAGCAGCGGCACGTTACGGAACAGCTCGACATAGGCGGTGGCGATTCCCGACACCAGGCGGTTCGGCATGGTACGCATGACACCCAGCACCGAGCCCAGCAGCAGCGCGATGATCCAGGCGCTGATGGCGATGGCGATGGTCCAGCCAAGACCTGTGATGTACCAATCGAGGTAGGTTTCGTCGCCCACCCCGGTGGACCTGAAGAACACGCCCCAGTCCCAGTTGTAATTCATCGGGATTTCCCCTCAGACGATCGTTTCACGGGCACCTTCCAGCCTTCGAGGGCGACGAGCGCCCTCGAAGGAAAGGTTAGACACTAACGGCAGGCCTGCCGGGTTAATTCACGCGCATACGGCGCAGCAGGCCAGGGGTGGGGTCAGGAGGTCTTGTTGTCGGCGGGCTTGTCGTCGGCGGCCTTGTCGGTCGGCTCGGCGATCAGTTTCTTAAGCTCGTCGCTCATCGGGAACTGCAGGTTCAGGCCTTTGGGCGGAATCGGCTGCTGGAACCACTTGTCGTAGCTCTTGTTCACGTCACCCGACTTGAAGTAGGCGACGATGGCATCGTCAACCGCTTTCTTGAAGGAAGGGTCGTCTTTACGCACCATGCAGCCGTAGATTTCGTACGACTGAGGCGTGCCGGTGATGACCCAGTCGGTAGGCTTCTTGGCCTTGGCCATTTCGCCGGCGAGCAGTGCGTCGTCCATCATGAAGGCCACGGCGCGGCCGCTTTCGAGCATGTTGAAGGCTTCGCCGTGGTCCTTGGCGGAGATGACGTTCATCTTCATCTGCTTGTCGGCGTTCATGGCCTTGAGCAGGCGCTCGGAGGTGGTGCCGGCGGTGGTCACGACGTTCTTGCCGGCCAGGTCAGGGAAGTCCTTGTAGGCCGGCTGACCGTCCTTGACCTTGGTCAGCAGACGGGTACCGACTTCGAAGATGCCGACCGTGAAGCCAACCTGCTGCTGACGTTCGACGTTGTTGGTGGTGGAGCCGCACTCCAGATCGACGGTGCCGTTCTGCACCAGCGGGATACGGGTCTGAGAGGTGACCAGGTTGTACTTGACCTTGATGTCTGTGCCCAGTTGCTTCTTCAGGGCCTCGACCACAGCCAGTTGCACGTCGTGCGAGTAGCCGATGGGCTCTGACTTGCCAGCCAGGTAGGAAAACGGAATGGAGGAGTCGCGGTGGCCCAGGGTGATGGTGCCGGAGTCCTTGATCTTCTTCAGGGTGCCGGTCAGCTCTTCGGCCATGACGGGAGAAGCGAATACCGCAGCGGCGATGGCCGCGCCCAGCAATTGACGAACGATACGCATCAAATTTTCCTCGACGTGTTTGTTTTTTTTATGGAGCCGTTGGCGGACTCTTTCGTTCAACCTCTGCGGCGCGTGATGGCCGCAGACGATGACCAAGTGTAGAGCATGAGTCGTGCCAAGCTCACGGCTCGACTATAACGTCGTGAAAATCGCGGGGTTTGATCTTTTTCAATGAACCTGTAAGTAAGTATTCGTGCGGAATACCGAACGACTGTCGGTGCACCGTTCGGTTATCCGAATGAATAGGTGCACCGACGTGTTTCTCAGGCTGCTGCGGTGGACCGCTGCGCGGTTTCTGCCAGGTAGTTTGCCAGGACCTGCTGTTCGCTTTGGTTCAGCGCAAGACCCAGCTTGGTGCGTCGCCAGAGGATATCGCCGGCCTCCAGCGCCCATTCGTTGGCGCGCAGGTAGTCGACTTCGCGGCCGAACAACCCGGCGCCGAAGGCCTGACCCAGGTCGGCAGGCCCGCTGACACCGTCGAGCATCTGCCACACACGGCTGCCGTAGGTGACTGCCCAGCGCTTGGCGATGTCGGCTGCCAGCCAGCTGTGACGTGCCAGCAGTTGCTCGCCGAGCACCTGTGCAGTGCTCATCTGCTCGCCACCGGGCAGTGGCGATTCGGCGGTCCAGCTGCCGCGCATCTGGGTGAAGAACGGCTTGAGCTCGGCCATGGCCGATTCGGCCAGCTTGCGGTAGGTGGTCAGCTTGCCGCCGAACACCGAGAGCAGCGGTGCCTGGCCGCTGGTGGCCGACAGCGCCAGAGTGTAGTCGCGTGTGACGGCTGAGGGGTTGTCCGATTCGTCGTTGCACAGCGGTCGCACCCCCGAGAAGGTATGGCGAATGTCGCTGCGGCTCAGCTGATGGTTGAAGTGGGCGTTGACCACATTCAGCAGGTAGTCGGTTTCCGCCTCGGTGATCGCCACCTTGGCCGGGTCGCCGCTGTATTCGCGGTCGGTGGTGCCGATCAGGGTGAAGCGGTCGAGGTAAGGTATGCAGAAGACGATGCGCTTATCTTCGTTCTGCAGAATGTAGGCCTGTTCGCCTTCATAGAGACGCGGCACCACCAGGTGGCTGCCCTGGATCAGGCGGATGCCGTAGGGCGCGGTGAGCTTGAGGTCATCCTTGATGAAGCTGGCGACCCAAGGGCCTGCGGCATTGACCAGCGCGCGGGCGCGAATGCTGTAGGTTCTGCCATCGGCGCGCTGCAGATCGACCTGCCACATGCCCTCGACCCGCTCGGCGCGCAAGCAGCGTGTGCGGGTGTGGATGTGCGCGCCGTGTTCGCGCGCGGCCATGGCATTGAGCACCACCAGGCGTGCATCGTCGACCCAGCAGTCGGCATATTCGAAGCCGCGGGTGATGGCCGGCTTGAGCGGGTAACCCGGGCCGAAGCGCAGGCTGCGCGAGGCACCCAGACGCTTGCGCTTGCCCAGGTTGTCATACAGGAACAGGCCGGCGCGAATCATCCATGCCGGGCGCAGGTGAGGGCGGTGGGGCAGGACGAAGCGCATCGGCTTGACGATGTGCGGTGCCTTGGCCAGCAGCACTTCACGTTCGGCCAACGCCTCGCGAACCAGGCGAAATTCGTAATGCTCCAGATAGCGCAGGCCGCCGTGAATCAGCTTGCTGCTGGCCGAGGAGGTGTGCTGGGCCAAGTCGTCCTTTTCGCACAAAAACACGCTCAGTCCGCGGCCTGCGGCATCGGTGGCGATACCGACACCATTGATGCCGCCACCAATCACGGCAACGTCGTAGCAGTCGGCAAGCGGGGGCGTGGAGGTGACGGGCTGGGACACGGTGAAGGCCTCCTGGGCGCGAGTATCAGCAAAGTGAACAGTAATGTTCGTTTGCGAAAATACTAGCCCAGGTATAGTTCAATCACCAGTGCCTGGGTTGGTTATCTGATCGTTTTTCGACGAATCGAACATTATCGAACATTTAACTGATCGGTTTGCATGCCTGCTGCGCCTGGGTGAGTGCTGCTTACACCAAGTCCAAACGTACCTTGTGCTCGTTGAGCAGATGGGTCAGCGCAGGGGAGGGCGGCCTGTCGGTCACCAGGCAGTCGACCAGGCTGATCGAGCCCAGGCGGACCATGGCGTTGCGCCCGAACTTGCTTGAGTCTGCAGCGAGGATGACCTGGCGGGCATTGGCGATGATCGCCTGGGATACCCGTACTTCCTGGTAGTCGAAGTCCAGCAGGCTGCCGTCCTCATCGATGCCGCTGATGCCGACCACGGCGAAATCCACCTTGAACTGGCTGATGAAATCGACGCTGGCCTGACCCACCACGCCACCATCCCGGCGTACCGTACCGCCTGCGACCAGCACTTCGAAGTCTTCCTTGGCGCTCAGAATCGAGGCCACGTGCAGGTTGTTGGTGATGACCTTCAATTGGCTGTGGTTGAGCAGCGCGCGGGCGATGGATTCGGTGGTGGTGCCGATATTGATGAAGAGCGACGCGTGGTCAGGAATCTGTCCGGCGACCGTCTCGGCGATGCGCTGCTTTTCGTCGCGCATCTGATCGGCGCGCATGCTGTAGGCGGTGTTCTCGATGCTCGAATCATAGGCAGCGCCACCGTGGTAACGGCGCAGCATATTCAGCTCGGCCAGCTGGTTGATATCTCGGCGGATGGTTTGCGGGGTGACGACGAACAACTGCGCCATCTCTTCGATGCTGACATACCCGCGTTCGCGGACCAGATCGAGGATGTGTTGCTGGCGTGGAGGCAGATTCATGGGCGGTCCTTGGAGGCTGCCGGACAAATGCTGCAATCATGCCGTAGGAAAGGGATGACGGCCAGTGCGTCAGGGGCTACACGGGCCGTAGGCCAGCGGCACTGCGTGTCATGAACTCAACGCAGCACTGCTAGCCGTGCACCGATCAGGCGTCGTGATCTTCCCAGTCGCGGGTACGCTCGATGGCTTTTTTCCAACCGGCGTAGAGCTTCTCTTTCTGCCCATCGTCCAGTTGCGGGCTGAACTCGCGTTCGATCACCGCCTTGTTGCGCAGCTCCTCCAGGCCACTCCAGAAGCCGCAGGCAAGGCCCGCCAGGTAGGCCGCGCCGAGGGCCGTGGTCTCGCGCATTTTCGGCCGCTCGACGCAGGTGCCGAGGATGTCGGCCTGGAACTGCATGAGGAAGTTGTTGGCCACCGCGCCACCATCGACGCGCAGCTCCGACAGTCGCTCGCCGCAGTCCTGCTGCATGGCGTCAAGCACATCGCGGGCCTGGTAGGCGATCGATTCCAGCGCCGCCCGGATAATGTGGTCGACCTTGACGCCGCGGGTCAGGCCGAACAGCGCGCCACGGGCGTACGGGTCCCAGTACGGTGCGCCCAGACCGGTGAAGGCCGGCACCAGGTACACGCCATTGCTGTCCTTGACCTTGCTGGCGAAATATTCGGTGTCCAGCGCATCGTTGACGATCTTCAGTTCGTCACGCAGCCACTGCACGGTGGAGCCACCGTTGAACACCGCACCTTCCAGGGCATAGGCCACCTCGCCACGCGGACCGCAGGCGATGGTGGTGAGCAGGCCGTGGGACGAGTTGACCGCCTTGCTGCCGGTGTTCATCAGCAGGAAGCAGCCTGTGCCGTAGGTGTTCTTCGCCTGACCCGGCTCAACGCACATCTGCCCGAACAGCGCCGACTGCTGATCGCCGGCGATACCGGCGATGGCGATCCCGCTCTTGGTGTGGCCATAGACCTCGGAAGACGAGCGCACCTCGGGCAGCATCTGCCGCGGGATGTCGAGAATCTCCAGCAGCTTGTCGTCCCACTCCAGGGTATGGATGTTGAACATCAGCGTGCGTGAGGCGTTGGTGTAGTCGGTGACGTGGACCTTGCCGCCGGTGAATTTCCAGATCAGCCAGGTATCGATGGTGCCGAACAGCAGTTCGCCGCGCTCGGCGCGCTCACGTACACCCTCGACATTGTCGAGAATCCACTTGAGCTTGGAGCCGGAGAAGTACGGGTCGGTGACCAGACCGGTGGCTTCGCGGATGTAGTCGGCATGCCCGTCGCGCTTGAGCTGCGCGCAAATCTCGGTGCTGCGCCGGCATTGCCAGACGATTGCGTTGTACACCGGTCGACCGGTTTCGCGGTCCCATACCACGGTGGTTTCACGCTGGTTGGTGATGCCGATCGCTGCAACCTGGGCATGGCTGATGCCGGCCTGGGCCAGCGCCTCGACCATGGTACCGCTCTGCGTGGCGAAGATTTCCATCGGGTCGTGCTCGACCCAGCCGGCTTGCGGATAGTGCTGGACGAATTCGCGTTGGGCAGTGCCCACCACGTTGGCATCACGGTCGAAGATGATCGCGCGCGAGCTGGTGGTGCCTTGGTCCAGGGCGATGATGTAGTGCTTGTCCTGGGTGTCTGTCATGGTCGTTGGCCTGCAAGAAGTAGAGGGTCCGGGGGTCGCGGGTGGCTGCACCCGGCATCGACATCAGGAAATCTGGGTTTCGCCCTGGGCAGTATCGTCGCTCGCAGGTGCTTCTACCGGCCTGGGCAAATGACGGGCGATGAGCACACGGTACAGCCCTGCGCCAAGGCAGGCGCCGACGATGGGGGCGAAAATCGGTACCAGGAAATAGGGAACGCTTCGACCACCGGTAAAGGCAATTTCGCCCCAACCGGCGAAGAACGTCATCAGTTTGGGGCCCAAATCCCGCGCGGGGTTCATGGCGAAGCCGGTCAGCGGTCCCATGGCACTGCCGATCACGGCGATCAGCAGACCGATCAGCAGAGGTGCCATGGCGCCGCGCGGCAGGCCGTTGTTATCGTCGGTCAGGGCCATGATGACCGCCATGAGAATCGCGGTGATGACGGTTTCTACCAGGAAGGCCTGGGCCGTGGACAGTGCCGCATTGGGGTAGGTCGAGAACACCGCCGACAGCTCCAGGCTCGCTTCACTGCCACGGGTGATCGCGTGCAGCTGTTCGTAATCGAAAAACAGCGCGCTATAGAGGGTATAGACCAGTGCCGCGGCACAGAACGCGCCCAGCACCTGGGAGGCAATGTACAACGGCAGCTTGCGTTTTTCGAAACCGGCGAACACCGCCAGGGCAATGCTCACGGCCGGATTGAGGTGCGCGCCCGACACGCCTGCGGTGAGATAGATCGCCATGCTCACGCCGATCCCCCAGATGATGCTGATCTCCCAAAGGCCAAAGCTGGCGCCCGCGACCTTGAGCGCGGCGACGCAACCGGTGCCGAAGAAGATGAGCAGGGCAGTGCCGAGGAATTCGGCCAGGCATTGCGCGGCCAGAGTGGGCTGTCTTGAAGCATTCGTCATGTATGACCTCGTTTCTTGTTGTAGTGAGGCGCGCTGTGCGCCTGACAGCAAGGCCCGTGGTCGATCCGGTTGACGTCGGGCATGGGTGCGGATGCACCAGGAAAGTGCACCTACTATTCAAAAACGAAAAAATATAGACAAGAAACGCGGATGTCAAAAGTCGAAACTGAACACTGGGCCACATTCTGACCAGGGTCATAGAAAACGTCCATTTGTCAGGGCGGCCACGCTGTGGATGAGGCGGCGCTTTTCTTCTACAGTAGCGGCCCCACTGGCTTCGCCCGGACTCGCCCATGACCCCTGCCCTTGACCTGCTGAAGAAGGCCCGCGCAGAACATCGCGTGCACAGCTACGAACATGACCCGAAATCGGCCTCCTATGGTCTGGAAGCGGCTGAAAAGCTCGGCCTCGATCCGCAGCGGGTGTTCAAGACACTATTGGCCAGTACGGAAAAGGGTGAGTTGCTGGTGGCGGTCGTGCCGGTAGTGGGCGCGCTCGATCTGAAGGCACTGGCCCACGCGGCAGGGGTGAAGAAGTGCGAAATGGCCGACCCTGGCGCTGCACAGCGCGCCACGGGCTATCTGGTGGGCGGCATCAGCCCACTGGGACAGAAGAAACGCCTGCGTACCTTCATCGATGAGTCTGCGCAGCAGTTTCCCAGCATCCATGTCAGTGCCGGGCGGCGCGGGCTGGAAGTCGAGCTGGCGGCTGCACTGCTGGCGCAGCACACCCAGGGGATATTCGCTGCCATCGGGCGCTGACGCTGTTCGGCCGCCTCGGCAGAGGCGGCCTGCAAGCAAACGCTCAGAGCGCTGAGCTGTGGCGGCGTACGCCGTGCTGCTCGGTGAGTTGTGCCGCCACGGTCCCTGACACCGCGAACAGCACCAGGTGATCGGCGGCGACCTTGATGCCGACATCCGCCCCGACTTGATGATCGTTATGGCTGGGGAAAATTGCCTCCAGCTGGCTGCCGGTGGGCAGTTGCAGACGATACAGCGTCGAAGCGCCGAGGAAACTCTTGCCCACCACTTGCGCACGCAATGGGCTGTCCGGGGCATGGACCAGATCGTCCGGGCGCAGCAGGACATCGACGGGACTGCCGGCAGCCATGGGGTAGGCACGATTGCCCCGCAACTCGCCCAGCTCGGTGCTGACCGCCTCGTGGCTGCTCATCTGTCCACGGATGAAGTAGCCCTGGCCAACGAAGCTCGCCACGAAGGGTGTCTGTGGTTCATGGTAGAGGTTGAAGGGAGTATCCCATTGCTCCAGGCGACCTTCCTTGAATACGCCAACCTGATCGCTCACGGCAAAGGCCTCTTCCTGATCGTGGGTGACCAGAATGGCGCTGGTGCCGCGGCTTTTGAGAATGTCGCGCACCTCGTGACTGAGGCGTCGACGCAACTCCACATCGAGGTTGGAAAACGGTTCGTCAAGCAACAGCAGCTGCGGTTCGGGCGCCAGCGCGCGGGCCAATGCCACACGCTGCTGCTGACCGCCGGACAGCTCGTGGGGGTAACGGGCGCCCAGGCCGTCGAGCTTGACCAGTGCCAGCATCTCTTCCACGACTTCGGCCTGGCGCGGATGCTTGCCGATGCCAAAGGCGATGTTCTGTGCCACGGTCAGGTGCGGGAACAGCGCGTAATCCTGGAACACCATGCCGATCCGGCGTTTCTCCGGCGACAAGGTGAAGCCAGGCCGCGAGATGACCTCGCCGGCCAGCTGGATTTCCCCGTCGTGTACCGGTTCGAAGCCAGCGATGGCGCGCAGTGTGGTGGTCTTGCCGCAACCTGATGAACCGAGCAGGCAACCGATGTCGCCCGCCTTCAGGTGCAGGTTGAGGTTCTGGACGATGCGCTGCTCACCGTAGCCGCAGGCCAGGTTACGCAGGTTCAGCAATAGGGATTGACTCATGCGTGGTGGTAAGCCGGTTCGATGATGAATTCGAGAAGGGCCTTCTGCGCATGCAAGCGGTTTTCAGCCTGATCCCAGGCGACCGAGCGAGGGTCGTCCAGCAGATCATGGCTGATTTCCTCGCCACGATGGGCGGGCAGGCAGTGCATGAACAGGGCGTCGGGTGCCGCCAGGTCGAGCATCGCGCGGGTGACCTGGTAGGGCGCGAAGTGCGCCAGGCGCCGAGCAGTTTCCTCCTCCTGGCCCATGGAAGTCCAGACATCGGTGGTCACCAGATGCGCGCCGCTGACCGCCGCCTGTGGATCGCGCACGATCTGCACGCGGTCGCCGCCCAGCGCCATGAAGCGCGGGTCTGGCTCGTAGCCTTGCGGGCAAGCAATGCGCAACTGGAAGTCGAACTGCACGGCCGCTTCGATGTACGAGTTGCACATGTTGAAGCCGTCACCGACCCAGGCTACGGTCTTGCCCTGGATTGAGCCACGGTGCTCGATGAAGGTTTGCATGTCGGCCAGTAACTGGCACGGATGCGATTCATCCGACAGGCCGTTGATCAGCGGCACGCGGGAATTGGCGGCGAATTCGGTGAGGGTGTCGTGGGCATGGGTACGGATCATCACCGCATCGACCATGCGCGAAAGCACCTTGGCGCTATCGGCGATCGGCTCGCCGCGCCCCAGCTGGGTGTCCCGCGGGGAGAGGAAGATGGCCTGGCCGCCGAGCTGGATCATGCCGGCTTCGAACGACACGCGAGTACGCGTCGAGGACTTTTCGAAGATCATCCCCAGGACACGGTTCTTCAGCGGCTCGAACACCACGCCGCGGTTACGCAGGTCTTTTAGCTCGATGCCTCGACGGACCACGCCGATCAATTCGTCAGCAGTGAAATCCAGCAGGGAGAGAAAGTGCCTAGCGCTCATGATTGACTACCTTAATTACAACGTTCTGCAGGTCGCTGTTGGCTTTTCTTGACAACGGCAATGACCTGCGGCGTAAGCCGCAAAGTGCGGACGGAAAAGGGGAAGGGCGCAATACTATAATTAAATGTCGCTTGAAACCAAGGGGTCTTCAGGCGAACTGCCCATGGATTGCGGTCACGACGGTGAAGCGACCGTTGTTTATTTGTTACATCGGTTGTACACGTCCTGGCCGTGGCTTGGCAAACGCTCTGTCGCTTCTAAGCCTTGCGGGTCGTCAGTGGCTTGTGGAGTGACGATAAAGGTGTGAGCCAGGCGCCGGTCGGCATCGTCCGGTCGGTATG
The DNA here is from genome assembly GCF_000759535.1 of Pseudomonas cremoricolorata. Classification (NCBI taxonomy): domain Bacteria; kingdom Pseudomonadati; phylum Pseudomonadota; class Gammaproteobacteria; order Pseudomonadales; family Pseudomonadaceae; genus Pseudomonas; species Pseudomonas cremoricolorata. Next base: position 148,470 of record NZ_CP009455.1, on the reverse strand, counting down.
ACCGAGCAGGCTGATCGGCTTTCCGATACAATGCCCCACCGTGCCGACGAACCTGTCGGAAAGTTCAGCCGAGGTGCTTCATGGATATCATCGAAACAATCAAAGAGCAGATCGCCAACAACACCATTCTGCTTTATATGAAAGGCTCGCCGAACGCGCCGCAGTGCGGCTTTTCGGCCAAGGCTTCCCAGGCAGTGATGGGCTGTGGTGAAAAGTTCGCCTACGTCGACATCCTGCAGAACCCGGAAATCCGCGCCAATCTGCCCAAGTACGCCAACTGGCCGACCTTCCCGCAACTGTGGGTCGGCGGTGAACTGGTCGGCGGCTGCGACATCATGCTCGAGATGTTCGAAAACGGCGAGCTGCAGACCCTGGTCAAGGACGCCGCTGCCAAGGCCAAGGCCGCCGAAGCCTGAGGCTGCTTGACGGCCATCGGTGCCCGTCGTGACCTCGACGCCGGCACCGCCAGGTTGGAATGAAAAAGCCCCGCTACGCATGCACGTAGCGGGGCTTTTTCGTGGGGCAGGAGCTCTTACTCTTCGCCCATCTGCGACTGCAGGTAGTTTTCAATGCCGATCTTGTCGATCAGGCCCAGCTGGGTTTCCAGCCAGTCGATGTGCTCTTCCTCGGACTCAAGGATGTCTTCGAGCATGTCACGGCTGCCGAAATCACCCATGGTTTCGCAATGAGCGATGGCGGCTTTCAGGTCAGTCAGGCCTTTGCGCTCGATGGTCAGGTCGCACTCGAGCATTTCCTGGGTGTGCTCACCGATCAGCAGCTTGCCCAAATCCTGAACGTTGGGAATGCCTTCGAGGAACAGAATACGCTTGATCAGTTTGTCGGCGTGCTTCATCTCGTCGATGGATTCTTTGTACTCGTGCTTGCCCAGCGTGTTCAGGCCCCAATCTTCGTACATGCGGGCATGGAGGAAGTACTGGTTGATTGCGACCAGCTCGTTACCGAGGATCTTGTTGAGATGCTGGATGACGCTGATATCGCCTTTCATGTCTGGGTGCCTGCCGTAGGAAAGATGCCAATAACAGCAAGTCTGAGCGTGTCATCGCAGAGTGTCAAACCTAAGTAGTTGAATAATAAGTAAAATTTAATGGGAATAAGAATGTTTGTGAACCGCGTTAGAGCGCTAACTTATTGAATTAAAGGCACAAAAAAACCGGACGCAAGGTCCGGTTCTTCGAATAAGGGCTATTCAGGCTGCGGTAAATTCTACCGCGAACGCCGGGGTCTGTTGGCTGACCTGAAGTTCTGTAAGCGTTTCGCGGACCACCTGCTTGGCCAGGCAAGCGCATTTGCCGCACTGCGTACCGACCTGGGTAGTGTCGCGTACTTCCTTGTAGCTGCAGCATCCTTCGTAGATCGCTTCGCGGATCTGTCCATCGGTGACACCGACACAAAGACACACATACATAAGGCTGACCATCGCTGGGAGGTTCGATGGGTTGGAGCTTAATGGTAATGATAATGCTTGTCAAAACGGCTCGACGCTTTCGTCCGCGGCGGCGACCGACGATAGATTCGGACTGTCACCTCAAGCCGTGTATGATGGTCGGCCTTGTGTGATCCCGGTCGAATCCGTTCCACCGGGAGTTAATCGTTGCCCCTCATCAGGAGATAAAGAATGAGCGTTCTCGTTGGCAAGCAAGCCCCTGACTTCACCGTTCCGGCCGTACTCGGCAGCGGCGAAATCGTCGACAGCTTCAACCTGGCCTCGGCCATCAAGGGCAAGTACGGTCTGGTGTTCTTCTACCCACTGGACTTCACCTTCGTTTGCCCTTCCGAGCTGATCGCGCTGGACAACCGCATTCCTGACTTCGCCGCCCGCGGCGTGGAAGTGATCGGCGTCTCGATCGACTCGCACTTCACCCACAACGCCTGGCGCAACACTCCGGTCAACAATGGTGGTATCGGTCAGGTCAAGTACACCCTGGCAGCCGACATCACCCACGAAATCTGCAAGGCCTACGACGTCGAGTCCGAAGGTGGCGTGGCCTTCCGTGGCGCCTTCCTGATCGACACCAACGGCGTCGTGCGTTCGCAGATCATCAACGACCTGCCACTGGGCCGTAACATGGACGAGCTGCTGCGTCTGGTCGACGCCCTGCAATTCCACGAAGAGCACGGTGAAGTCTGCCCTGCCAACTGGAAGAAAGGTGACAAAGGCATGAACGCCTCGCCTGAAGGCGTCGCCGCTTACCTGAGCGAGAACGCCGGCAAGCTGTAAGGGCGCACACAAAAAAACCGGCCTTGATGGCCGGTTTTTTTAGCTGCAAGTTGTGAGCTGCAAGCGGTGCGCTTTATCTTGCCGCTTGCAGCTCAGAGCTTGCCGCTGGCCTCAATGTGCGCGCCAGCCGCCCATGTCTTTCCAGCGGTTGACGATGGTGCAGAACAGCTCGGCGGTCTTTTCGGTGTCGTAGCGGGCCGAGTGCGCTTCACGGCCGTCGAAGTCGATATCGGCGCTTTGGCAGGCACGCGCCAGAACGGTTTGTCCGTAGGCCAGCCCGGCCAGCGTGGCGGTGTCGAAGCTGGAGAACGGGTGGAACGGGTTGCGCTTGATGTCGTTGCGCACGACTGCAGCGTTCAGGAAACCCAGGTCGAAGCTGCTGTTGTGGCCGACCAGAATTGCCCGCTTGCAGCCATTGGCCTTCAGTGCCTTGCGCACACCGCGGAAGATATCCGTGAGTGCTGCTTCCTCCTGCACGGCCATGCGCAGCGGATGGTCGAGCTTGATCCCGGTGAACTCCAGCGCTGCCGCTTCGACATTGGCGCCTTCGAACGGCTCGACGCGGAAGAAGTAGGTGTGCTCAGGGAACAGGAAGCCCTTCTCATCCATGCCGATGGTCACCGCTGCGATTTCCAGCAGGGCGTCGGTGGCGCTGTTAAAGCCGCCGGTCTCGACGTCCACCACCACCGGCAGGTAGCCACGGAAACGCTCGGCCATCGGATGGCGTGGGCCGGCATTGCCCTGGCTTTCTTGTTCGTCGTCGTAATGATCGTCGGTCACGCGCGTTCCTCCAGCAGGCGCCAGCGCAGTGTCTCACCCGCGCGCAGCGGAATGACGGTCTGCTCGCCGAAGGGCAGGGCGTCAGGCGCCGTCCACGCTTCACGGACCAGGGTAATGTGGTCGGTATTGACCGGCAGACCATAGAAGGCCGGCCCGTGCAGGCTGGCAAAGCCTTCCAGTTTGTCCAGGGCGTTGCGCGATTCGAAGGCCTCGGCGTACAGCTCGATGGCGGCATACGCGGTGTAGCAGCCGGCGCAGCCGCAGGCATTTTCCTTGGCGTGACGCGCGTGGGGCGCCGAGTCGGTGCCGAGGAAGAATTTCGCGCTGCCGCTGGTGGCGGCATCGAGCAGCGCCACCTGGTGGGTGTTGCGCTTGAGAATCGGCAGGCAATAGAAATGCGGGCGGATGCCGCCGACCAGCATGTGGTTGCGGTTGTACAGCAGGTGCTGGGCGGTGATGGTTGCGGCGACGTTGGCCGAGGCCTCGCTGACGAACTGCGCGGCGTCGGCGGTGGTGATGTGTTCGAACACCACCTTGAGGCTCGGGAAGCGTTCGACCAGACGGCGCATGTGCTCGTCGATGAAGCGCTTCTCGCGATCGAAGACGTCGATCTCGGCGCGGGTGACCTCGCCATGCACCAGCAGCGGCATGCCGGTCTCGGCCAGTGCTTCGATGGCGGGGAAGATCTTGTCGATGCTGGTGACCCCGGAATCGGAGTTGGTGGTCGCCCCGGCCGGATACAGTTTGGCGGCGTAGACGAAACCGCTGGCCTTGGCAGCGAAGATGTCCTCGCGGCTGGTGCGGTCGGTGAGGTAGAGCACCATCAGCGGCTCGAAGGCGCTGCCTGCCGGACGCGCAGCCAGGATGCGGCTACGGTAGGCGCCTGCTTCATCGGCACTGCGCACCGGTGGAACCAGGTTGGGCATGACGATGGCGCGGGCGAAAGTGCGCGCCACGTCGGCAACGGTATGAGGCAACACGGCACCATCGCGCAGATGGATGTGCCAGTCGTCGGGGCGCAAGAGGGTCAGGCGGTCGGACATTGGGGATTCCAGGCGGGTCGAACTCAGGGGGTGAATGCTACCGGAAAACCGCTCTGCGAGCATCACTGCCGAGGCTGACGAGCCCGCCATGCATGCGCCACTATCAAGTTTTGACTGCCTCGCCCGATAGCCTGCAGGTATGCCGCAATGATTCATGGAGCCGCCCGTGCGCCAGCGTTACCTGATCGTCCTGACCCTGTTCGCCAGCCTTCCGGCTGCAGCGATGACCCTGCAAAGCCGCATGGAGAACGCTGCCTGGAAGGTCGAGGGTGATCAATTCGAGTGCCGGCTGTCACAGCCTATCGAGGGCTTCGGTAGCGGTGAATTCCTGCGCCGCGCCGGCGAGCAGCCCACCTTCCGCCTGCGCTCGGAGAGTCACTTGCTGGGCCCAGGCTCGGCCAGCCTGTTCGCGGCCGCCGCGCCCTGGCAGCCCGGTCGCGGTGACATCAACCTTGGCAGCGTGCGCCTGAGCACCCGTGGTGTGCTGTTCACCTCTACCCAGGCCCAGGCCAGCCGGCTGATCAGCGGCTTGCTCGATGGCCGCAGTGCCGTGCTGCGCAAGGCGGGGGGCGAAGCGGGGCGGGGTATGGAGGTGCGGGTGCTGCCGGTGAGCTTCGCCAAGGCGTTCGACGATTATCTCGTCTGTGCCGGCAAGCTGTTGGCGATGAACTACGACCAGGTGCGTCAGACCCAGGTAGTGTTCCCCGGCGCAGGCGCAGAGCTCGACAGTGCGGCACGTGCACGCCTGGACGTCATCCTCGACTACCTGAAGGCTGATCCTTCGGTCAATCACATCGAGCTCGATGGCCACTCCGACAACAGCGGCAATCGCCTGAACAATCGCGAAATGTCGCGCCGTCGTGCCCTGGCCGTGGCCGACTATCTGGTCAGTCACGGCGTGCCGATGCAGCAGATCATCGTGCGCTTTCATGGGGAACGCTATCCCGTGGCGAAGAACAATAGCGCCGCCAACCGTGCACGCAATCGTCGGGTCAGCATTGCGCTCGAACGGATCCCGGCGGCGCCTGCGACGGAGCAAAAGGCCCCTGCCACCGATGCCACGGTGCCTGCCACTGCCCCGGCAGCCACGCCAGCCGCTGGCGCCACCACGCCAACTGCCGCCAAGCCTACTGCCGCGACACCGGCGGCCGCGCCCGTTGCCCCCGCCGCGCCGCCAACGGCTGCGGCCGCCCCCACACCTGGGCGCAGTTGAAGCGGATTACGCACTGCCCGCAGGTATTGTCGCGTTGGCATCACAAGCTGTCGCGCCCCTGTAAATCTGTGCGCAAGGCCGGTAGAATCGACGGCTTTCCGTACAACCCCGTGGAGTGATGGCATGGCGGACGTAAATAAGGTCGTACTGGCGTATTCCGGCGGCCTTGATACTTCGGTGATTCTCAAGTGGCTGCAAGACACCTACAACTGCGAAGTGGTGACCTTCACCGCTGACCTCGGCCAGGGCGAAGAGGTCGAGCCGGCTCGCGCCAAGGCCCAGGCGATGGGCGTCAAGGAGATCTACATCGACGATCTGCGCGAAGAGTTCGTGCGCGATTTCGTCTACCCGATGTTCCGCGCCAACACCGTTTACGAAGGCGAGTACCTGTTGGGTACTTCCATCGCCCGTCCGCTGATCGCCAAGCGCCTGATCGAAATTGCCAACGAGACCGGCGCTGACGCCATCTCCCACGGCGCCACCGGCAAAGGCAACGACCAAGTGCGTTTCGAGCTGGGTGCCTACGCGCTCAAGCCGGGCGTCAAAGTCATCGCACCCTGGCGTGAATGGGATCTGCTCTCGCGCGAGAAGCTCATGGACTATGCCGAGAAGCACGGCATTCCAATCGAGCGCCATGGCAAGAAGAAGTCGCCGTACTCGATGGACGCCAACCTGCTGCACATCTCTTATGAGGGGGGTGTGCTGGAAGACACCTGGACCGAGCACGAGGAAGACATGTGGCGCTGGAGCGTCTCGCCCGAGAATGCCCCGGACCAGGCGACCTACATCGAGCTGACCTACCGCAACGGTGACATCGTCGCCATCGACGGCGTGGAGAAGAGCCCGGCCACGGTTCTTGCCGAGCTGAACCGCATCGGCGGTGCCAACGGCATCGGCCGCCTGGACATCGTCGAGAACCGCTACGTCGGCATGAAGTCGCGTGGTTGCTACGAAACCCCTGGCGGCACCATCATGCTGCGCGCTCACCGTGCCATCGAGTCGATCACCCTGGACCGTGAGGTTGCGCACCTCAAGGACGAGCTGATGCCCAAGTACGCCAGCCTGATCTACACCGGCTACTGGTGGAGCCCGGAGCGCGTCATGCTGCAGCAGATGATCGACGCCTCGCAGGTGAACGTGAACGGTGTGGTGCGTCTGAAGTTGTACAAGGGCAATGTCACCGTGGTTGGCCGCAAGTCCGACGATTCGCTGTTCGACGCGAACATCGCGACCTTCGAAGAGGACGGCGGCGCCTATAACCAGGCTGACGCCGCAGGCTTCATCAAGCTCAACGCACTGCGTATGCGCATTGCTGCGAACAAGGGCCGTTCGCTGCTCTGATCGCGTCCCGCAGCGTCGACTAGCCCAGTCATTGACTGGGCTTTTTTTCGCCTGCGCGTCAGGAAGGCGGATCGGCGCCAGGGGTGATCGTCAGCGATATCCGCAAACGTTGGTCCAGGTCGTAGAACAGCCAGGTCTGCTCTTGATCGAGCGGTTTGCCGAGCGCTTGCAGCACCCGATTGTCGATTTCCTGCTTGGTTTGCGGCCCTGATAGCGCCATGGTCATGATCTGCATCTGGGCCGTGTCCGCCGAGCGACGGGGCTCGCTGCGTTCTGGCGTGTCATTGCGTGCCATGAGCCAGGTGGAAGGTCGCCACAGGGAGCGATAGTTGAAGTTCAGCGTCAGGAAGAACAGCACGGTGAGGAAGAAAGGAAAGGCCACCAGGAACCATGTGTAGATGTACTGGCTCTCGCGGCTGAGGAAAGGTAGGGAGGCTAGAGCTGATGCCTCGATGATGCCCGCAAAGATGGCGATGATGCTCAGCGGGCTGATGGAGTCGGACTTGTTCATGGCGGGCGTTCGGCAGCTGTTTGTGCCTGTGTACGCCAGGATGGCGCTGCGGTATAGCGTGGCGGCTTTCCCTGGCGGCCGTTGTCAGGCTGAGCGTGATTCGTTGTGCAACTCGTCTGGGGTGCTGTACGACGGGCGTGGCGGCATGCGCGCGGGACGTCATTGTTTGCAGTGGGAGCGATATGTAGGAATTTTCTTTAGATCAAGTAGGCATGATCCTAGTAGTTGTTGATGGCCGGATTTCTCGCGCGGTACCGGTTAGGCTCCTCGTTTAGTGCGCTGGCAATCAAAATAACGAGTCTATGGGTATCGCATGAAGAAAGTACTGATCGTGGATGATCATCCAGTCATTCGTCTGGCGGTACGCATGCTGATGGAGCGGCATGGCTACGACGTGGTGGCAGAAACCGACAATGGCGTTGATGCACTGCAGCTGACGCGTGATCTGCTCCCGGATATCGTCATTCTGGATATTGGTATCCCCAAACTCGATGGTCTCGAGGTGGTCACCCGCATGACCGCCCTGAGCCCAGACAGCAAGGTGCTGATCCTGACCTCGCAGTCACCCGGTCATTTTTCCATGCGCTGCATGCAGGCCGGCGCAGCAGGTTACGTGTGCAAGCAGCAGGAGCTCACCGAGTTGCTAAGCGCCATCAAAGCCGTGCTGTCGGGCTATAGCTATTTCCCCAACCAGGCCATGCATGCCTCCCGCAGCACCGGGGGAGCGTCCGAGTCGGAGATGGTCGAGCGGTTGTCCAGTCGTGAAATGATGGTTCTGCAACAACTTGCCAAGGGGCGCTCGAACAAGGAGATCGCCGATAGCATGTTCCTCAGCAACAAGACGGTGAGCACCTACAAGAGCCGCTTGTTGTTCAAGCTCAACGCGCGCTCACTGGTCGATCTTATCGAGCTGGCGCAACGCAACAGCATTGTCTGACTTAAAGGTGTTGATCCCCGTCGTGCTGACTCGTGCGGCTCACAGGTCGTAGTCGAAGTCTGCCAGCTGGCGTTGCAGCCGACGCTCATCGAGCAGGTTGTCGATAGTGCGGCGTTTGCTCAGGTTGGTCTTGGCAGGTTCGACGGCGACAGGGGTGTCGTCATCAGACGAGAAATCATCATCGAGTAGCGTGTCGTCTTTATCGGTGCTCATTGGTCACTCCGCGCCATAAGGGCCTTTGGCCGTCCTTATAGCGAGAATCAGCAATCCGGTAAAAAAGATTTTTTCAATCACATCGGCGGGGAACTGCTATTGCTTCAATCGTCCGAAGTCTTGGCCTTGTAGTCGCACAGATCCTCGATCCGGCAACTTGCGCAGCGCGGCTTGCGGGCTTGGCACACATAGCGGCCGTGCAGTATCAGCCAGTGGTGCGCATCAAGCAGATAATCCTTCGGCACGAACTTCATCAGTTGTTTTTCTACCGCCAGTACCGTCTTGCCAGGCGCAATCCCCGTGCGGTTGCTGACGCGGAAAATATGCGTGTCTACGGCCATCGCTGGCTGACGAAACGCAGTATTGAGTACCACGTTGGCGGTTTTGCGGCCGACACCCGGCAATGCCTCCAGCGCTTCGCGGGTGTTCGGAACCTGGCTGGCGTGTTGCTCGATCAGTAGGCGACAGGTCTCGATGACGTTTCTGGCCTTGCTGTTGTACAGGCCGATGGTCTTGATGTACTCGCTAAGGCCCTCGACACCGAGCGCGTAAATCGCCTCCGGCGTATTGGCCATCGGGTACAGGCGAGCGGTAGCCTTGTTGACGCCGACATCTGTCGCCTGCGCCGACAGAATGACGGCGATCAACAGCTCGAACGACGAGGTATAGGCCAGTTCGGTTTTCGGGTCGGGGTTGTCTTCGTGGAGCCTGCGAAAGATTTCCAGGCGTTTGGCGGCATTCATGATTCAGAGGTGTCCAGGGCGCCGAGTATACGACTGGCAGGTCTACAGCGCATTGCACCGGCTGGGCGCAGGAGGCTCAGCCAGTGCAATACGCAAGGGTCACTTGATACGCTGGCCAGGTTTGGCGCCGCTGTCCGGGCTCAGCAGGTAGATCTCTTCGCCACCAGGGCCTGCGGCCATGACCATGCCCTCTGAGACGCCGAAACGCATTTTGCGCGGCTTGAGGTTGGCGACCATCATGGTCAGTCGGCCTTCGAGTTGCGCAGGGTCGGGGTAAGCCGACTTGATGCCGGAGAACACATTACGTTGTTCGTCGCCGATATCGAGGGTAAGGCGCAGCAGTTTGTCCGCACCCTCCACAGCCTCGGCCTTGACGATCAGCGCGACCCGCAAGTCGACTGCCGCGAAGGTGTCGAACTCGATCTGGGCAGCCAAAGGCTCCTTGCTCAGCTCGCCATTGCCGGCCGGCACCGGGCTTTGAGCGGCGGCCAAGTCCTCTTTGCTGGCGGCAATCATGGCCTCAACCTTGGCAGGCTCGATGCGGCTCATGAGCGGCTTGAACGCATTGAGGGTATGGTTCTCAAGGCGCGTGGCGGCATCTTCCCAGCGCAGCGGAGCGACATTAAGGAACGCTTCGGCGTCGGCAGCCAGCAGCGGCAGCACGGGTTTGAGGAAAATCACCAGTTGGCGGAACAGGTTGATGCCTTGGGCGCAGATCGCCTGCACTTCATCCTGCTTGCCTTCCTGCTTGGCCAGTGACCAGGGTGCCTTGTCGGCAATCCAGGCGTTGGCACGATCGGCCAGGGCCATGATCTCGCGCATGGCCTTGGCGAAATCACGGTTCTCGTAGGCCTCGGTGATCTGCGGCGCGGCATTGCGGAAGGCTTCGGTCAGCTCCGGAGCGGCGTCGCCGGAGACCAACACGCCGGCGTTGCCCTTGTGAATGAAACCGGCGCAGCGGCTGGCGATGTTGACCACCTTGCCCACCAGGTCGGAATTGACCTTCTGCACGAAGTCTTCCAGGTTCAGGTCCAGATCATCGACGCCGCGGCCCAGTTTGGCGGCGTAGTAGTAACGCAGGTACTCCGGCGCCAGGTGGTCCAGGTAAGTGCGGGCCTTGATGAAGGTGCCGCGGGACTTGGACATCTTCGCGCCATTGACTGTCAGGTAACCGTGCACGTTGACCGCCGTCGGCTTGCGCAGGCCGGCACCTTCGAGCATGGCGGGCCAGAACAGGGCGTGGAAGTTGACGATGTCCTTGCCGATGAAGTGATACAGCTCGGCGGTGGAGCCGGCATTCCAGAACGCGTCGAAGTCCAGCTCGGGGCGCCGCGCGCAGAGGTTCTTGAAGCTGGCCATGTAACCGATGGGGGCGTCCAGCCAGACATAGAAGTACTTGCCCGGCTCACCGGGGATCTCGAAACCGAAATACGGCGCGTCGCGGGAAATGTCCCACTCCTGCAGGCCGGCATCGAGCCATTCGGCCAGCTTGTTGGCGACTGCCTCTTGCAAGGTGCCGCTGCGGGTCCACTGCTCCAGCATGGCCTGGAAATCAGGCAACTTGAAGAAGAAGTGCTGGGAGTCGCGCAGCTCTGGAGTGGCGCCGGAAATCGCCGACTTCGGGTCTTTCAGTTCGGTGGGTGCGTAGGTGGCGCCGCATTTCTCGCAGTTGTCGCCGTACTGATCCTGGGCAGCGCACTTGGGGCAAGTGCCCTTGATAAAGCGGTCGGCCAGGAACATGCCTTTTTCGGGGTCGAAGTACTGCGTGACCGAGCGCGTGGCGATGTGCCCGGCCTCTTTGAGGCGCGAGTAGATCAGCGCGGACAGTTCGCGGTTCTCTTCACTGTGGGTGGAGTGGAAGTTGTCGAAGTCCACCAGGAAGTCGGCGAAGTCGCCACTGTGTTCGGCCTGAACGTTGGCGATCAGTTGCTCCGGGGTGATCCCTTCCTTTTCCGCACGCAGCATGATGGCCGAGCCGTGGGCGTCGTCGGCGCAGACATAAATGCACTGGTTGCCACGCATCTTCTGGAAGCGCACCCACATGTCCGTCTGGATGTACTCGAGCATATGGCCAAGGTGAATGGAACCGTTGGCATAGGGCAGGGCGCTGGTTACGAGAATCTGACGGGGCTCGGACATGGTGGCTCGGCTACTTATAGGGCATCGGGTGAAGAAAAAGTTGATCGGCCACTATAAAGGCCTGAGGAATATATTTCATCCCGCGTGCACATCTGCTGACGATTGACGGGTTAGCATAGGCGTCTGATTCATTGACTGTCTTGCAACGGGAGCCTCCATGAGTGCCGTCACACGTGCCGCCGTAGAAGGCGTGCTACGCCAGTACACCGACCCCTACCTGAACCAGGACCCGGTCACCGCCGGATGCGTGCAGGCCATCGACATCCAGGCCGATCAGGTTCGCGTGCATCTGCGCCTGGGCTACGCGGCCGCACTGTTCAGCAAGGGCTGGGCGCACGTGTTGGCCAGCGCCCTGGAAAACCTTGAAGGTGTCAGTCGGGCACACGTCGATGTCGACTGGCAGATCGTCGCGCACAAGGCGCAGGCTCAAGTGCCGGGCATGAGCAATGTGAAGAACATCATCGCCGTCGCGTCAGGCAAGGGCGGGGTCGGCAAGTCGACCACCGCCGCCAACCTGGCGTTGGCTCTGGCCCGTGAGGGCGCTCGCGTGGGTATTCTCGATGCTGACATTCATGGGCCCAGCCAAGGGGTCATGTTCGGCATCGCCGAGGGCACCCGGCCGCAGATTCGTGAGCAGAAATGGTTCGTACCGATCAAGGCCCATGGCGTGGAAGTCATGTCGATGGCGTTTCTTACCGACGAGAACACGCCCATGGTCTGGCGTGGGCCGATGGTCTCCGGCGCGCTGCTGCAGTTGGTGACGCAAACGGCCTGGGACGATCTCGACTACCTGGTCATCGACATGCCGCCGGGTACGGGTGACATCCAGCTGACCCTGGCGCAGAAAGTGCCGGTGGCCGGTTCGGTCATCGTCACCACGCCCCAGGACCTGGCCCTGCTCGATGCACGCAAGGGCGTGGAAATGTTCCGCAAGGTCAACATTCCGGTGCTGGGCGTGGTAGAGAACATGGCGGTGCATATCTGTTCGAACTGCGGGCATGCCGAGCACCTGTTCGGTGAGGGCGGCGGCGAGAAGCTGGCCAGCCAGTACGGGGTCGATCTACTGGCCTCATTGCCGCTGTCGATGCTGATTCGTGAGCAGGCCGACAATGGTAAGCCGACCGCCATCGCCGAGCCCGACAGTCAAATCGCCATGGTGTATCAGGAGCTGGCGCGGCAAGTGGGTGCGCGCATCGTGCTGCAGGCCGCTGCGGCGCCGGCGATGCCAAACATCACCATCAGCGAAGACTGATCCGCATGGAGCGGGGCGTTGCGCCTCGCTCCGGGATGTTGGGCCCCACAGCCGCCCATAAAAAAACCCGCCGTGAGGCGGGTTTTTTTGAAGCGAGGAAGCTAAATCGACTTAGGCGATTTGAACTTCTTCAGCCTGCATGCCTTTCTGGCCGCGGGTAGCGACGAAAGTAACAGCCTGGCCTTCTTTCAGGGTCTTGAAGCCGTCAGCTTGGATGGCTTTGAAGTGCACGAACAGGTCATCGCCCGATTGCGGAGTGATGAAGCCGTAGCCTTTCTCATCGTTGAACCACTTAACAGTACCGGATTGACGGTTGGACATGTGTCTGTCTCCTTGGACAAAGTTGATTTCGGCACAGGAAACGCCCTGGCCGGACTGAGTGCAAAGAGTAGGAAAATTCAGCGATGAGCAGATTAATATCGTGCATCAAACTAGAGATTCTCGGTGTCACGTGCAGCACAGTGGCGACACCTTAACCCACTTTCTGCAAGCTGCCAATGGTCTAGATGCCGATTGCCGTGATTCGCTGCGACAGACGGCCAGCCCGCAGATGGCGCGGGATAGGGCGCAGAACTTTAACCCGCACGCCAGGACCGGTAAGATGCGCGTCTGATTTTCCCTCGCACTCTCAGGACACCCCCGCCATGAGCATCAAATCGGACAAGTGGATTCGCCGCATGGCGCAGGAACACGGCATGATCGAACCGTTCGTCGAGCGCCAGATGCGCGGCGAGGCCGACAGCCGGGTCATCTCCTTCGGCGTCTCCAGCTACGGCTACGACGTGCGCTGCGCCGATGAATTCAAGGTCTTCACCAACATCAATTCGGCCACCGTCGATCCCAAGAATTTCGACGCCGGCAGCTTCGTCGACATCAAGAGCGACGTCTGCATCATCCCGCCGAACTCCTTCGCCCTGGCCCGCACCGTCGAATACTTCCGCATTCCGCGCAACGTGCTGACCATCTGCCTGGGCAAAAGCACCTACGCCCGCTGCGGCATCATCGTCAACGTCACGCCGCTGGAGCCGGAATGGGAAGGTCACGTGACCCTGGAGTTCTCCAACACCACCACGCTGCCGGCAAAGATCTACGCCAATGAAGGTGTGGCGCAGATGCTATTCCTCGAATCCGACGAGGAATGCGAAGTGTCTTACAAGGACCGTGGCGGCAAGTACCAGGGCCAACGCGGCGTGACCCTGCCACGCACCTGAGATTGGCCGCCGAGGGAATTGTTTTCCTGATCGGCACTCCAACGAATTAGTCGAGGCCGCACCTGTTCGATCGCACTCGTTCACACAGGCGCGGCCCGTTTCGTCAGGAGAAGCCTATGAAGCTCAATGCTGCTGTCAGTGCCAAGCTGGCCGTCCTCCAGCCCAATCATGTTGGCGTGCCCGCCTGGTCACTGCTGGCCCATCCACCGGTCCCACCCCTGCCTCATTACTTGGGCGGCGCGCCGCAACGCCTGGGTGGCGTTCCACACCAGCCTGATCAGGATACCCCGCAGCCGACCGAACCCGGCAGCCCCACCGAGCCGGATGTGCCGCCTCCCGCCCCTCAAGCCTGATTACCCCTGAATGGCCCAGACCCGCTCGGCGCCTGCAACGAAGATGCGGGCGCCAACTTGCGGGTCGATGGTCCAGCCACCGGTGAACTCGCCGAACGCGGGTAGCAGGCTGACATTGGCGTCCATCACGAAGCAGGGCAAGCGTAAACGCTGGCGCCCGCGACCGCGCAACACATAGGCAGGGTGCACGTGGCCTGCCAGTACTGGCCGTTGCCCGTGCGCCTCAGGTTCGTGGCGCAGGGCATACGGACCCAACAGCAACGGCTCATCCACTACTTCGATGTTCAAGTGCTCTGGCGGATCGCCCGCGCTATGGTCGTGGTTGCCGCGCACCAAGGTCATTGCCAGGTTCGGGTTCGCCTCGCGCCACCCCTGTAGCCGTGCCAGGGTCGCTGGCGCGCGTGCGCTGCGGGCGTGCAGGAAGTCCCCCAGCACGATCAGCCGCTCGCAGGCATGGCGGCTCACCAGCACCTGCAGCCTGTCCAGGGTCGCCTGAGTCGTGCCGCGTGGTACAGGCTGATGCAGGGCGCGGTAGCTCGCGGCCTTGCCGATGTGCACGTCAGCGACCAGCAGCGCGCGCTGGGCAGGCCAGTAGATGGCTTTGTCCGGCAGCAGCCAGAGCGTTTCACCGCAGTGTTCGATGGCCAGGTAGTCGGTGGCAGGGCAGGGTGCGTGCGGCGGGTTGGCTGGGGGGAGGGTAGGGCGGCTCATCGGCGCTCGGCGGCTTTCTCCAGGTCGGCGACCATACGGGCGATACGGTCGGCCAGTTTTTCGGTGCTGAGGGTGTCACGCAGGCCTTCGACCAGCAAGGCGAAGGCCAGCGGCCCAGGCCGAGGCAGCTCGCGCAGGTCGAGGGTGAGGTTGCCGATACGCTGCAATTGCGCATGCAGGCGTTCGATTTCCAGTTCTTCGCGCAGAACTTCGTCCCGTGCCTGGCCCAGCAGCAGGTTGTCAGCATCATGCTTGCGGAATACTTCATAGAACAGCCCGCTGGAGGCCTGGATCTGCCGCGTGCTCTTTTGCGCCGCCGGATAGCCGCCGAACACCAGACCGGCGATCTGCGCGATCTCGCGAAAGCGGCGCAGGGCCATCTCGCCGGCATTGAGGCTCGCCGTGACGTCTTCGAGCAGGTGTTCGGTGGACAGTGCCCCGGGCAGATACGCCGCCCAATCCACCGGGCTTGGGCTGAGCAGCTCGAAGCCGTAATCGCTGACGGCGATCGAGATCGACAGCGGCTGGGCCCGGCTGACGCGCCAGGCGATCAGGTTGGCCAGGCCCAGATTGGCCATGCGCCCGGCGAACGGGTAGAGAAACAGGTGCCAGCCTTGCCGCGTGTGCAAGGTTTCGGCGAGCAGGGTGCCGAGCGTCGGCAGTGCCGACCAGCGCGCCTGTACCTCGAGCAATGGCCGCACTGCGCGCAGTTCCGGGCTGGCGAAGCGGCCGTGGGCGGCGCCGTCCAACTGGGCGACCAACGCCTGGGCCAGCTCGCTCGACAGCGGCATGCGCCCGCCACTCCAGCGCGCCACCGCGGCCTTGCGCGCGGTGCTGCGGCGCACGTAGGCGGTCATGTTCTCGACCCGTACCAGCTCCAGCACCCGGCCGCCGAACACCAGGGTGTCGCCGGGGCGCAGACGCGAAATGAATGATTCCTCGACACTGCCCAGGTGCTTGCCGCCACCGCCCTTGCTCCAGTATTTGAGTTGCAGGCTGGCGTCGCTGACGATGGTGCCGATGCCCATCCGGTGGCGCCGCGCCAGGCGCTCGCTGGCGACCCGCCAGATGCCATCGGCGTGCCGCTCGACGCGCTGGTAGTCAGGATAGGCGCTGAGCGAGTCACCACCATGGGAGACGAAATCCAGCGCCCACTGCCACTGGCTGTCGCGCAGGTCATGGAAGGCCCAGGTGCTGCGCACTTCGGCAAGCAGTTCATCGGCGCGAAAGCCACTGCCCAAGGCCATGCTCACCACGTGCTGGACCAGCACATCCATGCACAGTCGGGGGGATTGGCGGCCCTCGAGATGACCTGCAGCCAGGGCCTCGCGAGCGGCTGCCGCTTCCACCAGCTCAAGGCTATGGGTCGGCACCAGGGTGATGCGTGATGGCCGCCCTGGCGCGTGCCCGGAACGCCCGGCGCGTTGTACCAAGCGTGCGATGCCTTTGCTCGAGCCGATCTGCAACACCCGCTCCACCGGTAGAAAGTCCACGCCCAGGTCAAGGCTTGAGGTGCACACCACAGCCTTCAAAGTACCTTCCTTGAGGCTGCGCTCGACCCAGTCGCGGGTGTCGCGCGCCAGCGAGGCGTGGTGCAGGGCGATCAGCCCGGCCCAGTCGGGCCGGGCGTCGAGCAAGGCCTGATACCACAGCTCGGCCTGGGCACGGGTATTGGTGAATACCAGGCAACTGCTGCTGGCGTCGATCTGCTCGCTGACCGGCTTGAGCAACTTCAGGCCCATGTGCCCGGCCCAGGGGAAACGTTCGATGTCCGGCGGCAGCAAGGTGTCGACGTCCAGGCGTTTGTCCTGTTTACCCTGGACCAATTGGCCACCCTTGGGCAGCAGAACCTGCAAGGCATGGTCAAGATTGCCCAGCGTTGCCGACAGGCCCCACACACGCAGATCCGGATGCCAGCGACGCAGGCGCGCCAGGGCCAGTTGCAGTTGCACGCCACGTTTGTTGCCGAGCAACTCGTGCCACTCATCCACCACCACCATGCGCAGGCTGGCGAAATCCGTTTCGGCCTGCGCACGGGTCAGCAGCAACGTCAGGCTTTCCGGGGTGGTGATCAGCACGCTGGGCAGGCGCCGGGCCTGACGCGCGCGTTCGGCGCTGCGGGTATCGCCGCTTCGCACACCGACGCTCCAGTGCAGTTGCAAGTCATCCAGCGGCGCCTGCAGGGCGCGGGCAGTGTCTGCCGCCAGGGCACGCATGGGGGTGATCCACAGCACCTGCAACGGCGCTGCCTGGCGCGGCGTGCCGATGGCACTGCTGGCGAAGGCGCGTAACGCGCCAAGCCACACTGCGTAGGTCTTGCCCGCGCCCGTGCTGGCATGCAGCAGGCCGGACTCGCCGCGCCCCACTGCCGCCCACACGCTGCGCTGGAAGGCGAACGGCTTCCAGCCGCGGGTGGCGAACCAGGAACTGGCGAGGTCGGCGGGTGGCGGCATGCGGGGCAAGGTCCAGGCGGTCTATGTTGCTACAGACCGCGCGCCACTGCGGTTGGTTTTACCGAACTCAGTTGCCCAAAAGATAACCGCTGCGGCAGACCCGCTCGCCAGCGACGTGGGCGATGACCATGCCTGCCGTGGCCATGCGTCGTACGCTGCGTGCATACAGCAGGCCGGACTGGGTCGTGCGCACGCTGCTGACCTGATCGCTCAGGGGGTCGATGATCTCGGCCACCAGCGCGCCGGCTTCGAGCCACTGACCAGGTTCGGCGTGGTACACCAGCAACCCGCCGCGGGTCGTGCTGAGTGCCTCAACCGCAGCCAGCGGTGTGGCCGGACGTGGCAGCGCCGGCAGCGCGCGGGCGTCGCCGGCGATTACCCCGCGCAGGGTCAGGTAATCGAGTATCGCCTGGCAATCCTGCTGGGCGAGGGCATGGCTGACATCGGCTTGGCCACGCAGTTCCAAGGTCACCGACAGCGCGCCCAGGGGAATCGGAAACTGCTTGCCGAAGCGCTGCTGCAGTTGCCACCAGAGCAGGCTGAAGCATTCATCGAACGACTGCCCGCCCGAGTCGGTGGCCAGCAGGCTGGCTTGTGCGCCCAGGTACCGCGCCAGGGGCTCGATCTGCGGCCAGGCGTCGGGGGTGGTGTAGAGGTGCTCGACGGCCTGGAAGTCGCAGTGCAGGTCGAGCACCAGTTCCGCGTCACAGGCCAGCCGTTGCAGAGTCAGGCGCAGTGATTGCAGAGGCGTCTGCGGCTGATGATCGCCCAGCGCCTGGCACAGTTGCTGGCGGATCAGCGCCGCGTTGGCCTGAGCATCCTGGGTCAGTTGCCCCTCGATGGCATCGCCGACGCTGTCGGCCAGGTCGATGAAGCGGCGGTTGAAGTTCTGCCCGCTGTGCAGCTCGAAACGCCCTAGCGGGGCGTCGAGCAGCACCTGCTCCAGACCGATGGGATTGGCCACCGGCACCAGCACCACCTCGCCGAGCAATCGCCCGGCGCTTTCCAGGCTCTGCAAACGCTGCTTGAGGTGCCAGGCCACGAGCATGCCCGGCAGCTCATCGGCATGCAGTGACGCCTGGATATAGGTCTTTCGGCTGCCACGTGGGCCGAAATGGAAGCTGTGCAACTGGCGGCTGACGCCAGGCACCGGAGAGAGCAGTTCGTGGGGAGCGTGGTGCATGGAAGATCCTGGGGTCTAGCGCTGAGCCGTCAATGAAAGCACAGGATGATCGCTAGCGCCGCGTTCTTCTGCATAACCGGCGCATCAGGCGTGTGCTTTCAGCCAAGCAGACCCTGCAAGATTGCCAGATCGTCGGCTTGCTCGACGGTCTTGTCCTGGCGCCAGCGCAGCATGCGCGGGAAGCGTACGGCGATGCCGCTCTTGTGCCGCTTGGACAAGGCAATGCCTTCGAAGCCCAGTTCGAAGACCAGCGTCGGAGTGACGCTGCGCACCGGGCCGAATGTCTCCACGGTAGTCTTGCGCACGATAGCATCGACCTTGCGCATCTCTTCATCGCTCAAGCCTGAATACGCCTTGGCGAACGGTACCAAGGTGCGTTGCGCTGTGCCCGGCGGACCGTCCCACACGGCGAAGGTGTAGTCGCTGTACAGGCTCGCTCGACGCCCATGGCCGCGCTGAGCATAGATCAGCACGGCATCGACGCTGAACGGGTCGACCTTCCATTTCCACCACACGCCCATGTCTTTGGTCCGACCCACGCCATACAGCGCTTCGCGGTGTTTGAGCATCATGCCCTCGACCCCCAGGCTGCGCGAGGCTTGGCGCTGGCGTTCGAGGTCGGCCCAATCCGGGCCTTGCAACAGGGGCGAGAGCAACACCGGGGCCAGTGGATGCTGTTCGGTCAGTTGCTCGAGCTGCGCACGCCGTTCGTGCTGGGGGCGGCTGCGCCAGTCCTCGCCCTGCCACTCGAGCAGGTCATAGGCCTGCAGTACCACCGGCGCATCGGCCAGCAGCTTCTTGCCCAGCGTCTTGCGTCCCAAGCGTTGCTGCAGCAGCGCGAAGGGTTGTACGGCAACGTCTTCAGCGCTGCTGCCGGGCTTCCACACCAGAATCTCGCCATCGAGCACCACACCATCGGGCAGGGTTTCGACCAGGCTGTGCAGTTCGGGGAAGCGTTCGGTGACCAGTTCTTCGCCACGCGACCAGATCCACAGTTGACCGTCGCGCTTGACCACCTGGGCGCGGATACCATCCCACTTCCACTCGATTTGCCAATCGCTGGGCGGGCCGATCAGCGCCTGGAATTGCTCACTGGGTGTTTGCAGGGCATGGGCCAGGAAGAATGGGTACGGCTGGCCGCCGCGCTCCTGATGTTCCTGCTCGGATTCGGCGGCGATCAGCTTGTGGTAACTGGCGGCGCTGGGTCGGTGGCTGAGGTCGGTATAACCGACCATGCGTTGCGCGACGCGCTTGGGGTCGAGCTCGGCCAACTGCGCCAGCGCACGGGTGACCAGCAGCTTGGAGACGCCCACGCGAAAGCTGCCGGTGATCAGCTTCAGGCATAGCATCAGGCTCGGACGATCGAGCTGCGCCCACAGTTGCGGCAGCCGTTCGTGCAAGGCCTCGGGAGTTTGCCCACGTAGCGGCAACAGGTAATGCTCGACCCAGTGGGCCAGGCCCTCGTCGGTGGCATGTTCGCTCTCGGGCAGCAGCAAGGAAATGGTTTCGGCCATATCGCCCACGGCCTGGTAGCTTTCTTCGAACAGCCACTCCGGCAGGCCCGACAACTGCGTGGCCAGTTCCCGCAGCACCCGGGTCGGCACCAGTTGCCGCGGGCGTCCACCGGCCAGGAAGTACACCGCCCAAGCGGCGTCATGCGCCGGCGCGACGGCGAAGTATTCGCGCAGGGCGAGCAGTTTGGCGTTGCTCGAGGTGGTGGCGTCCAGGCGCAGGTACAGCTCGGCGAAGGCTTTCATGGCTGTGCCTCGACGCTGGCGCTGTCGTCCTCATCGCCGTATTCGGTGACAAAGCCACGGGCATCCAGGCCGCGCTCGCACAAGTAGCGCACCAGCACGTTGACCGAGCCGTGGGTGACCATGACCCGCTCGGCACCGGTCTGTTCGATGGCCCACAGCAGACCCGGCCAGTCGGCATGATCGGAGAGCACGAAGCCGCGGTCCACGCCACGGCGACGGCGGGTGCCGCGCAGGCGCATCCAGCCGCTGGCGAAAGCGTCGCTGTAGTCGCCGAAACGGCGCATCCAGCTGCTGCCACCAGCCGAGGGCGGGGCCATGATCAGCGCCTGGCGCAACAGCGGATCGTTGCGCGCAAAGTCGCCAGCGTAGTGAGTCTGGGGCAGGGCGATGCCAGCCTCGCGGTAGACCCGGTTCAGCGGCTCGACCGCGCCATGCACCAGGATCGGGCCGAGGCTTGGGTTCAGGCCATGGAGAATGCGCTGGGCCTTGCCGAAGGCGTAGCAGAACAGCACGCTGGCCTTGCCTTGCTCGACATTGCCACGCCACCAGTCGTTGATCTGGGCGAAGATTTCCGCTTGGCTGGGCCAGCGGTAGATCGGCAGGCCAAAGGTCGATTCGGTGATGAAAGTATGGCAACGCACCGGTTCGAACGGCGCACAGGTGCCATCGGGTTCGACCTTGTAGTCGCCCGACGCCACCCACACTTCGCCCTGGTATTCCAGGCGCACCTGTGCCGAGCCCAGCACGTGTCCGGCGGGGTGCAGGCTCAGGGTGACGCCGTGGTGCACCAGCCGCTCGCCGTAGGGCAAGGTCTGCAGATTGATGTCCTGGCCCAGGCGACTGCGCAGCACGCCCGCGCCGGGTTCGGCCGTCAGGTAGTGGCCGTTGCCCGGACGCGAATGATCGCCGTGGCCGTGGGTGATCACTGCCCGTGCTACCGGACGCCAGGGGTCGATGTAGAAATCCCCCGGTGGGCAGTACAGGCCTTCGGGGCGAGCGATGACAAGGTCCATGGCGGTGGCGCCGAGCAGGGAGTTCCTGTTGGGAGCGCCGCGCCGCCCTGGAAGTTCGACCGGATCGTCAGCTCACTTGCCGGGTACCAGCGACAGGCGCTGTTTGCCATAGGCGCGTTCGAAGTGCTGCGGTTGCAGGGGCAGGCTCATCATCTGGCCCTTGAACCAGGCGCCGGTCGCGTCACCGAAGTGTGGGCTGGCGGGATTGCCCGATTGCCCGGAGCTGGTCATCAGTTGCAGCGGCTCGACCTGGCCGAAATCGACGATCATGCGCGCCGAGGCCGGCAGGGTGGTGTCGAACTGGCTGCCGATGGCATAGGGGGTGAAGGCCAGGGTGCTGAAGTCACCGGAGGCCGGCATGCTGGGCCGCTCGAGCGGATCGCCCAGCCCGTGCCAGGTCGGCGCGGGCCAGTGGTACTGGTGCAGCGCGCCCCACTGCCAGGCGCGGCGGTCGCTGCCCAGTTGCGCAGTGGCCGCCTGCATCGCAGCGGCCAGGCTGCGGGCGAGAATGGTCGGTTTGTCTTCCTTCTGCGGCGTACTGCGGTCATCCCAGAACGGGCTGTCGTCGCGGCCCAGCAGGTGGTCGATCTGCGCCGAATACGACAGCCGCGAATTGCTGACGAACGCTTGCCAGGGCGCGCCGGACTCAGGTCCGAGGTCGTCGAGGAAGGTTTGCCGCGCCACGCTTTGCAGGAACAATTCGTACAGCGCAGCCTCGGCCGAGGCTGCGCTCAGGCGCCCATCGAAGGCCTTGAGTCGCGCCAGGGCATCGCGCGCGGCGCTGCGCTGGTCGGCGGGCAGGGCGTTGATCGCCTGTTGCAGCGGCTGGGCCATGCCTGGGGCTTCGAACATGCGTTTGAGCTTGTCGGCCAGCGGCGTCACCGCGTCGTTGAACAGCAGGTTGAGGCTGCGCGCATCGAAGCGACCGCTGCTGGCCAGTTGGCCAAGGCGCTCGGCGCGCTCGGGGTAGTACCAGGTGCTCGACAACTGCATGCCGTAGCCCTTGGGCTGACTGCGCTGGTTGGCATGGCCGATCCAGCCGGCGGTTGGGTCCTGATCGTAGGGGTGCAGCATCGGGTCGGCATAGCCATCCCAGTCGTAGCGCCCGTCCCAGCCCGGTGAGGGCAGCAGGCCCTGGCCTTCACGGCGGTTGGGGTAGCGGCCGCTGACCTGCCAGGCGATGTGCTGCGGTTCGGCGAAGACGAAGTTGAGCGCCGCAGCGGCCACCTCCCGGGTGCTGTCGAAGGCTTTTTCCACCGAGCCTGCGCGGGTCAGGTCGAACAGCGCATCGAGGCTGCGGTCGTCCTTGAGCGACGGCAGGTACAGCGCCAGGGCCAGGCCATTGTTGCCGGGCTGGCCGAGTAAGGTGCCATGGCGGGTGTCGTACAGCACTTCGCGCACAGGGCGCTCACCCTTGACGAAGAAGGTTTCGTTGCGCGCGCGTGCCGGTAGCCACTTGCCGTCGGCCAGGTAGGTCAGCTGATTGCCCTGGCGCCGCACCTGTTCGAGGAACAGGTCCTGGTTGTCGGCCATCACCGCGCTGCTGCTCCAGGCCAGCTTGCCGTTGTACCCGGCCAGCAGCAACGGCAGACCCGGCAGCGACAGCCCCGCCACCTGGTACTTGCTGGTGTGCACCTGCACCGGGCTCAGTGCCCAGGCCGCGCGACTGTCGCTGGCCAACAGGCTTTTGCCACTGCGGCTGCGCTGCGGCGCGATGGCCAGGTTGGCCGAGCCCGGACTGCCGAGCAGGTCGAGATCGGCCAGCTTCTGCGCAGCGGCGGCCAGGGCGGTGAAGCCCGCAAGCTGGTCGACCAGGTTGAGGCCCTTGAGTTTGCCGGCTTCGGCCTCGGCCAGTGGCTCATCGGCGGCCACCGGCAGCAGCCAGGGCAGCTTGTCGCCGCCCACCTGGCGGGCCAGGGTCAGGGCGGACAGTTCCTCTTGCAGATTCACCGACTGGCTGAAGGCATACAGGCTGAAGATCAGCGCCGAGTCCTCAGGCTTCCAGTACTCGAGCTGCTGATTACCCTTGGCCAGCCCGCCTGGCAGGCTGTTGCGATAACGGAACAGGTAGGCGTTGACACCGCGGGCGTAGACCTCGAAGAAACGCTGCACCCGCGGTGAGGCAGCGGTATACAGCTGGCCGGCGCTTTGTCTGAGGTTGACCGCGCGCATCAGCCGGTCGACGTCCAGCGCTTCGGCACCGGCCAGCTCGGCCATGCGCCCCTGCGCGAGCAGGCGCATGGCGAGCATCTGCTCGATGCGGTCGACGCTGTGCACATAGCCCAGGCTGAACAGCGCGTCATGGAAGTTGCCGCTTTCGATCAGCGGCGCGCCCATGCTGTTGCGCCGCACCGACGCACCGTGCGCCAGGCCTTTGAGCGCCTGCACACCGACGCTGGGCGGCACGCTTTCAGGTTGCGCGCCCATCTGGCAGCCGCCCAGACCGAGCAGGCCAAGCAGCGTGGCAGCGGCGGTAAGACGTGGGCGAAAGGACGCGAAGGCGGCGGCGGCCATGGCAAGGGCTCCTGCAGGGCGAGGGGGCGGTAGGGAAAGGCGCTACGTTAGTGACGGCGAAGGCGCCGTGCAAGCGGCGCTGAAGGCTTTTTTACCCTGTACAGTGGTTGCGCTGGGACGAAGATCTGCCGCTCAAGCAACGACTGCCGTGGCAGTCTGGCGTAAAGCCATCAATGCTGTTGTCGAACCCGCATATCCGGCTCACGCCGCCTGGCACGACGCCGCGATTCGCTCACTGAGGTAACCGTCATGACCCGCTCTACCGAACCCCAACCTGCCCCGCGCTCCGTCGGTTGCCGACGCTGCGCCGACCAGGCGCCACTGCCGTTCGACTTCAGCATGGCCTTTCAGCCAATCGTCGCGCCAGGGCGTCAGCAGGTGTTCGCCTATGAAGCGCTGGTGCGTGGCACCGATGGCAGTAGTGCCTACAGCGTGTTGAGCAAGGTCACCGAAGACAACCGCTACACCTTCGATCAGACCTGTCGCATCAAGGCTGTCGAACTGGCCGCGCAGTTGAACCTGCAGGGCTACCTGAGCATCAACTTCCTGCCCAACGCGGTGTATCAGCCCGCAGCCTGCATTCGTGCGACCCTCGACGCCGCACAGCGGGTCGGCTTTCCCACCAGCCGGATCATCTTCGAAGTGACCGAGAACGAGAGCCTGACCGATCGCACGCACCTGAAGAACATCCTCATCGAGTACCAGCGGCAAGGCTTCAAGACCGCCATCGATGACTTCGGGGCCGGTTATTCGGGGTTGGGGCTGTTGGCCGAGTTCCAGCCCGACATCATCAAGCTGGACATGGAACTGATTCGCGGGGTCGATCACGACACCGCGCGCCTGGCCATCGTCGAAGGCATCGTCGGCATCTGCAGGAAGCTGGGCATTCGGATCATTGCCGAAGGGGTGGAACAGGTGGCTGAGTACCGCGCGCTCAGGGCGCTGGGCATCGACCTGTTCCAGGGCTACCTGTTCGCCCGGCCGGCGTATCAGGCATTGCCCGAGCCGCAGTGGCCGCTCGACTGAAACGCGCCGAGGGCCACTGCACTGCGTTCAGAGTTTCAGGCGCCGTGGCACTTCTTGAACTTTTTCTCGCTGCCGCATGGGCATGGGTCGTTGCGACCGACATCCTTGAGGGTATTGCGCACCGGCTCCTGGGGGGCATGGTTGCAGTGCGGGCCATGTACATGGCCGTGGTGGTGGTGGTCATGGTCGTGGTTGCAGTCCGGGCCATGGACATGAGGTTGCTGGGTCATGCGGTCTACTCCGAGTGAAAATCGCCGGGGATTATCTCACCACTGCGCCAGAAGTGCAGGCTTCGATGCCACAACAGTCCAGTGTTGAGCTCGCCGCTGAGTTGGTAGGGCACCGGCCGCTTGCTGCGGATGGCCTTGACCAGCGGCTTGAGGTGGCGCCAGAGGTTGGTGCGTACCTCGATCTTGAAGGTGCGCTGTTCATGTGCGGCGACGCTGCGCCACAGGCTGGCGTTGTCCTCGACCACCGGAATGTCGTTGAGCCGCACGGAAAAATCCAGGTTACGGATGAACAGCCGGCTGTCGTTCGGATTGTCGACCCGCACGTGCAGGATGAACTGCTGCTGGTGCATCGTGGCCTTGACCTTCTGCACCTTGACCAGGCGCAACTGCGGCTCGCGCCAGTCGTCGCTGCCCCAGCTGGCGCAGCCGCCCAGAACGCTCAGCATCAGACTCAGTAGCAACAGGCGACTCAATGGGTTCATCGCTCACCCGGCCAGGTAGCTGGCGCAGCATTTCTTGAACTTCTGCCCGCTGGCGCAGGGGCAGAGGTCGTTGCGACCGACCTTCAGCGGTACGGTCGGGTCGATGAAGTACCAGCGCCCGGCGTGCTGGACGAATGCCGAGCGCTCGCGGTGTTGGTGATCGCCATCGGCGTCATGCCAGCGCGCGGTGAAGGTGACGAAGGCATGTTCCGGCTGGCCGCCGAACACCTCGGCGCTTTCCACTTCCAGCCCCAGCCAGGTGCTCTGGGCGCTCCAGGCACTGATTGCAGCGCGGTCCAGACCGGGCTGCTGCGCGGGCAGGGTGGTGTCGTGCAGGTAGTCGATCAGGCCCAGCACGTAGGCGCTATACCGTGAACGCATCAGTGCCTGGGCATCGGGCGCCGGGGTGCCGGCGTGCCAGTGACCGCAGCAGGCATCGAGCAGGTTGCCACTGCCACAGGGGCAGACCGAAACACTCATCCAATCACCACCAGTACTTGCCAAAATTTTCCGGGTTGGCCCAGAACCGTGCGTTGAGCCAGTCCGGGACCTGTTTGTAGTCACGTAGATCATAGGTGAACAGGCACAACTGCTGGGCGTCGCGAGTGAATTTCTCGCTGGCCGACAGGGCCAGGGCATAGAAGTCGGTGTCTTGCCAGCCACAGGCTTGCAGATCGGCCAGCACCGCCACTTTGCTGGCGTTCAGATTGCGGATGCCGCCCAGCAGTTCCAGACCCGTGCGCTTGGGCAGATGTTCCAGGCACTCGACCAGCACGGCCAGGTCATAGCGCTGTGCAGCGACAGGGGCGGGCAAGGTCGCAGCGGGCACGTGTTCGATGAGCGTCTGCGGATGGGCCTGGGCGAACGCGTCCAGGGCCGGGAAGTGGCTGCCGACCAGCAACAGCCGCTGCGGCGCGACACGCTCGAGCAGCGCGGCAAGGGCCTGCTGCGGCGTTCGCTGGGAAATATTCAGGGTCATCGAGGTTCCTCGCTCAGAGCGCTCAAGACTAACGGTCTGCGGCGTGCGGGCATAGAGGCAGCGGTGCTGACTGATGGCCGAACACTGGCAGAGCCGCTTGGCGGGGTCTTTACTGCGGTGGATCGGTCCTCGGCCGACGACCCCATTAGGAGAAGCAACCCATGAGTACAGTTCGCACCGCGGTACCTCTGATTTTGCTTGCCAGCCTGATGACCGGCTGCGCCGGCCTGCAGAAAACCGACTGGCCCAAGTGCGCTGCCGTAGGCGGTGTCGGCGGTGCCGCCCTGGGCGCCATCGAAAGCTCCAGCTGGGCGGGCTGGGGTGCGTTGCTCGGCGGCGGCCTGGCAGCTGGCTACTGTTGGGCCCACGGCGATGGTGACGAGGACGGTGATGGCGTACCGGACAGTCGCGACAAGTGCCCGGGCACGCCGCGCGGGGTCCAGGTCGATGCCACCGGCTGTCCGCTCAAGGCGCCGGAGCCGGCCCCGGTAGTCGAGGAAGTGATAGTGGTCGAGAAAGAAGAGGTGATCGTGATTCGCGATGTGCACTTCGAGTTCGATTCGGCGCGCCTGACCGCCACCGACAAAGAGCGCCTCAACACCATTGCCACGCGCCTCAAGCAAGAGGCTGCCAGCGCGCGCCTGAGCGTCACCGGGCATACCGACAGCGTCGGGGCCGACAGCTACAACCAGAAACTATCGGACCGTCGCGCCCATTCGGTGACCGATTACCTGATCGGCAGCGGCGTGCCGCGCAGCAGTTTCGTCTCGGTCACAGGTGCCGGGGAAAGCCAGCCGGTGGCCGACAACGCAACCGCCGAAGGCCGGGCGATGAACCGTCGCACGGAAATCAAGATCGACCGTTGAGGTTCGCCGCCCACGGCAGACAGCCATTGCCGTGGGCGTTCATTCACGACCCGCGCCAAGGCGTGCGCACACGGAGTCTCACCATGGGCCTGATCCTCAACCTGGGCAAGGCCCTGACCGTGCTGTTCTGGGGCGTGGTGCTGTTCAATCACCTGTTGCCCCAGGCCATGCCGTTCAGTCTGCTGATCAAGGCTGCGGGGTTGGCGCTGTTCGGCCTGCACGTGCTGGAGGTGCTGTGCTTCAACGCCAGCCTGCGCGGTCGCAGTCATCGTTGGTTCGACCGTCTGCAGATTCTGCTCACCGGCATGTTCCACGTCATGTCGCTGCCCAGGCCTGCGCCGCGCAGTTGAGGCCTCAGAAGCTCCAGCGGGCGCTGGCAACGGCCACCACCAGCAGTCCCAGCAGCAGGTTGATGCCCACCATCCGTCGGATACGCGCCAGCGCGCTGGCCCCGGCCGCCCAGTCCTCCCTGGCGAGCGCTTCACGCAGTTGTGGCAGCAGCAAGGCATGGATGCGCAGAAACACCGCGACCATGACGATGGCGCCGCCGATCATCCATTGCACGTAGCGCGGCGCGGTCTCGAAGCCGCTGAAACGGCTGTGGATCAGCACCACACCGCTGATCGCCAAGGTCGTCACTGCCACCCAGACCCATCCGAAGAAACGTGGGAAAACTTCCCCCCACAGGCGCAACCGCGCTGGCCCCTCCAGCGCCTTGGCCGTGGCCGGGCGCAGCACCATCCAGGCGAAGAACATGCCGCCGACCCAGATCAGCGAAGCCAGGACGTGCAATGTGTAGGGCAGGGCATGGACGAGCATGAGGATCTCCGAAGGCATAAACGGCGTGAGGCAGGTATGATAGCCGGCCCGTGTAAAGCACTGAAAATATATCCAGCCCTTCGGGCGCGCAGACCATGATCAGCAACGAACTCAAAGCCACCATCCAAGGCGCCTATACGCGTTTCCTCGAAGCCAAGAGCCTCAAGCCGCGCTATGGCCAGCGTCTGATGATCGCCGAAGTCGCCAAGGTGCTCGGCGACATCGCCGTGGACGATGAAGGCCGCCGTGCCGGCGACCCCGCCGTGGTCGCGGTCGAAGCGGGCACCGGTACCGGCAAGACCGTTGCCTATAGCCTGGCGGCCATTCCCGCGGCCAAGGCCGCCGGCAAGCGCCTGGTGATCGCCACTGCCACCGTGGCCCTGCAGGAGCAGATCGTCTTCAAGGACCTGCCCGACCTGATGCGCAACAGTGGCCTGAACTTCAGCTTCGCGCTGGCCAAGGGGCGCGGTCGCTACCTGTGCCTGTCCAAGCTCGACGTGCTGCTGCAGGAAGGCCAGGCGCAGTCGTCCACCGCGCAACTGTTCGAGGAAGAGGGCTTTCAGATCGACGTCGATGAGCGCAGCCAGAAGCTGTTCAATTCGATGATCGAAAAGCTCGCCGGCAACCGCTGGGACGGCGATCGTGACAGCTGGCCCGAAGCGCTCGAGGATCAGGACTGGATGCGCCTGACCACCGATCACAGCCAGTGCACCGGCCGCCACTGCCCGAATTTTCAGCAGTGCGTGTTCTACAAGGCCCGTGAAGGCATGGGCAAGGTCGATGTCATCGTCACCAACCACGACATGGTTCTGGCTGACCTCGCCCTGGGTGGCGGGGCGGTGCTGCCTGACCCACGCGACACCATGTACGTGTTCGACGAAGGCCATCACCTGCCCGACAAGGCCATCGGCCACTTCGCCCATTTCTCACGCCTGCGCTCGACCGCCGACTGGCTCGAGCAGACCGCCAAGAACCTCACCAAGCTGCTGGCCCAGCACCCGCTGCCCGGTGACTTGGGCAAGCTGATCGAGCAAGTGCCTGAGCTGGCCCGGGAAATTCGTACCCAGCAGCAGTTCATGTTCACCCTCTGCGAGCAGGTCGCCGACTTTCGTCCCAGTGAAGACAACGAAGGCCGTGACCGTCCGCGCTATCGCTTCGAGGGTGGGGTGATCCCCGAGCAGCTCCGCGAGATCGGCATCGAGTTGAAGAAAGGCTTTGCCCGCCTCAATGACCTGTTCACGCGCCTGGCCGACCTGCTCAAGGAAGGCATGGATGGTGAGGTCAACATCGGCATCGCCAGCCACCAGGCCGAAGAGTGGTACCCGCTGTTCGGCAGCCTGGTGACCCGCGCCCAGGGCAACTGGGAGCTGTGGACCGCCTTCACCGCCGAAGACCCTGAGGACAGCCCGCCGATGGCGCGCTGGCTGTCGCTGGCCGAAAGCGGCGCGCTGTTCGACATCGAGGTCAACGCCAGCCCGATCCTCGCCGCCGAGATGCTGCGGCGCAACCTGTGGAAAGTTGCCTACGGCGCGCTGGTGACTTCCGCCACGCTCACGGCGCTGGGCAAGTTCGACCGCCTGCGCATGCGTTCCGGACTGCCACGCGATGCCGTGACCTGCGTCGTACCCAGCCCGTTCGTGCACGGCGATGCCGGCGTGCTGCGGGTGCCCGACCTGCGCGCCGACCCGCGCGATGCGGTGGCGCACACCGCAGCGATCATCCGCGAGCTGCCGGCCATGGTCGAAGACGCCCGCGGCGCCCTGGTGCTGTTTTCCTCGCGTAAACAGATGCAGGACGTGTTCGATGGCCTGGACCGCGACTGGCGCAAGCTGGTGCTGATCCAAGGCAATCTGTCTAAGCAGGAAACCCTCAACAAGCACAAGGCGCGAGTCGACGATGGCCAGCACAGCGTGCTGTTCGGCCTGGCCAGCTTCGCCGAAGGGGTTGACCTGCCCGGTGCCTATTGCGAGCACGTGGTCATCGCCAAGATCCCTTTCGCCGTGCCGGACGATCCGGTGGAAGCGGCGCTGGCCGAATGGATCGAAGCCCGTGGCGGCAATCCGTTCATGGAAATCGCCGTGCCCGACGCTTCGTTGCGTCTGATCCAGGCCTGCGGCCGTCTGCTGCGCACCGAACAGGACCGCGGCGTCATCACCTTGCTCGACCGGCGTCTGGTCACCCAGCGCTACGGCAAGGCTATCCTCAATGCACTTCCGCCCTTCCGGCGGGAAATTGCCTGATCGCCGGCGCACGATGCGCCGGCCCGTTGTCTCCTATTCGGTCGTGAGCCCTGTCGGGCTCTGAAGGAGTGTTACCGCCCTATGATTCGTCGCAGCCTGCCTGCCGTACTCAGCCTGTTGCTCAGCTCGCCCGCGTGGGCCGGGCAGCAGACGCTGTTCAGCTTCGTCCGCCCCACCTCGGTGATCAACGTGGTCACCCAGGACGCGGGCCTGCCGCAGTACAACGCCGAGCAGACGGCCCAGGGCGAAGTGCTCAGGCGGGTGGTGTTCAATCCGGCCGAGCGGCCGACCTTGCGCCTGACACCGCAGGCCGGCAGTTGGGACTGGTCGGCCGGGCAGTTCCTCACCCTGCGCCTGCAAAGCGGCATGGACTGGGCGCTGAGCGTCGACGTAGTGGTGCAGGACAGCGCTGGCCAGACCCTCACCAGCCGCATCGACCTTCCGGCCGGGCCGGCGCAGACCGTCATGCTGCCGCTGACCGCCCGTTCGCCGCTGAGCCAGGGCATGCGCGCCGGGCCGCCGATGCCGTGGACGTACCAAGGCCAGCGCGTGCTGCTGACCAGCAGCGTCGGTCAGGTCGATCTCAAGCAGGTGACCTCGGTCAGCCTGAGCATCCCCAGGCCCAATGTGGCGCAGAGCCTGTTGATAGAGCGCGTTGGCCTGCAGGATGACGACGAGGTTTTCAAGGCGGCCTACGCCGGCCTGATCGATGAATACGGACAATCCACCCGCGGCCGCTGGCCCGAGAAAATCGACAACGACGAGCAGCTCAAGGCTGCCGCTCGCCGTGAGCAACAGCAGCTCCAGGGCTGGTTGGCCGAGCGCGGCAAGGCCTCGCTCGACCCTTATGGTGGTCTGCTGGCCGGCCCGGCCTTCGAAGCCAAGGGTTTCTTTCGCACCGAGAAGCGCGCGGGGCACTGGTACCTGGTGACCCCGGACGGCCATGCGTTCTTCTCGCTGGGGGTCAATGCCGTTGCCGCCGACGGCGGACGCACTTATGTAGCAGGGCGCGAAGCCATGTTCAAAGCGTTACCGGAGGCAGGCAAGCCGCTGGCGGCCTTCTATGGCCAAGGCAACAACGACGACGGCAACGCATCGTCCCAGGGGCGTGGCTTCAAGCAAGGCCGCTGGTATGACTTCTATGCCGCCAACCTGCAGCGCAGCCACGCCACGCCGTGTCCGCCGGCGGCAGGGGGGCAGGCGCCTGGCGAATGCCCGGCGCCGCAGGTTGACGCCAAGCGCTGGCAGGCCCAGGCCATCGATCGCGTGCTGGCCTGGGGCTTCAATACCTTGGGCAACTGGAGCGACCCGGCCCTGGGCGAGGCGCAGCAGGTGCCTTACACCTTGCCGCTGTCGATCGTTGGCGACTACGCCAGCATCAGCACCGGCATGGACTGGTGGGGGCGGTTGCCCGATCCATTCGACCCGCGTTTCGCCATGGCCACTGAGCGCGCCGTGGCGATCGCGGCGCGTGACCATCGCGACGACCCCTGGCTGATCGGTTACTACGCCGACAACGAGCTGGCCTGGGCCGCCCCGGGCGGCGACCCGAAGGCCCGTTATGGCCTGGCTTATGGCACCTTGCGCCTGACCACCGACGTGCCGGCCAAGCGCGCGTTTCTCAAGCAGTTGCGCGACAAATACCGCAACCAGCAAGGCCTGTCGAAGGCCTGGGGTATCGACCTGCAAGCCTGGGAGCTGATGGAAGACCCGGGCTTCGAAGCGCCCCTGCCCAACCCCGAGCACCCGGAGATCGAGCGCGATTACCAGCATTTCCAGGAGGTCTTTGCGCAAACCTATTTCAAGACCGTCGCCGATGCCCTGGACTGGCACGCGCCGAATCATCTGTTGCTGGGTGGTCGCTACGGCGTCACCTCGCCCGAGGCGGTCAAGGCCTGCGCCGAGTTCTGCGACGTGTTGAGTTTCAACCTCTATACCCTCAAACCCCAAGACGGTTACGACTTCGCCTGGCTCACCGAGCTGGACAAGCCGGTGCTGGTCACCGAGTTCCAGTTCGGCTCGCGCGACCGCGGCCCGTTCTGGCCCGGTCCGCTGGAGTTGCCGCGCGAAGAAGACCGTGGCCCTGCCTACGAGACCTTCCTCAAGGCTGCGCTGGCGCAACCGACGATCGTCGGCGCGCACTGGTTCCAGTACCTCGACCAGCCGGCCAGTGGTCGTTTGCTGGATGGCGAGAACGGCCACCTGGGCCTGGTGGCGATCACCGATGTGCCGTGGAGTGGCTTCATCGACGCGGTGCGCAAGGCCAATCTGGGGCTGACCCGACAGTTGGCCCAGCGCCTTCAGCAACCTGCCCCTTGATCGGCGTCAGGCGTTCGGCACGCACGGGTAGCGTCCGTCGTGCCGAAGGCCGCTGGCTGGTAGGCAAAACCGTCAACTACTGAAACAATGCACGCCTTTGCCAACAGGTCAGTGGGAGCGGGCGGTGCAGATCCAGGGTCACTATGAGCTGAAGTTCGAGGCGCTGCGCGATGCCTTCGCCGCGCTGTTCGACGATCCCCAGGAGCGCGGTGCGGCGCTGTGCGTGCAGGTGGGCGGGCAGACCGTGGTCGATCTCTGGGCTGGCACCGCCGATAAAGACGGCCAGCAGGCCTGGCACACCGATACCATCGCCAACCTGTTCTCGTGTACCAAGCCGTTCGCCGCAGTCACCGCCTTGCAGTTGGTCGGGGAGGGTAAGCTCGCCCTCGATGCGCCAGTGGCGCGCTACTGGCCGGAGTTCGCCCAGGCCGGCAAGCAGGCGGTGACGCTGCGCCAGTTGCTCAGCCATCGCGCGGGGCTGCCGGCCATCCGCCAACTGTTGCCCGCCGAAGCGCTGTACGACTGGCAGGCGATGACCGCCGCCCTGGCCGCCGAGCAGCCCTGGTGGACCCCTGGCAGTGAGCATGGCTATGCCGCCATTACCTATGGCTGGTTGATTGGTGAGCTGATCCGCCGCGTCGAGCAGCGCGGTCCCGGCGAGTCGATCGTCGCCCGCACCGCCGCGCCGTTGGGCCTGGATTTCCACATCGGCCTGGCCGATAAAGAGTTCTACCGCGTGGCGCACATCGCCCGTGGCAAAGGCAATGCCGGCGACGCCGCCGCGCAGCGTCTGCTTCAGGTAACGATGCGTGAACCCGAAGCGCTGTCGACCCGTGCCTTCACCAACCCGCCGGCCATTCTCACCAGTACCAACAAGCCGGAATGGCGGCGCATGCAGCAGCCGGCTGCCAACGGCCATGGCAACGCCCGTAGTCTTGCCGGATTCTATGCCGGGCTGCTCGATGGCAGCCTGCTCGACGCCGAACTGCTCGACGAACTGACCCGTGAACACAGCCTGGGTGACGATCGCACCTTGCTGACGCAAACGCGCTTCGGCTTGGGTTGCATGCTCGACCAGCCGCACGTGGCCAACGCGACCTTCGGTCTGGGAGCAAAGGCGTTCGGTCATCCGGGGGCGGGCGGCTCGGTTGGATTCGCCGATCCCGAGCACGATGTGGCTTTTGGCTTTGTTACCAATACCTTAGGACCGTACGTGCTGATGGACCCGCGGGCGCAGCATTTGGTGCGGACATTGCGCACCTGCCTTTGATCGGGTAACGCGGGTGTTGCCCCAATCCTTTGTCTATCCTGAAGGCCACTGCACGAGCGTGCTGGCAAAATTCCCTTTCAATTCATGGTGTATCGCTGATGTCCTCACATAAAACCTTAGCTCTCGCCCTGTGCCTGGCCATGACTGGCTGCGCTCAGCACCCGCAAACCGACGCGAGCACCGAGGGCCGCAGCTGGTGGCCGTTTGGCTCGGACAAGGTCGCCGAGCAGGACGTCAAGGACGCGGTCACCGAAAAGGTTGCCCAGGCCGATGCCAAGGCGGCCAGCAAGAATGCCTCCGGTACCCGCTGGTGGTGGCCGTTCGGCGACAGTGAGGACAAACAGGCTCCGGTCGCGGCAGCCGTGCCGAAGATCGACCAGAAGGCCACCCAGGCCTGGCTCGACCAGTACGAGCCGAAAGTGCGCGAGGCCCTCAAGGACAGCAAGTTCGAGCTCGAGCGCCGTGATGATGTGCTGGCCGTGACCATCCCGGTGGATGGCTCGTACAACCCGGACCGCCCGAACATGCTGCTGCCGGTGACCCTGGCACCGATCACCCGCGTCGCCAAGGTGGTTGAAGGCGATCCGAAAACCGCCGTGATGGTGCTCGGTCATGCCGACAGCAGTGGCGCGGCTGCGGCCAACCAGCGTCTGAGCCTGGAGCGTGCTGCTTCGGTATCGGCCATCTTCCGCCTCAGCGGCTTGCAACGTGACCGTCTGACCCTCAAGGGCATGGGCTCGGTGATGCCGCGCGCGGCCAACGACAGTGTGCAAGGTCGTGCGCTGAACCGCCGCGTCGAGCTGCTGCTGACCCCGCAGAACACCATGCAGGCGTTGATCGCCAAGTACCAGCAGGCCGCTCCAGCGCCGGCGCCGGCCGCGATGGTCGCCACCCAGGACGTCAAGCCGGCCGCCGCCGCTCCAGCGGCTAAACCTGCCGCCAAGGCTGCGGCGAAACCGGCTGCCAAGTCTGCCGCGAAAAAACCTGCTGCCAAAGCCGCCGCCAAACCTGTGGCGAGGAAGGCCGCCACTCCAGCCAAACCAGCCGCGAAGAAGGCCAGCACCGATAAAAGCGTCGCCGCCAACAGCACCACCAAGGCCGCCAAGACCACCAACTGATCGCCAAGGAACCGCGTCATGACCCAGTCTCTGGCCGATATGCGCCGCGACTACACCCGAGATGGCCTGGCCGAGGACCAGGCCCCTGCCGAACCGTTTTCACTGTTCGAACAGTGGTTCGCCGAGGCAGTGAAAACCGAGCAGGCTCCTGTCGAGGCCAACGCCATGACCTTGGCTACAGTCGATGGCGAGGGTCGCCCGCACTGCCGCGTGTTGCTGCTCAAGGGACTGGATGCACGAGGCTTCACCTTCTTCACCAACTATCGAAGCGCCAAGGGTCAGCATCTGCTGGATAATCCCTTCGCGGCGATGACCTTCTTCTGGCCGGCGCTGGAGCGTCAGGTGCGTATCGAGGGGCGCGTGGAAAAGGTCACGGCCAAAGAGTCCGATGATTATTACCAAGTGCGCCCCCTGGGCAGTCGCCTGGGCGCATGGGCTTCGCCACAAAGTCAGGTGATCGCCGATCGCCAGGTGCTGCAGGCACTGCTGGAGGCCACCACCGCGCGCTTCGCCGATTCTCAGCCACACTGCCCAGAGCACTGGGGCGGCTACCGCCTGTTGCCTGAGCGCATCGAATTCTGGCAAGGCCGCGCCAGTCGTCTGCATGATCGCCTCAACTACCGCTTGATCGCTGGCCACTGGCAGCGCGAGCGTCTCGCACCTTGATGGGCGCTGCACTGGCGAAGATCGCCAGTGCAGTAATCTCCGAACAACTCCGGTCACACATTCATGGGCAGCATTTTTTGCCTGCCACAGCCTGTACCGTGGCTGAACGAAAGCTGTTTTTTATGAGTTGTCGTCGTGACAGCCGTCCTCACGCGGCGTCTAATGGACATCTGACCTACGGAGATTCTTCCCATGCGTAAATCCGCTCTGCTGCTGGCGACCTTCACTACCGCGTCGCTGCTGCTCGGAGGCTGTGCCTCCAACCTGTCTGGCGACAGCTACTCCCGTGACGAGGCCCGCCGCGTGCAGACCGTGCGCATGGGCACCATCGAGTCACTGCGTCCGGTCAAGATCGAAGGCACCAAGACGCCGATCGGCGGTGGCGCCGGCGCCGTGGTCGGTGGCGTGGCCGGCAGTGCCATCGGTGGTGGCCGTGGCAGTCTGGTCGCGGCAGTAATTGGCGCAGTCGCTGGCGGGTTGGCAGGCTCGGCTGCCGAGGAAGGTCTGACGCGTACCCAAGGCGTAGAGATCACCGTCCGCGAAGACGACGGCAGCATGCGCGCCTACGTGCAGTCGGTGCAGCAGAATGAAGTGTTCCGCGTCGGCGAGCGCGTGCGCATCATGACCGTCGATGGCACCAGCCGCGTCTCACACTGATTCGTCCCTATGAAAAAGCCCGACTTGGCATGCCCGGTCGGGTTTTTTTGTGCCCTGTGATTGGTGCTGGTTCGTACCCACGACAGGGCGTGACGCCTTACCGCGCTAGGCAGTAGCGATCATCGCCAGCGCCACCGCCTCGGCAATACGAATACCGTCCACGCCTGCAGAGAGAATGCCGCCGGCATAGCCTGCACCTTCACCCGCCGGGAACAGGCCCTTGAGGTTGAGGCTCTGGTAATCATCGCCGCGGGTGATACGAAGCGGCGAGGAGGTGCGCGTCTCGATGCCGGTCAGCACGGCGTCATTCATGTTGTAGCCTTTGATCTGCCGGTCGAAGGCGGGCAGGGCCTCGCGGATGGCCTCGATGGCGAACGCTGGCAGGCTCGGCGCCAAGTCGCCCAGCGTGACCCCTGGCTTGTAGGACGGCTCGACGCTGCCCAGTGCGGTGGATGGCCGCCCGGCCACGAAGTCACCGACCAGCTGCGCTGGCGCCTGGTAGTTGCTGCCGCCCATGACATAGGCGTGGGCCTCGAGCCGCTCTTGCAGCTCAATGCCGGCCAGCGGCCCACCGGGATAGTCGCGTTCAGGGTCGATACCCACCACGATGCCTGAGTTGGCATTACGCTCGTTGCGCGAGTACTGGCTCATGCCGTTGGTCACCACGCGGCCCGGTTCGCTGGTGGCCGCCACCACCGTACCGCCAGGGCACATGCAGAAGCTGTAGACCGAGCGGCCGTTCTTGGCGTGATAGACCAGCTTGTAGTCAGCCGCGCCGAGCTTCGGATGACCGGCGTATTTGCCCAGGCGTGCCTTGTCGATGACGGTTTGCGGGTGTTCGATGCGAAAACCGACCGAGAACGGCTTGGCCTCCATGAACACGCCCTTGCCATGCAGCATGCGGAACGTGTCGCGGGCGCTGTGACCCAACGCCAGTACCACGTGGCGCGACAGCAACTGCTCGCCGCTTTCAAGCACGACACCGGTCAGTTGCTCGCCGTCGATCAGCAGATCGCTGACTTTCTCCTGGAAGCGCACCTCGCCGCCCAGTGCGATGATTTCCTGGCGCATGGTTTCGACCATGCCGGTAAGGCGGAAAGTGCCAATGTGCGGCTTGTTGATGTAGAGGATTTCGTCCGGCGCGCCGGCCTTGACGAACTCGTGCAGCACTTTGCGACCGTGGTGCAGCGGGTCTTTGATCTGGCTGTAGAGCTTGCCATCTGAGAACGTGCCAGCGCCGCCTTCACCGAACTGCACGTTGGACTCGGGGTTGAGCTCGCTCTTGCGCCACAGCCCCCAGGTGTCCTTGGTGCGCTGGCGTACTTCCTTGCCGCGCTCGAGGACGATGGGCTTGAAGCCCATCTGCGCCAGCAACAGTGCGGCGAAGATACCGCACGGGCCGAAGCCGACCACCAGAGGTCGTTCCTGCAGATCGTGTGGCGCTTGGCCTACATAGCGGTGGCTGACGTCCGGGGCGACGCCGACGTTGCGGTCGTCGGCGAACTTGGCCAGCAGTTCGCTTTCGTTGCTGGCGTGCAGGTCGATGGTGTAGATGAACAGCAGCTCGCTGTTTTTCTTGCGCGCGTCGTAGCTGCGTTTGAACAGGGTGAAGTCGAGCAGTTGCTCGTCGGCGATGCCCAGGCGCTGGACGATGGCCTGGCGCAGGGCATCGTCGGAATGGTCCAGGGGCAGTTTCAGTTCGTTGATTCGTAGCATGGTCGGTCGGCCGGCGGCTCTGAACAAACCGCCGATTATAAGCTGTTCGACCGCCTTAACGGCAGGGTTAACGCGTCGGCCCGATCAGCTGTCCCTGGCGCCACCGAAGTAGCCGCAGCCTTGCAGGGTCTTGCCGTCGATGCGCAGTTCTGCGCGCAGGTGACGGACAGCACCGCTTTTAGGGTCGACGCAGCGTTGCGGGGCCAGCCACAGCTCGACGTGCTGACCGTTGGCCTCGCTGCTCAGGCTCAGGCCGCCACCGGGAATTTCTTCTTCCAGGAACGGCAGCGGCAACAGCGCCTGCCCCTCGCGCTCGATGACCATGCCTCGGCTGCTGGCCTTCACGCCCCAGGCGGGGGACTGCCCCTCGGCGCGCAGGGTCAGCTGCTTGAAATTCGGATCGCTGCAGGCATTGCTCGAAGGTTCAAGGCGGTACAGCTGCTGCACGTCGAACTGGCCATCGCTGTCGGCCTGGCGGCTACCGCCCAGGCGCCCGCGCAGGTCTGCGAACAGACGCGCCTTGGCACTGCCGGCCAGGTTGTCGGCTTCCTGCAACAGGCCGGTATTGCCGGCATCATTGACCACGAAGCGGCGGTTCTCATTGCACGGTTTGAACAGCAGCTTGCCGTTGCTCGCACTCAGTTCGCCCTGCAGGCGTGTCGTACCGCTGGTGGTGTCGCTCGGCTGTTCGGCGAACAACTGGCAACCGGCGAACAGCGGAAGCAGCGCCGCGAGCAGCAGTGGAGGGGTGAGGCGCATGGAAAGCTCCAACCTTGAGACGAAAAGTGTCGGCCACGTTACCGAGGCGACGGGGCGATCTCAAGTGCAGGTGGAGAAGAAAAGTCTGTACACGCCTGCGACTCGCAGCGAGGCGTTGTCGGGGTGGGCGAGCTAGGTTGGAACGAAGCGCCGCTTGCACAGGGGCTCGATATCCTTTCGAGCACCCTGCGCAAGCGGATCGATACAGCAAGGTAGTCGATCAACCGCCCAGGTACGCGTCACGCACCTTCGGATCGACCAGCAAGGCTTCGCCGGTGCCCTGCATCACCACGTGGCCGTTTTCCAGTACGTATGCCCGGTCAGCTACCTTAAGCGCCTGGTTGGCATTCTGCTCGACCAGGAACACCGTGACGCCATCACGGCGCAGTTGCTCGATGATGTCGAAGATCTGCTGGATGATGATCGGCGCCAGACCCAGCGAGGGTTCGTCGAGCAGCAGCAGTTTGGGCTTGCTCATCAGCGCACGGCCAATGGCGAGCATCTGCTGTTCGCCTCCCGACATCGTCCCGCCCCGTTGCGTGTAGCGCTCCTTGAGCCGCGGGAACAATTGCAGCACCCGGTCGAGCTGCTCCTGGTAATCGCCCTTGTCGGTGAAAAAACCGCCCATCGCCAGGTTTTCCTCGACGGTCAGGCGAGCGAACACGCGGCGACCTTCCGGTACGACCGCGATGCTCTTGCGCATGATGTGCGAGGAGGGCTGGCCGACCAGTTCTTCGCCCAGGTACTTGATACTGCCGCTGTGCGCCTGCGGCGAGCCGCACAAGGTCATCAGCAGGGTCGATTTGCCGGCGCCATTGGCGCCGATCAGGGTGACGATCTCGCCCTGGTTGATCTCCACGTTGACGTCGTGCAGCGCCTGAATCTTGCCGTAGAAGGTCGATACGTTTTCGAACTTGAGCATTTACGCCTCCCCCAGGTAGGCCTTGATCACATCGGCATTGGCACGAATCTGTTCGGGCGTGCCATCGGCCAGGGGCGTACCCTGGTTGATCACCACGATGTGATCGGAAATGCTCATCACCAGCTTCATGTCGTGCTCGATCAGCAACACCGTGAGGTTGTGTGATTCGCGCAGATAGCTGATGAGCGCCTTGAGGTCTTCGGTTTCCTTGGGGTTGAGGCCTGCAGCCGGTTCGTCGAGCATGATGATGCGCGGCTGAGTCATCATGCAGCGAGCGATCTCCAGGCGCCGTTGCTGACCGTAGGCGAGGGTGCCGGCGGTGCGGTTGGCGAACTCGGTGAGGTTGACCTTCTCCAGCCAGTACGCCGCACGCTCCATCGCTTCCTTTTCGCTGCGGCGAAAGCCCGGCGTCTTGAACAGACCGGCGAAGAAATTGGTGTTCAGGTGCCGGTGCTGGGCGATCAGCAGATTTTCCAGCGCGGTCATTTCCTTGAACAGACGGACGTTCTGGAAGGTGCGGACCACGCCGCGGCGGGCGATCTGATGGCCTGGCAGGCCCTGGATCGGTTGGCCGTCGAGCAGGATGCTGCCGCCGCTGGGCTTGTAGAAGCCGGTCAGGCAGTTGAATACGGTGGTCTTGCCGGCGCCGTTGGGGCCGATCAGCGCCACGACCTGTTTTTCCTTGACGGTCAGGGCTACGCCATTGACCGCTAACAAGCCGCCAAAGCGCATGCTCAGGCCGCTGACTTGCAGAATTTCGCGGCTCATCGGCGCAGCTCCATGTGGGGACGTTGCATTGGCAGCAGACCTTGCGGGCGCCAGATCATCATCAGCACCATCATGGCGCCGAACATCAGCATCCGGTACTCGCTGAACTCACGCATCAGTTCGGGCAACAGAATCATCACGATGGCCGCCAGAATCACGCCCAACTGCGAACCCATTCCGCCAAGCACGACGATGGCGAGGATGATCGCCGACTCGATGAAGGTGAACGACTCAGGCGTCACCAGGCCCTGACGGGCAGCGAAGAAGCTGCCGGCGAAACCGGCGAAGGTCGCCCCCAGGGTGAAGGCCGAGAGCTTGATCACGGTGGGGTTCAGGCCCAGCGCGCGGCAGGCGATCTCGTCTTCGCGCAGCGCTTCCCAGGCCCGGCCGATGGGCATGCGCAGCAGGCGGTTGATGACGAACAGCGCCGCCAGTGCCAGCAACAGCGCGACCAGGTAAAGGAAGATCACCTTGTTGATGGAGTTGTAGGGCAGGCCGAAGTACTCGTGGAAGGTCTGCATGCCTTCGGCGGCGCGGCGATCGAAGCTCAGGCCGAAGAAGCTCGGCTTGTCGATGTTGCTGATGCCGTTCGGCCCGCCGGTCCAGTCGGTAAGGTTGCGCAGGAACAGGCGGATGATCTCACCGAAGCCCAGGGTCACGATCGCCAGGTAGTCGCCGCGCAGGCGCAGCACCGGGAAGCCCAGCAGGAAGCCGAAGGTGGCTGCCATCAGGCCGGCGATCGGCAGGCAGATCCAGAAGCCCCAGCCCAAGTAATGCGAGAGCATGGCGTAGGTGTACGCGCCCACCGCATAGAAGCCGACGTAGCCCAGGTCAAGCAGCCCGGCCAGACCGACGACGATGTTCAGGCCCAGGCCGAGCATCACGTAGATGAGGATCAGCGTGGCGATGTCCACCGCACCGCGAGAACCGAAGAACGGCCAGATCAGCGCCACCACGATCAGTCCGAGGATGATCCAGCGTTGCGTCTTGGGCAAGGTCAGGAAATTGCTCACCGAAGGCGGCACCAGCTTGCGACCGGAGCGCTGGCCCATCACCGCACTCCACTGGCGGTCGAACAGCACCCGCAGGAACATCAGCAGCGAACACACGGCAATGATCGACAGAGTGAAGTTGCCCTGGCTGTGCACCACCAGACGGATGCCGTCGATGCTCAGTTTCAGGCCCAGCACCGGGAAGGCCACGGCCCACACCAGCAAGGCACTGAACAGTGCCTGTTTGAGATTTCTGTTCATACTTTTTCAACCTCCGGGCGGCCCAGAATGCCGGTCGGCCGGAACAACAGAACGAGAACCAGCAGGCCGAACGCCACGACGTCCTTGTACTGGTCGCCGAAGATATCGGCACCGAACGCTTCGGCCACACCCAGCACCAGGCCGCCGAGCATGGCGCCAGGGATGCTGCCGATGCCGCCCAGCACCGCCGCGGTGAAGGCCTTCAGGCCCACCAGGAAGCCGGCGTTGGGGTTGATCACGCCGTACTGCATGCTCAGGAGTACGGCTGCGACCGCTGCCAGGGCGGCGCCGATGACGAAGGTCAGGGCAATGATGTTGTTGGTGTTGATGCCAAGCAGGTTGGCCATCTTCAGGTCTTCGGCGCAGGCTCGGCAGGCGCGACCCAGGCGAGATCTTGAAATGAACAGGGTCAGCAGGGTCATGGCCACCAGGGTGACGACGAACACCAGCACCTGCATGTAGGACACCAGCACTTCCTCGGCGCCACCTGGGCCGAAGGAGAAACTGCCGGGAATCAGGTTGGGGATGGATTTATCCTTGGAGTCCTGTGACAGCAGCACGGTGTTCTGCAGGAAAATCGACATACCGATGGCCGAAATCAGCGGAATCAGGCGGTTGCTGTTGCGCAGTGGTCGGTAGGCGACCCGCTCGATGCTGTAGCCGTAGGCACTGGTCACGAAGATCGTGGCGACGAAGGCCACGGTCATCAGGATCGGCAGCGAATCGATACCCATCATCGCCAGACCCGCCAGGGCGATGAACGCCACGTAGGAGCCGATCATGTACACCTCGCCGTGGGCGAAGTTGATCATGCCGATGATGCCGTACACCATCGTGTAGCCGATGGCGATCAGGGCGTAGGTGCTGCCAATGGTCAATCCGTTAACCAGTTGTTGGAAGAAATGGTAGATCTCAGGCATTGAAGCGCTCCTAAAAACCTGAAGTGCATTCGCTGGCGTGGGGGTAACCCGATGCGCCTCGTCGTCTGAGCGACGATGACCGGGCTTGGCCAGGGAACCGCGGGTGACGGTTTTAAGATTTTCAGGTGGGATGGCTGCCGGATCGCGGCAATCGGGCCCATGAACCTCGTAAAACAAAGCCCACTGCTCGCACAGTGGGCTTGTAGGTCAGCTGTAGGTCAGGCGATTACTGAGGGGAAACTTCAGTCTTCGGTTTGCCGAAGTGCCATTCGTAGACCACGAACTTGAAGTCCTTGAGGTCGCCCTTTTCGTCATAGGTGAGGGTGCCTGTGGGGGTCTTGAACGAACCGGCATGGATGGCGGCAGCGACCTTGTCGGTGTCTTCGGACTTGGCAGCCTTGATGCCTTCGGCGATCAGCTCCACGGCAGAGTAGGCCGGGAACACGAACGGGCCGCTCGGATCCTTGCCGTCAGCCTTGATGGCGTCGACGATGGCCTTGTTCTCAGGATCGGCGTCGAACGACTTGGGCAGGGTCACCAGCAGGCCTTCCGAAGCGTTCTGGGCGATCTGCGAAATCGAGTCGTTGCCCACGCCCTCAGGTCCCATGAACTTGGCTT
The DNA here is from genome assembly GCF_000759535.1 of Pseudomonas cremoricolorata. Taxonomy (NCBI): domain Bacteria; kingdom Pseudomonadati; phylum Pseudomonadota; class Gammaproteobacteria; order Pseudomonadales; family Pseudomonadaceae; genus Pseudomonas; species Pseudomonas cremoricolorata. The sequence goes on along the minus strand of NZ_CP009455.1, from coordinate 105,236 downwards.
TCAGGCCTTTTTCCTGAGCCTGGCGCAGGATCAGGCCGAGTTCGGGGTGGTAGCCGCCGTAGTAGACGAAGTCGACGTTGTTCTGCTTGAGCTTCTGAATGACCGAGGAGAAGTCCTTGTCGCCTGCGTTGAGACCTTCGAACACGGCGACCTTGGTGCCTTTGTCTTCCAGGGTCTTCTTCACTGCGGTGGCGATGCCTTCACCGTACTGCTGCTTGTCGTGCAGTACCGCGACCACTTTCGGTTTGACGAAGTCGGCAATGTAGTTGCCAGCAGCGGGGCCCTGGGCGCTGTCCAGGCCGATGGTGCGGAAGATCAGCTTGTAGCCGCGGCTGGTGATTTCCGGACTGGTGGCGGCCGGGGTGATCATGATCACGCGTTCGTCTTCGTAGATGTCCGAAGCAGGCTGGGTGGAACTGGAGCACAGGTGACCGATCACGAACTTGACGCCGTCGTTGACCACTTTGTTGGCGACGGCAACGGCCTGTTTGGGATCGCAGGCATCATCGTATTCCTTGGCTTCGAGCATCTTGCCATCGACGCCGCCCTTGGCGTTGATGTCCTTGATGGCTTGCTTGGCACCGATGAACTGCATGTCACCGTACTGGGTGACAGGCCCGGTCTTGGGCCCGGCGATGCCGATCTTGATGGTGTCGGCGGCCATCGAATGGCTGGCGAAACCGGCCACAACCAATGCAGCGAACAGCTTGGAAATCTTGATCATGATGCTCCACTCATTCTGTTGTAATTCTTATAGTCCTGGCGGCCAGGGCTACAGACCGGGCGGGGCGGCGGCATGACGCTGCCAGACCGCAACCCCACCTTCCCCCGAGATATGTCCCGGAACTGTACCGGTACAGTGTAGAGCGCTGTTCGCGCGCTTGAAAAGCCAGCTCATAGCGCCTCTTCGAGCGGTGTCGCGTAGTCGATACAAACATATAGAAACGCGCCATCGCTGCACTGCACGTCACGCTATCGATTCGCTCGTTCGGAGTCGATCGACCAATTACGTGTTTAGAGCCAGGGTTTTCTGTAAAAATGTCGGCCGTTTTCAGCAGACGATTTTTCTCTCAGGACCCCATGACCGATCACACAAGCACCCTCTATGCCAAATTGATTGGCGAAACCGCAATCATCGAGTGGAAAGCCCTGGAACGCTTCTGGGCCAAAGGTGACCTGATTTGGGTCGCGCCTGGGCTGGATCTGATCGAAGTGGCCAGCGCTTTTGCGCAAAACCAGAGCGAAACCGTCGCCAAATGGCGCTCTGATGGCACGGTCGTGCCGGTTCCGGTCGACATCGCCACCAGCCTGCAAGCCCGCGATCCAGAGATCTGGGCGGTGGTCGTCTCGCCATTTATTTTGATACAAGAAAAGACGTCACAAATGCACTGAGACCTTCTGGTGCACCTGATCAGGCAATTGCTCCGTTTTGAAGCGTGGGGAGTTCCAGCAACGGTGCAGGTTGGTAACAGTCGTCTGTGTGCTTGCACACTGCGGTAACAACTTACGCAGGGCGTAATAACTTTGGGTCATTTCTCGGGAGCTGTTGATGAAACCTGAACTGCCAGCGCTGGGTTTTGCCGGTATCGGTCTGATGGGTCTGCCCATGTGCAGGCGCCTGCTCGCCGCTGGCTATCCTCTGACCATCTGGAACCGCAGCGCCGAGAAATGCCGCGAGCTGGTCGAGCTCGGCGCCCGTAGCGTGGCGACGCCTGCCGAGCTGTGCAGGCACAGCGATATCGTCTTGTCATGCCTGGCTGATAGCGCAGCGGTGCGCGAAGTGATGCTCGGTGAGCAGGGGGTCGCCGAGGCGGGTAAGGCCCACCAGCTGCTGATCGACTTGTCGAGCGTAGAGCCTTCGGCCACGCGGGAAATGGCCGCGGAGCTGGCGGCCTTGTGCGGCATGGGCTGGATCGACGCACCGGTTTCCGGCGGCGTTGCCGGCGCCGAAGCAGGCAGTCTGGCGATCATGGTTGGCGGTCAGGCCGCGCATCTGGAGCGGGTGCGCGGCATCCTGCTGACCCTCGGCCAACGGGTAACGCACATGGGTGGGGTGGGGGCAGGGCAGGTGACCAAGGCCTGCAACCAGATGATCGTCGCCTGCAATGCGTTGGTGATCGCCGAGGCCGTGGCATTGGCAGAACGTTCAGGCGTCGACGCCGGTTTGCTCGCCCAGGCGCTGGCCGGTGGTTTTGCCGATTCCAAACCCTTGCAGATTCTGGCTGGACAAATGGCCGAAAGCCGTTTCGAGCCGGTCAAGTGGCACGTTCGCACCTTGCTCAAGGATCTGGACAACGCCGTGCAACTGTCCCGCGAGCAGGGTTCGGCAACGCCGGTCAGCGCCCTGGCGGCGCAGTTGATGCGTCTGCATGGCAGCCAGGGCCATCTGGAGCATGACCCCGCCACCTTGGTGCAACTGTACCGCGAACGATCCTGAAGCCTGCCCGGCGACATCCTTTGACGATGGCGCCGGGTGGGAGGGGGCCTCAGCCGGCGACCAGAATGCGGATCGCCTCCAGGCGCAACGCGGCCTTTTCCAGCATGACCACGCCTTCTTCGCGCAGTTTGCGCAACGCGTCGAGTTCGCTGTCGCGCACGCTGGGGTTGACTGCCTTGAGTGCGGTCATGCGCGCCAGCTCCTCATCGGCCTCGGCCGCCAGGCGACGTTGTGCCTGGGCGACACGTTCGACGTGGGTCGGCATGATCTTCTCTTCCCCTGCGCTGATGCGTTTGGCCAGCGCGTCGCGTTGAGCCTGGACGAACTTGTTGGCACTGGCGCGCGGTACGCTTTCGAGCTGATCGTTGAGGGTTTCGAAACTCACGCGCGACGCCAGGTCGTTGCCATTGGCATCGAGCAGGCAGCGCAATGCAGCCGGTGGCAGGTAGCGACCCAGTTGCAGGTGGCGTGGTGCGACCACTTCGCTGACATAGAGCAATTCCAGCAGCACGGTGCCAGGCTTGAGTGCCTTGTTCTTGATCAGCGCCACCGCGGTGTTGCCCATCGAACCGGACAGCACCAGGTCCATGCCGCCCTGCACCATGGGGTGTTCCCAGGTGATGAACTGCATGTCTTCCCGCGACAGCGCCTGCGCACGGTCGTAGGTGATGGTGACGCCTTCGTCGTCCCCCAGCGGGAAGCTCGCATCGAGCATCTTCTCGCTCGGCTTGAGAATCAGCGCGTTTTCCGAATGATCTTCACTGTCGATGCCAAAGGCGTCGAACAGGGTTTCCATATAGATAGGCAGGGCGAACTGATCGTCTTGCTCGAGAATGGCCTCGACCAGCGCTTCGCCCTCTCCTGAACCACCGGAGTTGAGTTCGAGCAGGCGATCGCGACCGGTGTGCAACTCGGCCTCGAGCCGTTCGCGCTCCTGGCGGGCATCGCTGACCAGTGCATCCCAGTCGCTGCTGTCGCCGCCTTCGAGCAGCGGCAGCAGGCGTGGGCCGAACTGATGCTGCATGGCGTTACCGGTTGGGCACGTGGCGAGAAACGCGTTCAGCCCCTGGTGGTACCACTGATAGAGACGCTCTTGTGGGCTGTCCTGCAAGTACGGCACATGCAGTTCGATGGTGTGCTTCTGACCGATCCGGTCGAGTCGGCCGATGCGCTGCTCGAGCAGATCGGGGTGGGCCGGCAGGTCGAACATCACCAGATGGTGGGCGAACTGGAAGTTGCGACCCTCACTGCCGATTTCCGAGCAGATCAGCACTTGTGCGCCAAATTCCTCGTCGGCGAAATAGGCGGCGGCGCGGTCACGTTCGAGGATGTTCATGCCTTCGTGGAACACGGTGGCCGGGATGCCTGAGCGCACGCGCAGCGCGTCTTCCAGGTCCATGGCCGTCTCGGCGTGGGCGCAGATCACCAGTACCTTGGTGCGCTTGAGCATCTTCAAGGTGTCGATCAGCCAGTCGACCCGTGGATCGAAGCGCCACCAGCGATCGTCCTCTGTACTGTCTGCATCGGTCTGGAAGGCCACTTCCGGGTACAGTTCGGCATGCTCGCCCTGCAGCAACTCGGCGTATTGCTGCGGGTTGGGCAACGGGTAGGCGTGCAGCTTGCGCTCGGGGAAGCCCTGGATCGCCGCGCGAGTGTTGCGAAACAGCACGCGGCCCGTGCCATGGCGGTCGAGCAGCTCGCGGATCAGGCGCGCACAGGCGTCGGTGTCACCATCGCTGACCGCGCTCAGCAGCGCTTCGCCTTCGGCGCCCAGGAAACCCTGGATGGTGGCGTGGGCGTTGTTCGACAGGCGACCGTGGTCGAGCAGCTCCTGCACCGCCTCTGCGACCGGGCGATAGTGCTCGCTCTCGGCGCGGAACGCGGCCAGGTCATGGAAACGGTTCGGGTCGAGCAGGCGCAGGCGGGCGAAGTGGCTGTCCTGGCCAAGTTGTTCGGGCGTTGCAGTCAGCAGCAGCACACCGTCGATGACTTGGGCGAGCTGTTCGACCAGCGCATATTCCTGGCTGGCCTTTTCTTCATGCCAGACCAGGTGGTGCGCTTCGTCGACCACCAGCAGGTCCCAGCCTGCGGCGAACAGTGCGTCCTGGGCTTTCTCGTCTTCCACCAGCCATTCGAGGGCGACCAGTGCCAGTTGCGCATCGTCGAACGGGTTGCTGGCGTCGCTCTCGATGAAGCGCTCGGCGTCGAACAGGGCCACTTCAAGGTTGAAGCGGCGGCGCATTTCCACCAGCCACTGGTGCTGGAGGTTTTCCGGCACCAGAATCAGCACGCGGCTGGCGCGACCGGAAAGCAACTGACGGTGAATGATCAGGCCGGCTTCGATGGTCTTGCCCAGGCCCACTTCGTCGGCCAGCAGTACCCGCGGAGCGACGCGGTCGGCCACTTCACGGGCGATGTGCAACTGGTGGGCGATGGGTTGCGCGCGTACGCCACCCAGGCCCCAGAGCGACGACTGCATCTGCTTGCTGGTGTGCTGCAAGGTGTTGTAGCGCAGCGAGAACCAGGCCAGTGGGTCGATCTGCCCGGCGAACAGGCGGTCGCTGGCCAGACGGAACTGGATGAAGTTGGACAGCTGGGTTTCCGGCAAGGTGCGCGGTTGATTCTGCGCGTCCAGGCCGTGATAGACCATCAGCCCATCGACGTCGTCGACTTCGCGCACGGTCAGTTTCCAGCCATCGAAATGGGTGATCTGGTCACCTGGCGCGAAGCGCACCCGGGTCAGCGGCGCATTGCGTACGGCATACTGGCGAGTCTCGCCGGTGGCCGGATACAACACGGTAAGCAGGCGGCCGTCCTGTGCCAGGATGGTGCCAAGGCCAAGCTCGGCTTCGCTGTCGCTGATCCAGCGTTGCCCCGGTTGATACTGCTGCGCCATACTGGCTGAACTCCCGCGATGAAAAGCCGCCTATGGTAACGGATAGGTCCGGCAGGACCAATCAGTCTAGTGCGTTCGTTGAACAATACTGCTTGCCATGAGGCACGAGGACCGCGATGCCCGCCAAGTACCGTTGCTTGAATGTCTGTCTGGTGATGGCCGGCACGATGCTGCTGGCAGCCTGTGAGCAAAAGCGCTTCGAAATCTTTCCACCGATTCCGCCTGAGCAGCTCGAGGTGCTCGGCGTCCAGGCACCTATAAAAAGTGTGCATTTCCGCGACCAGCAGGGCGAAGGCCTGTTGGTGCTGAGTCGGGTGGACGGCCAGGCCACCGACGCCGAAACCGAGCAGGAGGTCGACCGCGTGGTGCTCAAGGCCACGTTGTACGATCGCAAGGGGGATGCGGCGTTCACTGCGCGCTGGAACATCGAGCAGGAAACCAGCTGCGCAGGCCTGGATCTGGACGTCGACTTCTATACCGATGTCAGTGGTGTCAGCGATCTGAACGGCAACGGCATCGCCGAAGTCACCGTGGCCAGTCATGCGTATTGCGGCGGTGGTATCGAGCCGCAGGACATTGCCATCGAACTGCGTGAGGGTGAGTCGGTCTATTCACTGACCGGCCAATCGCTGATCAGTCCCGCTGGCGAGCAGCCCTTCGGCGGCGAGCGCGAGGAAAGTGCCTCGTTCAACCAGGCCGACAAGGTCTTGCGCGACCACCTCGATGAGGTCTGGAAGCAGGTCTACAAGCGACCTTGGAGTGAAGTCAGCGAGCCGGCGGACGACGATGATCCGGATGCTGCCGAGTAGTTTTACGCACATCCACTGATGGGCCGTGCGGCCGACTCATGTCTGCTCTTGCCAGGCCGATAACCGGTTAAAGGAGACCTCCATGCTGCCGCCAATCATTCCCCTGAGTGCCACACCGGTGACGTCCCAGCTTGACCCAGTCAAGCCGCGTCCCGATATTCCACCCGTGGTGCCTGTCCAGACCACCTCCGGCGACGGCAGCGTCGACCTTCGCCAGCGTCAGGCCCCCCAGGAACAGGCGTTGTTGCTGCGCGAAGAGCAACGTCGCCGCCAGCAGCAGCACGCCGGGCAGGAAGATCAGCGCTACCAGCCTGAACCTGGCGATGGGGTCAACGCCGACAATACCGTTCCGGTGATTGCCCTGGTTGAGCCCAATCGCCAGGGCCTGCTGGTCGACATAGAGATATGAGGCTGGTCAGCCTGACCATGCTTCGTCATCATTGCCACTTCGCTTCCGCCTGAGCCTGCCCCATGAGCCAAGACAAGCTGATCGACTTCGGCGCCGAGCGCGCCAAGCGCATTCATGACATCAACGACAAGCGTCTGGACGACATGCGTCAGGCGTTCGAACACGCCATGCCGCTGGGCAAGACCAGCAAGGCCAAGCGCAAAGGCAAGTCGAAGAAGCGCTGATCACTGACCTGCATCAAGTTCCGCCCCCACCTGCGTGCCCGCTCTGGGCACCATTGATCCTGATCAATTTCCCCCCGTCCATCTTTGGTTAACGTTCCCCCATCGGACAACGACAAGCGAATGGGAGGTCGACATGTTCTTCGACAACGTAGTTATCGCAGGCGTGGTAACGGTCGGGTTGATGGTCACGTTCTTTGTCGGTCTGGGCATTTTCATCTGGAAGGATTCCAGCAAGCGCAAGCCGCGCTGACTCTTCCGGAATCACGAGCACGCAAGGCATTTAGGGCGACTTCGGTCGCCCATTTTTTTGCCTGTCATTTGTCATTCCCGCCGTCTGGCGTGGTTCATTCGAATGAGGTTCTGCATGTCCATCACATCTGCCGACATTTGCCACGCTGCCGATCAGCTCAACGGGCTGGTCGGCTTTCATAGGAAAAGAGGCACGTTCATCGTCAGGTTTTCCGAGGACGCCTTTGGCCTGGATGTCTCGCAAGACTCGCTGCAGCCGTGCAGCGAATTCGTCTGGCGCGCGGTAGACAACGATCGCCAGGTGCTATGCCGGCAGCGGCTGGGGCTGTTGCTGGAACAGCATGTCGATGATCGGCTCAATATTGGCGAGCCGCTCAGGCTCTACCTCAAACGTGTCGATTTGCCGGAAATCGTCGCCGAGCGCACACCGGTCATTCCGGCCAGGCCAGGCGCAGCCCGGTAAATGAAGCCGCTGGCGCGACGTCGACTCGATCGCGGCCTTCGTGCTTGGCGTGATACAGCGCTCGGTCAGCTTCATCCAGCCACTGCTCGGCGTCTTCGAATTGCGCGCGATAGGCACATAGCCCGATGCTCAGGCTCACGCGAAGGTCAGGCAACTGCGCACTGCGATAACCGGCAATCCGCTCGCGCAGGCGCTCCATGGCCAGGCACGCTTGCTCTTCGCTGGTTCTTGGGAAGATCACACAGAACTCGTCGCCGCCATAGCGTCCGGCCAGATCACCCTCGCGCAGGCAGCGCTTGAGCTCGTCGCTGAGCTGGCGCAGCATGCGATCGCCGACCACATGACCGTAGGTATCGTTGATGGCCTTGAAGTGGTCGATGTCAATCAGAGCGATCACTGCGGTGCTGCTGCGCTGCTGGCAAATGAGAAACTTCAGGCGCAGACGATCTTTCCAGTAGCCGTGGTTGAACAGGCCGGTCAGGCTGTCGGTACGGCTGAGGTCGCCCAACTGACGTTTATGTTCGGCCAAGGTGGTCGCCAGCTTGAACAGCACCCAGCCCAGCGCCATAGGGTAAAGCGTCAGCATCGGCAGGCTGGCGTAGACTTGCAGGTCGGTGGCGTGCAACTGCAGGTTTGCCCCAAGCACGAGAATGCCGATGCCCGCGCCGCTCAACTGTGCCAACGCGCCGTGGAGCATCAGTGAACGCCCTCCCGAGCCGACGTTGTTCATCGTCACCATGGAAAGAATGGTCAGACAGGGCAGCGGGTTGAACTGCATCGCGGCAGCCCAGAATCCGGCCATCAGTGAATCAATCAGCAGGTTGCGCCGTTCGGCGGCATAGGGTGAAGCCGAACGGCTGGCCCAGAGGAAGGCGACGTGCGGCCATGCCAGACCATTGAACAGCATCAGCGCCCATAGCCAGATGGATGCATCCAAAGGCCACACTGCGGCAGCCACCGCCAGTAACGACATGGCCTTGCCGAAGATCCGCGGCAGGTAGATGCGCCGTACGAATGAAACTCCTTTACCGCTGCGGATATCCATCATGGCTTCGATTCTGTGGTGGGGTGCGGTTTATCGCATAAGTTCAGATTTATTGTTGATGATTCGTCGGAATCTGACCACTGACCTTGTGGGCCAAATCAGCGGTGCTGGGAGCGATGCGGAAGGATTCTGATAGGCGGGAGGTGAGCCGGAGGGGGTGTTGCCCTGCGTAATGATGCAGGGCAACGTAGGGTGTAGTCGGTCAGTGCTTCTTTCTAGTAGAGGGGTGTGCTTCGTCGAGCAGCTTCGAAGGCGCCTTGCCACTGTCGCTACGCACCTGAGCATGGCTGATAATGGCGAAGATGAAGCTGCCGCCGATGATGTTGCCGGCCAGGGTGGGCAGAGCGAAGTGCAGCCAGAAGGTGCTCCAGGTTTCTTCGCCGGCCCATACCAGGTAGGACACTTCGACAGAGCCCACCACGATATGGGTGAAGTCGCCCAGGGCCATCAGGTAGGTGATAAGCACGATGATGCCGATCTTGGCGTGCTCCATGGACGGGATCATCCACACCATGGTCGCGATCATCCAGCCCGAGATGATGCCCTTAGCGAACATCTGGCCGATGTCGTTTTCCATGACCTTGCGGCCTACATCAAGGAAGGCAAGGTCGGTCTTGGTATCGAAGATCGGCAGTTCGAGCATGACCCACGCCACCAGCAGCGTACCTGCCAGGTTGCCGAGCAACACCACGCCCCAGAGGCGCAGCAGGCGGCCGAGATTGGCCAGGGTCGGCGTGGTCATTATCGGCAGGACGGCGGTGAGGGTGTTTTCCGTGAACAATTGCTGACGGGCCAGAATCACGGCCAGAAAACCTGCGCTGTAACCGAAGCTTGCGATCACCTGTGCAGTCTCGCCGTCGGGCAGGCGTGAATAGAGCAAGCCCATGGCCATCAGCGAAAGCCCCATGGTCAGTCCGGCTGCCAGTGCCGACCACCATAATGCAGCGAGGGTGCGCTCAAGCTCCTGGTCGCCCTGCGCCCGGATGATTTCATGCAGCACCGCTGCGCGGGGCGGCTGGCTTTCGTCGATTTCCTGCTCCTCATCGGCTGATAGCCCGGGGGTCTTGGTACTATGTTCGTCGTTCATGCCGGCGGCGCTCGTGGGGGTAGGTTCTCTACAGATCAATGGCGCTCTGAATAGTTGCGACAGGGGTCGCGGCAGGGCGGCAAGTATTTCTTCTTCTACGGGTTGACACCCCAATTGAATCGCGTATTATTCGCCTCCCGCAGCGATGAACGTCACAGCGGGAAGTTAAGTGTCAGGTCTTCTTGTTTCGAAGTTTGAACGAGAAAATGAAATGCTTAACGAGGTGGTTGACAGCGGTGTTTAACGCTGTATGATTCGCCTCCCGCTACGAGTGATCGCAGCGAGCCAAGTGTTTGAAGTTGAACGAGATTCTCGCAAAATACTTCGAAATAAACGCTTGACAGACTTAGAGGAAAGCGTAGAATGCGCGCCTCGGTTGAGACGAAAGGCTCTTAACCAAACGCTCTTTAACAAATTGAATCAAGCAATTCGTGTGGGTGCTTGTGAGTACGGACTGATCGTCGCATAGATTATCAGCATCACAAGTGGCCATGCGAGAAATCACATAGTCATTTGAGATTGCTGAGCCAAGTTTAGGGTTTCTTAAAAACCCAAGCAGTATTGAACTGAAGAGTTTGATCATGGCTCAGATTGAACGCTGGCGGCAGGCCTAACACATGCAAGTCGAGCGGATGAGAAGAGCTTGCTCTTCGATTCAGCGGCGGACGGGTGAGTAATGCCTAGGAATCTGCCTGGTAGTGGGGGACAACGTCTCGAAAGGGACGCTAATACCGCATACGTCCTACGGGAGAAAGCAGGGGACCTTCGGGCCTTGCGCTATCAGATGAGCCTAGGTCGGATTAGCTTGTTGGTGAGGTAATGGCTCACCAAGGCGACGATCCGTAACTGGTCTGAGAGGATGATCAGTCACACTGGAACTGAGACACGGTCCAGACTCCTACGGGAGGCAGCAGTGGGGAATATTGGACAATGGGCGAAAGCCTGATCCAGCCATGCCGCGTGTGTGAAGAAGGTCTTCGGATTGTAAAGCACTTTAAGTTGGGAGGAAGGGCAATCAGCGAATACCTGGTTGTTTTGACGTTACCGACAGAATAAGCACCGGCTAACTCTGTGCCAGCAGCCGCGGTAATACAGAGGGTGCAAGCGTTAATCGGAATTACTGGGCGTAAAGCGCGCGTAGGTGGTTTGTTAAGTTGGATGTGAAAGCCCCGGGCTCAACCTGGGAACTGCATCCAAAACTGGCAAGCTAGAGTATGGTAGAGGGTGGTGGAATTTCCTGTGTAGCGGTGAAATGCGTAGATATAGGAAGGAACACCAGTGGCGAAGGCGACCACCTGGACTGATACTGACACTGAGGTGCGAAAGCGTGGGGAGCAAACAGGATTAGATACCCTGGTAGTCCACGCCGTAAACGATGTCAACTAGCCGTTGGAATCCTTGAGATTTTAGTGGCGCAGCTAACGCATTAAGTTGACCGCCTGGGGAGTACGGCCGCAAGGTTAAAACTCAAATGAATTGACGGGGGCCCGCACAAGCGGTGGAGCATGTGGTTTAATTCGAAGCAACGCGAAGAACCTTACCAGGCCTTGACATGCAGAGAACTTTCCAGAGATGGATGGGTGCCTTCGGGAACTCTGACACAGGTGCTGCATGGCTGTCGTCAGCTCGTGTCGTGAGATGTTGGGTTAAGTCCCGTAACGAGCGCAACCCTTGTCCTTAGTTACCAGCACGTTATGGTGGGCACTCTAAGGAGACTGCCGGTGACAAACCGGAGGAAGGTGGGGATGACGTCAAGTCATCATGGCCCTTACGGCCTGGGCTACACACGTGCTACAATGGTCGGTACAGAGGGTTGCCAAGCCGCGAGGTGGAGCTAATCTCACAAAACCGATCGTAGTCCGGATCGCAGTCTGCAACTCGACTGCGTGAAGTCGGAATCGCTAGTAATCGCGAATCAGAATGTCGCGGTGAATACGTTCCCGGGCCTTGTACACACCGCCCGTCACACCATGGGAGTGGGTTGCACCAGAAGTAGCTAGTCTAACCTTCGGGGGGACGGTTACCACGGTGTGATTCATGACTGGGGTGAAGTCGTAACAAGGTAGCCGTAGGGGAACCTGCGGCTGGATCACCTCCTTAATCGAAGACATCAGCCTGCTGATGAGCTCCCACACGAATTGCTTGATTCTTTGTACGAAGACGATGCTGTAACGCGACCCTGTTATAGGTCTGTAGCTCAGTTGGTTAGAGCGCACCCCTGATAAGGGTGAGGTCGGCAGTTCAAATCTGCCCAGACCTACCATTTCATGGTGCAGCCTAGAGATACGGGGCCATAGCTCAGCTGGGAGAGCGCCTGCCTTGCACGCAGGAGGTCAGCGGTTCGATCCCGCTTGGCTCCACCACCTTTTGCTGAAGTGTACGCTTGATCGTCGCACTGTTCAGAATACAGAAATGAACATTCCACTCGGGTAGCGAGTGAAGTGAATGTTGATTTCTGACTTTTGTCAGATCGTTCTTTAAAAATTCGGATATGTGATAGAAATAGACTGAACACCAGTTTCACTGCTGGTGGATCAGGCTAAGGTAAAATTTGTGAGTGCTCCTTGAGCACGCGAATTTTCGGCGAATGTCGTCTTCACAGTATAACCAGATTGCTTGGGGTTATATGGTCAAGTGAAGAAGCGCATACGGTGGATGCCTTGGCAGTCAGAGGCGATGAAAGACGTGGTAGCCTGCGAAAAGCTTTGGGGAGTCGGCAAACAGACTGTGATCCAGAGATCTCTGAATGGGGGAACCCACCTAGGATAACCTAGGTATCTTGTACTGAATACATAGGTGCAAGAAGCGAACCAGGGGAACTGAAACATCTAAGTACCCTGAGGAATAGAAATCAACCGAGATTCCCTTAGTAGTGGCGAGCGAACGGGGACCAGCCCTTAAGCCGGTTTGAGATTAGTGGAACGCTCTGGAAAGTGCGGCCATAGTGGGTGATAGCCCCGTACACGAAAATCTCTTGGCGGTGAAATCGAGTAGGACGGAGCACGAGAAACTTTGTCTGAATATGGGGGGACCATCCTCCAAGGCTAAATACTACTGACTGACCGATAGTGAACCAGTACCGTGAGGGAAAGGCGAAAAGAACCCCGGAGAGGGGAGTGAAATAGAACCTGAAACCGTATGCGTACAAGCAGTGGGAGCCTACTTTGTTAGGTGACTGCGTACCTTTTGTATAATGGGTCAGCGACTTATATTCAGTGGCGAGCTTAACCGAATAGGGGAGGCGTAGCGAAAGCGAGTCTTAATAGGGCGTTTAGTCGCTGGGTATAGACCCGAAACCGGGCGATCTATCCATGGGCAGGTTGAAGGTTAGGTAACACTGACTGGAGGACCGAACCGACTACCGTTGAAAAGTTAGCGGATGACCTGTGGATCGGAGTGAAAGGCTAATCAAGCTCGGAGATAGCTGGTTCTCCTCGAAAGCTATTTAGGTAGCGCCTCATGTATCACTGTAGGGGGTAGAGCACTGTTTCGGCTAGGGGGTCATCCCGACTTACCAAACCGATGCAAACTCCGAATACCTACAAGTGCCGAGCATGGGAGACACACGGCGGGTGCTAACGTCCGTCGTGAAAAGGGAAACAACCCAGACCGTCAGCTAAGGTCCCAAAGTCATGGTTAAGTGGGAAACGATGTGGGAAGGCTTAGACAGCTAGGAGGTTGGCTTAGAAGCAGCCATCCTTTAAAGAAAGCGTAATAGCTCACTAGTCGAGTCGGCCTGCGCGGAAGATGTAACGGGGCTCAAACCATGCACCGAAGCTACGGGTATCACCTCTGGTGATGCGGTAGAGGAGCGTTCTGTAAGCCTGTGAAGGTGAGTTGAGAAGCTTGCTGGAGGTATCAGAAGTGCGAATGCTGACATGAGTAACGACAATGCGAGTGAAAAACTCGCACGCCGAAAGACCAAGGTTTCCTGCGCAACGTTAATCGACGCAGGGTTAGTCGGTCCCTAAGGCGAGGCTGAAAAGCGTAGTCGATGGAAAACAGGTTAATATTCCTGTACTTCCGATTGTTGCGATGGAGGGACGGAGAAGGCTAGGCCAGCTTGGCGTTGGTTGTCCAAGTTTAAGGTGGTAGGCTGAGATCTTAGGCAAATCCGGGATCTCAAGGCCGAGAGCTGATGACGAGTTGCCTTTAGGCGACGAAGTGGTTGATGCCATGCTTCCAAGAAAAGCTCCTAAGCTTCAGACAATCGGGAACCGTACCCCAAACCGACACAGGTGGTTGGGTAGAGAATACCAAGGCGCTTGAGAGAACTCGGGTGAAGGAACTAGGCAAAATGGCACCGTAACTTCGGGAGAAGGTGCGCCGGTGAGGGTGAAGGACTTGCTCCGTAAGCTCATGCCGGTCGAAGATACCAGGCCGCTGCGACTGTTTATTAAAAACACAGCACTCTGCAAACACGAAAGTGGACGTATAGGGTGTGACGCCTGCCCGGTGCCGGAAGGTTAATTGATGGGGTTAGCGCAAGCGAAGCTCTTGATCGAAGCCCCGGTAAACGGCGGCCGTAACTATAACGGTCCTAAGGTAGCGAAATTCCTTGTCGGGTAAGTTCCGACCTGCACGAATGGCGTAACGATGGCGGCGCTGTCTCCACCCGAGACTCAGTGAAATTGAAATCGCTGTGAAGATGCAGTGTATCCGCGGCTAGACGGAAAGACCCCGTGAACCTTTACTATAGCTTTGCACTGGACTTTGAATTTGCTTGTGTAGGATAGGTGGGAGGCTTTGAAGTGGGGACGCCAGTTCTCATGGAGCCATCCTTGAAATACCACCCTGGCAACTTTGAGGTTCTAACTCAGGTCCGTCATCCGGATCGAGGACAGTGTATGGTGGGTAGTTTGACTGGGGCGGTCTCCTCCCAAAGAGTAACGGAGGAGTACGAAGGTGCGCTCAGACCGGTCGGAAATCGGTCGTAGAGTATAAAGGCAAAAGCGCGCTTGACTGCGAGACCCACACGTCGAGCAGGTACGAAAGTAGGTCTTAGTGATCCGGTGGTTCTGTATGGAAGGGCCATCGCTCAACGGATAAAAGGTACTCCGGGGATAACAGGCTGATACCGCCCAAGAGTTCATATCGACGGCGGTGTTTGGCACCTCGATGTCGGCTCATCACATCCTGGGGCTGAAGCCGGTCCCAAGGGTATGGCTGTTCGCCATTTAAAGTGGTACGCGAGCTGGGTTTAGAACGTCGTGAGACAGTTCGGTCCCTATCTGCCGTGGACGTTTGAGATTTGAGAGGGGCTGCTCCTAGTACGAGAGGACCGGAGTGGACGAACCTCTGGTGTTCCGGTTGTCACGCCAGTGGCATTGCCGGGTAGCTATGTTCGGAAGAGATAACCGCTGAAAGCATCTAAGCGGGAAACTTGCCTCAAGATGAGATCTCACTGGGATCTTGAATCCCCTGAAGGGCCGTCGAAGACTACGACGTTGATAGGTGGGGTGTGTAAGCGCTGTGAGGCGTTGAGCTAACCCATACTAATTGCCCGTGAGGCTTGACCATATAACACCCAAGCAATCTGCAACGCAGATTGTGGTGGTGAAGACGCTGAAACCGAAAATTCGCAGCTCACAGACATCACATATCCGAATGCGCTGGCACGTTCTCAGAACGCACCGGCTACCGAATTTCTTGACGACCATAGAGCATTGGAACCACCTGATCCCATCCCGAACTCAGCAGTGAAACGATGCATCGCCGATGGTAGTGTGGGGTTTCCCCATGTGAGAGTAGGTCATCGTCAAGATTCATTTCGCAAAACCCCTATCTGCGCGAGCAGGTAGGGGTTTTGTCTTTTCTGGCTTTTAACTACATCACGCCCTGATGCTGCGCTCGCAGATTTCCCCCTCATTTCCCACGAAAGTAGGCAAACTACGTGACTTGCCTGGCCGCTAACGGCGTCAAGACCTTGTTCTTGCCGTTTTAACAGCGCCAGGAAATGACCGCTGGGAGTGTCGACTCCAGGCGAATTTTGGATCTACCACCGCAATATCACGTGAGGTTACAAGCGAGATGGCCAAGGCCGCCGATGTCGTTGTGCAATGCCTGGAAAACGAAGGTGTCGAGTATGTATTTGGTATTCCTGGCGAGGAAAACCTCGACCTGCTGGAATCCCTGCGTAAGTCGAAGATCAAGTTGGTGCTGACCCGTCACGAGCAGTCTGCCGGCTTCATGGCCGCCACCTACGGGCGCCTGACCGGCAAGACCGGTGTCAGCCTTTCGACGCTCGGTCCTGGCGCGACCAACCTGGTAACCGCCAGCGCCTACGCCTACCTCGGCGGCATGCCGATGATGATGATCACTGGCCAGAAGCCGATCAAGAAGTCCAAGCAGGGCCGTTTCCAGATCATCGACGTGTGCGGCATGATGGACCCCATCACCAAGTACACCCACCAGTTCGCCTCGGCCGACAACATTCCGGCCCGTATGCGCGAAGCGTTCCGCCTGGCTGAAGAAGAGAAGCCCGGTGCCGTGCACCTGGAACTGCCTGAAGACATCGCCGCCGAACAAACCGACTCGATGCCGATTCCGCCAAGCCTGCACCGCCGCCCCCTGGCAGAGCACAAGGCTATCGAAGCGGCCGTCGAAAAACTGCAGAACGCCCGCAGCCCGATCTTGGTGATTGGCGCCGGCGCCAACCGCAAGATGACGGCCAAGGTGCTCAAGCAGCTGATCGACAAGACCGGCATCCCGTTCATCACCACGCAGATGGGCAAAGGCGTGGTCGACGAGCGTCATCCGCGCTTCCTGGGAAATGCTGCGCTGTCGTCCGGCGACTTCGTGCACCGCGCGGTGGAAGCGGCCGACCTGATCGTCAACATCGGCCACGACGTGATCGAGAAGCCGCCGTTCTTCATGGTCCGTGGCGGCACCGAAGTCATTCACATCAACTTCCGTTCCGCTGAAGTCGATGCAGTGTACTTCCCGCAGATCGAAGTGATCGGCGACATCGCCAATGCCGTGTGGCAGATCGGCGAAGCCTTGACCGACACCACTCACTGGGACTTCACCCGCCTGATGGCCATTCGTGAAGCCAACGAAGCGCAGATCGTCGAAGGCGCCGATGACAATCGCTTCCCGGTCTACCCGCAGCGTCTGGTCGCCGACATTCGTCGTGCGTTGCCGTCTGAAGGCATCGTCGCGCTCGACAACGGCATCTACAAGATCTGGTTCGCCCGTAACTACAAGGCCCACAAGCCCAATACCGTGCTGCTGGACAACGCCCTGGCGACCATGGGCGCTGGCCTGCCGTCGGCCATGGCAGCGCACCTGGTGCACCCAGATCGCCCGGTCATTTCGGTGTGCGGTGACGGCGGGTTCATGATGAACAGTCAGGAACTGGAAACCGCCGTGCGCTTAGGCATGCACCTGACCGTGGTGATTCTGCGTGATGATGGCTACGGCATGATCCGCTGGAAACAGGCCAACATGGGCTTCACCGATTTCGGCCTCGATTACGGCAACCCGGACTTCGTCAAATACGCCGAAGCCTACGGCGCCAATGGCCATCGCGTGGAAAGCGCCGAAGGCTTCCTGCCGTTGCTGCAGCATTGTATCAATACACCAGGCGTTCACGTCATCGACTGCCCGGTCGATTACAGCGAGAACGACCGCATCCTCAACAGCGAGCTGCGTGAACGCGCGCTGAGCGTTTAAGCCGTTATACCGGGCCGCTACTGGCACAGTTAGCGGCCCCGGTCTGATTGCAGCTGAGCCACGCCACCAAGCCGCTGTCGTTCGCCTGTGCTAGGGTGCAGGGCTACGTGTGCCTCAGGACAGTCAGCCCATGCTCCCTCCTCTAAGCGACAAAGAACTGCTTCGCCTCGAAGACCTGCTCATCACCTACGGCAATGACTACTCGGTGCTCAACCTGGCCGAGCTCAACGGCTTTTTCACGGCGTTGGCCAGTTCGCCGGTGCGGGTCATACCCGAACACTGGTTGCCTGCGGTCGCCGGCGGCAAAGTGCCCAAGTTCAAGAAACCGGCCCATGAAGAGGCCTACACCGCCCTGATGTTGCGCTATGCCGATCAGGTGGCGCAGGCGCTGGCCGATGACCTGGACAACTACCAGCCGCTGTTCGAACACAGTGAAGATGAACACGGCAGCATCGTGGTATTGGAAGAGTGGTGCTTCGGTTACATGCGCGGTACCCAGATCGCCGAATGGCATGAGTTGCCCGCCGCGCAGAACGAACAACTCAAGGCCATTTCCCTGCATGGCCTGGAAGACAACTTCGAGCTACTCGATACCCTGAGCCGCGAGCAATTGCAGGCGTGCGTGCCGCAGGTGTTGGACGCGGTGCGTGGGCTGTATCGCTTTCAACGGCAGCAAACGCTGAGTTGAAGTTGCCAACTCCCGCACAAACACCTCTGTCCGTATGAACCTTGTCGAGCAGATTTGATCCGAGCGAACAACCTCAGTATTCATCTCTGCTCACAAGGAAGCGTCACCATGCCCGATGCCAGCACTGGTAGTCTGATCAAGTCATACCGCTACGGAAGAGGCTATCTGATCTTCATATATGGCTTTATCGCCGTATTGCTCGGCCTTGCCGCGTTCCTCGCCTACGGTTATTCCATTTTCTCCACGCCAGGCGCCACCACCTCGGGCGGGACGCGCTTCAATGGTCCGCCTGAAGTCCTGCTCTACGCGGCAGGTTTCCTAGTCTTCATTGCACTGTGCATGTTCGCCCTGTCGCGTTGGCAGAAGAAACTGCGTGACGCCCGCTACGACGTGCATGAACACGGCATCCGCCAGGTCACTTCGAGCGTCGATGAGTTCGTGCCCTTCGTCGAGATGGATGATCTGTACCTGTTCGCATCGGGCCAGACCCTGACGGCCGGCCTGATCAACAACCTCGCCTATCGCCGCCACGCCGGTGAACAGTTCCGCCGGGTCAACCCGCATATGCCCAAGCTGGATGAGTTCATGGAACTGGTGCGTGACCTGCACGTGCAAGCCCGTCTGCCCATCGCCCTGGAAACCTTGAGCCAGGGTGGCTCGGTGCAGTTCAACTACGCCGACACCCAACAAGTGTGGGGCAAGCGGGTAACTGGCAACTTCCTCAATGTAGAGACCAAACCACTGTTGATCACACCCCAGACCCTGGAAGTGGACGGCCGTCGTTTCCCCATTTCGCTGTTGCGTGAAGCCAACGTGAGCAACTGGACCGAGAAGGTGGTAATCAAGGACAACGATGGCCAAGTGGTGTTGTCGACCATCGCCACCGGCATCATGAGCATGGACGTGTTCTTCAATGTCCTGGGCTGGATGCAGGAACAGCAGCAGGTCGCGGTGACCGGTAAAGTATTGGCCGATTGATTATCTGAACGCACTTGGGACGCGCCATGGCCATTCCCTACAACGCCGCTGCAGTTCTGACCTTGGCCGTGCTGAGCAGCGCGTGCGTGCCATGGAAGCGTGAACGCCCGGCCTATGCTGACCTGTGCACTTCGAAGTTCGAATTTCAGGTGCCAGGCCCGCAAGGGCAGACACGTATTTTCCTGCACGCCTATTTGTACGATCACGCCGCGCGCTGGTCCGACGAGCCTTATCAGCAGGTACTGCATGTCCAGTACCCTGGCGAGAAGTACCCACGTTCAGAGTTCTACGTGCAGTTGATTGCCTACAACCAGGATCGTCAACGGGTAACGCGTGGCAGCGGCGGGGTGCCTGCCGTACCGATTATGTACGACACCCGGGAAGCGTTCATCACCTTCGCCGATGGCACACGGTTGCAGGCCAGGCCCGAGGTGTACCTCGGTGACGGCGATGTCTACGACTACACCCGCGTCACGCCGCGCAATGCGCGGCCCTCGCCGTATGACATCAACAGTGACGAAGTGCACGGCCTGATTCCGCGCATCACTAACGAAAAGCGCTACGGCTCGGCCTATGTGGTGTTCCAGACCGATCGGTTCGCCGCCGACTCGAAGTGGACCATCAACCTGGGCGCGCTCCAGGTGCAAGGCCAGAAGTTACCGATCCCGCCCTTGCAGCTGTGCAACCATCCGGTCAAGACCTGGATCGGCATCGAACCTCTGATGAGGCCCTGAACTCAACTGGCGCTGCGGTCTCGACGCATTTGCGTGGTGAGGGTGAAGCGATCGGCCGGGTGCACGGTTTCCGAGACGGCCATCAGCTCGCCGATTTCATCGCGGTACTGACGAATGATGCGCAGGCCCGGTGAACCGGCCTCGGCCGCCAGCGCCTGGGCCAGCTCTGCGCTCAGCAGCACCGCCCGCACCTGTTGATCGACCACGGCGATCGCTCGACCGAAATGCGCTTCGATCAGCCCGGCGATCAGTTGGTCGGGATGGGCGTGGGCCAGTTCGATGACGTCGCTGTAATCGCGTTGGGCATAGACGTCGGTCCAGCACAGCGGCGCTGCGTTATGCACCCGGTCGACACGAATGCTCGACACGCAGAAGTAGTGCTCACCCGGCACCAGGCCCAGCCGCGCCGCTTCGCTCAGATCAGCGACGAAGTGGCGCACGGTCTGGATTTCCCGCTGCTGGGTTTCGGCCAGATGGGCGAGGTCGGCAACGCTTGCCAGCGATTGCGAATAGCCGCCACGCGGGCTGCTGGCCTCGACCCGTGTGCCGACACGCTTGCGCCGCGATACCAGCCCCTGCACCGATAGCTGATTGATGGCCGCACGCACGGTGTGGCGGCTGACATCGTAGAGGTCGCACAGCTCGAATTCGGTCGGAAGCAGGCTGCCCACCGGGTAACGGCCTGTGGCGATGCCTTCCATCAAGTCTTTCGCCACGCTGGCGTATCGCGCCTGGTTCATGCCTTTGGTCGTTCCCTGGAAATTCGTCGGTTGACAGTGTAACAGCGGTGAGGCAAGAATTATGTACGTACATTAATAATATGTACGGTCAATAACAACATTTCAGGATCTTGCCCATGTCCACTACCGTTTTCGATTCCACCTTGTTCCGCGATATGTTCGGCACCGCCGAAATGCGTGAAGTGTTTTCCGACAAAGCGCTGATCGAGCGTTACATCGAGGTCGAAGTGGCCCTGGCCAAGGCCGAAGCGCAGTGCGGGGTGATTCCTGCCGAGGCCGCCGCGCAGATCGCCGAGCTGTCGCGCTACGAGTCGCTGGATCTGGCGCTGATGCAGCATGAAACCGAAATCGTCGGCTATCCGATCCTGCCGCTGGTCGAGCAGCTGTCCAAGCTGTGCGGCGAAGCGGGCCGCTACGTGCATTGGGGTGCCACCACCCAGGACATCATGGACACCGCTGTGGTGTTGCAGGTGCGCAGCGCGCTGGTCATCGTCGAGCGCGACGTGCAAGCCGTGCGCGGCCTGTTGGCCGAGCTGGCGCAGCGCTATCGCGACACGCCCATGGCAGGCCGCACGCACTTGCAGCATGCCTTGCCGATCACCTTCGGCTACAAGTGCGCGGTGTGGCTGAGCATGTTCGACCGCCACGCCGAGCGTTTGGTCGAGCTGCGTCCCCGGGTTGAGGTCGGCCAGTTCGCCGGCGCCGCAGGCACCCTGGCATCGCTCGGCGATAAAGGCCTGCACGTGCAGGCCGCGCTGATGGCCGAACTCGGCCTGGGCGTACCGCAAGCCACCTGGCACGTGGCCCGTGACGGCTTTGCCGAAACCCTGAATTTCCTCGGCCTGGTCACCGCCTCGCTGGGCAAGGTGGCGCTGGACATCATGATGATGATGACTAGCGAGCTGGGCGAGGCCTACGAGCCGTTCGTCAAAGGTCGTGGCGCCAGCAGCACCATGCCGCAGAAGCGCAACCCGATTTCCTGCGAACTGATGTACGCCGCAGCCAAAGGGGTACGCCAGCAGGCCGGGCTGATGCTCGATGCGATGATTCAGGACTTCGAACGCTCCACCGGTCCCTGGCAGGCAGAATGGATCGCCATCCCTGAAGCCTTCGCCCTGTCTGCCGCCTCGCTGGGCCAGGCGCGCTTCATGCTCGCCGGCCTGGATGTGCGCACCGAGCGCATGCGCAAGAACCTCGACATGACCCAGGGCCTGATCGTCGCAGAGGCGGTGATGATGGGCCTGGCGCCGGCACTGGGCCGCCAGGTGGCGCACGACGTGGTGTACAGCGCCTGCCGCCGCGCCAACGACGAAGGCATCAGCCTGTTCGAAGCGCTGCAGGCGCAAGGCGAGGCCACCGAGCGTCTGGATCTGGCCAGCCTCGAAGGGCTGTGCGACCCGAGCAACTACCTGGGCCTGGCCCCGCAGATGGTCGACCTGGCGCTTTCGCAGCCCGGCAGCGTCGCCCGCTGAGTCGATTCGGGCCCGGCGTGTCGGGCTCTGGTGCTGCTTTCCTACAAGAACAATGAGAACGCAACCATGTCGTCCACTACGAAAAAACCGCTGTACAAGGACCTGACCTTTCAGGTGCTCGCGGCGATGCTGCTTGGCATCGCCTTTGGTTTCATCGCCCCCGAGGTCGCTGCCAGCTTCAAGATTCTCGGGGATATCTTCCTCAAACTGATCAAGACCGCCGTGGCCCCGCTGGTGTTCTTCACCGTGGTCCATGGCATCGCCTCGGCCGGTGACATCAAGCGCGTCGGCAAGGTCGGCTGGCGTGCGCTGGTGTATTTCGAGGTGCTGTCCACCGCGGCGCTGGCGTTGGGCCTGCTGTGGGGCAACCTGATCGGCATCGGCTCGGGCATGCACGGCGCCCATGCCAGCAGCGCCGCGTCGGCGGCGGCCAGTGCCGCGGTCGCCAAAGGCCATGCACCGACCTCGACCATGGACTTCATCTACAACATCTTTCCCGATAACTTCGTCGGCGCCTTCGCCGGCGGGCAGTTGTTGCAGGTGCTGGTGATCGCCGTGCTGTTCGGTTTTGCCTTGCTGGCACTCAAGCATGAACGCCGCCAGGTGATCGAAGATGGCCTGAACCGGGTGTCGGAATGCTTCTTCGAGTTCATCAACCTGATCATGAAGTTCGCCCCGCTGGGCGCCTTCGGTTCGGTGGCCTACGCCGTTGGCAGCAATGGCTCGGCCGTGCTGATGTCGCTGGCCAACCTGGTGCTGATGTTCTACGTGGCGATCGCCTTCTTCCTGTTCGTGATCCTCGGCACCGTGTGCCGGTTGTCGGGCTTCAGCTTCTGGCGCTTCCTCAAGTACATCAAGGACGAAATCTTCATCGTGCTGGGCACCGCGTCTTCGGAAAGCGCACTGCCGCGTCTGTTGCAGAAACTCGAACGCTTGGGCTGCTCGAAGCAGAGTGTCGGTCTGGTCTTGCCGACGGGGTATGCCTTCAACCTCGACGGCACCTCGATCTACATGTCGATGTGCGTGCTGTTCATCGCCAACGCCTATGGCGTGCCGCTGGGCTGGGAACAGCAACTGGGCATTCTGGCGATCATGCTGGTGACCTCCAAGGGTGCGGCCGCGGTATCAGGCGGCAGCTTCGTGGTGTTCGCCGCCACGGTCACCGCCATTGGCGTGCTGCCCATCGAAGGGTTGGCCTTGCTGTTCGGGGTGTACCGCTTCATGTCGATGGCCATGGCTGCGTGCAACACCATCGGCAACAGCGTGGCCACAGTGGTGGTGGCCAAGTGGTCGGGGGAGTTCACCGAGCAGACCGCGCGTGAAGAATACGCCCGGGTGCTGGGGCGGCCGGCTGGAGCGGCGCTGTGAGTGGATGAGGCTGTGCATTGACTGACGTTGGTTTCGGCCAGCATCGCCTGAAAGCCACCCCAGCTCCGCGCTCGAGGTGGCTTTCTTGCATTCAACGCGGTTGCAGCGAGCGCCTGGCCAGCTCCAGCCAGGCTTTGGCCGCGAACGACAGATGCCCGTCGCGCCGCCAGGCCAGCGAGACATTCCAGCTCAGCGCCGGCGAGCCGACCTGAGCAATGGTGAAATCCTCGGGCGCCAGCGTGTCGCAAAACACCTTCGGCAACAGCGCCACTCCCACGCCCAGGCCCACCAGTGAGGCCATGAAATCCCATTGCCCGCTGCGCCCACTGACTTTCGGGGTGAAGCCTGCTTCGCTGCACGCTGCGGTCACCATGTCATTGAGCGCGAAAGCGTCGCCGTAAAGGATGAACTCACTGTCAGCCAATTCCTCGAGTGCCACGCTGGCTCGACCTTGCCAGGGCGACTGGCGCGGCGCCAGCAGACACATCGGCGACTTGAACAACGGCAGCGACTCGAACTCCGACCACAAATCCCCGGCACCTGGAAAGTCCAACACAGTACCCATTTCCAGCACGCCGTCGCGCAGGTGGCCGAGGGTATCGTTGCTGCCGATCTCGAACAGCTTGAGCTCGATGTTGGGGTAGGCCGCGTGATAGGCCGCGAACACCGGCGCCAGAATCGAATGGGTGGAAGGCGACAAGCCCATGCGCAGCACGCCGCGCTCGACCCGCTGCAGCGCATCGACCTCCTGCTTCATGCGCGCGTGCACCGCGATCATCTGCTTCGCGCGCTGATAGACGATGTCGCCGGCCTCGGTGACGCTGAAGCGTTTGCCTTCGCGCGCCAGCAACGGCACCCCGAAACTGTGCTCCAGCACCTGCACCATCTTGCTCACGGTGGGCTGGGTGAGGTGCAGGGCGTTCGCTGCCTTGGTGAAGCTCTGCTGATCGACCACGGTGACGAAGTAGCGCAGCGCGCGGATATCCATGAAGCATTCCTGTTGTGCATCATTTGCATGACTTTAATTCATTTTTTCTTTGCAGGGGGTGTCGGTAGCATTCTGCTCATTCGCTGAAATGCCAGGAATCGTTCGATGTCGTCTTATCCGCTGGTCAATCCTCCACGTCCTGTCGCCTTGTGGGCTAAAGCGCTGGGGCAGGTGCTGCTGCTGGGCGGCCTGTGGTGGATCGCCCAGCGCCTTGCAACCCTGCTGGCGCTGCCACTGTCCGGCGGCATCGTCGGCCTTGGCCTGCTGGTAGCGCTGTTGCTGAGCGGCGTGGTCAAGCCGGCGTGGGTCGAGGCGGGGGCCGAGCTGATCCTGGGCAACATGCTGCTGTACTTCATTCCGCTGGTGGTGTCGGTGGTGCAGTACACCGACCTGCTCGAACATGAAGGCCTGAAACTGTTGGTGGCGATTGGTGTGGGCTTTCTCAGCGTGATGCTGGTCACGGCCTGTGTGGTCGAGCTGATCTGTCAGCAGATTCGCAAGCGGCGGTACGGCAAGCTGACCGATGTGCGCAGAGATCGCCTTACCCTTAGCAGCCAGGTGTCGTGATGAACGACTCGCTGATCTCCCTGCTGTTTCTGCTGGCGACCCTGGGGCTGTTCTATGGCAACCAGGCTGTCTACAAGCGCCATCCGCGGGTATGGCTGACCCCGGCCATCCTCACCTCGGTGCTGCTGATCGCACTGGTCGAGGCCACCTCGTCGAGCTACCCGCTGTACTTCCAGGACACCCGCTGGCTGGTGTGGCTGCTGGGTCCTGCGACGGTCGCTTTCGCCCTGCCGATCTACAACAACCGGCGCATCGTGCGCAGGTACTGGATGGCGCTGCTGGCCGGCAGTGTGGCGAGCATCGTGGTGTCGGTCGGCGTGACCCTGCTGGCTGCCCGTGCGCTGGGCCTGGACCAGGCCATCACCCGCAGTTTGCTGTCACGCTCGGTGTCCACGCCATTCGCCCTGGAGGCCACCGCGCACCTGGGCGGAACCGCGCAGCTGACCGGCCTGTTCGTGGTCATCACCGGCCTGTTCGGCATCGTCTTGGGGGAAATGATCCTGACCTTGATGCCGCTGCGCACCCGCCTTGCCAAAGGCGCGCCGCTGGGCAGCGCGGCCCACGGTTTTGGCATGAGCATCGCCCGCGGCCTGGGGCCGGAGGAGGGCGCGGTGGCGAGCCTGACGATGATCTTCAGTGGCGTGCTGATGGTGCTGGCCGCGCCGGTGATTGCTTGGGCGGTGGCGTGAGGGTTGGCTGGCATAGCGGGCTTACATCGTGCCCGAACGGCCTGCACCGGAGCCGCTTCGACGGCCTCAGCCGAGCCATTGACCGCCTTGGCCATTCGCTCGTTACTTATGCCAGACGCTCGAGCCCGCACTGATACTTCGCACCTTCAAGGCTCGCTTCAAACGCCTCGAGCCCCGCATATATCTGTTGCAGCCCAGTGATTTGCCCGAGTACTTCGCGTTTCTTGTCGGTAATGGCCTTGCCCGCCAATTCCAACGGCAGATCAGCGCCGTGATGCCCCAGCAGAATCGCCTGCAGTTCTTTGAGCTTGAAACCCAACTGCTGCGCACACTTGATGAACGTCAGCAGTTCGACACTCTGCTGGGTGTAAACGCGATACTGCCCTCGGCGTTCAGGCGGCGGCAGCAGGCCAATCGCTTCATAGTGGCGAATGGTCTTTACCGTGGTGCCTGACAGTTGCGCGGCTTTGCCGATATACATGAGCGGCCTCTTATAAGGGAGTGGCGCATCATTGCATGGCACCCGCGGTTCGGGAATCACCTGAGTGCAGGTCAGACGGCAATGCCGCGTGCCCGTTCGAGCCAGGCTTCGCGCCGCTGAGCACTGGAGCCGAGCACCGGCCCGAACATCAACGTACGCAGTGGCCGGATACCGCAGAACTGCAAGGTAGTCTTGCGCACCTGATGAATGCCAGGCATGCGATACACCCAGCGGTAGTACCACGGCGGTGTATCCATCGTCACCAGCAGATGCGCCGTTCGGCCTTTGAGCAGTTGCTCGGGGAACGCCTTGCCTGCCCTGTAGCGAAACGCGAAACCGGGCAGGAACACACGGTCGAAAAAGCCTTTCATCAACGCCGGGATACCGCCCCACCAAATGGGGTAGATGAACACCAGATGCTCGGCCCAGGTGATATCGGCCTGGGCCCCGAGCAGCTCGGGTTCCAGTGGCTGGACTTGCCGGTAGCCGCTGCGCAACACCGGGTCGAAACTCAACGCATCAAGTCGTAACACCCTCACATCATGGCCGGCACCGCTGGCCGCCTCGACATAAGCCTCGGTCAGCGCTGCGCAGAAACTCTCGCCCGACGGGTGCCCCAGCACCACAAGTACTCGTTTGCTCATCGTCACTTCATCCTGAACATGAACGTGCAGGGTAAAGCCTGACCCTAACGGGAGAGTCAACTGCTTAGGGGCGTTGCAATGCGCGTCAGCTAGCGGCTGAAGCTAGTTATCCGTCACCCTCGATCATGAAAAAACGTCGCGCTGCGCCCCAGACATGCACATCCGCCCGAGCTGCGGCGCATCGCCACCACCTTGTTGGTCAGCCACTAACGCAAATGGCGGTTTTTCGGAGCAGGGTGATGCGCCAACAAGGTAAAGGCCCCCGACTCGCTGATCATGGTCGTCTGCGCGTACTGGCCATAGTGCAGCTGTTGCACAACCCGATACTGATCCGAGTCGAGCTTGCGCAGGCAGCGTTCGCCGAAGAAGTCGAAGCGTCCGGGAAAGCTCATTGGGATGGGCTAAGCTGTAGTCCTTATAGGATCGAGGTTCAAGCATGGAATGCCACGTTCGTCTCGCTACGAGCAGAGATGCAGTAGCGATAAGCCGCGTAGTGATTGCCGCCCTGCGCGAGTCGAACTCACAGGACTATCCGTCTGATGTGATCGCTCAGGTTGAGCAAAGCTTTTCCCCTGAAGCCATCACCACACAAGTTACGCAGCGTAAGGTCTTCGTAGCCTTGTCGGGCGAAAACATTATTGGCACTGCCGGTCTCGACGCTGATGTGGTCAGAAGTGTTTTCGTTGACCCGGCTCACCAAAAAAGTGGTATTGGGCGGCATTTGATGGATGCCATTCATGCGACTGCCGCCAGCGCAGGATTTGGCGCTGTACGGGTGCCATCGTCGATTACAGCAGAACGTTTTTATACCGCATTGGGTTATCAAAAAATTCGCGACGAGTTTCATGGTGCGGAGCGCACCATCGTCATGGAGAAGCGGCTATAGGATAGCCCAGACTTTTTATCCATGACGTAGCGCGGTTGCCGTTTAGGTTAGGCTCACTTTTCCTCTGGATTGACCACGTCGCGAGTGGGGATTGGACGTAAGTTAGCGATATGGGGAGCAATGGATTAACCCATGCAGTTGACCGCCGCAAAGTAAGTGCGGCCGCTTGAATGCGACAACCTTCTTCCTGATTTGGTTTGCGAGTTGCGTCGAGTGGCTGGATTCCTAGGTTTTGTACAAAAAGTTCTGAGACGTCGGGGAGGCAAGGCCGACGGCGGCCCCAACTAGGCGTCCCCGCAAAAACAGCCGAGGAAGCGGTCGGAGTCGCGCTCGACTTTACTGGTTGTAAATGAGCATTGCGACGGGGGGGCGCCCGGCCTGGGCTCGCATCCGAGGCTAGGTGCCCCCAGCTGTTTTCAACGCAGTATTACCACGTATCAGGGCTCTTCATACACAGCCTAGCGATCCATCGGTCACTCAGGAGTTGATATACCGGCGCGACGTAGTGCTGCAATCACAAATGGAGACTTTTTCTCCAAGTATTCACCCATCCCGCCCGTATTGCTCGCCTCTAGTTGTAGCTTTAGCGCTTCATACTGCTGGCGGATCGAAGCGTCACGCCTGAGCAAATCTCTGAACCCCAGCATCTGAGTGATCGTAAAGTGGCCACGGGTACAGGCGTGGAGCTTATGCGTGCGAATTCCATCCACATTACGCCGATAGAAGTGATGCCCTTCTGATAGATCACTTCCTCGGACATACCCCAAACCTACCAAAATCTCGTCTCGCGCCGAGGTATTGCTATGGTTGCGAACTTCGATGAGCACATCGATCTCGGGCTTCGCCGCGAGCCCTTTGACCGAGGTGCTCCCAACATGGTGTATAGCGATCAGTTCATCGCCAAACGCCGAAGCTATGAGTGGCTTATGGGCCAGAAAGCGATCGGGCCAGTTGGGGTTGTAGGGGGTGATCTTGCTGGTGAGTGCCATTTCCGTTCCTTGGTGGCTGGTATCTGCCCAGAAGTCTCCCCCAAACAATGAGCATTCGCCAGCGACGGCTCACGAAAACCTCAGCAGTGCGCCTATTCAGCGGATTGAATCCGAGTTGTGCCGAAGTTGGGTAGGTGTCCTGTGCAGGGTACTTTTCTGGCTCTATGCCGTGCTTCACCAAGGTCTGCTTTAGGTCGTAAAGCGACGTTCATGCCTCAACTGTCGCTGTACGCTTTGAAACCTCCGTCTACTGCGCCATTCCCAATGCGTCATCGGCCTCAATTCTCAGAGTCTTTGTACTGAGATAGATCCGCGATGCCTTCACACAGCACTTTTCCCACACCCACAAAAAATCCGATGCCCGTTTCCAAGCATCGGATTCTATGACCCATAGGGTCGCTATAGCTCAACCCATCTCAGCTCGCTGAAACAGGCTCAGGTGCAAAGCCCCGCACCTGCCAATCAATCCCAGCTCAACGCCCCGCCAGTCTGATACTCGATCACGCGCGTCTCAAAGAAGTTCTTCTCTTTCTTCAAGTCCATGATCTCGCTCATCCAGGGGAATGGATTCGTGGTGCCTGGGTATTCTTCTTTCAGGCCGATCTGGGTCAGGCGGCGGTTGGCGATGAATTTGAGGTAGTCCTCCATCATCGCGGCGTTCATGCCCAGTACGCCGCGCGGCATGGTGTCACGGGCGTATTCGATTTCCAGTTGGGTTCCTTGCAGGATCATCTGGGTGGCTTCGTCTTTCATGGCCGAGTCCCACAGGTGCGGGTTCTCGATCTTGATCTGGTTGATCACGTCGATGCCGAAGTTCAGGTGCATCGACTCGTCACGCAGGATGTACTGGAACTGTTCGGCAACGCCGGTCATCTTGTTGCGGCGGCCCATCGAGAGGATCTGGGTGAAGCCGCAGTAGAAGAAGATGCCTTCCAGCACGCAGTAGTAGCCGATCAGGTTGCGCAGCAGTTCTTTGTCGGTTTCCGGGGTGCCGGTGTTGAATTCCGGGTCGGAGATGGCGCGGGTGTACTTCAGGCCCCAGGCGGCTTTCTTCGCGACCGATGGGATCTCGTGGTACATGTTGAAGATCTCGCCTTCATCCATGCCCAGCGATTCGATGCAGTACTGGTAGGCGTGGGTGTGGATCGCTTCTTCGAAGGCCTGGCGCAGGATGTACTGGCGGCACTCGGGGTTGGTGATCAGGCGGTACACGGCCAGGGCCAGGTTGTTGGCGACCAGCGAGTCGGCGGTGGAGAAGAAGCCGAGGTTACGCATGACGATGCGGCGCTCGTCTTCGGTCAGGCCGTCCTGGCTCTTCCACAGGGCGATGTCGGCGGTCATGTTGACCTCTTGCGGCATCCAGTGGTTGGCGCAGCCGTCGAGGTACTTCTGCCAGGCCCAGTCGTACTTGAAGGGTACGAGCTGGTTGAGGTCGGCGCGGCAGTTGATCATGCGCTTCTCGTCGACCGCAACGCGGGCGGCAGAGCCTTCCAGCTCGGCCAGGCCTTCGGCGATGTCGAGGTCGTTCAGCGAGGCCTTGGCGCGCTTGACGGCGTCGGAGTCGCTGGCGGTGGCGGCGCGGGCTTCTTGAGCGGCGGCGTCGCCGGCGCTGTCGAGGCGGTCCATGTTCGCGGTCGCGGCGGCCTGGTTCGGAGTAGCGGTTTTGGCGGTGACTTCGCCGTCTTCTTTATCGAATTCGTCCCAGCTCAGCATGGTGAATGCTCCTGCTTGAGGGCCCTATGCAAATAGGGCCGTGGAAAGGGGATGCGGTTCCTGACCCTTCGTCGGGGTGATGCAGTGCACGCAAATCAGGTAAGCCCGGTGTGGGGCGGCCGAGGCGGCGATGGCCTTGGCGTGTTGTGTCTGGGGTGCCGCTGGCGCGGTGCGGCGAACCCGCTCCTATAAAGGAGGAGCGGGTTTCCTGCGCCTTATTGGCAGGCTTCGCAATCCGGCTCGTCGATCGCGCAGGCTTTTGGCACGGGGGCTGGGCCTGCGGCTTGGGCCGGGGCGCTGTCGCCGCCGCTGGAGACGGCGTTGAGCTTGCCGGTGTTGATGGTCGATTTCTCGGTGCTGGTCGCGGCCAGGGCACGGAGGTAGTAGGTGGTCTTCAGACCGCGGTACCAGGCCATGCGGTAGGTCACGTCGAGCTTCTTGCCCGAAGCGCCGGCGATGTACAGGTTCAGCGATTGCGCCTGGTCAATCCACTTCTGGCGACGGCTGGCGGCATCGACGATCCACTTGGTCTCGACTTCGAAAGCGGTGGCGTACAGGTCTTTGAGTTCCTGCGGGATACGCTCGATCTGCTGCACCGAACCGTCGTAGTACTTGAGGTCGTTGATCATCACCGAGTCCCACAGGTCGCGGGCCTTGAGGTCGCGCACCAGGTACGGGTTGATCACGGTGAACTCGCCGGAGAGGTTCGATTTCACGTACAGGTTCTGGTAGGTCGGCTCGATCGACTGCGACACGCCGGTGATGTTGGCGATGGTCGCGGTCGGCGCGATGGCCATGATGTTCGAGTTGCGAATGCCTTTCTGCACACGCTCGCGCACCGGTGCCCAGTCCAGCGACTCGTCCAGGTTGACGTCGATGTACTTCTGGCCACGGGCTTCGATCAGGATCTGTTGTGAGTCCAGCGGCAGAATGCCCTTGGACCACAGCGAGCCTTGGAACGTCTCGTAGGCGCCGCGCTCGTCGGCCAGATCACAGGAGGCCTGGATCGCGTAGTAGCTGACCGCTTCCATCGACTTGTCGGCGAACTCGACGGCAGCGTCGGAGCCGTAGGCGATGTGCTGCAGGTACAGCGCGTCCTGGAAGCCCATGATGCCGAGGCCGACCGGACGGTGCTTGAGGTTGGAGTTGCGCGCCTGCGGCACCGAGTAGTAGTTGATGTCGATCACGTTGTCGAGCATGCGCACGGCGGTGTTGACGGTGCGTTGCAGCTTGGCGGTGTCCAGCTTGCCGTCGACAATGTGGTTCGGCAGGTTGATCGAGCCCAGGTTGCAGACGGCGATCTCATCCTTGTTGGTGTTCAGGGTGATCTCGGTGCACAGGTTCGAGCTGTGTACCACGCCCACGTGCTGCTGCGGCGAGCGCAGGTTGCACGGGTCTTTGAAGGTCAGCCATGGGTGACCGGTTTCGAACAGCATCGAAAGCATCTTGCGCCACAGGTCTTTGGCCTGGATGGTCTTGAATACCTTGATCTTGTTGTACTCGGTCAGCGCTTCGTAATACTCGTAGCGCTCTTCGAAGGCCTTGCCGGTCAGGTCGTGCAGGTCTGGCACTTCGCTTGGCGAGAACAGGGTCCACTGGCCGTCATCGAAGACGCGCTTCATGAACAGGTCGGGAATCCAGTTGGCGGTGTTCATGTCGTGGGTACGACGACGGTCATCACCGGTGTTCTTGCGCAGTTCGATGAATTCTTCGATGTCCAGGTGCCAGGTTTCCAGGTAGGCGCAGACCGCGCCCTTGCGCTTGCCGCCCTGGTTGACCGCAACGGCGGTGTCGTTGACGACCTTCAGGAACGGCACGACGCCTTGGGACTTGCCGTTGGTGCCCTTGATGTACGAGCCCAGCGCGCGCACCGGGGTCCAGTCGTTGCCCAGGCCACCGGCAAATTTCGACAGCATGGCGTTGTCGTGGATGGCGTGGTAGATGCCCGACAGGTCATCCGGCACGGTGGTCAGGTAGCAGCTCGACAGCTGTGGACGCAGGGTGCCGGCGTTGAACAGGGTCGGGGTCGAGGCCATGTAGTCGAAGGACGACAACAGGTTGTAGAACTCGATGGCACGGGCTTCCTTGTCGGCCTCTTCCAGCGCCAGGCCCATGGCCACACGCATGAAGAACACCTGGGGCAGCTCGAAGCGTACGCCGTCCTTGTGGATGAAGTAACGGTCGTAGAGGGTCTGCAGGCCGAGGTAGGTGAACTGCTGGTCGCGCTCGTGGTTGATCGCCTTGCCCAGTTTTTCCAGGTCGAAGTCGGCCAGCGCCGGGTTCAGCAGTTCGAACTCGATACCTTTGGCCACGTAGGCCGGCAGGGCCTTGGCGTACAACTCGGCCATCTCGTGGTGAGTGGCGCTGTCGGCCACGTCGAGGAAGCCCAGGCCTTCGGCGCGCAGGGTGTCCATCAGCAGGCGGGCGGTGACGAACGAGTAGTTCGGCTCGCGCTCGACCAGGGTACGGGCGGTCATCACCAAGGCGGTGTTGACGTCTTTGAGGGCCACGCCGTCGTACAGGTTCTTCAGGGTTTCGCGCTGGATCAGCTCGCCATCGACTTCGGCCAGGCCTTCGCAGGCTTCGCTGATGATGGTGTTCAGGCGGGTCATGTCCAGCGGCGCCTTGCTGCCGTCGGCCAGGCTGATGCGGATGGTCGGGTGCGCTTCGACGACGTTCTCGGCGCTGGCGCGGGTGGCGCGCTCCTTGGCCCGCTGGTCGCGGTAGATGACGTAGTCGCGGGCGACTTTCTGTTCGCCGGCGCGCATCAGGGCCAGTTCGACCTGGTCCTGGATTTCTTCGATGTGGATGGTGCCGCCCGATGGCATGCGACGCTTGAAGGTTGCGGTGACCTGTTCGGTCAGGCGCGCGACGGTGTCGTGAATGCGCGACGAGGCGGCAGCGGTGCCACCTTCAACTGCAAGGAACGCCTTGGTGATGGCAACGGTGATCTTGTCGTCGGTGTAGGCGACGACCGTGCCGTTACGCTTGATCACACGCAGTTGGCCAGGCGCGGTGGCGGCCAGATCCTGATTCGAATCGGCGTCCTGTGGCAGCGTGGCCTGCGGGTTCTCGCGAGTTGTGTCGGTTTGCATCGGTGGGTGTCTCCACAGTTTCTATAGTGTTCAGGCGCCTTTTGAGCGCCTACCGGTTCTGTCCACGTCTTGCGCGACCGTCCGGGGGACGCGACACGCGCGCATCCACCCATTCGGGAATGCCGACTTCGGGACAGACTCAGGAAATAAGGGGCATGCCAATGCCGCTCCCTGGCCGAAGTCAAAGGTTGCGGATGATCCGTAACCCGTTGCCGTCTGGTGTTCGGCACTGCCGAAAACACCCTTGACCGAACAAGGCCCTGGCGGGCTTGCCTCGGCCCCTCCGCAGGAGCGGTTGGTACCTGGAAATCACGCTAAGTTCCTACACAAAAGCACTTGAGTTTGTGTAGGAAGTTGTGTTTGTGATTTTCCGCGAAACCCAACATATAGTGGTTCGCTGAAATTGCGCTACAAGATAATGCGGTATCGGGGGCTTTGCAAGGCGGCCGGCTGTGGATAACTTGTGGGTACTTTGTGCGTGATTTGTCAGCGTTGGCTGTAGGCCTTGTCCCAAGCAGCTTGCCGCGTTTTTTGCGCATTCGAGGCCAGGCGAAGAATTTTTTGGGGGCGCGCCTTGGTACATCCAGCAGCCGAGCGCAGCACCCTGAGCTAGAGCTTGTCAGACGCTGACGAGGCTCAGCAGATGACCGTCCGTCAGGCAGAACTGACCTTGAACTTCGCAGCCCGCTCGCCAACCGCTGGAAAGGTCAGTGAGCAGGCGCAGGCGGGCGAATCCTTCGCTGGACCATTCCAGCAATTCTGCGTGCTCGAAATAGAAGCGCTGAAGGGTCAGTGGGTAGAGGGTCTTGAACAGGCTTTCCTTGAGCGAGAAGGTCAGCGTCACCACCAGGCCGATCTGGCTGCGATCGAGGCGTTGCAACTCGGCGGGGGTGAGGATTTCCCCGGCCAGGCGCTCGGCGCGGGCATCGTCGAGCAGGCGCTCCTGGTCCAGACCAATGCCACGGCAGGCGCTTCGCGCTGCCACCACCGCGGCTGCCCAGCCCTGGCCGTGGGTAATCGAACCGCGGATATCGTGCGGCCACACCGGTGCGCGGTCGGCGCCGCTGGCGGGCACGTAGTCTCGACCATCCAGGCGCTGCAAGGCGGCCTGCGCACACACCCGCCCGGCCAGGTATTCGGCCTGGCGCTTGGCTACCGAGCGTTGCAGGCTGTCGCTCTGCTCGATGCCGGCGCGGGCAAAGTCATCGCCGTGCAGCCGTGCCGGGTCGAAACCGCAACTGGCCAGCACCGCCCCCGGTATCGCCTGGGGCAGTGGCCAGTGGAACTGGATAGGGTCGCAGCAAAGGGGCAGGGTGGTCATGGGCGG
This sequence comes from Pseudomonas cremoricolorata, assembly GCF_000759535.1. Lineage (NCBI taxonomy): Bacteria > Pseudomonadati > Pseudomonadota > Gammaproteobacteria > Pseudomonadales > Pseudomonadaceae > Pseudomonas > Pseudomonas cremoricolorata. The sequence goes on along the minus strand of NZ_CP009455.1, from coordinate 70,584 downwards.
CGATTGTGACATACCGACCCGCGCGCGCTCCAGGCCAGTGCAGCGCGCGGCGCTGGCCGATCAGCCGGCGACGAAGTTCGGCGGCGATACCAGCTCGACGGTCTGCAACTTGCGCGGTGCGAGGATTTCCGCTTCGCCTTCCACTACCAGTTCGTCGTTCTGGTTGTACACGTTGGTGGCGATGCGCACTTTGAACTTGGGCAGTTTTTCCAGGATTTCCAGGCGCACGGTCAGGGTGTCGCCGATCTTCACCGGTTTCTGAAAGCGCATTTGCTGGCCCAGGTAGATGGTGCCGGGGCCGGGCAGGGTGCAGGCCACTGCAGCGCTGATCAGCGCGCCACTGAACATGCCGTGGGCGATGCGCTCGCGGAACATGCTCTTGGCGGCGAACTCGGCGTCCAGGTGCACCGGGTTGTGGTCACCGGACATGGCGGCGAACAACTGGATGTCGCGCTCTTCGACGGACTTTTCGTATTGGGCAGTCTGGCCGACTTCGAGGGCTTCGTAAGGCGTGTTGCTGACCTGGGTCATCGGGTTTCCTTGAGTGGTTGATTCGTGGGGGCGATCCATCGCGCGCCGGGCTCGCTCCAGCGCATGCAGCAGACCCCGGAGTATATCGGCGCTGGCCGCCGGGTGACGGCTTTCGATGAGCGGTCGCGGATGAATATCCGCCGACGCGTGCCTTATAAGAGCCATAGGACGGCCTGTTCAGCCCGCGCATCACACCGCTTCACGGCAAATACGATTCACGATGTTAATGGCAGCCCCTGTCCGATGGGCCGCGACGCGCAGAGCTGCTAACGTCGATTCATGCCTGCTCGGCCCATGTCGCCGCAGGCAGCGCGAGGCTTACCCCCTCGGCCCATCGATCGCACAGGCCAGGCAAAGGAACAATAATAAATGCACGCCGACTTCTGGAATGACAAACGCCCCGCGGGCGTCCCCACCACCCTTGAGCTGGACCGCTACCAGTCAGTGGTCGAGGTGTTCGAGCGCTCATGCCAACGCTTCGCCGACCGTCCCGCGTTCAGCAACCTGGGCGTGACCTTGAGCTACGCCGACCTCGAGCGCCACAGCGCAGCCTTTGCCGCCTGGCTGCAGCACAACACCACGCTCAAGCCGGGTGATCGCATCGCGGTGCAGATGCCCAACGTTCTGCAATACCCCATCGCGGTGTTCGGCGCCCTGCGCGCCGGGCTGGTGGTGGTCAACACCAACCCGCTGTACACCGCCCGGGAAATGCGCCATCAGTTTCGCGATGCCGGGGTGCGTGCGCTGGTCTACCTGAACCTGTTCGGCCAGCGCGTGCAGGAGGTGTACCGCGATGCCGGGCTGGAATACCTGATCGAAGCGAAGATGGGCGATCTGCTGCCCAGCGCCAAAGGTTGGCTGGTCAACCTGCTGGTCGACAAAGTGAAGAAGATGGTGCCCGCCTATGCGCTGCCCCAGGCCATCGCCTTCAAACAGGTGCTGCGCAGTGGCGCCACCCTGCGCCATAGCCCGGTGGCGCAACAGCGTAATGAGGTCGCCGTGCTGCAATACACCGGCGGCACCACCGGCCCGGCCAAGGGCGCCATGCTCACCCACGGCAATCTGATCGCCAACATGCTGCAGGTGCTGGCCTGCTTTCAGCAGCACGGCGACGACGGCCAGCCGATGATCAAGGAAGGCCGCGAGGTGATGATCGCGCCGCTGCCGCTATACCACATCTATGCCTTCACCGCGAACTGCATGTGCATGACCTTCACCGGCAACCACAACGTGCTGATCACCAACCCGCGCGATATTCCGGGCTTCATCAAGGAACTGGGTAAATGGCGCTTCTCGGCGCTGATCGGCCTCAACACGCTGTTCGTCGCACTGATGGACCACCCAGGTTTCAGGTCACTGGATTTCTCTGCGCTGAAGGTCACCAACTCCGGCGGCACCGCGCTGGTGAAAGCCACAGCCGAGCGCTGGGAAAGCCTCACCGGGTGTCGCATCGTCGAAGGCTATGGCCTCACCGAAACTTCGCCCGTGGCCAGCACCAACCCCTACGGACAGATGGCGCGCCTTGGCACGGTCGGCCTACCGGTGGTGGGCACGGCGTTCAAGGTGATCGACGAGCAAGGTCAGGAACAGCCCCTCGGCCAGCCGGGCGAGCTGTGCATCCAGGGCCCGCAGGTGATGAAGGGCTACTGGCAGCAGCCTGAGGCCACGGCCGAGGCGCTGGATGCCGAGGGCTGGCTGAAGACCGGCGACATCGCCGTGATAGACGCCGACGGCTACACGCGCATCGTCGATCGCAAGAAAGACATGATCATCGTCTCGGGCTTCAACGTGTACCCCAATGAAGTCGAAGAGGTGGTCATGGGCCATCCGCAGGTGGCCAACTGCGCCGCCATCGGCGTGGCGGACGAGCGCACCGGCGAGGCGGTCAGGCTGTTCGTGGTGGCCCGCGAGGGCGGCATCGACATTGAAGAACTCAAGGCCTACTGCAAGGCCAACCTGACCGGCTACAAAGTGCCGCGGCAGATCGTGGTGCGTGATGCCTTGCCCATGACCCCGGTGGGCAAGATCCTGCGCCGCGAGCTGCGCGACATCGCCCCATAGCCGGCATCGAAGGCCCCGTGCAGGTCGGCGCTCGCCCCGCGTCGGCTCTGCGGCGGGGCATGGACGGTATTCAGCGGCGCGAAGGCGTTCGTGACCGAATCTAAATATCTGGTTCTCTTAGTGACTGAAGAGGCTTTTACCGGCTCTGGTCGGCTTTTGGCAAAGCTGTTACTCTCGGCGCGCTTTCGGTGCGTGGCCCGGTGGTAGGCCTGCACCCCCAACCATAAAAAAACGCATGAACGCGTGAGAATCCGCTGTTGCTAGAGGAGTGGGGCTCCATGATCGAAGATTTCTGGAAGGACAAGTACCCAGCCGGCATCGCGGCTGAGATCGATCCTGACGAATTTCCCAATATCCAGACAGTCCTCAAGCAATCCTGCCAGCGCTTCGCTGACAAACCTGCCTTCAGCAACCTCGGCAAGACCCTCACCTACGGCGAGCTGTACACGCTGTCCGGCGCCTTCGCCGCCTGGCTGCAGCAGCACACCGACTTGCAGCCCGGCGATCGCATCGCCGTGCAATTGCCCAACGTCCTGCAATACCCGGTGGCGGTCTTCGGCGCGCTGCGTGCGGGCCTGGTGGTGGTCAACACCAACCCGCTGTACACCGCGCGGGAAATGGAACACCAGTTCAAGGATTCCGGGGCCAAGGCCCTGGTCTGCCTGGCCAACATGGCCCACCTGGCAGAAAAAGTGGTGCCCAAGACCGACGTGCGCCACGTCATCGTCACCGAAGTCGCCGATCTGCTGCCGCCGCTCAAGCGTCTGTTGATCAACAGCGTCATCAAGTACGTGAAGAAGATGGTGCCGGCCTATCACCTGCCCAAGGCGATCCGCTTCAACGACGCCCTGGCCAAGGGTCAAGGCCAGCAGGTGGTCGAGGCCAACCCCGGCGCCAACGACGTTGCCGTGCTGCAATACACCGGCGGCACCACGGGTGTGGCCAAGGGCGCCATGCTGACCCACCGCAACCTGGTGGCGAACATGCTGCAGTGCCGTGCGCTGATGGGCGCCAACCTGCGCGAAGGCTGTGAAATCCTCATCACCCCGCTGCCGCTGTACCACATCTATGCCTTCACCTTCCATTGCATGGCGATGATGCTGATCGGCAACCATAACGTGCTGATCAGCAACCCGCGCGATCTGCCAGCCATGGTCAAGGAACTGCGCAAGTGGAAGTTCAGCGGCTTCGTGGGCCTGAACACCTTATTCGTCGCCCTGTGCAACAGTGAGAGCTTCCGCTCGCTGGACTTCTCTGCGCTGAAAATCACCCTGTCCGGCGGCATGGCCCTGCAACAGAGCGTGGCCGAGCGCTGGAAGGATGTCACCGGCTGCGCCATCTGCGAAGGCTATGGCATGACCGAGACCAGCCCGGTGGCGGCGGTCAATCCGGCCGAGGCCAATCAGGTCGGCACCATCGGTATTCCGGTGCCCTCGACCCTGTGCAAGATCATCGACGACAGCGGCGCCGAGCTGCCTTTGGGCGAAGTCGGCGAGCTGTGCGTGAAGGGCCCGCAGGTGATGAAAGGCTACTGGCAGCGCGACGATGCCACCGCCGAGATCCTCGACAGCGAAGGCTGGCTGAAGACCGGTGACATCGCCCTGATCCAGCCCGATGGCTACATGCGCATCGTCGACCGCAAGAAGGACATGATTCTGGTCTCGGGCTTCAACGTGTACCCCAACGAACTCGAAGACGTACTCGCCGGCCTGCCAGGTGTGGTGCAGTGCGCCGCCATCGGCATCCCCGACGAAAAGTCCGGCGAAGTGATCAAGGTGTTCCTGGTGGTCAAGCCCGGCATGACCCTGACCAAGGAGCAGGTCATGGAGCACATGCGCGCCAACCTCACCGGCTACAAGGTGGCGCGCCACATCGAGTTCCGCGATTCGCTGCCCACCACCAACGTCGGCAAGATCCTGCGCCGCGAGCTGCGCGACGAAGAGCTGAAAAAGCTCGGCGTGAACAAAAGCGCCTGATCGAGGCCGGGCTGGTGATGGGGCGTGGTGCCGTGAGGTGGTAGACTCACGGCCGCTTTCGCGGATGCCCCCGCGCCTATAGAGTCCACTGCCAAGCCCCATGACTGACCACGCCATCGACCGCCTGCTCCAGAACCTCGACCACGCCATGATCGCCGACCGCCACCGCTTGCGGCGGCAGTTGCACGACTTGCGCAAGCGCCCTGATGAAGCGCGCCTGGCGCAGTGGGTGGAGAAGGTTCAGGCCTCCTGCGCCCAGGTCGAGGCGCGTGAGCGTAGCGTGCCGCGTATCCACTACGACGACAGCCTGCCGATTGCGGCCAAGCGTGACGACATCAAGAAGGCCCTGGCCGAGCACCAGGTGCTGGTGATCGCCGGCGAAACCGGCTCGGGCAAGACCACCCAGTTGCCGAAGATCTGCCTGGAGCTGGGCCGCGGCCGCCATGGTCTGATCGCCCACACCCAACCGCGACGCATCGCGGCGCGCAGCGTGGCGGCGCGGGTTGCCGAAGAGGTCGGTACACCGCTGGGCGGGCTGGTCGGCTATCAGGTGCGCTTCGAAGACCAGAGCGATGCCAACACCCTGGTCAAGCTGATGACCGACGGCATCCTGCTGGCCGAAACCCAGCACGACCGCCTGCTCGAACGCTACGACACGATCATCGTCGACGAAGCCCACGAACGCAGCCTGAACATCGACTTTCTGCTTGGCTACCTCAAGACCCTGCTGCATCGGCGTCCTGAGCTCAAGCTGATCATCACCTCGGCGACCATCGACCTGGAGCGCTTCTCGAAGCATTTCGACGATGCACCGATCATCGAGGTGTCCGGGCGCACCTTCCCGGTCGAGACTTGGTACCGTCCGCTCACCAGCGAGCAGGATGAGGAAGGCAACGCCGTCGAGGACGACCTCACCGTCGACCAGGCGATTCTCGCCAGCCTCGATGAAATCGCGGCTCACGAGCGCAGCCAGGGCAAGGGCCCGGGCGATGTGCTGGTGTTCCTGCCCGGCGAGCGGGAAATCCGCGATGCCGCGGAAATGCTGCGCAAGGCGCAGTTGCGCCACACCGAAATCCTGCCGCTGTATGCACGGCTGTCGCCGGCCGAGCAGCAGCGCATCTTTCAATCCCACCCGGGGCGGCGTGTGGTGCTGGCGACCAACGTCGCGGAAACCTCGCTCACGGTGCCGGGCATTCGCTACGTGATCGACAGCGGCACCGCGCGCATCAGCCGCTACAGCTACCGCGCCAAAGTGCAGCGCCTGCCCATCGAAGCGGTGTCCCAGGCCAGCGCCAACCAGCGCAAGGGCCGCTGTGGCCGGGTCGAGCCGGGTATCTGCATCCGTCTGTACAGCGAGGAAGACTTCAACGGCCGGCCAGCCTTCACCGACCCGGAAATCCTGCGTACCAACCTGGCTGCGGTGATTCTGCAGATGCTCCATCTGCGCCTGGGCGCCATCGATGCCTTCCCGTTCATCGAGCCGCCGGATGGCAAGGCCATCAGTGACGGTTTCAACCTGCTGCAGGAGCTCTCGGCGGTCAACCGCGACAACCAGCTGACCCCGCTCGGGCGCCAGTTGGCGCGCCTGCCGATCGACCCGCGGCTGGGGCGCATGCTGCTCGAAGGCGCGCGCCAGGGCAGTTTGCAGGAAGTGCTGATCGTCGCCAGTGCGCTGTCGGTGCAAGACCCCCGTGAACGTCCGCCCGAGCGCCAGCAGGCCGCCGACCAGGCCCATGCGCAGTGGAAGGACGTCGATTCCGACTTCGCCGCGCTGGTGAACCTGTGGCGCGGCTTCGAAGAACAGCGCCAGGCGCTGACCGCCAACCCGCTGCGCACCTGGTGCCGCAAGCAGTTCCTCAATTACCTGCGCCTGCGCGAATGGCGCGACGCCCATCGCCAGCTGGCGCTGATCTGCCGCGACCTGCAACTGACGGTGAACAAGGAACCGGCAGATTTTCCGCGTATGCACAAGGCGATTCTCAGCGGCCTGCTCAGCCAGATCGGCCAGAAAACCGAGGACGGCGACTACCAGGGTGCGCGGCAGCGGCGCTTCTGGGTGCATCCATCGTCCGGTATCGGCCGCAAGCGCCCGCAGTGGATCATGGCCGCCGAACTGGTCGAGACCACCAAGCTCTACGCGCGCATGGTGGCGAAAATCGAGCCGGACTGGATCGAGCCGCTGGCCGGGCACCTGGTGAAGAAGAACCACTTCGAGCCGCACTGGGAGAAAAAACGCGGCCAGGTGGTGGCCTACGAGCAGGTCAGCCTCTATGGGCTGATCGTCATTGGCCGGCGGCCGGTGCATTTCGGGCCGATCGACCCGGTGGTGTCGCGCGAGCTGTTCATCCGCCACGGCCTGGTCGGCGGCGAGATTCAGTCGCGGGCCAAGTGCCTGGCGGCCAACAAGCGTCTGCTCGAGCAGCTCGACGAGCTGGAAGCCAAGGCGCGCCGGCGCGACATTCTCGCCGACGAAGAGACCCTCTACAGCTTCTACGAAGCGCGGTTGCCGCAAGAGATTCACCAGGCGGCCACCTTCGATGCCTGGTACCGCATGACCAGCCAGCAGCAGCCTGACCTGCTGATCATGCGCGAGGAAGACGTGCTCGCCCGTGAGGCCAGCGAAGTCACCGCTGCGCAGTACCCCGACAGCCTCAAGGTGGGCGAATTGCGTCTGCCGCTGAGCTATCACTTCGAGCCGAACCATCCGCGTGATGGCGTCACCGTGCGGGTGCCGGCGCCGCTGCTGCCGAGCCTGCCGGGCGAGCGCCTGGAGTGGCTGGTGCCGGGGCTGCTGGAGGCCAAGTGCGTGGCGTTGGTGCGCAACCTGCCCAAGGCGCTGCGCAAGAACTTCGTGCCGGTGCCCGATTTCGTCAAGGCCGCGCTGGCGCGGCTGAGTTTCGGCCAGGGCGCCTTGCCCCAGGCGTTGGGCCATGAGCTGCTGCGCATGACCGGAGCGCGGGTGCCGGACGAGGCCTGGGCCGAAGCGGTGACCCAGGTCGAAGGGCATTTGCGCATGAACATCGAGGTGGTCGACGGCAAGGGCAAGTTCCTCGGCGAAGGCCGCGACCTGGTCGAGCTGACCGCGCGTTTTGCCGCCGCCAGCCAGGCAGCCCTCGACCTGCCACGCAGCGACAAGACCGATCAGCCGGTGCAGGCCAAGGCGTTCGCCGAGGTGGCCCACACCACCCAGCAGAAGGTCGCCGGCTTGTCGTTGACGGTCTACCCAGCGCTGGTCGAGGAAAACGCCACGGTGCGCGAAGGGCGTTTCTCGACCCAGGCCGAGGCGCAGTTCCAGCATCGCCGCGCCTTGCAGCGTCTGCTGCTGCAACAGCTGGCAGAGCCTGCCAAGTTCCTGCGCGCCAAGCTGCCGGGGCTGACCGAACTGGGCCTGCTGTACCGCGAACTGGGACGGGTCGATGCGCTGGTCGAGGACATCCTTCTGGCCAGCCTCGACAGTTGCGTGCTGGACGGCGAAAGCAGCCTGCCACGCGATGGCGCGGCGCTGGCCTCGCTGGCCGAGCGCAAGCGCGGCAGTTGGGCCGAGCACGCCGAACGCCTGGCGCGGCAAACCCTCGAGGTGCTCAAGCTGTGGCATGGCCTGCAAAAGCGCTTCAAGGGCAAGATCGACCTGACCCAGGCAGTGGCGCTCAACGATATCCGTCAGCAACTGGGCAATCTGGTCTATCCAGGTTTCGTGCGCGATACGCCCGGGCAGTGGTTCAAGGAATTGCCGCGCTACCTCAAGGCCATCGAACTGCGCCTTGAGAAGCTCGGCGCGCAGGTGCAGAAAGACCGGGTCTGGAGCGGTGAGCTGAGCAACCTCTGGACGCAATACAAGACCCGCGCCGACAAGCACGCCCAGGAGGGCAAGCGCGACGAGCAACTGACGCTGTACCGTTGGTGGCTGGAGGAATACCGGGTGTCGTTGTTCGCCCAGCAGTTGGGCACCAAGGCGCCGATTTCCGACAAACGTTTGAGCAAACAGTGGAGCCAGGTGGAAGGTTGACCCTGGGGATTTGTGGCACACTGGCCGCCGTCTACGCTTGACCCAATACCCCTGGTTCGACCGGGGGCAGCACCTGTTCAATCTGGCACCAAGGTGCCAGCATTCAGTCCGTATTTTCGCCAGTGCCCGGCAGGTGCTGGCCCTAGAGCAGAGGAACGACCGTGCACAATGTCGTGATCAGCGGCACCGGCCTGTACACCCCGGCGCAGAGCATTTCCAACGAAGAGCTGGTGGAGTCGTACAACACCTGGGTGCGTCAGGCCAATGCCGCCCAGGCCGAGGCCATCGAGCGGGGCGAGGTCGAGGCGTTGCCCGAGTCCAACGCCGCGTTCATCGAAAAAGCCTCCGGCATCAAGAGCCGCTTCGTCATGGACAAGGCCGGCATCCTCGATCCGCAGCGGATGAAACCCAGCCTGCCCGAGCGCAGCAACGATGAGCCTTCGGTGTTGTGCGAAATGGCCGTGGCTGCCGCCCGCCAGGCGCTGGAACGCGCCGGGCGCAGCGCCGCCGATGTCGACGGGCTGATCGTCGCCTGCTCCAACCTGCAACGGCCGTATCCGGCCATCGCCATCGAAGTGCAGGCCGCGCTGGGCATCCAAGGCTTCGCTTTCGACATGAACGTCGCGTGTTCATCGGCCACCTTCGGCATCCAGACCGCCGCCAATAGCGTGCAGCTCGGCCAAGCCCGTGCGGTGCTGGTGGTCAACCCCGAGGTGTGCACCGGCCACCTCAACTTCCGCGACCGCGATAGCCACTTCATCTTCGGCGATGCCGCCACCGCAGTGCTCATCGAGCGCCAGGACCAGGCCACCTCGGCGCATCAGTTCGACATCGTCAGCACGCGCCTGTTGACGCAGTTTTCCAACAACATCCGCAACAACTTCGGCTTCCTCAACCGCGCAGCCGAAGACAGTGCAGCCAGTGCCGACAAGCTGTTCGTGCAGGAGGGTCGCAAGGTCTTCCGTGAAGTGTGCCCGATGGTTGCCGAGCTGATCGCCGGGCACCTCAGCGACAACGGCTTGCAGCCCAGCGATGTACAGCGCTTCTGGCTGCACCAGGCCAACCTCAGCATGAACCACCTGATCGTCAAGAAGCTGCTGGGGCGTGAAGTGAGCGAAAGCGAAGCGCCGGTGATTCTCGACCGTTACGCCAACACCAGTTCGGCCGGTTCGGTGATCGCCCTGCACCTGTACCAGGACGACCTGGCGCCGGGCGCAGTGGGGGTGTTGAGTTCGTTCGGGGCGGGGTATTCGATTGGCAGCGTGGTGCTGCGCAAGCGCTGACCACACGGCGGAGTCACCCGCCTGCAAACGAAAAAACGGGAAGCGCCGTATGCGATCGGCGCTTCCCGTTTTCGTTTGTCAGAACGTTTTGTGGCTTAGAACTTCGCTTCCAGATCGACCTGCAGGGTGTCGACGTCGGCGTTGCTGTTGGGCAGGTTGGAGTAGTCGGTCTTGGCCATCAGGTAGGCAGCGCCGAGCGAGAAGTTCTTGTCGATCTCGTAGCCGACCTTGAACTTGTGGCCGCGCGAGCCGGTGAAGCCGTTGCCGAAGTCCGAGTCGGTGAAGGCGCTGACCACACCGTTACGCTGCACGTCGCGGTAGTTGTAGTCCAGGCTCCAGGTGCCGATCTTGGTTTTCAGACCGGCCAGCCAGGCCTGGTCCATGCCGTCGGTGCTCTCGGTGTTCTTCACGTACTGGCCGTAGGCCGACAGCGGGATGGCGAAGCCGGTGAAGTCGACCTGGCCAAAGCCTTCCACCAGCTGGAACTCGTCGGTGGTGTTGCCCAGGGCGCGCAGTACGGCCGATGGCTTGTCGTTGTCGTAGCCGTACAGGCTGGCACCGACGGTGAACTTGAGCGCGTCGGTGGCGGCAAACTTGGTGCCCAACTGAGCGTGGTAGAGCTGCGCATCGTGCTTGAACTGCACGCCGTTGCCGTCGACGTTGTCCTTGAGCATGTAGTGGCCGATGCTGCCGAACACCTCGGCGCCGCCCAGGTCATGCTTGTAGGTGGCCGCTACACCTTCGGGGTTGATGTCGCTGTCCCAGATGATGTCGCCCATGCTCACCCAAGGCTGCTGCATCTTGCCGCCGATCAGGTGCAGGTTGGGGATGGCGGTCGGGTGCCAGTCGAGGTAGGCCAGGTCCACCCACAGCGATTTCTTCTCGAAGTAGTTGTCCAGGCTCTGGTTGGTCGAGCGCGCATCGGCGCTGCTGCCGGTGGCGATACGCACGCCGGCGTCGACCTGCGGGTTGATCTCGCTGTAGAAGCCGACACGGGCGCGAACGCGTTCGCGGTCCTGGTTGTTGCTGCGGCTGTTCGGGTCGTTGACGTTGACGTCTTCGTAGCGCAGACGCACATCACCCTTGATTTGGGTCTTGGCGGCCCAGGCCACTTTCTGTTCGAAGGAACTCATGCGCTCGGACTGAGCTTTCTGTGCGGCCTTTTCCTTGGTCTCGTTGGCCAGATCCGCTTGCAGCTCGCTGTACTGCGCCTGGTTGATCGAGCCGTTGGCTCGCAGCATTTCGAGCAGCTTGGCGTCGACGGCAGCACTGGCCGGAGTGCTCAGTGCCAGTACCATGCCGGTCAGGCTGACTCCGGTAAGTGTAGAAACAAGACGCATACAGTTCTCCCTGTTGGAAAAAGAGGGGAGGCTCGAACGCCCGCCCCTGAGTTGGCATGCCTTCGGAAACGCCCTGACTAGACAGGTTTCTCAGGTTCCGAAAAACAGGCGCAAGTATTGCGAGGGGGGGTGACAGATTCATGTCTGGTTGATGGCACTTCGTTTAAAACGCGTATCGAGGTTTGAGTGTGCGCGGCAACTTCCCTGATACTGCTTGCCTCTTCATGCCCGAGTAGCGCCCGTGATCAGCCTGCACAGCCTTGCCCACCTGCACGACCTGCCCGCAGCGACCTGGGATGCCCTGGTGCCGCCCGACCAGCCGTTTCTGCGCCACGCCTTTCTCAGCGCCATGGAAGACAGCGCCAGTGTCTGCCGCGCCACCGGCTGGGCCGCCGAGCACCTGGTGCTTGAGCGCGACGGGGACGTGCGGGCGCTGCTGCCGGCCTACCGCAAGTGGCATTCGTTCGGCGAGTACGTGTTCGATCACGGCTGGGCCGAGGCCTGTGAACGCGCCGGCATCGCCTATTACCCAAAGCTGCTCGGCGCTGTGCCGTTCAGCCCGGTCAGCGGCCCACGGCTGCTGGCGCATGACCAGGCCGATGCCCAGTTGCTGGTGCAGGCGCTACCCGAGTACCTGAACAAGGGGCAGTTGTCGGGCGCACACATCAACTTCACCGACCCAGGCCTCGATCAACTGCTGGCCACGCAGCCCGGCTGGCTGCAACGGCTGGGCTGCCAGTTCCACTGGCGCAACCGCGACTACCGCGACTTTCAGGATTTCCTCGACACCCTGACCTCGCGCAAGCGCAAACAACTGCGCAAGGAGCGCGAGCAGGTGGCGGGGCAGGGCATCGTTTTTACCCACCATCAGGGTGGCGAGCTGAGCGAGGCGCAGTGGGACTTCATCTACCGCTGCTACGCCAACACCTATGCAGTGCGGCGCCGCGCGCCGTACCTGACCCGCGCCTTCTTCAGCCTGATTGCCGAGCGCATGCCCGAGGCGATTCATGTGGTGATCGCCCGCCAGGGCAGTCGTGAGGTGGCCATGGCCTTGAGTCTGCTGGGCAGCGACAGCCTGTATGGACGTTACTGGGGCTGCCTGGACGAGTTCGACCGGCTGCATTTCGAAACCTGTTTCTACCAGGGCATGGAGTTCGCCATCGGCCAGGACCTGCGCCGCTTTGACGCCGGCGCCCAGGGCGAGCACAAGCTGATTCGCGGTTTCGAGCCGGTGCTCACGCACTCCTGGCACTACCTGCTGCACCCTGGTCTGCGCCAGGCGGTGGACGAGTTTCTGTGTGAAGAGCGCGTCGGCGTACAGGCCTACGCCGAGCAGGCGAAAACGCTGCTGCCGTATCGCTGTGAGTGAAGGACGCCGAGGGTTCATGGCTGGCTGCAACCACCAGCCATGAACCTCGGCAGGCATCAATCGATACCGACGAAACCACCGGTCTGGTGCTGCCACAGCCGGGCATACACGCCCTTGTGCGCCAGCAGCTCGGCATGGCTGCCCATCTCGACGATCTTGCCTTTGTCGAGCACCACCAGGCGGTCCATGCGCGCGATGGTCGACAGGCGGTGGGCGATGGCAATGACCGTCTTGCCTTGCATCAGCGTTTCCAGGCTCTCCTGAATCGCCGCTTCGACCTCCGAATCGAGCGCCGAGGTGGCTTCGTCCATGATCAGAATCGGCGCGTTCTTCAGCAGCACCCGGGCAATGGCGATGCGCTGACGCTGGCCGCCCGAGAGCTTGACCCCACGCTCACCGACATGGGCATCGAAGCCGGTGCGGCCTTGGGCATCGGACAGCTGCGGGATGAACTCGTCGGCGCGTGCCTGGCGCACCGCTTCACGCATCTCGGCCTCGCTGGCCTCGGGCCTGCCATACAGCAGGTTCTCGCGAATCGAGCGGTGCAGCAGCGAGGTGTCTTGGGTGATCATGCCGATCTGCGCGCGCAGGCTGGCCTGGTTGACGGTGGCGATGTCCTGATCGTCGATCAGAATCTGTCCGCCATGGATGTCGTACAGGCGCAGCAGCAGGTTGACCAGGGTCGACTTGCCAGCGCCGGACGGCCCGATCAGGCCGATCTTCTCGCCGGGGCGGATGTTCAGCTCCAGCCCCTGAATGACGTTGCTGGCCTTGCCGTAGTGGAAGTCGACGTGGTGGAAATGCACTGCGCCGCGGCTGACGTCGAGCGCCGGTGCGTTGGGTTGGTCGCGCACCGTGACCGGTTGGGCGATGGTCTGCAGGCCGTCCTGGACCATGCCGATGTTCTCGAAGATGCCGTTGACCACCCACATGATCCAGCCCGACATATTCACGATACGGATCACCAGGCCCGTGGCCAGGGCGATGGCGCCGACGCTGATCAGCGACTGCGTCCACAGCCACAGGGCAAGCCCGGTGGTGGTGACCACCAGCAGGCCGTTGAGGCTGGTGATGACCACATCCATGCTGGTGACCACGCGCGAGGCGAGCTGGGTCTTTTCGGTCTGCTCGCGGATCGCTTCGCGGGCGTATTGCTGCTCATGGTCGGTGTGGGCGAACAGCTTCAGGGTGGTGATGTTGGTGTAGCCGTCGACGATGCGCCCCATGAGCTTGGAGCGGGCATCGGAAGACACCACCGAGCGCGCCTTGACCCGCGGCACGTAGTAGCACAGCGCACCGATGTAGCCAACGATCCACACCAGCAGCGGCAGCATCAGGCGCCAGTCGGCCTCGGCGAACAGCACCAGTGAGGTGATGGCGTAGATCAGCACGTGCCACAGCGCATCGACCGCCTGCACCGCCGAGTCGCGCAGCGAGTTGCCGGTCTGCATGATGCGCTGGGCGATACGCCCGGCGAAATCGTTCTGGAAGAAGTTCAGGCTCTGGCGCAGTACGTAGGTGTGGTTCTGCCAGCGGATCAGGCTGGTCATGCCGGGGTTGATGGTCTGGTGCACCAGCAGGTCGTGCAGGCCGAAGAAGATCGGCCGCAACAGCAGCACCACCACCAGCATCCAGATCAGCTCACCGCTGTGCTGGCTGAAGAAATTGACGTTGGGCGTGCCCTGGGCCAGGTCGATGATGCGGCTGAGGAAGCTGAACATCGCCACTTCGATCAGCGAAGCGATCAGGCCGATCACCAGCAGCGCAGCGAAACTCGGCCATACCTGGCGCATGTAGTAGAGGTAGAAGGGCAGTACCTTGCCGGGCGGCGCTTCAGTCGGCGCCTCACGGAAGATGTCGATCAGTTGCTCGAAACGCCGGTACAGCATGGGGACGAACACTCCTGGCAAGACTCACGCGGGGTAGCGACTGCACCTCCCTGTGCAGCGAGACGATCAGTCGATGCGCTTGGCCGACTTGATCAGCACCGGATCGACCGGCACGTCACGCATACCTTTCTTGATGGTGGTGGGCGAGGCGACGATGCGGTCGACCACGTCCATGCCCTTGGTGACCTTGCCGAATACCGCGTAACCGGCGTCGCGACCCGGGTCGAGGAAGGCGTTGTCGGCGACGTTGATGAAGAACTGGCTGGTCGCAGAATCAGGGTTGGAGGTGCGCGCCATCGACAGCGTGCCGCGGGTGTTGAGCAGGCCGTTGCTGGCTTCGTTCTTGATCGGGTCTTTGGTGTCTTTCTGCACCATCTGCTCGGTGAAGCCGCCGCCCTGGACCATGAAGCCCGGAATCACCCGGTGGAACTGGGTGCCGTTGTAGAAACCGCTGTCGACGTAGGCGAGGAAGTTCTTGGTGCTCAGCGGCGCCTTGTCGGCATTGAGTTCGATTTCCACCGCGCCGAAGCTGGTGTCGAGCAGCACGTGCGGGGTCTTGTCGGAAGCCATGAGGTTGGCGGCGAAGGCCAGCGAGCAGGTGGCGAGGAGCAGTTTCTTCAGCATGGGTAAGCAGTCCTTGTGGAGTTGAGACCACCGGCGCAGGGCGCTGGCGGATCCTGTGGGGTCGAACGAGGCGTCTAGGGTGCCGCGATTCGTCGATCACCGCCAGTGCGACGCCTGTCCTGGCAGGGCTCACCAAGCTCCGACACTGTGTCGGGCAATGGTGTTCCGACACCGCGTGCGGATCACGCCTGGGCGGGGGCGGCGAAGGGCACGTCGAGCGGCGCGGTGTCGAAATTGCGCAGCAGGTCGATGAGGATCTGCGTGGCCGGGCCGAGGGTCTTTTCCTTGCTGGCGTAGAGGTAGAACAGCGGGTGACGACGGCCGCCCTGTTCCAGCGGCAGCGGTTTGAGCACGCCTTCGCGCAGCTCGCGCTCGATCAGATGGCGCGGCAGCCAGGCAAACCCCAGGCCGCTGCTGACGAACGTTGCTGCAGTGCCCAGGCTGCCCACCGTCCAGCGCTGCTCGGCGCCGAGCCAGCCGACATCCCGCGGCTGCGCCCGGCCCGAGTCGCGGATCACCACCTGCAACTGGCTTTCCAGGTCCTGGAAGGTCAGTTGCCGGCCGCTGCGGTGCAGGCTGTGTTCGGGGTGGGCGACGGCGACGAACTCCACCGCGCTCAGCTCGCTGCCCAGGTAGCCGCCGATGCTGTAGCTGCTGATGGCAAGATCCGCGACGCCTTCGAGCAACACTTCCTCGACCCCCGACAGCACTTCCTCGCGCAGCCGCACCCGGCAACCGCGGCTTTGTGGCATGAACGCGCTGAGGGCGCGCACCAGCCGCGCATTGGGGTAGGCGGCATCGACCACCAGCCGCACCTCGGCTTCCCAGCCCTGTTCCATGTGATGGGCGAGGTCTTCCAGCTGACTGGCCTGCTTGACCAGATGCCGCGAGCGCCGCAGCAGCACATCGCCGGCTTCGGTGAGCACCGCCTTGCGCCCGTCGATGCGCAGCAGCGGCACGCCCAGTTGTTCCTGCATGCGTCCGACCGTATAGCTCACCGAGGATTGCGAGCGGTGCAGGGCTTCGGCGGCCTGGGCGAAGCCGCCGTGGTCGACCACCGCCTGCAGGGTTCGCCATTGATCGAGGGTGACGCGGGGCGCTTTCATGGGGGCTTCCTGTTGTCCTAAGCTACGCCCCTACAAGGAGCGCGTCTGATGAAGAGCTATTGCCTGATGCTGTTGTGCAGCCTGCCGATGCTGGCGCAGGCCTATCCCATCGAAGTGGAAAAAAACCTGGATGGGGTCAAGGTCGACTTCACGGCCTACGACCCGGCGCCCGATCTCGGCGCCGTGACCCTGAACAACTACGGTGAGCAATCAGCAGCCTGCAAGGTCACCTTGCGCAATGGCCCGGAAGCGCCGCGGGTGCGGCGGGTCAATCTGGCGCCAGGCGAGCGCGCGAGCGTGACCGCGCGTTTCAACCGCGAGGTGCTGAAACTGCGGATCAGCGTAGCCTGTACGCATCAATAAGCGAATAATTCGATAGATTGAACCCAGTTTTTACGCTTTTTTATCGATAGGTCAACCTTTAGTCTCATCTCCATCGCAGCACACATTTCGCCGATGGAGGCCTTCATGTCCCGTGTATTGATCATCGAGAGCAGCGCCCGCCAGCAAGATTCCGTGTCGCGTCAACTGACCCGCGAATTCGTCGAGCAATGGCAGGCCAGTCACCCCGACGATCAGATCACCCTGCGCGACCTGGCCGTGAACCCAGTGCCGCATCTGGACGCCGACCTGCTCGGCGGCTGGATGAAACCCGAGGCGCAGCGCTCGACAGCCGAGGCCCAGGCGCTGGAGCGCTCCAACCTGCTGACCGATGAACTGCTGGCCGCTGATGTGCTGGTGCTGGCCGCACCGATGTACAACTTCACCATTCCCAGCACGCTCAAGGCCTGGCTCGACCACGTGCTGCGCGCCGGCATCACCTTCAAGTACACCCCGACCGGCCCGCAAGGCCTGCTCACCGGCAAGCGCGCCATCGTGCTCACGGCCCGTGGCGGTATCCATGCCGGTGCGGTCAGCGATCACCAGGAACCCTACCTGCGTCAGGCCATGGCCTTCATCGGCATTCATGAAGTCGACTTCATCCACGCCGAAGGCCTGAACATGAGCGGCGACTTCCACGACCAGGGCATCGCCCACGCCAAGGCGCGGATCGCTGCGGTGGCCTGAGCAACCCCTTATTCCCAAACCTGACACCCTGTTTTGCTCCTTTGGGTGTACCTGCCCGGCCAGCGATGGTCGGGCGTTTTTTTGCCTGTTGGACGGGCGCGGTGCAACCCGTTAAGGTCGCCGCCTTGATTGAGACGAGGGCGTCATGGGCTACCTGATAATCGTTGCGCTGATCCAGGCGTTTTCCTTCAACCTGATCGGCCAATACCTGGCCGGGCAGGTCGACAGCTACTTCGCCGTGCTGGCGCGGGTGGTGCTCGCCGCAGCGGTGTTCCTGCCACTGACCCGCTGGCGCCAGGTCGAACCGCGCTTCATGCGCTCGATGCTGCTGATCGGCGCATTGCAGTACGGCATCACCTATGTGTGCCTGTACCTGAGTTTCCGCGTGCTGACGGTGCCGGAGGTGCTGCTGTTCACCGTGCTCACCCCGCTGCACGTGACCCTGATCGAAGACGCCCTGAACCGCCGCTTCAACCCTTGGGCACTGCTGGCGGCACTGGTGGCGGTGGCTGGCGCGGCGGTGATTCGTTTCGACAGCATCAGTGGCGATTTCTTCATCGGCTTCCTGCTGCTGCAACTGGCCAACTTCACCTACGCCGCCGGCCAGGTGCTGTACCGCCACCTGGTCGCACGCCACCCCAGCGACCTGCCGCATTACCGCCGCTTTGGCTATTTCTATCTGGGGGCCTTGCTGATCGCCTTGCCGGGCTTTGTGCTGTTCGGCAACGCCGAGCACCTGCCTAGCACCGGTACCCAGTGGCTGGTGCTGGCCTTCCTCGGCCTGGTGCCGACGGCGCTGGGGCTGTACTGGTGGAACAAGGGCGCCTGCCTGGTGCCTGGCGCCACCCTGGCGGTGATGAACAACCTGCATGTGCCGGTGGGCCTGGTGCTCAACCTGCTGATCTGGAACCAGAACGCCCCGCTGGGCCGCTTGCTGCTGGGCGGCGCGGTGATTCTGGCGTCGGTGTGGATGAGTCGGTTGGGGCAAAGGGCGGGGGATGTGAGGACGGGCTAGCGGTCTGCCAGACCGGTACATTTGGGGAAGGGCATGCCGAGTTCTGATCGTGTCCCGAGAAGTAGTGTAACTGAACCATTTCTCGGGAAGCGATCAATGCTTTGCCTGCGCACGCAGTTCTAGTCCAGCTGAAGCTTCATGGTCAAGGACTGATATCGCCGAGCTGCACATCACTTTGCCTTTGCGTCAGGCATTTACCTTGAGACTGCTGAGCTACACAGGAGCTGCGAAAAAAGTGGGGAATCGCACGCGTTGGCAGCGGCACCACACGGGTGAAGAGATTCTGGAACGCATCAGATCGAGCTTGTATGCGTTTGGTGAGGTTGAAGGCCAAGGCGATAGGGGTATTTCCTTCGCCTTGTTACCTGCCCAACCCGCAGGCCCAGGGCCTCAGTTCGGCATGATCTGCTTCTTGCCATTCACAAAAATATAGGTGTCCGGTTCCCACTCAAACTGCAGTTTCGCTGCGTTCGACGAGGCGAGCTTGGTGTCTGAATCTTTGAATTGGTTGAAGTCCATAGTGCCTTGGTAGAGGTAGTTCTGCCCTGCATCGATCTGAACGTCATCAGCCAGCCGGATGCGTTTGATGATATCGCCGAACATGTCTTTGAGCACAACGGTACCTTTCACACCCGCTAGGGCCTCAGATGTGTTGTTCTTGAAGGCCAAACTGATGGTGAAGTAATCCGAGTACTTGCGTTGCTCGTAATCCTTGGGATTGAGCTTGAGCTCAACCAAAGAAACAGTGAGGGTGGCGTTCATTTCCTTGAGCGCTGCCAATTGCTGCTGCTCGACCTGTTCCGTCAGTAGTCGCTGTTTTTCTTGCTCAGCTGCTTTCTCGTCCAGCCAGGCCTGCTGAGACTTCAGAGCGTCATCGATCGTCATCTCGCTCACGGCTTTATTGCCGCCGAACGCACTTGCTAGCGCGAGGCGTGTTGCGTATCCAATAAAGAGCTTCTTCTCGCCATCGGAAAGCTTGGACAGAGCATCCTTGAGACCCTGGTCTTCCGACCATTCGGCCATGTTAGCAGGAAGTTTCGCCTGCTTCGGATCGCTGCAACCAGCAATCAACAAACCCACCATCAAAATGGCAGCCACTTTAGCGCGCATCATATTCCCTTATGTCTATGTCGGTGGCAAACGCGAGATCTGCGGCCCTGTTTAAACTGAGGCCGCTCTGTCGGCGACACGCGTCCACACGCGATCAAACCGAATGAGTGGCCTTTAAGCGTGATGCTTATACGATAATGGCTCAGGGCTATCAAGGGCCTTGGAGCGCAGTTCAACGGCGCAAGCCCACTTCAATAAGGTACGGTAGGCGAGTTGCTCGTGATTGCCTGCGCACTAGGCCCATCGAGGCAGCAGAGAACGGCTAAGAGTGCTGTATCGGGCGCATTGAGGCCGCTTTGCGGCCCCTAGCACTTAAACCGCAGCGCGGCCGGTCCACTGCCGCAGAGACCGCGTGGTGCCCAATCAGCGCGCTGCCCAGGCGTTGAACCGCTCTTCCAGCTCTTCACCATGGTCAACCCAGAACTCGGCATCCACCAGCTGTGCCTGGGCCAGGTTGGCCGGGGCGGTAGGCAGTTGTTGCTGGACCTCCTGGGGCAGTTGCGCCAGGGCGTCCTGGCGGATCGGGCCGTAGGGGATCTGGGTCGAGAAGGTTTTCTGCGCATCGGCCTGGCTGGCGAAGCGGATGAAGTCTTCGGCCAGGGCCTTGTTCTTGCTGCCGCGCACGATGGCCCAGTGGTCCGGGTCATACAGGCTGCCGGGCCAGACGATATTGAGCGACGAACCTTCCTGCTGCGCCGAGGCGATACGCCCGTTGTAGGCCGCCGACATCACCACATCGCCGGCCACCAGCCACTGCGCCGGCTGGGCGCCTGCTTCCCACCACTGGATGCTGGACTTGATCTGATCGAGCTTCTTGAACGCCCGTTCTACCCCCTCGGGGGTGGCCAGCACGCGGTACAGGTCTTCGCGCTTCACGCCGTCGGCGAGCAGGGCGAATTCCAGCGTGTATTTGGCGCCTTTGCGCAGGCCGCGCTTGCCGGGGAAGCGCTGGGTGTCCCAGAAATCGGCCCAGGAGGCGGGGCCGGTGGCGAGTTTTTTCGGGTTGTAGGCCAGCACCATCGACCACACGTAGCTGGCCACCCCGCATTCACTGACGGTGCCGGGCAGGTAGCCCGACTGCGCGCCGATGATGTTGGCGTCGAGCTTCTCGAACAGCCCCGATTCACAGCCACGGATCAGCTCCGGGCTTTCCACCTCGACCACATCCCACGACACATGGCCGACGTCGACCATGGCCTTGATCTTCGACAGCTCGCCGTTGTATTCGCCGGCCACCACGCGCCCGGCACCGCTTTGTTCGAACGGCTGGAAATAGGCCTTCTGCTGCGCCGCCTTGGTGGCACCGCCGAAGGAGATCACCGTGAGGCTGGAGGAGGCGGCGCTGAACGCCGGAAAGCTGATGGCCGAGAGCAAGGCAAGGCTGAGCGACACGTTACGAGTACGCATGGAAACTCCCTCATTACTTTATGGTTGTAGGATCGAGAGGCAGTAAGGGGTGAATGCTCTGGCGCCGTGCGGCGTGGGCGGCGGCGCTGTTGTTGTTATGGCTCGATGGTGCGCCACTGTGGCGGCGAGGAAAACGATTAAAAATATGCTTCGGGGTTATGAAAAAGCTCGCCAAGCCAGGCGGCCAGGTGCGGTATGGTGGAGCACCATTTCCCCGGCTCGGCGTGTGCCGGCCCGTTCACCGCGAGGGGCGTCCGTGGCTTCCTACACCCTGCGACAGTTGCGCTACTTCGTCACCACCGTCGAGGCCGGCAGCGTCGCCGAAGCCTCGCGCCAGCTGTACATCGCCCAGCCGTCGATTTCCACGGCGATCAAGAACCTGGAAGGCAGCTTCGGCGTGCAGCTGTTCATCCGCCACCATGCCCAGGGCGTATCGCTGACCCCAAGCGGCAAACGCTTCTACCACAAGGCCCAGGAACTGCTGCGCATCGCCCATGAGTTCGAACAGAACGCTCTGGCCGACAACGCCGTGATGACCGGGCAGATCGACATCGGCTGCTTCGAAACCGTGGCGCCGCTGTACCTGCCGCAGTTGATCGCAGGCTTCAGCGCGCGGTACCCCGGGGTCAACATCCGCCTGCGCGACGGTGACCAGCAAGAGCTGGTGCAGGGCCTGACCGCCGGGACCTTCGATGTGGCGTTTCTCTACGACCACGAGCTGGACAACACCATCGAAACCGAGCCGCTGATGCCGGCGCAAAAGCCCTACGTGCTGCTGCCGGCCGGGCACCGCTTCGCCAGTCAGGCCAGGGTGTCGCTGCGCGACCTGGTGCACGAGCCGATGATCCTGCTCGACGTGCTGCCCAGCCGCGCCTATTTCGTCAGCCTGTTCCACGAACTGGGCCTGACCCCGAACATCGTCTTCGGCTCGCCGTCCATCGAGATGGTGCGCGGTATGGTCGGCCAGGGCTTTGGTTTTTCGCTGCTGGTGACGCGGCCGTTCTCCACCCACAGCTACGATGGGCAGAAGCTGGCCACCGTGGAACTGGCCGAGGCGGTGACGCCCTCGGGGCTGGTCAGTGCGCGCCTGCGCAAGAGCCAACTGACCAAGCCGGTGCAGGTGTTCGTCGACTTCTGCCGCGAACGCCTGACCGCGCTCAGTCAGTCGGGGCAGGGCAGCGCCTAGCTCGGCTCGGCCTGCAGGTAATCGGCCAGGCGCGCAAGCATCGCGTCGCAGCCGTCCAGCTGATCGAGGCTGACGAACTCGTCCGGCTTGTGCCCCTGGTCCATGCTGCCCGGCCCGCACACCACGGTGGCGATGCCGGCGGCATCGAACAGCCCGCCCTCGGTGCCGAAGGCCACGGTGGTGAAGGCGTCCGAGCCACACAGGCGCGCCAGCCACTGCGCCGCCTCGCTGTCGGCGGCGGTGGCCAGGCCTGGGTAGGCGGAGAGTGGCTGTAGCTCGATGTCACTGGCGGCGCTGACCGCGCGCATGCGTGGCAGCACTTCACGTTCGGCGTAGGCGTGCAGTTCATCGACCACGCTCTGCGGATCGAAGCCGGGCAGGGTCCGCACCTCGAAATCGAAGGTGCATTCGGCAGGCACGATGTTCAGCGCCCGCCCGCCGTGAATCAGCCCGGTCTGCACGGTGGAGAACGGCGGCTCGAAGCGCGTGTCGTGCAGCGCAGGTTCGGCCAGGCGCTGGCCAATTTCGCCCAGTTGGTTGATCAGCCGCGCAGCGTATTCGATGGCATTGACCCCCTGCGGCGCATACGCCGAATGACAGGCCGCGCCACTGACCTGGCAGCGCATCGCCAGCTTGCCCTTGTGCCCCAGCACCGGTTTGAGCTCGGTCGGCTCGCCGATCAGGCACAGCCGCGGTGGGTTGGGGCGCTGACGCAGGGCGTCGAGCATGGGCCGCACGCCCAGGCAACCGACCTCTTCATCGTAGGAAAAGGCCAGGTGCACCGGCTGGCGCAGCGGTTTGCTCAATAGCCGTGGCACCGCCGCCAGCACGCAGGCGATGAAGCCTTTCATGTCCGCCGTGCCTCGCCCATACAAACGCCCGTCGGCTTCGCTCAGGCAGAACGGCTCGACCGTCCAGGTCTGGCCGTCCACCGGTACCACATCGGTGTGGCCCGACAACACGATGCCGCCGCCGCTGTCATTGCCCAGGGTGGCGAACAGACTGGCCTTGCTGCGCGCCTCGTTGTACAGCAGCTCGGCCTGTACGCCGTAGCCGGCCAGGTACTGGGCGATGAAGTCGATCAAGGCCAGGTTGGAGTCGCGGCTGACCGTGGCAAAGCCGACCAGCGCGGCCAGCAGGTCGCGGCTGCGCGGCTCATTCATCGCCCGGTACTCCATACGTGGGCGCGGCGGTGGGGTCAAGGGCGCGGGTGATGTAGTCCTGCATCTGCGGCTGGTAGGCCTGCCACAGCGTGCCGAGCTGGCCGATGGGGTCGTGCTCGGCCCAGTCCACGCGCAGGTCGACGATCGGCCAGATCAACTCGTCGACCACCTTCAGCGCCGCCGAATGCACCGGCCCGGCTTCGCCGCCTGCGGCCATCGCTGCCTGCAGGGCGGCGAGCAGGCGCTCGGCCAGTTGCCCGGGCGCCTGTTCGAAGGCGGCGGTCATGGCCTCGATCACCTCGGTGCCGGCCAGCAGGTTGCCCGCCGCCACGCAGCCGTTGCCGGCCACGGCGTGGTGCACGCCCAGCGCCTGGTCACCGCTGAACAGCGCCACCCGGCCCTGGTCGTCGATCACCGTCACTTGCCGGTACTGGCTCCAGCCGTTGGCCTGTAGCGCCTGCTCAAGCGCCGTTTGCGGGTCGAGTTGGCCCTGTTCGAGCAGGTCGAGAATCTGCGGCCCGAGCGCCGGCAGGGTGACGTTCTGCGCCGCCACCGCGCCGACCCCTGCACGCAGCCACGGGCAGCGCGCGCCGACGGCGATGCTCGATGAGCTGATCGCCACCCCCAGTTGCCCGGTTTCGGCGCAGCGGCCGATGATGGAGAAGGTCATGGGTGCGCCTCACGTTGTTCAAGCCACTCTTCGGGAATCACCGCGATCACGTCGATTTCCATCAGCCACTGCGGCTGGCCCAAGGCCGACACCACCAGCCCGGTGGAAATCGGAAACACCCCCCGCAGCCACTTGCCGACCACCTGATACACCGGCTCGCGGTAGCGCGGGTCGATCAGGTAGGTGGTGGTCTTGACGATGTGCGACAGGTCGCTGCCGGCTTCTTCCAGCAGTTGCTTGACGTTCTTCATGGCCTGTTCGGCCTGGGCCGCGGCATCACCGAGGCCGACCAGGTTGCCGTCGAAATCGGTGCCGACCTGGCCGCGCACGTACACGGTATTACCGGCGCGCACCGCCTGGCACAGGTCGTTGTCCAGCGACTGGTTGGGGTAGGTGGTTTTGGTGTTGAACATGCGAATACGGGTGTGCGTGGGCATCGGAAATTCCTTCAAGGCAAAGGCAATCGGGGCAGGATGGGTTCACTGTTCGGCCTGGCGCTGCCCGGCATCGCGGTAGGCGCTGTAGCTGCGCTGCGTGGCGATGTGCCCGGCGACATGCTTGGCGTCGTGCCACACCCCCCAGATGAAGCTCGAACCGCGCCGCGACAGCCACGGCAGGCCGAGGAAGTACACGCCAGGTTCGCTTGACACCCCGCGCTGGTGCTGCGGCTTGCCCTTGGCATCGAAGGCATCGACCTGCAGCCAGCTGTAGTCCACCGAATAGCCGGTGGCCCAGATGATGCTGGTAATGCCGGCTTCGGCCAGGTTCAGCGAAAGAATCGGTTGGCTGATGCAGGCCGCGTCCGGGTAACGCTGGCGCGCCTGCGGCTCGGGCGGCAGGTCGAGGCCATGGCGCTCGACATAGGCGTCGGCGGCATCCAGCACGGCCAGGTAGTTGGCATCGCCGGCATTGAGGTTGTCGGCAAGATCGGCGCGGAAGGTCACCACGCCGTCCTTGAACGACTCGGTGAGGCCGACCAGGGTCATGCCTTCCTGGGCCAGCGCGCGAAAATCGATGGTGTTGCCACCGCGCGCGCCGCTGACGGCGATGGTTACGTGTTCGCGGCCCTGACGCGGGGTTTCTGCGTCCCACTCCCCGAGCACCCCCAGCCACCAGCAGAAGTCGCGGTTGCGGTAACGCCGTGGCGGCCGGTCGTGGGCGCCGACCGACAGGTACACCTGCTTGCCGGCGCGTTGCAGTTCATCGGCGATCTGCACCCCGGAAGAACCGGCGCCGACCACCAGCACCGCACCGTCAGGCAATTGCTGCGGGTTGAAGTAGGCGGCCGAGTGAATCTGGTACAGGCTTGGGTCGTGCGGGGCGATGGGTGGAATCACCGGGGTCTGGAAAGGCCCGGTGGCCACCACCAGACGCTGCGCCTCGATCACCCCGTCGCTGGTTTCCACCCGAAAGCCGCTGCGGCCCTCGTTACGCACCACCCGTGTGACCTCCACCCCGGTGCGCACCGGCACCTGGAATTTCTCGACATAGGCCTCGAAGTAGTCGGCCACCCGATCCTTGCCGGCGAAGGCGTCCGGATCGAGGTCATCGAAGTCCAGCCCTGGAAAACGGTCGTGCCACACTGGCCCGTTGGCCACCAGCGAATCCCAGCGGCCACTGCGCCAGGCCTCGGCAACGCGCTTGCGCTCCAGCACCAGGTGCGGCACGCCGAGGCTGCCGAGGTGTTCACTGGCGGCGATACCGGCCTGGCCGGCGCCGATCACCAAGGTGTCGATGGTGGTTGTCTGTGCGGGCATGTCTGCGTCCTTCGAACAGGTCTGAGAGCGGCCAGGACAAGGGCCCGGCGCGGGTTGCCCCCATAGTGTTTGGAATGCATCCGCAGCGAAATGATGATTTTTGTGGTGGTTGCAGAGGAAAAAGCTGGGGCGCCCGCCACGCGCGATGGCGTGGACCGGTGGCGCTTTACGAGGCCTCGAGCTGGCTGTACTGATTGGCGCAGAAGTCCAGGGCGACCAGATGCTCATGCGCGTGGGCGACGGGTGCGCAGAGTCGGCGAAACTGCACCTTCTCGCGTCGGAAGTAGCGTTCTATCGAGGTGTTGGTCACGGCGATTACGTCACGGGCACCAAGGTGCGCAGCGAAGCGCAAGGACCCCTTGAACAAGTCGATGCCAAGCCCTGGATGCAGATCCGAAGCCGCCCCGTAGCGCGATAGTTCCCATATCTGCGGATCGTGCGGAACCGAATCACCGCACAGATGGGCGAACACTTGCCCGAGCAGATAGGGGCGTGTGGTGGGCAGCAGTCGAGTGCAGCCGATCAGGTTGTGCTTGCCGTCGCGGGCCAGCACATAGCTGGTCCCGGTCGTATCGAATTCATCGAACTCGATCAGGGTGTCGCGTCGCACGCCGGGCAGATCCCAGCCAAGCCGACTGACGAAGACCCGATGGCGGAACAGGCCGAGTTCGTGGAGCTGGGCGGCAGACAAGTGTTCGTGGCGTTGCAATGTGAAGTGATACACGTTCGGTCCTTGAATGAACCGCCCCATGCCGATGCTGCCGGCGCGGGGCGACGTCCTTGAGGTAGGCAGGGGGTGCCGTAGTCCTGTCAGATGAGCCCGAGCGCGGCGGCGTAGGCAGCGGCCGATATGCGGTTGCCAGAGCCGAACTTGCGCTGCAGGTTCTTGACGTGGAAATTCACGGTGTTCTCGGAAAGGCCGACGATCTCGGCGATGCTGTTCGAGCATTTGCCATCGGCGATCCATTTGAGAATTTCGGTTTCACGCCGACTCAGGTCGATCGCCGCGTAGGCGCAAGCGGGGCGCGGCGGCTGCTGGCGCTCGAGCCACTCGGTGATGCAGCGAAGTTTCAGCCGCAGCGACAGGTGGTCTGCGGCGCACACCGCTTCCTCGGCGCGGGCCACGCCCAACACGTGGGTGCTGTGGTCCAGGCCGCGCATCATGAAGGTCGCGCCGATGTTCAGACCGCAGGCACGCGCCTCATTGAAGATCACGCAGTCGTTGAAATCGCTGTGCTCGGCCCAGACGGCAAGGCCTGTCTGCCGCGCTGTGGCGATCGAGGGGTCGCTTTCGCCGTAGCACTGCTGGTTGTAGTGCGCGATCCACATCTGCGGATAGCTGCCGATGATCGAGTGATCGCTCTGGGAGAACGGAACCGGTCGCCGATGGCTGTAGGCGAAGCAGTCAAAGCCGATTTGCCTGACCTGCCGATCAATGTGGGCAAGCCATCCGTCTTCGCTGACTGGATCGGTGTTGAGCGCCACCCACCAGTCGAAAAAGTCAGCATCGTAGGCGCTGGACAGCATGACAAACTCCCTTCCCTGATGAACGTCCACCCAACTTCCTGTTCGGTGCCAGCATGGTGCTGTGGCCAGCGGTATAGCACGAATTGCCGAGCCTGCGTACCGCGTGTTTCTGGTTCGCTGAATTGGAACGATCGAGCGCTGCCTGGATTAAGCCGAACCGTCTTCGTGCAGCCTGTCGCGGCCTTGCAGACTGTCAACTACCTGTTCAAGTAGTTGCGTCAGGATTCCCATTGCAAGAGGCTTGCCCGCTGAGAAAATCGGCTTCGACGAGGCCGAGCCTGGCCCGGCGAAGCGACGGGTCGTGTGTAGGAGCGGGTCAATGTCCGAAGAGGCGTTCATAGCCTATCTGCTGGTGCTGGTCGTCGGCGCGGTACTGATCGAAGCGCTGATTCTGGCGGCAAGGCGCTCTGCCCATTGGCAGCCCCGCGAGGGTGTCACCAATCTATTGCTGGGCATCACAAATCTGGTGGTCGGCGTGTTGTTCACGGCAGTCAACCTGTCGGTCTACACCTACCTGTACGAACATTTTTCCCTGGGCCTGAGTTTCGACGGGTTTGCGGCAAACCTGCTGTTCGCAGTGCTGGTCTATGACCTGCTGTACTGGATCAATCACTGGGCTCACCATCGCCTGTCGATACTCTGGTGCAACCATCTGGTGCATCACTCGGGCAGGTCGTTCAACCTGACCACGGCGGTCAGAATCGGTTGGCTGGGCAACTTCACGGTGTGGTTGTTCTTCTTGCCCATGGCCATGCTCGGCATCGCCCTTGAGTACTACCTGCTGGTGGTCGCGGCGCAACTGATCTACCAGTTCTTCATTCACAGCTCGATGATTCCCGAGCTGGGCGTGCTGGAGAAAGTGCTGGTCACGCCGTCCCAGCACCGGGTTCACCATGCCAGCAACCCCCAGTACCTGGACAAGAACTTTGGCTGCTTTCTGGTCATCTGGGACAGGTTGTTCGGCACCTACCAGGCCGAACTCAAGCACCTGCCGGTGAGCTATGGCATCACCACACCGATCATCCACGAGCACGCCACCGGTTACCTGAACACGTTCCTCTACCTGCCGTATCTGCGCACGGCATTCGCCCAGGTCGGCTGGCGCGCGAAGTGGCGGGTATTACTGGGCGGCCCGGAGCGGGTCGAGCTTGCCGACAACGCCGAGCGAACCGCCTTCGCGACCCGCGCCAGCCACGGTCACTGGGTGGGTTTCATACCTCCGACCTTGCTGGGCTTTTACCTGGCCATGCAGTACCCGGCGTTGCCGACCAGCAGCGCCGTCATCACCGCCGCCGTGTTCTTGCTGGCGGCCAATGCGGCGGGCCTGCAGCACCGCTCTGCTCGGGCCCATGGCGCGTTCAACGCAGCGGTGGCGATCGCCCAGATAGCGGTCAGTGGCCTGCTGTTGCTGGAGTCGAGCGAGCACGCTTACTTGCTGCTAGCGGTGGCGTCGAGCGCCGCTGGTGCACTGATTCACCCACTGTTGCAGCGCAACTCACCCCGCGCGGAGCACACCCCCACATGAAGTTGACAGGAAGTCGAGGACCCAACGGTGCCTAATAGTCTGGCAAGGAACGATGTTTTTCTGGGCTCGATTCTGGAGCGCTACGAGCGTTTCATCGAAAACGGCAACATGGAGGTGGTCGGGCGAGTGTTTCACTCCAAGGCCACCAAGAACAGCGTGGTCAGTTACAGCCGCGGGCGCGACGATCGGCGCCCTCAGCAAGTGCTGCACATGGGGTCATACAATTATTCGGGCCTCAACGGACACCCGCGGATCAGTCAGGCGGCCATCCAGGCCATCGGCGAATACGGCACCACCTCCAGTGGGGTGCGCCTGCTCAACGGGACCTGCGACCTGCACCTGGAGGCCGAGCGCCGGCTGGCGCGTTTTCTAGGCGTGGAGGAAGTGCTGACGTTCTCGTCCGGGTTTTCCGCCAACCTGGCCGTGCTGGGCACCTTGTGTCGCCCCGGCGATGTGGTGCTCAGCGACATGCTCAACCATCAGTCGATCGTCGACGGCCTGAAGCTCGGTGAGGCCAAGGTCGTGCCTTATCGCCACGGCTCGGTGAAAAGCATCGAGCGCTGCCTGCAGGGCCTGAGCACAGAGCAACGTAAGTTCATCGTCACGGATGGTGTGTTCAGCATGGATGGCGACCTGGCGCCCTTGCCGCAGATCGTAGCGCTGGCCAGGCAGTACAACGCCTTCCTGATCGTCGACGACGCCCACGGCACCGGACACATCGGACCCAACGGCCGTGGCACGCCCGCGCATTTCGGTCTCGCCGAGCAGATCGATGTCCTGACCGGCAGTCTGAGCAAGGGGCTACCAGGCGTCGGCGGCTTCGTCGCCACCAACCGACGTACCGCCAACATCCTGCGCATAGGCTCCAATCCCTACATTTTTTCTGCTTCGCTGCCCCCTGCGGTGCTGGCCTCGATCATCGCTGCGCTCGATGTGCTGGAGGCTTCGCCCGAGATCATTTCCGAGCTCAAGAGCAAGACCGACTACTTCGTCGCACGCCTGCGCGGCGAAGGCTTCAACTTGCTCAACACCCAAAGCAGCATCGTGCCGCTGCTCACGTATGATGAAGACACCGCCTACGGCCTGGCCAAAGCCCTTCACGAGCAGGGGATCTACGTCAATCCGATCGCCTACCCGGCGGTGAGCAAGTCTCGTGCCCGAATTCGCATCAACCTGAGCGCGAACCTGACCTACGAAGAACTCGATTTCAGCATCGCGCAGATCACCCAGGCCGGCCGAGCGTTGAATCTGCTCCAGAACGGTCAGGCTTGAATGCGTTATTCATTCCAGTGGTCCGCGTCCCTTGAGGCGATCGCCATCAGTGACTGGCAACGCTGTTTCGACGCCGGCGATGCGCTGACCTCGTACGCGCTTCAGCAGGCGCTGGAGCGTGCTGGCATGGTCGAGCAGTTCCATTACCTGCAGGTGTTCGCCGACGGAGCCCTCACAGGACTGGTGCCGTGCTGCGTGATGGAGTACCCGTTGGCCGACCTGGCGCCGAAGAAGGTGCAGCGCCTGGTCGGCAGCATCCAGAAGGTCTACCGCAACTTCCTGCGGGCCAAGATGTTCGTGGTCGGCAGCCCGATCGCCACCTGTTCCGACATGCTGGGCATCCCTGTCCTGAAACGAGGCATTGCGCCGGCCGGGCTGATCGGTGCACTGGCCACGCAGATCGAGCGCAAGGCGGCCAGCCTCGGCATCGCTTTCACCTGCCTCAAGGAGCTGTCACCGTCGCTCAACCAGCGCCTGCTGGACGACTTCGGCAACACCTATGTGGTGTGCCGCAGCCCCGATACCACCTATGTCTGCACGGCGCCGGTAGGCGAGTTGAGCTATCAGCAGAACATGCTCAGCAAGTATCGAAACGTGCTGAAAAAACGTCAGAGGGATTTTGCCAATAGCGGTCTGGTCTGGCGGGTAGAAGATGATTTCGGCGTCTACGCCGCGCAGATGCATCGGTTGTACCTGAATGTCCTGGCGCGTTCGCAAACCAAGTTCGAGCGCCTGACCGAAGCGTTCTTCCGGGAGGTCAACCAGCGGCTGGGCGGCTCGGCCTACGCCCTGATGTGCTTCGACGGTGCGCATTTGGTGGCCTTCGAGCTGTTTCTCAAGGGCGAGCAATTGCATCCGCTTTACCTGGGTATCGACTACGACTACCGAGAGGCCGGGTCGCTGTACTTCAACTGCCTGTACAAGATCGTCGAGCAGGCCGAGCAGCAGGGCCTGGCCTACATCGAACTGGGCCAGACCAGCTACGAGCCCAAGTTCAGCATCGGCGCGGTGTCCGTCCCCCGTTACTTCTACATCAAACATCGTTCGGCGCTGATCACCCGTTTGCTCAGGCTGGGCAAACCGTGGTTGTTCCCCGACCCGGTCATTCCCGAATTACGCAGCGTCTTCAAACTCAAGGACCAATACCTCGAAACCCTTCGCGCGACCGGAGTGCTCGACCATGCTGATTGAGCGGTTTGACTGTCAGGGGCTGTGCGTCAGCCTCTACGACAGTGTCACCGACCTCGCCGCGCAGCTGTGGGACGCCACGCTCGCTGACGGCCACCCTTATCGCACGCATGCCTTCATGACGACCGTCGAGGCGGTTTTCCCGCAGCGTCAATACCGCTACTGGCAGCTGCGCGGCACCGACGACGCTTTGCTCGCACTCGGCTTCAGCAGCCTGGCCGACGTCGATCCGCTGGCCGATGTCACGGGTATCGGCCAGCGGATCGTGAGCGCCATTCGCCGCGTCTACCGGCGTTTCGGACTGCTCAAGGTCGCCATGCTGGGGTGTTACGAGACCTCCGGAAGGCATTGGTGGATCGCGCCGGGGGTGGAGCCAGGTTCGATACATGCGGCCATGGCCGTGGTGCTCGAACGTGCTCATGCAAGTGCCCAGGTGCTGGTCTATCGGGATATCGCACACGGCGAAGCGTCGGCCGCCGCCGCCCATGACGTGTTGACCCAGCGTGGCTATGCCGAGGCCGCGAACTATCCCTTGGCCCTGATCTTGACCCAGGGCCGAGGTTGGGACGCGCACTGCGCCGCGTTGCGCTCGAACTGTCGCAAGATCATCAACAAGGCGCTGGCCGACTTTCGCCAGTCGGGGTTCACCATCGAGCACCACCGCGGGCAGGTGGCGGATTTGCCTCGCCTCTACGCGCTGTATGCCAATACCCATGCCAAGGCCGTGGAGTTCAAGCGAGAGTTGTTGCCTTACGCGTTTCTGGAGCGTTTGATCAGCGACTGCGACTCGATCGTGTCCGTGCTTTACGACACCGCAGGCCAGGCGCAAGCCTTCATTCTCACCGGGGTCAGCGAAACAGTGTTGAACCCTTTCCTGTTCGGGCGCGATTATCACGCCGGTCGTACCGTCAATGCCTATTACGTACTGCATGCGCAACTGCTCGAACACTGTGCCGGGCCGCAGGTGCGTTGCATCGACCTTGGCATCACCAACTATTTCGTCAAGCAGAACTTCGGGGCCACGCTTGCGCCGAACGCTATTTACATCAGGCTCAGGCATGCTGGGTTGAACGGCCTATTGGGGAAGCACATTGCCAAATTCTTTGCAGTCGAGCAGCCAGCCGAGCGCAGTGGGCTCAAACGATCGGCGCAGGCGTGAAGCGCTCGATGTCAGAAGCGCATTCACCAGGCGAATTCACTCAACCACGGCCAGGGCCGCTGAACTGGCCCGGCGCATCAAGGGCGTGGAAGCGGCTCGGCTGGTGGTGTTTCTGATCATTCCGACCCTGGCCTACCACGGCTTGAACGAAGGCTTTGCCGGCTGGCTGATCGCCGCGCTGATCATCAGCGTTCTGGCGTTCGTGCTGTTGGTCGCAGTCCACGCTGGCCTTGAGCAGCGTCGCCGTCATGCCCTGTGTGTAGTGACCGTCAACCAAGATTCGCTGGCGCGGCTCGAGCGTGATTTCGCGGCGCTGCCAGCGTGCCCGGTCGGCACCACGCCGCGCTGTTCGCAGCAGGATCTGGACCTCAACCTCTATGGTCCAGCCTCGCTTGGTCAACTGCTGTTCAATCAAGGCACGCGTCTGGGGCAAGCCAGGATCGAGCAATGGTTCGCCCAGCAGGTGAGCTATCCCGAGATCAAGGCCAGGCAGCAGGCGATCAGCGAGCTGGCGCAATTGCTGGACCATCGGCAGACCCTCAGCGCTTACGCACGTCAAATCAATACCGGGCACTTGAACCTGGCCGATCTGGTGGGCTGGGTTCAGGCAGAACGCGGCTACGGCTTTCCAACCCGCGTGCTGGTCGTCGGTCATGCCCTGACCGGGCTGACGCTACTGGCCGTGGTGGCCGTGGCGCTGTCACTGCTTCCGGCCATGCTGTTGGCAGGCTGCGTCCTTGCCAACCTGGTGTTCTATGGGCTGACCGCCCGATCCCTGCACTCGGTGTTCGCCGGTACCGACGAGGCCGCCGATGCCTTGAACGCCCTGTCGCGGTGGATGGGCGCGTTCAGTCGCCAGCGCTACGCCAGTGGCATGCTGGTCGAACTGCAGCGCCAGGTGTTCGCCAACGACACGGGCCCTGTGCAGGCGATCAAACGCCTGGACTCGATCCTGAGCTACGCCCGACTGCGACATAATCCGACGGTCAGCTTCTTCGCCCAGGCCTTTCTCAACTGGGATTTCCACACGGCCTGGGCAACCTATCGCTGGAAGCGTGCCCATCAGCAGCACGCGCCGGTCTGGTTGCAGGCGATGGGCGAGCTGGAGTGCCTTTGTGCGTTCGCCTCCCTGGCCCAGGAAAACCCGGCCTGGCGCTTCCCGGTGATGTCTGATGACCTGTGCATTCGCGGCAGGCAGGTGAGTCATCCGCTGATGCAGCCGCAGCACGCGGTGGCCAATGACGTTGAGCTGTGTCCAGGCAGGATGGTGGTGATCACCGGCTCCAACATGTCCGGCAAGACCACCTACATGCGCACCATCGGCCTCAACCTCAGGCTTGCACAGGTGGGCTCGGTGGTCGCAGCCGGCTCGTTCGAGTTCAATCTGGCAAAGATGGTCTCATCGATTTCGGTGGCGGACTCACTCAATCAGGGCCTGTCGTACTTCATGAGCGAAGTGCTGCAGATCAAACAGGTGGTCGACACCGTGCGCTGCGAATCGCCGGTGATCGTGTTGCTCGACGAGCTGCTCAAAGGCACCAACGAAAAAGAACGCACGATCGCCATCGTCGAGATTCTGCGCACGTTGTGCGAGCACCAGGCGCTGGGGCTGATCACCACGCACAATGTGGCGTTGGCCACTGCGCCTGAGCTGTCGGATTGCACGCGCAACATCTACTTCGAAGAGGAGTTCGACGCGCTCGACCAGGCCACGCTGCGCTTCAGCTACCGGCTGCAGGAAGGGGTGTCGCAGAACACCAACGCAATCAAGTTGCTGCGCTCGATGCAGGTACTGTCGTCATGACGGCGGCACCTGCGCCACAGCTGCAGTACGACATCGCTCGCGCGCAGGACGCACCTGCCATCGTCGAACTGATCCGCAGCATCGCACCGGCGGCGCTTGAACAGATCTACGGCGCGCACAGGCTGCGGGGATACCTGCTCGACGCACTGTTGCGCGATCAGGGGCATTTCGGCCTTTCTCGGCACCGTGTGCTACGTCTGGAAGGGCGTTGCATCGCGGTGATCGCAGGCTATCGCACGGCAGACAAACTCAGACTTGACCTCGCCACCCTCGTTTCGATTGTCAGGCACTACAACCCGGTACGCGGCTTGGCGGTGATCAGGCGCCTCGTCGAATCGGTCAAGCACTGCGAAAAGCCCGGCAAAGGCGCGTACTTCATCTACGACTTCGCCATTGCCGAGGCGTTTCGCTCGCAAGGCCTTGGCACGGCGCTGTTCCTGCGCGAAATGCAGCAGGCGGCGCGCAGTGGCTGCAACGCCATGCAGCTGGACGTGGACGCCGGCAATGCCGGTGCGGTGAAGTTCTACGAGCGCCTGGGCCTGACCGTGCGCAGCTGTTCGTCTGCGCCAGCGCGCGCGAGCTTCACCCACGCGCCGATGCTGCGAATGACCGGCGAGTGTCGGTCGAGCAGGCTGGACCGCTACCCCAACATTCGGCCCTCTTGCGAACGTGGCGAAAGCCTCCCGCCGTCACCGTAGCGGCCGGCAGGCCGCTTGCGCTTGAGCACCAAATCTCGGGCAAAGCGGACGTTCAGCCAGCGCGCTCGTGCTGGCCGCTCAGCCCTCGTCCAGCCTCAGGGCAAGCAGCGCCGCGCCCAGGGCCTTGCCGTGGGCATCGAGTGCCAGCGAACGTGTCACCCCACCGCGCAGGATGCCTGGCAGAACGAAGTTCAACGCACCCAGTTGCGGTAGTTCATAGCGCCGTACCGGCGGACTGTCGGCGCCGAGCAGCTCGGCAAAACAGGCGCTGACGCGCTCAGCGCTCAGCTCGGCGGCCAGGCGCGGAAAATCGTCGATATGGTAGGCGATGATCGAAATGTTCGAGGTATCGCCCTTGTCGCCCGTGCGGCTATGGGCCAGTTCGCCCACGGTGATCGTGCTCATGGGGTGTTCTCCAGATGGACCTGCACATTGACGGCGTCGCGCGGCAGTTGCAGTGAGGCCACGGCCATCACCTGACGCACCGATTTGCTCGCGCCTCCGCCGCCATAAGGGCCGTTGGTGTAGAGGGTTTCAACTTCATTGCCGATGCGCAGCGCCTGCTGTTTGTCGGCACAACGCGCCGCCACGCGCAGGCGCACCTCCCACGGCTCGGCAGCGCCCTGGCTACCCAGCGCCTCGCCATGCAGGCTGCTGATGCCAATCAGCTCGGCGCGGATGTCCTCATGGGCCACCCCGCACAGGGCCAGGCGCTCGAGCACGATCCGCTGCGCCAGACGCCCGCGCGCTACCGCGTTGGGTCCGCCGTACGACATCTGTCCTTCGCCGATCCAGCCATCGAGGTAGCCCACCGAAACCTTGAGGGTTTCGGGTCGGGGATGACCGTCGGCCCCGTGCACACGCACCTGGTCGGCCGCCACGCAGTCGAAGTGGGTCTGGCTGAAATCGGCGGTGACATCCGGGGTGAGGTAGGCCGCCGGGTCGTGGACTTCGTAGAGCAGTTGCTCGGTGCAGGTGGCGCGGTCGATGCGCCCACCTGAGCCGGCCACCTTGCTGATCACCGCCGTGCCACTGGCGTCGATCTCGGCCAGCGGAAAGCCCAGACGATGCAGGTCAGGCACGTCTTTGCGGCCTGGATCGGCGAAGTAGCCGCCGCTGATCTGCCCCGCGCATTCGAGCAGGTGACCGATCAGCGTGCCTTTGCCCAGCAGCGTCCAGTCATCGCTGCGCCAGCCGAATTCGAACAGTTGCGGGGCGAGAAACAGCGAGGGGTCGGCGACGCGACCGGTGATCACCACGTCGGCGTCGGCATGCAGGGCCTCGACGATGCCTTCGGCGCCCAGGTAGGCGTTGGCCGAGATCAGCCGCTCGCCCAGCGCGCGCAACGACAGCCCGTTGTCCAGTTGCCGCGCGGGCTCGCGCAGCAGCGTGCCGAGCACGTCGTCGCCGGTCACTGCCGCGACCTTGATGCCGGGCAGACCCAGCTCGGCGGCGATACGGCGCACTTCCCGCGCCGCACCGAGCGGGTTGGCCGCGCCCATGTTGGTGATGATGCGCAGGCGTCGACGCTGGCCGTCGGCGCCACGGCCGACGAAAGGCAGTACGCGCCGCATGCGCTCGCCGAGCAAGGGGTCGAAGCCGCTGGCCGGGTCGCTCAGATATGCCTGCTGGGCCAGGGCGATGGTGCGTTCGGCCAGACACTCGAAGATCAGGTAATCCAGCTGACCCTGCTCGGCCAGCTCTACCGCAGGTTCGATGCGGTCGCCGGAATACCCGGCGCCTGCGCCGATACGTAGGGTTTTCATTCAGAACACTCCAATGGCCATGGCGGTCAGGGTCATCAAGACCGACGCCGCGAACAGGAAGGGGATGGTGAAGCGCTGGTGGTCGGCCAGTTCGATCTTGCACAGGCCCACCAGCAGGAAGGTGGCGGGAGTCAGTGGGCTGACCGGGAACCCGGTGGTGTGTACCCCCAGCAACGACGCCTGGGCCACCTGCATCGGGTCGACGCCCAGGGCGCGGCCGACTTCGGCCACCACCGGCATGATGCCGAAGTAGAACGAGTCGGGGTCGAACAGCAGGCTCAGGGGCATCGACAGGAAACCCACCACCGCCGGAATCGCCTGGCCGTGACCGGCCGGAATCTGCCCGACCGCCACTTCAGCCATGGCCTTGAGCATGCCGGTGCCTTGCATGATGCCGGTGAACACCCCGGCGGCGAGCAGGATGCTGGCCATGGTCAGGGCGGTCTTGGCGTGGGCATCGATGCGAGCCCGCTGGGCGTCGACATTGGGGTAGTTCAGGCAAAGCGCGACCACCGTGCCGAGCATGAACATCACCACCGGGTCGACCACGCCGGCGATCATCACCGCCATCACCACCAACGTCAGCAACAGGTTGAGCCAGAACAGCCGCGGCTTGCGCAGCTCGCGCTCGGCGTCGCTCAGCACCCGTTGATGAGGCTGCGCGTCGATGCTGTTCGGGCCCAGGCCCAGACGTCGTTCTTCGCGCTTGCCCAGCCAGTAGGCGCAGGCGAAGACGAACGCCAGGCCGACGATCTGCACCGGAATCAGCGGTTGAAACAGCTCGGCCACCGGCACATGCAGGGCGGCGGACGAGCGCAGCACCGGCCCGGTCCAGGGCAGGAAGTTGACCCCGGCGGCCATCGCCGTGACGCAGGCCAGAATGCGTTTGTCCATGCCCAGGCGGGTGTAGAGCGGCAGCATCGCCGGAATGGTCACCAGGAAGGTCACCGCCCCCGAGCCATCGAGGTGCACCAGCAGCGCCAGCAGCGCCGTGCCCATGACGATGCGCGTCGGACGCGTGCCGACTCGCTTGAGAATGCGGTCGATGATCGGGTCGAGCATGCCGGCGTCGGTCATGATGCCGAAGAACAGGATGGCGAACACGAACATCCCCACCACCGGTGCGACGTTCTTGATGCCGGTGATGATGAAGGCGCTGGTCTGCAGGCCCAAGCCGCCTAGCAGCGCGGCGATGATGGGCAGGGCGATCAGCGCGACCAGGGGCGAGATGCGTTTGCTCATGATGCTCACGAGCATGCAGACAATGGTGACGACACCGAGGGTGGCGAGCATGGAGTGGACCTCTCTGGCCTCTGCGGTCGCGGTGGCGACGAGAGGCCCTGTTGTTGTTTTGCAAGAGTAATAACAACGTGACTATGCTCTGTGAATTGAAATATTCAGCGGGTCTCGTTCGGAAAAACAGAATGAAGAATGCGTTGCAGCATATTCGTGCCTTCCTCGCCGTGGCGCAGACCGGCAACTTCGCCAAGGCCGCCGCCCAGCTCAACCTCTCGCCCTCGGCGCTCACCGTGCAGGTGCAGCAGTTGGAGGAATGGCTGGGCGTCACCCTGCTCGAACGCAGCCCGCGTCACCTGTGCCTGACCGCTGCCGGGCAGAACGCGCTGTTGCCCATGGAGAAGCTGCTGCTGGACCTGGACAACATCGTTGCAGCGGCCCGTGACCTGGCCGCCGCGCGGCGCGGGGTGGTCAGCATCGCCGCCTTGCCGTCGCTGTGCGCCGGGCTGCTGCCTGACGTGCTGCAGCGCTTCCGCGCGCTGCATCCTGGGGTCGAGGTGCGCCTGCGTGACGTGGTCGCTCAGCGCATCGACCATCTGGTGCTGGAGCGTGAGGTGGATTTCGGCCTGGGTGTACAGGCGCGACCGGTTCAGGGCCTGGCGTTCAAGGCCATTGTCGAGGATCGGCTGTGCCTGTTCACCGCCTGCGATCATCCCCTGGCGCAGCGACCGTCGGTGCGCCTGAGTGAGCTGGCCGCCATGCCCATGATCCTGACCGGACGTGACAGCAGCGTGCGCGCGCTGGTCGAGCGGCTGTTCGCCGATGAGCGCCTGCCGCTGGCGGCCGGGCTTGAGGCCAACTACATGTCCACGGTGCTGGCGTTGGTCAGGCAAGGGCAGGGCATTGCGCTGTTGCCTGAATCTGCCGATGAAGGGCGGCCCGAGGTGTGTAAAGTGCCGGTCGATCACCCTGGTGTTCTGCGCCAGATTGGCGTGATCACCCGCACCGAGCAGAGCATCTCGCCGCCTGCGGCCGAGTTCCTGCGAATGCTCGAGCATCATGTGCAAGGTGCGTCGGCCGTGGTTTGACCACGGTGCAAACGCTTGACCCAAAGCCCTTTGCGAACAGCCCCCAAGGAGTCAGCGCATGACGCGCATTCGCCACGCTTCGCAGTGCTTTGGCAGCATTCTGCTGAAGGCGCTCACTGCCCCGCAGGCCTGGCATTGAACGCCTCTACTCCCGCACCGAACAGCAACCATAGCGACAGATGCGGCTGGTCGCCGGCGCGCATGCTGTGCAAACGATTGCTGGCATTATGCACCAGGCCGCCAATACCCGGCGCCCACCACGGCTGGCCCTCACGCCACCACTGACCGTCGCACAGCGCTAGGTACAGCTCCTGCGGCGGATGGCGATGCACCGGGTAGCTGACCCCCGGCGCCATCAGTGTCAGCCCGAGCACCAGCCCGTCCACCGCGGCCAGCCCGCCCGGGCCGAGCAGGATGGCATTGCGATGCCCCTCGGCGAACGCCGGGTCGCGGCCATCGTCTGCGCGTTGGTACCAGTGCAGTTCAGTGAGCAGTTCGGCCACGGTCGCTACCAGCCTGTGCAGGTTGGCGTCAGCGGCGCTGGCGTTGGCGGCTGCCTGGGGGAAGTGCCGTTGGACCAGAGCGGGGAGGGCGCTGGGGGCTGGGCGTTGGGATTCATCCAGAGGTTGGCCCAGGCGCTGGACCAGCGTCTGGTGCTCGCTGTGGGCTTTCAAGTGGTGGGCGATGAGGTCTAGCAAGCGGCGTAGCGGTGAGGGCTGAATGGGCATGAACTGGTCCGATAGGCGGCGTGTGCAGGTGCTGAAAATATAGAAGTCCAAGCGCCCACTAGCCAGGGAGGCTGGTCGAGCCCGCTCTTGTACACCGACCGTCCAGGCGCCACCGAACGCGACTGTAGCCGGCCGGAGTGGAGGTGCTCGTAGGGCCGTGCGCGCAGCGCACCCGAGGCGTAGCCGAGGACGCGAGGTGTTAGGGTTGCGTAGCAACCCTTGCCCGCGGCGGCCCGTAGAGTGCCGGAACGCAGGGGGCCCGGAGCGCAGCGCAGTGCAGGGCCGGCTAGTGGAGCACAGGGTTTTGCCTACTTTTGCCCGCAAAAGTAGGTCGCCGCCAGGCGAAACCGGGCCTTGAGGACACTCCCACCCTCACTGGTTTTCTACCAGTCCCAGCCCTGCGCTCCACATCTCCCACAGCGCCGCAAATGACTGCAAAGCAGACCCTTGGATCTGGCGGGAGCCTATTAGCTCGGGAGCCTGCCGCGCCACGCAATCATTAACCTGACCGTAACAATCAACCCACCGCCTTGATTGATCCCCCACCCAGACCCTCCTTAAATGACCCCCACGCAAGCGCATCCGTGGAGCCCAGAATGACAACAACATCCTCACCCCCGCGCAGTGGTCACGCAGGCGCACCGAGAAGCAGCGGCGCCTCGAGCTGGTACGCAGCCTGGCCGACGGCGCAGTGCTGCCCAGCGAGCGCATTGTCGAAGCGCTGCAGCGCCTGATCGCCCCCGGCGACCGGGTGGTGCTGGAGGGCAACAACCAGAAGCAGGCCGACTTCCTTTCCCGCTCGCTGGCCAAGGCCGACCCTGGCGTGCTGCATGACCTGCACATGATCATGCCGAGCGTCAGCCGCGCCGAGCACCTGGATCTGTTCGAACGCGGCATCGCGCGCAAGCTCGATTTCTCCTTCGCCGGGCCGCAGAGCCTGCGCATCGGCCAGTTGCTCGAAGACGGGCTGCTGGAAGTCGGCGCCATCCACACCTACATCGAGCTGTATTCACGTTTGCTGGTCGACCTGATCCCCAACGTCGCCCTGGTGGCCGGGTTCATGGCCGACCGCGAGGGCAACATCTACACAGGGCCAAGCACCGAAGACACCCCGGCGCTGGTCGAACCCACCGCGTTCAGCGACGGCATCGTCATCGTCCAGGTCAACCAGTTGGTGGACGATGTGCGTGACCTGCCACGGGTCGACATCCCGGCGTCCTGGGTGGATTTCGTGGTGGTCGCCGACCAGCCGTTCTACATCGAACCGCTGTTCACCCGCGACCCGCGGCACATCAAGCCGGTGCATGTGCTGATGGCGATGATGGCGATTCGCGGCATCTACGAAAAACACAACGTGCAGTCGCTCAACCACGGCATCGGTTTCAACACTGCCGCCATCGAGCTGATCCTGCCGACCTACGGCGAATCGCTCGGGCTCAAGGGCAAGATCTGCCGCAACTGGACCCTCAACCCGCACCCGACGCTGATTCCGGCCATCGAAACCGGCTGGGTCGAGAGCGTGCACTGCTTCGGCACCGAGCTGGGCATGGAGCAGTACATTGCCCAGCGCCCGGACGTGTTCTTCACCGGCCGCGACGGCTCGATGCGCTCGAATCGCATGATGTGCCAGCTGGCCGGGCAGTATGCGGTCGACCTGTTCATCGGCGCCACCTTGCAGGTCGATGGCGACGGCCATTCCTCGACCGTTACCCGTGGCCGCCTGGCCGGCTTCGGCGGCGCGCCGAACATGGGCCACGACCCACGCGGACGGCGCCACGCGACCCCGGCCTGGCTCGACATGACCGAGCCGGTGACGATGCTCGAACGCGGCCGCAAGCTGGTGGTGCAGATGGTGGAAACCTTCCAGGAGGGCGGCAAACCGACCTTCGTCGAAACCCTCGATGCAGTCGAGGTGGCGAAGAAAGCCGGCATGCCGCTGGCGCCGATCATGATCTATGGCGACGACGTCACCCACCTGCTCACCGAGGAAGGCATCGCCTACCTGTACAAGGCGCGCACCGTGGAAGAGCGTCAGGCGATGATCGCCGCTGTGGCCGGGGTGACGGCCATCGGCCTGCGCCACGACCCCAAGGACACCGCACGCATGCGCCGCGAGGGGCTGATCGCGCTGCCCGAGGACCTCGGCATCCAGCGCACCCAGGCCACCCGCGGCCTGCTCGCCGCCAAGAGCATCGCCGAGCTGGTCGACTGGTCCGGCGGCCTGTACGCGCCGCCTGCACGTTTCAGGAGCTGGTGATGACTGCACAGACCGAACATTGCGTAAGGCCTTTGCTGGCTTATCGCCTGGCCGACCTGGCCGTCGAGGCGCTGATCGACGAAGCCGATCTATCGCCCAAGCCGGCGCTGGTCGACCGTCGCGGCAGTGGCGCGCACAGCGACCTGGACCTGCGCCTGATGCACGCCTCGGCGCTGTCGCTGTGGCCGTGTTTCAAGGACATGGCCGATGCCGCCCAGGCCTTTGGGGTTGTCGGCCCGTCGCTGCGCGAAGCGCTGGGGCGCATCGGCCGCGAAGGCGAGGCGAGCATGCTGGCGACCTCCGGCGGGGTGAATACCCACCGTGGCGCGATCTGGGCGCTGGGCCTGCTGGTGGCCTCGCGAGCCTTGGCGCCTGATGACCTCGAGCCCGCCAGCATTGCCGCGCGGGCCGGGCGTATCGCCCTGATCGACGACCGCTTCGCCCCGGCGCAAGCGCCCAGCCATGGCCAGCAGGTGCAGCACCGCTACGGCGTCCGTGGCGCGCGCGAAGAGGCCCAGCTGGGCTTTCCCAGCGTAGTGCTGCATGGCCTGCCGCAGTTGCGCCGCAGCCGCGCCGCAGGCAGCGGCGAAGCGTCGGCGCGGCTCGATGCGCTGCTGGCGATCATGGCCCGGCTGGACGACACCTGCGTGCTCTGGCGCGCTGGCCGGCAGGGGCTAAAGACCATGCACCAGGGCGCCCAGGCGGTGCTCGCCGCCGGTGGCAGCGCGACCCTGGCCGGGCGCCGCGCCCTGCGTGAACTGGATAACCACCTGCGCGGGTGCAATGCCTCGCCGGGCGGTGCGGCTGATCTGCTCGCCGCCTGCCTGTTCCTCGACCCCCTCGGGAGCCACTGATCATGGAAAGTCTGTCATTCACATTCCCTGCCGGCGCTGCCGCCAAGCGGCGGGCGCTGGTCGGCTGTGTCGGCTCGGGTGATCTCGA
Source organism: Pseudomonas cremoricolorata (assembly GCF_000759535.1). Taxonomy (NCBI): domain Bacteria; kingdom Pseudomonadati; phylum Pseudomonadota; class Gammaproteobacteria; order Pseudomonadales; family Pseudomonadaceae; genus Pseudomonas; species Pseudomonas cremoricolorata. The sequence goes on along the minus strand of NZ_CP009455.1, from coordinate 27,833 downwards.
AGCCTTGCTCGAACCCGGTGAAACTGGCGTGCTCACGGTCAAGGTGCTGACCTCGGTCAACGGCAGCGGTCCGCGCTGGGAGCAGTTGTTCCAGCGCCTGTTCAGCGGCCAGACCTGGCCGGCGCTGAGCATCGATATTCATGATTTCGGCGCTACCCCAGGCGTGGTTCGGCTGCGTCTGGAGCAAGGCCTTGAGGAGGTCAACCATGACTGATGTCGCGCAGTTGCTGCACAGCCGCAGCTTCGTCGAGCTCAGCGCCCGTGAGCGCGCCCGTGGCCTGCTCGACGACGGCAGTTTTCGCGAGCTGCTCGACCCGTTCGAGCGGCTGATGTCGCCGTGGCTGCAAGCCCAGGGCATCGTGCCCCAGGCCGATGACGGTGTGGTCATCGCCAAGGGTACGCTCGATGGCCAGCCGCTGCTGGTGGCGGCCATCGAAGGGGTGTTCCAGGGCGGCAGCATGGGTGAGGTCGGCGGCGCGAAGATCGCCGGGGCGCTGGAGCTGGCCGTCGAAGACAACCGCAATGGCATCCCCACCGCCGCGCTCTTGCTGCTGGAAACCGGTGGCGTGCGCTTGCAGGAGGCCAACCTCGGGCTGGCCGCCATTGCCGAGATTCAGGCGGCGATCGTCGAGCTGCGCCAGTTCCGCCCAGTGATCGGCCTGGTCGCCGGTGCCGTGGGTTGCTTCGGTGGCATGTCCATTGCCGCCGGGCTGTGCAGCCGGCTGATCGTCACCCGTGAGGCGCGTCTGGGCTTGAACGGCCCGCAGGTCATCGAGCAGGAGGCCGGCATCGAGGAATACGACTCGCGTGATCGTCCCTTCATCTGGGGCCTCAGCGGTGGCGAGCAGCGCTATGCCTGTGGCCTGGCCGATGCCTTCGTTGCCGATGATCTGCAGCAGATGCGTGACGCCCTGCGCGCGGCCCTGGCCACAGGCGAGCCGGCGCTGCCGCGCAGCCGTCGTCATCAACAGATGCTCGGCCTGCTCGGCGGGCTGGGCGAAGAGTGCCCACAACTGGACGCGGCGCAGACCCGCGCGCTGTACAAGGGGGTGTTGCAATGAGCCGTGGCTTGCAGTGGATTCACGCGCTGGCGCAGGGCCCTGAAGTGGCCGGGTTTCCCGCTTCGGTGAAGGTTATCGATGGCGAGCTGGACAACCGCCCGGCGCGTTTCATCGCCGTGGTGCCCGACCCGCACAACCCCTTCCCGCGGGCGCGCCAGGGCGAGGTCGGTGTGCTCGAAGGCTGGGGTCTGGCCAAGGCGGTCGAGCAGGCCATCGAAGCCGACCAGGGCGGACAACCGCGGGTGCTGGTCGCGGTGGTCGATGTGCCCAGCCAGGCCTATGGCCGCCGCGAAGAAGCGTTGGGCATCCATCAGGCCTTGGCCGGCGCCGTGGACGCTTATGCCCGTGCCCGCCTGGCCGGCCATCCGCTGCTTGGCCTGCTGGTGGGCAAGGCGATGTCCGGGGCGTTCCTCGCCCACGGCTACCAGGCGCAACGGCTGATCGCCCTGGATGACCCGGGGGTGATGGTGCATGCCATGGGCAAGGCGGCGGCGGCGCGCATCACCCTGCGCAGCGTCGAAGAACTCGAAGCGCTGGCGGCCAAGGTGCCGCCCATGGCCTACGACCTGGCCAACTACGCCTCGCTGGGTTTGCTCTGGGAGCGGGTGCCGGTGGCGGCCATCGAGCAGCCTGGCGAAGCCGAGGCGGCCAGCGTGCGCGAGGTGCTGAGCCGTGCGCTGCGCGACATTGGCGACAGCCGCGACCTGCGCGGTCGGCTGGGAGCCAGCAACCGCGCGTTGTCGAGCCAGGTGCGCGAGCGCCTGCGTGCGCAGTGGTAACGCCATGAACGCCCACGACCTGCTGTGGGGCATGCGCCCTGAGCACTTACCCGCCGAGGCCCCTGAGTGGGCGCGGCGGGTGCTGCTGGCCGGGCGGCCGGTGGTGGTGCGCCGGGCGCAGGTGGCCAGCGGGTCGGTGGCGGTGGGCGTACGTGGGGCAGGGCGCAGCGAGCGCCTGGCGGCGCAACTGCCACTGACGGCGGTTACCCGCAGGTGCCGGCCCGAGCAACTGCGCGTGGCGATGCAGCTCGACCTGCCGGCGCTGCGTGCATTACAGGCGCTGACCCCGCTGCTCGACGGCCTGGGCCTGGCCTGGGGGCCCACCGGCGGGGTGGGTTATCAGCTGGCCAGTGCCGTCACGGTGCTGCATGCGGGCAGCGACCTCGACCTGGTGCTGCGCACCCCGACACCGTGGAGCCGCACCCAGGCGCAGGCGCTGTTGCAGGCGCTCGCCGGCCAGCCGTGCCGTATCGACCTGCAACTGGAAACGCCCAACGGCGCCGTGGCCCTGGCCGATTGGGCGGGCGTGGCGCCGCGGGTGCTGCTCAAGCGCGCCGAGGGTGCGTGTCTGGTGGAAAACCCTTGGCCGGTGGAGGGCGCGCTGGCATGAGCATTCTGTTCGCCTTCCCCGGCCAAGGTGCGCAATACCCCGGCATGCTGCAGGCGCTGGACGCTACGCCCGTGGTCAAAGAGTGCCTGGAGCAGGCTGGTGATGTGCTCGGCCAATCGCTGGCCAGCCTCGACACCCCCGAAGCGCTGACCGACACCCGTGCGGTACAACTGTGCCTGCTGATCGCCGGCACCGCTCAGGCGCGGCTGTTGCTGCAAGACAACCCGCCGCCCGATTACGTCAGCGGCCTGTCGATCGGTGCCTACCCGGCCGCCGTCATCGCAGGCGCGCTGGACTATGCCGACGCGCTGCGCCTGGTGGCCCTGCGCGGCACCCTGATGCAGCAGGCCTACCCGCGCGGCTACGGCATGACTGCCATCCTCGGCCTCGAGCGCAGCGCTGTGGAGCGGCTGATAGCGCAGGCGACCCTGCCGGTGTTTCTCGCCAACATCAACGCCGACAACCAGCATGTGATCGCCGGCAGCGATGCGGCCATGGCCGCCTTCGCCAGCGCTGCGCGGGCGGCAGGGGCGGGCGCGGCCAAGCGCCTGGCGGTCAGCGTGCCGTCGCATTGCGCGCTGCTCGAGGCGCCAGCCCAGGCGCTGGCCGAGGCCTTCGCCGAGGTGACGCTGCGCCGCCCACGCATCGGTTACCTGAGCAGCACCCGCGCGCGCCCGCTGCACGACCCTGAAGTGCTGCGCGATGATCTCGCCTTCAATATGTGTCGCCCGGTCGAGTGGTACGCCACCTTACGCAACGCCCACGAACGCGGCGTGCGCCTGCTGCTGGAGCTGCCGCCCGGCAGCGTGCTCAGCGGCCTGGCCCGGCGCGTGTTCGACAACGGCACCGCGGTCGCCTGCCAAGGCACCCGTCCCGATACCCTGGCAGCCCTGATCCGGCGGGAGGTGAACGCCACCCATTGATCCCCCGCATTTCGAAGAACAACAACAAGCAACTTCGACTGAAAACGAGGACAACGACAATGATTATCTATGGTGTGGCTTTACTGGCCCTGTGCACCCTCGCCGGGGTCATCCTCGGGGATTTCCTGGGTGTGCTGCTGGGGGTGAAATCCAACGTCGGCGGGGTGGGCATCGCCATGATCCTGCTGATCGTCGCCCGCCTGTACATGCAGCGTAATGGCGGCATGAGCAAGGAATGCGAGTTGGGCGTGGGCTTCTGGGGCGCGCTGTACATTCCCATCGTGGTGGCCATGGCGGCGCAGCAGAACGTGGTCACCGCCCTGCATGGCGGGCCGGTGGCGCTGGTGGCGGCGGTCGGCTCGGTGCTGCTGTGCGGCCTGACCATCGCGCTGATCAGCCGCACCCATCGCGGTGAACCGCTCGAGCCACTGCAGCCGGCCGTGCTCGACGGCGAAGTGGCGGCCAACACCGCAGGCAAGGCCGCAGTCACGGCCAGCCCGGCAGGAGGGCGCTGACATGGAACTGATCCTCAATGCATTGGAGCACAACAGCCTGATCACCGCGTTCGCCGTGGTCGGTGCGGTGATGTGGATTTCCGTGGTGCTGTCCAAGCGCCTGACCTTCGGCCGGGTGCACGGTTCGGCGATCGCCATCGTCATCGGCCTGGTGCTGGCCTGGGTCGGCGGTACCCTCACCGGTGGGCAGAAAGGCCTGGCCGACCTCACGCTGTTCTCAGGGATCGGGCTGATGGGCGGGGCGATGCTGCGCGATTTCGCCATCGTCGCCACCGCCTTCGAAGTGCAGGCCACCGAAGCGCGCAAGGCCGGCATGATCGGCGCCGTGGCGCTGCTGCTGGGCACCATCCTGCCGTTCATCGTCGGCGCCCTGGTGGCCTGGAGCTTCGGCTACCGCGATGCGGTGAGCATCACCACCATCGGTGCAGGCGCGGTGACCTACATCGTCGGGCCGATCACTGGCGCGGCGCTGGGCGCAAGCTCCGATGTCATGGCCTTGTCGATCGCCACTGGCTTGATCAAGGCGATTCTGGTGATGGTCTTCACCCCGGTATCGGCGCGCCTGCTGGCGCTGGACAACCCGCGCTCGGCGATGGTCTTCGGCGGCCTGGCCGGCACGGTCAGCGGCGTGACTGCAGGGCTGGCGGCGACCGACCGGCGCCTGGTGCCGTATGGCGCCCTGACCGCCACCTTCCACACCGGGCTGGGCTGCCTGCTCGGGCCTTCGCTGCTGTACTTCTGCGTGCGCGGCCTGGTCGGCTGAGCCGCCCGCAGCGCTCGGCCCGGGGTCAGTCCGCCGGGCCGGACGCTTCGCGTTGCAGGCTGTACATGCGGCACTCGGCGACCAGCGCCAGCAGGTTCGGGTCGCGCTCGCGGGTTTTCAGGAACAGCACGCCGATGTGCTGCTGCGAGCGATAACGCGCCTGCAACGGAATCAGGCGGATGCGGTTTTCATACACCGCAGAAATCCGCCCCGGCAGCAGCGCATAACCAACACCCGAGCTGACCAGGCTGAGCAGGGTGAAAATGTCATTCACCTGCATCGCCACGTTCGGCTCGAACCCGGCCTGCTCGAACACCCGCTCGCCATCACTGTGGGTGGCAAAGCCTTGGCTCAAGGTAATGAACGTCGCGCTGGCAAGGTCTGCCAGATCGACCTCGGCCTGCTCGGCAAAGGGCGATTCGTTCGGCACGGCCAGGAAGATGTCGTCGGAAAACAGCGGCAATTGCTCGCAGGCCGGGTCGCAGGTGCTGTCGTTGAGCGACACCAGAATGGCGTCCAGTTCGAGGTTTTTCAGCCGGTACATGAGGTCGACGTTCGAGCCCAGGGTCAGGTCGATGTTCAGCTCGCTGCGCCGCAGCTTCAGGCCCATGATCAACTGCGGCACGGTCTTGACCGTCAGCGAATACAGCGTGCCAAGCTTGAAACGCTCGGCGGAAAAACCCGCCGCCTCACGGGTGGCGCGAACCATTTCGCTGGTGTCCTGGATCAGCTTGCGGGCTTTTTCTTCCAGCACATAGGCGCTTTCCAACGGTATGAGCGTACGCCCCTGGTGCTTGAACAGCGGGCAGCGCAGGGCATTTTCCAGCGAGTGAATGGCCCGGTGCACGCTGACGCTGCTGGTGTTCAACGCACTCGCCGCACGCGCCAGGTTGCCGCTGTGCATGAAGGCGAGGAAGGTTTCGAGCTTCTTCAGGGTGAGCTCTTCGTCGATTTGCATGGCGTACCTGTTCGCAGCGGTGACGCGGGATGGGGATCGCTTGCGTCGGGAGGGGCAGACTAAGGGGTTTGTGGGTGGGCGGGCAAATGCGGGCTAATGCCAGTCAGCTCACTGTAGGAGCGGACGGTCCGCCGCTGCGGTTTACCCGCGAAAGGCTGCGAAATAACCCGACTGCCAGCACTGTAGAGCGCTCCGCAACTGGGCCTGCGCCAGTGCATTCACCGACGTTCACCGGTTCCAACAGCAGCCAGAAGGTGTTCCAGAACGGCTGCTTCAACCATCCCTTCGGCGCCGTCTGCCCTGAACGCAGCGCACGTTGCCGCTTGATTGTCACTGGAATAGTGAAATACCGCGATAACACCACCTGGCCCGACCCCAGTGTGTCCAGCAAGTCTGTGTCCACATTCGCTTTCGCCGATCATCAACCCCAGCCCATAGCCCGCAGTTGCCCACGGCCTTCCCGGCAGGGGGCCGCCGAGTACGAATGCCTCCTGCATGTCCCTGAGCAACGAACGAGGGAGAAGCATTCCGCCCAGCAAACGGTCCAGCAACGCTGCGGCCTCTGTGAGCGGCCCCACCAGCAGACCATGATAAACCCAGCCAGGATCATAGGACGCCAGGCCTTGCGGATAGACCTCAGCCAGGTCCTCCGACGTTTTGGCCAGTCGGGCTTGTGTCAAACCCAGTGGCGACAAAACGCGTTGGATCAGTGCCTGCTCAATGCCCAGTCCCGTGACCCGCTCGATCAGTCGGGCAACGAGCATGTAGCCAACGTTCGAGTATCGCCAGCCGGCTCCTGGCCGGTAGCGCAAGCTGTAACCGTCAAGGCGGTGCATCATTTCATCGGCTGACCATGGCGTCTGGCCCTGGGCAACGGCTGCGTGGTACTCCGGCAGCTCGGAGTAGTCGGCAAGTCCGGCCTGGTGTTTGAGCAGTTGGCGCAGGGTGAAGTGACCTTCCTGAACTGGATCATCAAGCTGGATCAGTCCATCACGAACAAGTGAAAGCGCCGCTGCGGCCAGCACTGGCTTGGTGAAGCTCCACCACGGGACAACGATTCGTGAAGGTTGCTCAGACAACGGTTCACCGTTTAATAGTGTGGCGTAGAACATTCTGGGAGATCCCTCTACTGCGCAGGTTTGAAAACCGCGAAGGCTTCGACGATAGGACCAGCGAGTGTCTCAGGATACGGTGGCAGCTCGCACCTGCCCGGGATCAAGAGCAAATTGTCTGAGCTTGGTGAGTGGCTGACGTCTGCGCGGAGGGTTATTGAGTTAGGTTGAGAGTTGCGCGCACGTATACCGAGGTGCGCAGGTCTGCATCTGTCCCGGTAGGGTCTTGGCGTTGGTTCACGAAGCCTCTTTCAGCTCGATTGCCAGCTCGCACAGCGCGATCATGCGCGTGTGGTGGCCTAGCAGTACTTGCGCGTAGCCGGACAACATGAAGAAGAACAGGTTGATCACGGCGATGGCGAAAAACCAGTCCATGGGCACCGTGATCGCGAGTGCGTTGAAAGCCTCCAGTGCCTGGGCAAGCCCAAGAATCAGCGCCAGCAGTCCTGGCAGGATGCCGACTTTGTGCAATGCGCCGCAGACAAGGTGTGTCCGCATCGACAGGGCGTCCCGCCCACTTTTGAGCTCAAGAAGGCCCACCTTTAGTGTCTGTGCGTCCAGAGCCAGAAGATCAGGAAGGTGGCGCGCGTCCGCCGCCATTAGGTGCCGGACGTTGGCTTCCAGTAACTGACCAAATGGACTGAACAACACTTTCTTCACTGACTCGCGATACAGGTAGAGCGTCACGAAGGGATACAGCAACAATGATAGATACGACAATGCGATCAGTATCCAACTGACAACAAACAGGTCATCCATGGCAAATAGCCCGCCGATACCGGCGATTGTGATTGCCAGAATCGAAGGTGCGATTATTGCAAACCAGAAATAGCGGAGCTCCAAGCGAACGGCTCGACCTCCGGCGCGTTGCTTTCGTTTCTCGGTCAGTTCATGACGATAAGTGTGTTCGATCTGCGCAATGATGTGCAGAAAGGTTTCGGTGGGGCATGGCATGTGCAAGCTAATCCTTGGCAGACACAGACGCGTTAATCCATGAGCGACTTTGAAAGGGTTAATCGGTGACGTCAGCGGTGTACAAATGCCCCATGCTCCACGATCGAGTCTCGATCAGGAGCACGGGGTTCACGGCAGCGTGTCGGGCACGCGCCGTTGTGTTGGGCTCAACGGCGCAGCAGGCGGCCCAGCACCAGCAGGGTGATGGCACCGATTGCGGCGGCGGCCACTGGCTTTTCCTTGACGAAGCTCGACACGCTGTCCAGCGCATCGCCATAGGCCTGGGTCAGTTGGCCGGAGGCCTGACGGCCTTCACCTTCGGCCTGCAGTTTGCAGTCGCCGAACAGTTTGCCCACTGCGCTCTGCGCTTTGCCGGCCACTTTCTCTACAGTGCCTTCGACCTGTTCAGTTTTCATGATGAGTGAACCTCTGTGCATGGATGGACGGCTCAGGCTTGGCCCGAGCGGGGAATAAGTTGCACAGGGTTAGGGCGGGGGAGGCGGGCGATGGTTCAACTTGTTTGCGCCATCGAAGGTCAGCATTTCAAGCGTGCGGCGTTGGGGCAGAGGCCGTTCACTGCGTGCGCTTGCCGACACCCGACCCTGGCGTGAGCCCATGGCGCTGTCGATACGCTTGAATGTCCTCATCACTGACATCCTCGCGGTAGCACAGCGTGTCGTAGCCGCCTGCCCGGCTGTAGGCGCTGCGCCGGCCACAACTGCTGCCGTTGCGGGCGCGGTTGTAGGGGCAGGCGCAGGGGCCGGGGTAGGCGGCGATGGATTGGTCGATGATGCGCTGCGCCACCTGATCGTCACTGACCGGACCTTGCAGGGCGAGGGCCGGAGTGGCCAGGGCGGCCAAGAGTACAGCCAGCGCCAGCAGCGATGGTTTCATGGTGGGGTGCCGATGCAGGGGTTTACTGTCTATCGGCACCTTGCCTGAGGCGCTTTAGCCGTTCTGAGCGATATCCTTGGTACGCAACCGCTCAGGCAGCGCCCAGTACAGCAGCGCCGCGGCGAACAGGCCGACACCGCCGATCACGTACAGCGCAGGCGTGGTGCTGCCGGTCATGTCGCGGATGTAGCCGACCATCACCGGGCTGACGATGCCGCCGAACTGGCCCATGGTGTTGATCAGCGCGATCCCGCCCGCAGCCCCAGCCCCGGCACCGGCCAGCAGTTTCGGCGGCAGTGCCCAGAACGCCGGGATCGAGGCGATCACCCCACCGCCGAGCAGTGCCAGCGATGTCATCAGCAGCCACACGTGCTGGGCGAACACCCCGGCGCTGAAGAAGCCCAGCGCGCCGGCCACCACCAGGGCGCAGACGAACTTGCGCCGCTCGCCACTGGCATCGGACAGCCGCCCGACGACGATCATGGTCAGCGCGCCGAAGATGTACGGCACGGCGGTCATGAAGCCGATCTCCAGCGGGTCTTCCACACCCGAACTGCGAATCAGCTGCGGAGCCCAGAAGTTCAGGCCGTAGGAGGCCACCTGGATCAGGAAGTAGATCAGCCCGAGCAGCAGGAAGCCGGGCAAACGGATGGCGGCCAGCAGCGAGCCGTGGCTGTTGGCTTCGTGCCGGGCGATACGGCTGGAGAGAAAACGCTTGTCATCGCTGCTCAGCCACGGCGCGTCGTCGATGCGGTCGTGCAGCATCTTCAGCACCAGCACGCCGAGCAGCAGGCAGGGAATGCCACCGACCAGAAACAGCCAGTGCCAGCCGCGCAGATCGAGCAGACCGTCCATGTGTCCCAGCACGAAGCCAGACACCGGCGCCCCGAGCAGGCCGGCGAAGGCCGAGGCCAGGAACAGCGTCGAGGTGATGCGCCCGCGGTAGCTCTGCGGGAACCACAGGGTCAGGTAGTACAGCACGCCAGGGGCGAAACCGGCCTCCATCGCGCCGATCACGAAGCGCAGCACATAGAACTGCCATTCGTGGGTGACGAACATCATCAGCGCGGTGGCGATGCCCCACGACATCATGATCCGCGCGATCCAGCGGCGCGCCCCGACCTTGTACAGCATCATGTTGCTCGGCACTTCGAACAGCACGTAACCGACCACGAACAGCCCCGCGCCCAAGCCATAGGCGGTGTCGCTCAGCGACAGGTCGGCCTGCAGTTGAAACTTGGCGAAGCTGATGTTGATGCGGTCGAAGAAGGCGAACAGGTAGCAGACCATGATCAACGGCATCAGGCGCCAGGCGACCCGGCGCACCAGGGCTTTTTCTCTTGTTGAATCGTCGGTCAAATCGGTGGAAGCAGTCGCAGTCAGACTCATGTGCAATCTCCAGATCAGCCCATGTTCGAGCTTGATTGTTGTTGTGTTCTGGATGGTGCCGGTGGGCCGCGGCGGGGCGGCCCATACGGTTCAGGCGTCGAAGTTCGGCGCTGGGTGCAGGTCGCAGTTGCGCCCTGCCTTGACCACCTGCCCGGGCAGGTCGTGGCCGAGCAACGCCGGCAAGGTGCGGGAAAGCTCAAGCAGCAGGGACAGGTCGATGCCGGTATCGATGCCGACCTCGTCGCAGAGGTTGACCAGGTCTTCGCTGCAGATGTTGCCCGACGCCCCGGGGGCGAACGGGCAGCCGCCCAGCCCGCCGAGCGAGGCATCGAAGCGCCGCGCACCGGCCTCATAGGCCGCCAGTACGTTGCACAGGCCAAGGCCCCGGGTGTTGTGGAAATGCAGGGTCAGTTGCGCCGCCGGCAGCCGCTCGAGCACGCGCCTGACCAGCCGTCCGACCTGGCGCGGGTTGGCCATGCCGGTGGTGTCGGCCAGGGAAATGCCCGTCATGCCCAGCTCGAGGTAGTGATCCACCAGCGCGCACACGCGGTCTTCGCTGATGGCGCCCTCGAACGGGCAACCGAAGGCCGTCGCCACCGAACCGTTGAGGCTCAGGCGCGTTTCGCCCGCCACCGTGACCACGTCGCGGAAGGCCTGCAGCGACTGCTCGCAGCTCATGCGCATGTTGGCGCGGTTGTGGGTCTGGCTAGCCGACATCACCAGGTTCAGCTCATCGGCACCGGCCGCGATCGCCCGCTGGGCGCCCTTGAGGTTCGGCACCAGGGCCACGTAGATGACCCCCGGTTGGCGCGTCAGGCCCTGAAACACCGCCTCGCCGTCACGCAGCGCCGGAATGGCCTTGGGCGAGACGAACGAGCCGGCTTCGATACGGGAAAAACCGGCCAGGGACAGGCGATCGATCAGGGCGATCTTGTCGGCGGTCTCGACCCAGCGCGGTTCGATCTGCAAACCGTCGCGGGGCGAGACTTCCTGAACGATCAGCCGCTCGCTGTAGTCGCCGATCATTGCACCACCCCCGCAGCCTTGAGGCGCTCGATGGTCGCGGCATCCAGGCCCAGCTCGGCCAGTACCGCGTCGGTGTGCTGGCCCAGTTGCGGACCCTGCCAGTTGACCTTGCCGGGGGTGTCCGAGAGCTTAGGGACGATGCCGGGCATCTTCACCTCGGCGCCGCCTGGCAGCGTGGTGTCGAGAATCATCTCGCGGGCCTGGTAGTGCGGGTCGGCGACGATGTCGGCGACCGAATAGATGCGCCCGGCCGGCACCTCGGCCTGCTCCAGCTCGGCCAGTACCTGCTCGATCGAGTGGCTGCGGGTCCAGGCGCTGATAGCGTCGTCGAGCATCTGGCTTTGCGGGGCGCGCCCGTCGTTATGGCGCAGGTCCTCGCGCTCGGCCAAGTCCGGCCGGCCGATTGCCCGCATCAGGCGGTTGAAGATCGGGTCGCTGTTGCCGGCGATCACCACGAAGGCGTCATCCTGGGTGGGGTAGGTGTTCGACGGCGCGATGCCCGGCAGGGCGCCACCGGTGCGTTCGCGCACATGGCCGAGCATAGCGTATTCCGGCACCAGGCTTTCCATCACGTTGAACACGCTTTCCACCAGCGAGACATCGACGATCTGCCCGTCGCCCTGGCCGGTCTTGACCCGCAGCACCGACATCAGCGCGCCGATCACCGCATGCATCGAGGCCAGCGAATCGCCCAGGCTGACGCCCACGCGGGCCGGCGGGCTGTCCGGGCTGCCGGTGGTGTAGCGGATGCCGCCCATGGCCTCGCCGATGGCGCCAAAACCCGGCCGATCACGGTAGGGGCCGGTCTGGCCGTAGCCGGAGATGCGCACCAGGGTCAGTTTGGGGTTCAGCGCGTGCAGCACATCCCAGCCCAGGCCGAGCTTTTCCAGGGCGCCGGGGCGCAGGTTTTCGATCAGCACGTCGGCGCTTTCGACCAACTGCTTGATGATGTCGATGCCTTCGGCGGATTTGAGGTTCAGCGCCAGCGACTGCTTGTTGCGCGATTGCAGGTACCACCACAGCGAGGTGCCCTCGTGCAGCTTGCGCCATTTGCGCAAGGGGTCGCCGCTGCCCATGGACTCGATCTTGATCACCTCTGCGCCAAATTCGGCCAGCAGGCGGGCGGCGAACGGGGCGGCGATCAGGGTGCCGATCTCGATGACCCGAAGTCCGGTCAATGCAGTCATGGGGTATGGCCTCAGTTTCTTGGAATTTCGGCCAATCCTAGTGATGCACCTGCGCGCGGGCTAATCGCCAATTTTCGACAGGCCTTCGTCAAACGCGAAGGCTCAAGGCTGATCGTGCAACAAATGCTCGTACAGCAGGCGACTGACCGGCGACAGCCCCTCGCGATTGCGCACCACCAGCGACAGCGTGCGCTGCGCCCAGTCGTCGTCGATGCCCGCGGCGTACAGGCCCAGCGGCTTGCCGATCAGCTCGAAGGCCTTGCGCGGCAGCACGCCGATGCCGAGATCAGCCTGGACCATGCGACACACGCCGTCGAAACCGGGCACCTGAATGCGCTGCTTGAGTATCTTCCCCTCGCTGCGCGCCGCCGCCTGGGTGCGCAGGTTGATGAAGCTGTCGGTATGCAGCCCCACCTGATCGAACGCCAGCGTTTCGCGAAACGGCACGTGCGAGTGCGCGGCCAGCGGGTGATCCTGGCGCATGACCACCACCAGCTCATCGTGACGGTAGGGCACCGCCACCAGTTCACCGATGTCGATGTCGGCTGAGCAGATGCCCAGGTCCGCTGCCCCCTCGCCAACCCCCTTGACCACCCCGGCGCTGGGCCGCTCTTCAAGGTGCACCTTGACCTGCCCATGGCTGGACATGAAACGCTGCAAGTCTTCAGGCAAAAATTCGATGATCGCCGAGATATTGGCCATCATCCGCACATGCCCCCGAATACCCTCCAGGTATTCGCCAACGTCGATGCTGATCTTCTCCACATCCATGAGGATTTTCCGCGCATAGAACAGCAAGGTTTCCCCGGCCGCCGTCGGCTTCATGCCCTTGAGGGTGCGCTCGAACAAGGCAATGCCCAGCACCTGCTCGACCTCCTGCAAGCGCTTGCTCGCCGCCGACAGCGCAAGCATTTCCCGCTCGGCGGCTTTGGTGAGCGAGCCTTCTTCGTGGATCGAAACCAGCAGGTGCAGGGAGGTGAGGTCGAGTTTCTTGATCAGGTGGCGGTAGAGCATGGGAGGGTGCCCGTGTTCGCAGTTGGAGAAGGTGGAGGGATTGTGGCGCAGTGGCGGGGTGGCTGGAAGCTGGGTGGCCGGTGATAATGGCCCAACTCACCAAGGCCCTCCCATGCTGATCATCTCCAACTCCGTGCACCTGCCCGATAGCGACATCGAACTGAGCTACATCCGCGCCCAGGGCGCGGGTGGGCAGAACGTCAACAAGGTCTCCAGCGCGGTGCACTTGCGTTTCGACATCAAGGCCTCGTCGCTGCCCGAGTTCTACAAGGAGCGCCTGCTGGCCCTGCGCGACTCGCGTATCACCGCCGACGGGGTGTTGATTCTCAAGGCCCAGCAGTATCGCACCCAGGAACAGAACCGCACCGATGCCCTGGCGCGGCTGGCCGAGCTGATTCTGGCGGCCGGCAAGACCGAAAAGAAACGCCGCCCGACCAAACCCACCCTCGGCTCCAAGACGCGTCGTCTGGACGGTAAAGCCAGGCGAGGTTCGGTGAAGGCGGGGCGGGGGAAGGTGGATTTCTAAGCCTGTTGTGTTCCTGGCTTCGCAGACGGCATCACGGCGCCTGCTCATCACGCTGCAAGACGAAGCTGGTCAGCGCCTGGACCATCTGCACCTGATGGACCGTGTTGACCAGCATCGGCACACCAGGCTCACCGGCGTTGGCGCAGATGTATTCGTCCAGGGTGGTTTTGATGCCGGACATCAGTTCCAGGGTGTGGGTCAGGGCGTCGGCGGGGTTGAGGTCGGGGTTGATCAGGTAGTAGTGGGAGGTGTTCCGGATGCAGGGTGGATCAGGAATCGGCTTTTTCATCGGATAAGTCCTTGCGAAGTCAGAGAAAAACCGCCACTCGACCTTCTCACGGGTTTGGGTGGCGGTCATACGCGGGGTGAGAAACCGAGCGAGCAAGGAGCCCCGGCCAGACCGAAGTCTGCCCGCGCATGACCACCATGAAAGGCAGCTGAACTTACTCGGTTCGGGTTCTCACACCCGGTCGTCGAAACGACGCGGTGGACGTTAGTCCTGAAGCATTTTCCCGACAACGGCGAAGGTTCGGCGTGGCGCGTAGGATAGTTCGCCACGGTGTAAATCTTGAAGGATTCGGTGTTGGATTCAGAAAGATCCTACAGGATTGAGCTGCGGCGTCGAGACGTGGCAGCAGGGCGCGTGCGGGCAAACCGAAGGGCAGTTGGCCGTTGGCGTTGGCAGTCTCAGTCAGGTTGTAAAGTTGGGCATTGGGTGTAGCGCTACCGAGACGGGATAGTCCGGCGCTTGCCTGATTTGTTAAATAAACGATACACACAGGCGTTAAGCCGAAGCCTTGGCGTCCCGTTCGAATCGCACAACTAAAGAACTTGTTTAGGCGGATTGAAGCAGGGTGCGAAAATAACGTTTCAGCGAGCTGGCACGTGTCAGATTCCTCTACTAAACCGTAATTACCCACCGTGGGGTAGGCGGAACGCTAAAGGTTCAGTCAACAAGGAAAAATAAATGGCGCTATCAAGAACGCTAGCTTGTTCATTTTTCTTTATCGGTTTGGGCAGTCCGCTGTATGCACAGCCACCGACCGTGTCATGTGCAATGGCACCGGCCTATACGCATCACGGCACCGGCAAGACCATCTACAGCGCATCTGAGCAGATACCCTCTCTCTATTACCGCTCTCGCATGAGTGTCAACACCGATGGTGCTGCACGCTCTTACCATCCTGATGATCCCCACGGTAAGACGCTTGCATACAACAATATCGTCAATGCCATCACCTCTGCGTGGGATGCTTCAGGCCACCGTATCGACTGTGCCAAGGGCAATGCCAGAGAGCGTGATAAAAAATGCTACATGAGCTATATCACGGCCTTTGAGGGCGCGCGCGCTCTGGGTTTCGATTCGAGTAAGTACCCCAGGGTCTTGACTGGAAACATCATTCCTTGGACCAAGGCAACTCGCGGTACGCGGTCCACCCCGTGCATACAATTGGAGGGCGATAACACAGGTTTTTTCGTGTCTCAGACAAAGGTGAGACTCGGGGCCGGTGATAAGTGTAATCAGAGTATTTATGTAGATAGCCTGACCATCCATGCCGTCGTCTATCCCAAGAATACCCGCTGGGAATCCCAGGGGATCGTCACAGATGGCGGAGATCTGGTCGTTCTGAGGAATAACAAGACCGGGAAAATCGCTTATGCGATTCATGGCGATACCGGCCCGGAGAACGGGCTTGGAGAAGGGAGTATTGCGTTGACCTCTTATCTGTCGGGAAAACCGGTAGCAGCGACGGACACGTATTCGCACATCAAGCACCTGGCAGTTAAATCCGTCGATTATCTGGTCTTCCCTGCCAACGATGTCTTGAAGCACTTCGGACGCGGTCAACCTGTCACTCAAGACCAGATTGACCAGTACGGCCAAGCGATCTTCAGTGCGTGGGGCGGTGTCGCCAGGCTTGACGCATGTTCCACCCTGACGACGTCTAACTGATGCTTCAATCGAGAATGGGTGATCACATGGATAAGGCCTATGGTTTCTCGCTGTTGTGTTGGGTGTCCATGATGTTTTTTGTTTCCGGCTGCAGTAGGTTTCCAAACTTGCAGACCCCCTACCAGGACAGCAACCCTCTCAAGGGTCAAATGACCGCGGCGAATGATCCGAATAGCCGTGCGGAAAAGCAACTCGATGGGGATGTAAAGTTTGTAGATCAACTAGCGCGGTTCAAAACCAGTTACAGGGCCGCCATGACGAATCCTCAGGCCAGTGATCTGAAACAGTTTTTGGAAAGCGGCATGACCTATTACGACTTACAGTGTGGCGATTATTTCTCACGCATTGATTTCACCCGAGCGCATCGCGAGTATGTTCAAAAGCAAACGGTACTGGTTGGCAGCCTGACCTCCGCAATATTGGGCTTGGCCGATGCCGGCTCAGCGGTAACAGGCGCCACAGGTGCTGCCTTCGGCTTCGGTTCGGCCTCGTTCGATGCGTACAACAGTGCTTTTCTAGCGTCGACCGACGTCGGTTTGTTACGTGAACTCGTTCAGTCTGCAAGAGCCAACGATAAAGCTCGCATCCTCAGTCGAATCATGGTGCCGAATAAAACCTGGCCCGAGACCATCGATTCTTTCGATTCGGCTGTTTCCGCGTTGGATGAGTATTTTTTAAGGTGCCATCCGACAGGGATACGTAATCTTTTGAAGAGCTCAATTGAAGAAAAGGCCAAAAGACTCAATCCTGAGAATAAGGCCGCATCAACAGGGGTGGAGACGACAGGTCATGCGACCACCGTAGCCACACCAGTATCCGACAACGGTAGCGCCAAGCCATAGAACACACTTTCCATGGGCCGGGGGTGTGGCCTGGAGCATGGAACAGACCTTCAACGCGCAACATGGATTACCGGTGACCCATGCCGAAGCATGGGCGCAAGCGAATGTGCGCCGCGATTGAGGGGCCCCAGACAAACGTTGCCTGACCGATACAGCGTCCAGGTCGAAGGCCCGCGTCATCCGACGTGTTGCCGTCATCGAAACCGGGCGCTGAGTCTGTTTCTTCCACCCACGCCCGGCATCGTCGAATCGCTTCAGGCCTCGCTCATCTGCTCTAGCCTGCGCTGCGCCGGCCCTGTCTCAAGCTCCGCCGCCGGTGCACCACGCCCCACCAACCCCACCCGCATATCGTTGCCACTGGGCTGCTGGTAGAGGCTTAAGCCAAACTCCGGCAACACCGCCAGCAGGTAATCGAAGATATCCCCCTGAATCCGCTCGTAGTCGGCCCAGGCGGTGGTACGGGTGAAGCAGTAGAGTTCCAGCGGCACGCCTTCGGCGGTGGTCTGCATCTGGCGGACCATGCAGGTCATGTTGGGGTGGATGTCGGGGTGGTTGTTCAGGTAGGCCAGGGCGTAGGCGCGGAAGGTGCCGATGTTGGTGAGTTTGCGGCGGTTGGCAGCCAGTTCTTCGCCCAGGCCCTGGGCCTCGTTCCACTCGTGCAGTTCCTTGCGCTTGGTCGCCAGGTACTCGCCGACCAGGCGCACGGCGCCGAGGCGCTGTTCTTCATCGGGGGTGAGGAAACGCACGGTGGACACGTCGATGAACAGGCTGCGCTTGATGCGCCTGCCGCCTGATTGCTGCATGCCACGGTAGTTGCGGAACGATTCGCTCATCAGGCGCCAGGTGGGGATCGAGACGATGGTCTTGTCGAAGTTCTGTACTTTTACCGTGTTCAGGCTGATATCGACCACATCACCATCGGCGCCGACTTGGGGCATTTCAATCCAGTCGCCGACGTGGAGCATGTCGTTGCTGGTGAGCTGTACGCTAGCCACGAACGACAGCAGGGTGTCTTTGTAGACCAACAGCAGCACCGCCGACATGGCGCCCAGACCCGACAGCAGCAGCAAGGGCGAGCGGTCGATCAGGGTGGCGACGATGATGATGACGGCGAATACCCACAGCACCATTTTCGCCAGTTGCACATAGCCTTTGATCGAGCGGGTGCGGGCATGCTCGGTGCGGGCGTAGATGGCCAGCAGGGCGTCGAGCAGGCACGACAGCGCCAGACTCAGGAACAGCAGCGTGATGGCCAGGGCGACGTTGTCGAGAAAGTGCAGGGCGGTGGGGCTGAGCTGCGGCACCAACTTCAGGCCGAACTGGATGACCAGCGACGGCACGGTTTGCGCCAGGCGGTGCAGCACCTTGTTGTGGCGCAGGTCGTCGACCCAGCGCAGCGCTGGCTGGCGCGCCAGCAGGCGAGCGCCGTGCAGCACCACGAAGCGCGCCAGGCGCCCGAGCAGGAAAGACACCAGCAGCAGCACGGCAAGGCCGAGGGCAGCGTGCAGCATTGGGTGTTGATCGAGGGTGCCCCAGACATCCAGAGCGTCGGTCCACATTTGTTGGAAATTCATGAGCGTTGGCAAAACCTGTGCAGCGAAATTGAGTGCGGCGATGGCACGCGGGTAAGGGGAGCAAAAGAAACTCGGCTCCGACCGGGGAAAACGTTACCCTATGCAGCCGAATTCCCGCTACTTGTCTGAGGTTACGCCGTGTTTTCCCAACTCACCCTGCACGAACGCCTGCTCAAAGCCGTGGCCGAGCTGAAATTTGTCGAGCCGACCCCGGTGCAGGCGGCGGCCATTCCCCTGGCCCTCGCAGGGCGTGACCTGCGGGTAACCGCGCAAACCGGCAGTGGCAAGACCGCCGCCTTCGTGCTGCCGATGCTCAACCGCCTGGTCGACCTGCAAGGCCCGCGAGTGGAAATCCGTGCGCTGATCCTGCTGCCGACCCGTGAGCTGGCCCAGCAGACCCTCAAGCAAGTACAGCTGTTCGCCCAGTTCACCTACATCAAGGCGGGCCTGGTCACCGGCGGTGAAGACTTCAAGGAGCAGGCCGCGATGCTGCGCAAGGTGCCGGACGTGCTGATCGGCACCCCGGGCCGTCTACTCGAGCAGCTCAATGCCGGCAATCTTGACCTGTCCCACGTGCAGGTGCTGGTGCTGGATGAGGCCGACCGCATGCTCGACATGGGCTTTGCCGAAGACATGGAGCGCCTGTGCAAAGAGTGCGCTAACCGTCAGCAGACCCTGCTGTTCTCGGCCACCACCGGTGGCGCGGCGCTGCGCGACATGATCGGCAAGGTGCTGAACGACCCTGAGCACCTGATGCTCAACCGCGTTTCGCAACTGGCTGAAGGCACTCGCCAGCAGATCATCACCGCCGACCACGATCAGCACAAAGAGCAGATCGTCCAGTGGTTGTTGAGCAACGAGACCTTCAAGAAGGCGATCATCTTCACCAACACCCGGACCATGGCCGACCGCATCTACGGTCACCTGGTGGCCAAAGAGGTGAAGGCGTTCGTGCTGCACGGCGACAAGGATCAGAAAGACCGCAAGCAGGCCATCGAGCGCTTCAAGGAAGGTGGCTCGAAAGTGCTGGTGGCCACCGACGTGGCGGCGCGCGGCCTGGACATCGACGGCCTCGATCTGGTGATCAACTTCGACATGCCGCGCAGCGGCGATGAGTACGTGCACCGCATCGGCCGTACCGGCCGGGCCGGCGGCGAGGGTCTGGCGATTTCGCTGATTACCCACAACGACTGGAACCTGATGTCGAGCATCGAACGCTACCTCAAGCAGCAGTTCGAGCGCCGCGTCATCAAGGAAGTCAAAGGCACCTACGGCGGGCCGAAGAAGGTCAAGGCATCGGGCAAGGCTGCCGGGGTGAAAAAGAAGAAAACCACCGATAAGAAAGGCGGCGACAAGAAGGTCGCGGCCAAGCGCAAGCCGGCGGCCAAGGCGCCGCGCAATGCGCCATTGGCCAGTGCTGACGGCATGGCACCACTGAAAAAGCGCGCGCCTGCAGCTGAGTAACGTCTCGCGGTCATGCTGACGGCACAGGCTCGACCTGTACCGTCAGCGCCTGACTCAGCCGGCCTTTTTCTCTGCGGTTTTCAATTCCTGCATGCGTTTATCGATGAGCTGGCACTGGCTTGAGAAATCGCTGCTGGCGCTGTCGAGCTTCATGCCTTGCAGCTCTTCGTTGATTTCCTTGGCCTTCTGCGGGTCCTGGTCGGTGAGCTGGGTGACCAGCCCGGCGAGTTGCTCGCGTTTGGCGGTGGCTTCTTCCAGGCTGCAGGCCCAGCTTGGCAGGGCACTCAGCAGGCTGGCAGCGCAGATCACTTGCACGAAGGGTTTCATGGCACGTCCTCAGGTTGTGGCGATGTAAGCGGTGGAACAGAGCGACTCGATGAAGTTCAGCCGAGCTGACCGGGTTGCCGCTCGGCGTTCTTTCTGAACACCTAGCGTCGTGCTTCGGTCCCAAGACCTGTACTCACCCTGCAGCCTGCGAGGCCAACGCCATGACCACTTATGACTGGAACTTGATCGAGCGCCTGCTTCACGAAGTGCAAAACGGTGCAGACCAGAATTTCACGCCACGACCCTATGCCGAGCAGCACGCGGCAGAGCTCGCCGCCAATGGCGAGCCGGTGGGCGACGTCGATCGCCTGAAAACTCGGGCCTGCGAGTATGAAAAGCTGCTGCTCGATCGCGGCTTCATCGAAAGTCGCCCCGAGAGTGAGGGCGGCAACGGCGAAAACTTCGTGCTCACGGCCCGCGGCTCGCAGCTGATCAGCATGATCGACAGCAGCATCCCGGGCTTTGAGCACCCGCGCCAGGTGCTCGACGAGCAGCCCGATGCACTGGATCAGGCAACTTTCGCAGACGTGGCCAGCAAAGCGCAGATCGCCTGACCTGGCCCAGCGCTGGCGCATCGATGTTCAGCGCTTGATAATCGCGGGCTTACCGCAACCGACAGGGGTTTGCCCGTGAATCACTCCGTTGAGCAGCGTCGGTCATGAGCGCGACTCGCCAGCAACCCGATGCCTTCGCCTTCCAGCTGATGATGCTGCTGTGCCTGATCTGGGGCAGCCAGCAAGTGTTGATCAAATGGGCAGCGGTGGACATCGCGCCGGTGATGCAGGCGGCGCTGCGTTCAGGCATTGCCGCTGTGCTGGTAGCGGCGCTGGTGTGCTGGCGCCGGGAGTGGATGCAGCTAGGGTGTACCTGGCGCCCGGGTCTGTTGGCGGGCGGGCTGTTCGGCCTGGAGTTTTTGTTCATCGCCGAGGGCCTGAAGCTGACCAGCGCCGCGCACATGTCGGTGTTTCTGTACACCGCGCCCATCTTCACTGCCCTCGGTTTGCACCTGACCTTGCCCAGCGAACGGCTGCGGCGCTTACAGTGGCTGGGTATCCTGCTGGCCTTCGGCGGCATTGCCACGGCGTTCGCCGGCGGCGTGTCGTGGGCTGAATTGGACACCCCGTATGCTGCTCGGTGATGCTCTGGGCTTGCTCGCAGGCCTTGCCTGGGGTGCGACGACGGTGGTGGTGCGTGGCTCGCGGCTGTCTGAGGCGCCGGCCTCGCTGACGCTGCTGTATCAGCTGCTGGTGGGCCTTCATTGGCCTGTTGCTGATCGCGACCCTGAGCGGTCAGGTGCTGGACGTGCGCTTTACGCCGATGGCGCTGGGCAGTGTGCTGTTTCAGGGTGTGGTGGTGTCGTTCGTCAGTTACCTGACCTGGTTCTGGCTGCTGCGCAAATACCTCGCCTCGAACCTGGCGGTGTTTTCGTTCATCACGCCGTTGTTCGGGGTGAGTTTCGGGCGTGCTGCTGTTGGGTGAGCGATTGACTGCCAACTTCGTGCTGGGGGCGCTGTTGGTACTGGCGGGGGTGGTGCTGGTTCAGCGCGGAGCCGTGGGGTGAGGCGGGCAATTGCGTCGCGTACTGGGCTAGGTGTCGAGACCGCCAGGTTGCAACAAGGCGAAACAGTTCACCGGACCGTCGGAACTGGCCCGCTGGGCTTGAACCAAGGCAAACTTACCTCCATCTGTAAGATAAATCGCATGCACGTACAGCTGTAACAACTATGATCTGTACGAAGCATCGCCAGTAAGGATTTGCCGTGAGGCTTACCCGTAAAAGGGGGCACTATGAACGATCGTATGTACAACTGTTCCATGATCTGGCCGTCGCGCTCGGCCTGATACCGCCGCCGTTGCAACCGGTGCCGATCCCCAGCGACGATGACTCGCGCAGACGCCAGCCACGGCGTCGTTGACTGCACAGGGCCGATGCTCATCACGAGCGTCGGCCTTTTGCCTTCAGGCCCTTTTCGCGGCTAAAGCCGCTCCTACAACCCTGTAGCGAATGGCTGGCACGTTCCATGCGTCTTTTGCACCCAAGCAACGCTTCCCCGCCGCCTGTGGCACACTGCGCCGGCCAAGGAGAAGCCCATGTCCAGACCCCGCTGCGGGCGCTGTCAGCGCCCGCTCAGCCATTGCCTTTGTGCACTCATTCCCTATCTGCCGAGCCGTACGCGTGTACTGTTGCTGCAGCATGCCAGCGAGGCAGGCCATGCGCTGAACACCGCGCGTCTGGCGTCACTCGGGCTTGCCAATGCCCAATTGGAGGTGGGCGAGGTGTTCGAGGATCTGTCGCGTTGGTTGAGCGACCCCGCTTATCGCCCAGTGTTGTTGTTTCCTGGCGAGCAGGCCTGCGCGTTGGATTCGTCGATGGCATCGAGCGGCAAACCGCTGTTGCTGGTGGTCCCCGATGGCACTTGGCGCAAAGCGCGTAAGTTGCTGTACCTGAACCCGGCTCTGGCCGAACTGCCGCGGGTACACTGGCGCAGGTCAGCGAGTCGCGCTATCGCGTGCGCAAGCGCGCAGGGGCGTTGTCGACGGTAGAGGCGGTGGTGCAGCGCTGAATGCGCTGGGGGCAGGGCAGGTCGATGAACTGCTCAGGCCCTTCGAGGCGTTGATCGAGGGCAGATCGAGGCGATGGCGCGCAGACGTTCGCGCGTAATCACCCGTGTTGAAGGGGGCGCTAACGGGGGGACGTAGCCGCATTGGATCAGTTACCTTTGACCGGCTTGCCATCCACCGAACCGTCCTGCAGGACGATCACGTACTCCTTGCCGTCGGTCTCGACCTGACGCAGTTGCACCAGCAGGTAGTCCCAGCTCTTGGCGAACCAAAGCTCGGTGATGCGCTTGCTCTGGCTCGGATCGCGCACGCGTTCGACCTTGATCGCGTCGACGTTACCGGTCTTGGTCGCGACTTTTTCAGTGCGAGCACGCGGCGTCGTGTCGATCTCGTCACCGTCGACCACCTGATAGGTCATGCTTTTCTTGCCGGCGGCAACGTCGTGTTGCAACGCCAACTGGTACGAGGATTTTCGAGCACGCCGCGGTTGAGCGGCAGGTTGACGGCATCGCCACGGTCGCTACCGGTGACTTTCTTGGCGTTCCAGTCGAAGTTCAGGTCGACCTTCTTGGCCTTGCCCAGCCCGCCGCGTTCGAAGTGATAGGTCTGCGGCTGCAGCGTCGTTCTCCATGCGCAGGGTGCTTTGCTCGGTCAGGCTGGCGATCATCATGGAGGCCTTGAAGTTCAGGTCCCAGGTGCCGTTGGCATTCTTCGCCAGGCTGCGCTCGGCGGTGCCGCTCATCGGCAGCTGCTCCAGTCGGCGGTGTAACTGGCCGAGAACGGTTTCAGATCAGCGGCCTGCAAAGGCAGGGCGAGCACGGCAAGAGCCAGGAACAGGGCACGACGCATACGTTCTCCTAAGGTCGAATCAAATGACCGCTGGCCGGGTCGGCCCCTCGCGCGCCTTCGCGCGCCACGGCCAGCGGGTAGATCTGGTGTTCCTGGCGATGCACGCGCTGGGCAAGGCTCTGCGCAGTGTCGTCAGGTTCAACCGCAATCACTGCCTGTACGACCAAAGGCCCGCCATCGAGTTCCTCGGTGACGAAGTGCACGCTGCAGCCGTGCTCAGCGTCCGGCATCGAGGCGCGCTGGTGCGTGTGCAGGCCTTTGTACAGGGGCAGCAGGGAAGGGTGAATGTTGAGCAGGCGCCCCTGGTAGTGGCGAACGAAGCCGCCACTCAAGATGCGCATGAAGCCGGCCAGCACCACCAACTGCGGCGCGAAGCCGTCGATCAGCGCCATGAGCGCTGCGTCGAAGGCATCGCGCCCATCGAACCCTTTGTGGTCGAGCACCGCCGTGGCGATGCCGGCCGCTTCGGCCCGTTGCAGGCCGTAGGCATCGGCGCGGTTGGCGATCACCGCCCGCACCCGCACCTTGCTGCCTGGCGCGGCGCTGCTGTCGATCAGCGCCTGCAGGTTGCTGCCCGAACCCGACAGCAGTACCACGACATCACAGGTATCGCCCGGCATCAGTGTGCCTTGACGTTGTTCAGCACGACCTGTGCAGCACCTTCTGCGGCCTGTTCGATGCGGCCGATGACCCACGGCTGCTCGCCGGCATCACGCAGCACCGCCAGCGAACGCTCGACCTGTCCTGCGCCACGCAGATGACCATGCCCACGCCGCAGTTGAGCACGCGGTGCATTTCGTGTTCGTCGACGTTGCCTTTTTCCTGGAGGAAGTCGAACACCGCCGGGCGCTGCCAGCTGGCCACATCGACCACCGCCTGGGCGTTTTTCCGGCAGTACCCGCGGGATGTTGTCGAGCAGACCGCCGCCGGTGATATGGGCCATGGCCTTGACCGCGCCGGTGTCCTTGATCAGCTTGAGCAGCGGCTTGACGTAGATGCGCGTCGGCGCCATCAGCAGGTCGCCAGCGGCTTGCCGTCGAGCTGGGTATTGTCGATGTCGGTGGCCGACACTTCGAGGATCTTGCGGATCAGCGAGTAGCCATTGGAGTGCGGGCCGGAGGAGGCAGGGCGATCAGCGCATCGCCAGTGGCGACCTTGGAGCCGTCGATGATCTCGGCCTTTTCCACCACGCCGACGCAGAAGCCGGCCAGGTCGTAGTCTTCGCCTTCGTACATACCGGGCATTTCAGCGGTTTCGCCGCCGACCAGCGAGCAGCCAGCCAGCTCGCAGCCTGCGCCGATGCCGGTGACCACGGTGGCGGCGACGTCGACGTTGAGCTTGCCGGGGCGTAGTAGTCGAGGAAGAACAGTGGCTCGGCGCCACACACGACCAGGTCGTTGACGCACATGGCGACCAGGTCCTGGCCGATGCTGTCGTGCTTGTTCAGGTTCAGCAGCCAGGCGCAGCTTGGTGCCGACGCCGTCGGTGCCGGACACCAGCACCGGCTGTTTGTAACCGGCCGGGATCTCGCAGAGGGCGCCGAAGCCGCCCAGGCCACCCATGACTTCAGGGCGTGCGGTGCGCTTGGCGACGCCCTTGATGCGTTCGACCAGTGCTTCGCCGGCGTCGATGTCTACACCGGCGTCTTTGTAGCTCAGGGAGGGTTGCTTGCTCATTGATCCAGGCCTTTAGGAGGGAGGGATTCGGGAAAACGACCTCGACGACCAGGGCCGGCTGAAGGTGTCGGCTGCCTGACCGGTCAGCGGTCTGCGAAGGCGCGCGATTTTATCAGGCTTGCCCGGCAGCGGCCATCCTCAGGCCGACGGGCAGGGTGGGAAAAGCAGAAAAAGCCCGTCTGCAGGGTGCGCCGGGCGAGCACCCCTATAAGGTAGTCGGCGGCGTGGGTCGGATATGGGCAAGGCCCCTGCGCCGGTACCGTCTATCTGTACAGGAATCGTTCATGCGCCTGATCCCTACCCTGAGCGTGGCCTGCCTGGTCGCGCTGTCGAGCCTCGCCCACGGCGAGAGTGTCTCCGGCTGTACCACGTGCGTGAAGTGGTCCGGCCAAGGCAGCGAAGCGCGTAGCCAGGCCACGCGGCAAGCCTTCGACACCCTGGTGCTGCGCCTGACCGGTGACGCCAAGGCGGCACAAAGCGCGGCGCTGGCCAGCCTGCGCCAGGACCCGCAACCGATCATCAGCCAGTTCGCGTTCGACGGCGGATCGCCGCCGACCGTGCAGGTGGAGTTCGACCCCGGCAGCACCGAGCGGGCGCTGGGCAAGGCGGGGCTGGCGTTGTGGGGCAGCAACCGGCCTTCGATTCTGGGCTGGTGGCTGTTCGACAATGACGAGGGCAGCAACCTGATCGGCGATGGGCAAAGCGCGGCCGAACCGCTGCGCCGCGCTGCCCAGCACCGCGGCCTGCCGCTGCGCCTGCCCTTAGCAGATTTGCAGGAACAACTGCTGGCCGATGCCAGGCGCTGGAGGGCAAAGACCAAAGCCCTGCGCGAGGCCGGTGAACGCTACGGCGCCAACGCGCTGCTGGCGGTACACGCCCAGCAGGCCGATGGCCATTGGCAGGGCAAATGGCAGTTATGGCTGGGCGAGCAGCACGAGCAAGCAGCGCGCAGGGGGACGACCCGGCAGCGTTGGCCGATGCCGTGATGCTGGCGGTAAGCAACCGACTGGCGCCGCGCTATGTCAGTCGTCCCGGTACGGCCACTGGCGTGCAACTGCGCGTCGAGGGCATGACCCTGGCCCGCTATGCCGAGCTGGAGCGCGTGCTCGAAGGCTTCGCCGCGCGCCTGCAACTGGCCCAGGGCGACACCTTCACCTAGGACGTCAGTGGCAGTCGTGAGCAGCTGCGCGCGCAACTGGGCCTGGCACAGCTGCATGAGGTGCAGGTCGAGGGCGCGCCGAGCGGCACGCCGCCGGCACCTGGGGCGCAGGCACCGTTCCAGGGATTGTTGATGCGCTGGTGAATGGCTGGGCAGGGGTCGATGCCCTTCATTAATAGAGGGCGCACATCCAGGACTCACCCTAGGTGCTACGCAAGCCGTTGATTTTCCTTGGGCTGCCGGGCGTCGTGATTGTGCGGCCTGTCTGGCGGGTATAGACTTTGCCGACTTTTCACCTAAGGCCCCTCTGGTCCCTGTGACCGTCCGCCAGCATGAAACCGATCCAGTTGCCCTTGGGTGTGCGCTTGCGCGACGACGCCACCTTCATCAACTACTACCGGGCGCCAATGCGGCGGCGCTTGGCTATGTCGAGCGGGCTGTGCGAAGCCGATGCCGGCTGGACGAAAGCCTCATCTATCTATGGGGCAAGCAAGGGGTAGGGCGTTCGCACCTGCTGCAGGCGGCGACCCACCGTTCCAGCAGTTTGGGCGAACCGGCGGTGTATCTGCCACTGGCGCAGCTGCTCGACCGCGGCGTCGAGTTGCTCGACCACCTGGAACAGTTCGAGCTGGTCTGCATCGATGACCTGCACGTGATTGCCGGCAAGGCGGACTGGGAGGAGGCGATGTTCACCTGTTCAACCGCCTGCGCGACAGCGGTCGCCGGCTGCTGCTGGCGGCCAGTAGCTCACCGCGGGAATTGCCTATCCGCCTGCCTGATCTGAAGTCGCGCCTGACCCTGGCGCTGATTTTCCAGATGCGCGGCCTTTCCGACGAAGACAAGCTCCGCGCGTTGCAGTTGCGTGCCTCGCGCCGTGGCCTGCAGATGACCGACGAGGTCGGGCATTTCATCCTCACCCGTGGCACGCGCAGCATGAGCGCCTTGTTCGACTTGCTCGAACGCCTCGATCAGGCCTCGTTGCAGGCTCAACGCAAGCTGACCATTCCTTTTTGAAGGAAACTTTGGGCTGGTAATACTTGGGGTGTTAACGACCGAAGTATGCCTTTGAACCCGGCAAAACGGAAAAGTCACATTTTTTCCATAAAATTTGCAAATGGGTCTGATAGACGGCATAGTTTCCACCTTCCAAAACCCATGCCACGGTCGTGCTCATGCTAAATCGCTTCGCACCCTCGTGCCCCTAGCACTTGTGACCCTGCTGTTAGGCTGTGCTTCGCAAAGCACCGTCACCCAGCCGCAGGTTCAACCGCAGGTCACCGCTCAATCGTCTGCCAAGGCCAAACCATCGGCCTCTTCCGTATTTACCGAGCAAGACCTGGCAATTCTCGAAGACGAAGAGCAACCCACCTTCCCCAGCGCCAGCAAGCCTTACCAGATGCCTGGTCTGGCTGACAGCATCCTCGAACGCGGCATGGCGCTGATCGGCACCCGCTACCGTTTCGGTGGCACTTCGGAACAGTCCGGTTTCGATTGCAGTGGTTTTATCGGCTACCTGTTCCGCGAGGAGGCTGGCATGTCGCTGCCACGCTCGACCCGCGAGATGATCAACGTCGACGCGCCCAAGGTTGCGCGCAACAAGCTCAAGCCTGGTGATCTGCTGTTCTTCAGCACCAATGGTCGCGGCCGCGTGAGTCATGCCGGCATTTATCTGGGGCGATAACCAGTTCATTCACTCCAGCAGCAGCCGCAGCGGT